>CAXXRY010000053.1:0-28076 GCA_963668335.2 Aminobacteriaceae bacterium | reverse complement strand
CTGCACAAACGAGGGGTTAAGTTGCAATGCAGTTCTGTCGAAACGAAAATGTTCCGTTGAAGTAAGTGAGCAAAGTTTTTACGTCAGGGAGGAATCCAATGCAAATGTCGGAGAGGCCGGTTCGAAAACCAAAGACTCCTTCTACGGGGAATAACGAAGCCCGCCCTCGTGAAGCGGGTACGCAGAAGAAGAAAAAGTTTTCCCTGTTCAAATTCATTTTTCAGCTTCTTTTTGTCTTGCTGATCATTGTCGGCGCGGCGATTTCTGTGTTCGCGGCGTTTTATCTTCGAGAAGTTTCGCAAGCCCTGCCGACGGCTACGGAGATCATGGCGTACCGTTCGAGCGTAGCCAGCGTCATTTACGATAGAAACGGCGAAACGGTCGCCCGACTGTTCACCGAAAACCGGCAGCCTGTGGAGTTGCGCAATATCTCCCCGTGGGTTATTCAGTCGACGCTTGCCGCCGAGGACTCGTCATTTTATCAGCACGGAGGATTCCGGCTGCTGTCGATCGCCCGCGCGTTTATCGAAAATGTATCCAACAGAGGCATACGCCAGGGAGGAAGCACGATTACGCAGCAGCTTGCGCGAAATCTGTTTCTTTCACAGGAGCGGAAGTTCGACAGAAAGATTAAAGAGATCATCCTTGCTATTCGTATGGAGCAGATTTTTACCAAGGACAGAATCATGGAGATGTACCTGAATACTATCTACTTCGGCCACGGCGCATGGGGCGTCGATACGGCGGCAAAGACGTATTTCGGTAAGACGGCCGCAGAACTGAACCTTCCTGAGGCTGCGATAATCGCAGGACTTATCGCAGCTCCGGGACGCTACAGTCCTCTGTCGAACTTTGAAAATGCGAAGGGCAGGCAGCGATACGTTCTGGACAGGCTTGTCACGCTCGGCTGGATTTCCGAAGAGGAGCGGAACGCGGCATACAACGCGGAACTGGTGTTCAAGCATACGCCGAACAGGGTGCAGGAGTACAACCGGGCGCCGTATTTTGTCGCACACATCCTGTTCAACGATTTGCTGCCCAAGTACGGTCCGGATCTTGTGTATTCGGGCGGTATGGAGATTTATACCACTCTGGACCTGAAAATGCAGGAAGCGGCCGAAAATGCGATGAAGGGGCTGAAAAGCCAGGGAGCCATCGTCGGTATGGACCCGGAAACGGGCGAGGTGCTGGCGCTGGTTGGCGGACACGACTTCGCAAAGAGCAAGTTCAACAGGGCGACGCAGGCGTACCGTCAGCCTGGTTCCGGCTTTAAACCGGTCGTGTACGCGACGGCGATTGATTCGGGGCTGCTGCCTACCGATCATTTTCTTGATATGAAGATCGAGTACGAGAAAAAGGGACCGAAGCAGACAACCTGGTCTCCGGGGAACTATGACGGCAAGTTCAACGGCGAGGTGACGCTTGAGTACGCCCTGATCCGTTCGCTGAATACAGTTGCGGTTCGCCTGATTGATTATCTGGGCGCCGACCCGGTGGTCGCCATGGCGCGAAGGATGGGCGTCGTTTCGCAGCATCTTCCGGCGGATCTTTCTCTTGCCCTTGGAACCGCCAGTGTGACGCCTCTCGAGATGGCGGCGGTATTTTCGGTGTTCGCAAACAACGGGAAATCGGTAGAGCCACTGATGATCAGGGAAGTTCGTTCTTCGAACGGAGACACGCTGGAGACTCGCCGCCCATACTCGAAAGAGGCTCTTTCGGTGGAAGCGGCAGTTACGGTTCGTTCGATGCTGCTGGATGCCGTGCGGTCCGGAACGGGGCGAAAAGCGCTCATTCCCGACCGTGAAACGTTCGGCAAGACAGGGACGACGAACGATTACACCGACGCGTGGTTCCTTGGCGGCGTTCCCGGCCTGGTGGCCGTAGTGTACGCAGGGAACGACGATCATACGCCCTTGGGGAAGCGCAACGTTACGGGGGGAGACATCGCCGCTCCGGTGTGGAACGCCTTCGTCTCGGCCGCAGTGAAAACGGTCGACCTTCCGAAAAAATTCGATATCCCGTCGAATGCGGATGTCGAGGCTGTTTCCATTTGCCGTACGACGGGTTTTCGCGCCATCAAGGGGTGTTCGGCGGCCACTGTGTATATGCGGAAGGGCGCCGCGCCGCAAACATCATGCCCGATTCATGGAGGGGACATGTACGCGAGCACAATGGATCCGAATGCTCCCCGCCTGATTCTTGTGCATAACGACTCCGAACTGCATACCGAGGGGATGTACACCGCAGGAATGCAGCCGTTTGAAACACCTCCGGTCGCCGTGACCGCGCCGAAACCGAAGCAGGAGGTAGTCGTTCCGGAGTCGACGGGAGCGTACAAGGATCCTAACCCCGCCGTTACTGTGGAGGACAGGTACCAGCAGCTTTTGAAACAGTACGGGCTGTCGAACTGAGCCTCCTTTTCTCAATGAGCGAAAAGCGCCGGAACTCCTGTTTTGAGGATTCCGGCGCTTTTGTAATGTCGTAGCGGGCTCGGAATGCTACTTGCCGCGCAGAGCGTCGAGGATGATCTTTTGTTCGACCGAGGCGACTATACGGCGAGTGTACTCCAGCGCGTCCGCATTGACGCTGATACTGTCGATGCCTTCCCGTACCAGGTGCTCGGCGAAATCGGGAAAGACGGAGGGTCCTTCGCCGCAGACGGAGCACGGTATTCCAGCACGGCGAGCAGCTTCGATCACGAGGGAGATGGCGTGAAGCACCGCGGGATTGCGTTCGTCGAAGTACCCCATGTACCCCAGCGCCGCCGAGTCCCGGTCAACACCGAGAATAAGCTGCGTGAGGTCGTTTGTTCCTATGGTGATGCCGTCGACCATTGAGGCGAATGCATCTGCCTGGAAAACGACGGAAGGCACTTCCGCCATGAGCCATATCTTGAACGAGGCGTCGGAAACGAGCCCTTCAGAGGCGAGGATTGCCTTGACCTGTTCCATCTCTTTGAGAGTGCGGACAAAGGGGATGATGACCGAGAGGTTGTGGTTGCCCATTTCATCCCGGACTTTTTTTATCGCCCTGCATTCGAGTCGGAAGCCCTCTTCGTAATCAGGAGAGACGTAGCGGGAAGCGCCTCTCCATCCGATCATCGGGTTGGACTCGTCCGGTTCGAGCTCCTGTCCTCCATTGAGTTTTCGAAAGTCGTTCGTGCGAAAGTCGCTGAAACGGGCGAGTACGGGACGCGGGAAAAACGCGCGCGCAACCGTGCTCATGCCCTCAGCGAGTTTGTCGACAAGGAGGCTGCCCTGCTTGGTGCGTACGAGGTGCATCGGGTGCGTTCCAATCTCACCGGAGAAAATGAATTCCGTACGAAGAAGGCCGACCCCGTCCGCGGGAAGGGAGGCTAACCGTTCGATTGCCGCAGGACCCTCTATATTGAGAAACAACTTCGTGGCAGTGACTCCCGGGAGATGTTCCGCTCGGGGAGGCGCTGCGGAGACGGAACTTTCCAGCGAAAAAGGTTTTGAAACGGGGGGTGTCCGAGGGGGTTGCGCCGCTTCTTGTTCGGTTGCCTCGTCCGCCTGGAACACCACGCCTCGTGTGGCGTCGACAAGGACGCACTGTCCCTCTGAAAGGGTTTTCGTGGCGTTTCTGGCGCCGACGATACACGGGATTCCGAGCTCCCTTGAGAGGATGGCCGCATGGCAGGTCCGGCCTCCTTCATCTGTGACCACGGCTCCGGCTTTTCTGAGGGCGGAGACCATGTCGGGGGTTGTCATTCTGGCGACGATGATATCGCCGTCAAGGACTTTGGAGATGTCGGCGGTCCCTGGGATGAAGACCACTCTTCCGCCCGCGGATCCCGGAGAGGCGGCAAGGCCCCGGCAGAGGAGCTTCTTTCCGGAGTGCGTCTTTTCCGTTGTCTGCTTCTCGTTCTGTGTCATGCTCTCAGTTCCTTTCCGATACCCTTGCGGGCAGCCGATAGTGCGGCGCCGGGAAGTTTCCCGGCGCCGCATTCATTGCTGTTGTTATTCCAGCTTGCCCATTGCCGCGTGCGCTGCGGAGATGCGCGCTACCGGCACTCTGAACGGGGAGCAACTCACGTAGTTCAGACCGACGGCATGGCAGAAGGCGATGCTGCTGGGGTTGCCTCCGTGCTCGCCGCAGATGCCGATGGAGAGGTTGGGATTCCGGCCTCTTCCCTTGGAGACGGCGAGTTTCATGAGTTCGCCGACACCGTCCCTGTCGAGAACGTGGAACGGGTTGACGGGAAGAATTCCCTTGTCCTCGTAGTGGCCGAGGAATTTGCCCTCCGCATCGTCGCGGGAGAAACCGAAGGTGGTCTGGGTAAGGTCGTTGGTGCCAAAACTGAAGAACTCGGCATATTCAGCGATCTGATCAGCCACGAACGCCGCGTGCGGGATCTCGATCATGGTGCCCACGAGGTAGGAGAATTTGACGCCGGTCTTCTCCATATAGTCCTTTGCGATGTCGTCGATCTGCTTGCGGAAGAACTCCATTTCCTTCTGGACGCCGACGAGCGGGATCATGATCTCGGGGTGAATATCGACGCCTTCCTTGACGAGGTCGATGACCGCTTCAAAGATTGCGCTCGCCTGCATAGCAGTGATTTCAGGGTAGACGATACCGAGGCGGCATCCGCGGAAGCCGAGCATCGGGTTGGCTTCCTTGAGGCTTTCAACCTTCGCCATAACCTTGCGGACTTTGTCGGCCTCGGGAGAGTTCTCTTTGCCCGCGCCGACGAGTGCGTGCAGCTCTTCTTCAAGGTCGCGCTCCTTCGGCATGAACTCGTGAAGAGGCGGGTCAAGAAGGCGGATAATAACGGGCAGTCCCTGCATCTCCTTGAGGATGCCGTAGAAGTCGCCCTTCTGCATAACTTTGAGTTCGTCGAGCGCGGCGACGCGCTCCTCATAGCTGTCGGCGACGACAAGACGCTGCATCACGGGCAGACGGTCCGCGGCCATGAACATGTGCTCGGTCCGGCAGAGGCCGATACCCTTTGCGCCGAAGGCGCGGGCGCGGCGGGCATCTTCGGGGGTATCCCCGTTGGCCCAGACCTGAAGTCGGGAGACTTCGTCGGCCCAGTCAAGCAGCCTCTCGAAGTCCTTGGTGAAGGAAGCCTCGATGAGGGGCGCTTTGCCTACAAGCACCCGGCCGGTGCTGCCGTCGACGGTGATGAAATCCCCCTTGTGGATGACAGTCTCGCCTGCGGTGATCGTCTCGTTCTTCAGATCGATGGAGATGTCTTCGCAGCCGCTGACGCACGGTTTGCCGAGGCCGCGGGCAACGACGGCGGCGTGGCTGGTCATTCCACCGCGGCTGGTGACGATCGCCTCGGCGGCGAAGAGACCGTGGATGTCGTCGGGGCATGTCTCGGGACGGGCAAGAACAACCTTGTTACCGGCCTTGACAAGATCCACGGCGTCGTCGGGATCGAAGGTGACGATGCCGACTCCTGCGCCCGGCGATGCGGGAAGGCCTTTGGCAAGCAGGGTAACCTCCGCTTTGGGGTCGACCTGGCGGTGCAGCAGCATTTCGACCTGTTCGGGGGTGACGCGTGATACGGCGACTTTCTTGTCGATGAGTCCCTCTTCGAGCATATCGATGGCGATCTTCACCGCCGCGCTTGCGGAGCGCTTGCCGTTACGAGTCTGGAGCATATAGAGCTTGCCGCGTTCAATGGTGAACTCGATATCCTGCATGTCCTTGTAGGCGGTCTCGAGGTCGGTTGTGATCTTGTGAAGCTGTTTGTAGATCTCGGGCATTTTGACCTTCAGCTCCGCGATCGGGAGCGGCGTGCGGATGCCGGCAACCACGTCCTCGCCCTGAGCGTTGATGAGGAATTCACCGTACAGCTCTTTCGTGCCGTCCGAGGGGTTGCGGGTGAAGCAGACGCCGGTGCCGCAGTCGTCGCCGAGGTTTCCGTAGACCATCGAGACGATGTTGACGGCGGTACCAAGGCTGTCGGAGATGTTATGAAGCTTCCGGTACGTCACCGCGCGGGGGTTGCCCCAGCTCTTGAAGACAGCGAGGATGGCGTTCTTGAGCTGATCCCAGGGATCGGAGGGGAAGGCGAATCCTGCCTTCTCTTTGAAAATCTTCTTGAACTCGACGACGATGGTTTCAAGAGCCTTCGCGGGAATCTCATTGTCGAAGGTGACGCCGAGCTGCTTCTTCGTATGCGCGAGGACTTCTTCGAACGCCTCGCCGTCGACGCCGTGCACCACGTTGCCGTACATCTGGATGAACCGGCGATAGCTGTCGAACGCAAAACGGCGGTCATCCGCAGCTTTTGCAAGCGATTCAACGGATTCGTCATTCAAGCCGAGATTGAGAATGGTGTCCATCATTCCCGGCATGGAGATGGGCGCGCCGGAACGGACCGAGACAAGAAGCGGATTGGTTCCCGTGCCGAATGTTTTTCCGGCCTCCTGCTCGAGCGTTTTCATCGAGGCGACGACACCATCCCAAATACTGTCGAGGAATCCGGGATTTTTGCCGTACTCCAGGCAAGCGTGCGTGGTGAGAATAAATCCGGGAGGAACGGGCAGGCCGTAGGCTACCATCTGCGCCAGGTTTGCCCCCTTGCCTCCAAGAAGCGCCTTCATGTCCGCGTTGCCTTCTTTGAAACTGTAGATGTACTTTTCTTTCGTCATCTCTATACTGCACCTCCGTAGGTTTGGATAAGATACTTTCAGCGTCTGTCTCGAAGCAGGTTGAGTATTTGGTGCGCCGTTTCCTCTATTGCTCTGGCGGTAACGTCGAAAACTACCGCTCCAAGACGTTCCATTATACCCGATGCATAGTCTATTTCGCTCAAAATCCGGTCGAATTTTACGTAAATGCTCCTGTCCGGATCGAACCCCATCATGTGCATACGCGTCGTCCGGATATGCTCCAGCGAGTGAGTGGAGCGTGTCAGGCCGATGATCCTTGAGGGGTCTATCTGAAAGAGCTGGATCGGGGGCTCGATCTCCGGAACGAGCGGTATGTTGGCCGCTTTTATTCCCTTGTGGGCAAGGTACATGCACAGAGGGGACTTCCCGGTTCTCGAAACGCCGATTATGACGACGTCGGCTTCTTTCAGTATCGACGAATTACCGCCGTCGTCGGCGGCGATTGTGTATTCGATCGCCTTTACCCGCTTGAAGTACTCATTGTCCATGGGGTGCACCAGAAACGGATCGCGCCTGGGCTGTTCTCCGGCGATTCGAGAGAGACGGGAGAACAGAGGTCCGAGCACATCGTATTCGTCCAGTCCACACTCTCCGCACTTGGCCACGACAAGGCTGCGAAAGGCTTCGGAGAGAAATCCGTGAAGCACAAATGCGTCTCTCCGGGCCGCTTCGTCGAGCGCTTCATGTACGGCGTCTTCGGTACGAAGGAGGCCGTATCGGGATATTTCAATGTCGATCTTCTCGAAACGCCTCGTAATCCACGACGCGGCCGAATCCATCTCCTCTCCAAAATAGTCGGAGAGGTAAAAAAGCTCGCACGTCTGCGGAAGATCAACTCGTTCCATACTGCAGGAAGGATCTTCTCTCAAACTATTTCGAGCGCAGGAAATCCAGGATCTCCTGCGCGGTCTCCTCGACAGCCCTGTCGGTAACGTCGTAAATCCTGGCGCCAAGAGATTGGAGATACTCCCTGGCAGTCTGAAGTTCTCTTTCTATCCGTTCCCGGTTCGCATAGGCCGACACCTTGGGTTCCAATCCGAGAAGGCGAAGGCGTTCCTGCCGGATCTGGGAGAGCCTTTCACCCGAGATTATCAGTCCTACAATCCTTGACGACGGAATGTTTTTTAGTATCTCGGGCGGATCGACCTCCGGTATGAGGGGAATGTTCGCCGCCCTGAACCCTTTATTCGCGATGTACATCGAGAGCGGCGTCTTCCCGGTACGTGAGACTCCGAGGATGACAAGGTCGGCCTCCGGCAGCGATTCGGGACTGCGTCCGTCGTCGCATTGGATGGCGAACTCCACGGCCTTGATTCGCTGGAAGTAGTCTTCATCAAGTTTCCGGAGAAGCCCCGGCGCCTGAAGCGGCGCCCTTCCCAGGCGGATTTCGAGCGCGTCAATAACCGGCCCCAGCAGATCGACGAAGGGGATATCGCGTTGGCCGCACTTGGCGGCGAGCGCGGAGCGGCTCTTCTTGTCCACCAGCGTACAGATCACCAGGGAAGGAGCGTCGGAGGCCTTTGCGAGTATTTCGTCGATTCTGGCCTCCCCCTCTACATACCGGAAGCGAAATATATTGGCAAAATCAGTATTGAATTGACTAATAGCAGCCAGAGCAACGTGCTCCGCCGTCTCGCCAGTGGAATCGGAGACGATGAACAAATTCAAGGATTCCATTGTTTCACACTCCTTTGGCAACGCTGCTCCGCAGCCCGTACAACGCCGTTCTTCATTCCGCGCCGCAGGATGTGCGACCGGCGCTTTCCAAAACCGGCCGCTCTCCCGTCATGTTTACACACCCTTGAGTATTCCCAGATCTCCGACCTTCAGGAAGAGGGCGTTACAAAGAACCAGAAGATGTATCCTGTTGCATTTTACCCTTTCATCGGGGTCCATTACAAGGACATCATCGAAAAATGACGTAATAAATGGCGAAAGTTCCGACAGATACCCGGCAAGAGCCTTCCAATCCTGGCCCGCGAGCGCTTCTTCGACGAGAGGGTTGATTCTCACGATCTCGGCGTAGAGTTTGCTTTCCGCCTCCTTGGAGAAAAGGCTTTCGTCGACGGATGCGGAAGCGTCTCCGCTCTTGGCGAGGATATTGCGGACTCTGACAGCTGATGTGACGAGCTCGACGAACCACTGTTCCGCCTGGAGTTTGGAGAAGACTTCAAGGAAACGCAGCACCTGGAGCGGCCGGCTTCCCGCCACTGAAACGGCGAGAGTGGAAAGCTCGTGGCCGTACCCCTTCTCACGTATCTGCACGTGGAGCCGCTGCTGTAAAAAGGCGACGATTCGTTCGCGGATCTCCTCAGGGATTGCAAGCTGTTCGCAGCTTCTGGCCACAAGGCGTCCGAGATCGACATCCATTGCCTTTCCCCAGAGGATCTCATTGATGCAGCGCGCCGCCCTCCGGAGAGCGTACGGATCCTGCGATCCCGTAGGTTCGAACCCGACCTTGAAGCAGCTTGTGATGATGTGCACCCGTTCGGCCAGCCCGAGAAGAGCGCCGATGACATCTTCCGGCAGCTCGCTCCCTGCGGCTTTGGGAAGATACTGTTCGTAGAGCGCCTTGCCCACCCGTTCCGGCTCTCCGTTGCGGAGGGCGTACTCTCTTCCCATGACTCCCTGGAGGTCGGGAAACTCATAGACCATGTTGGTCACAAGGTCGGCCTTCGCAAGAAGAGCGGCCCGGTCGAGAAGCTGGAGCACATCTTTCATGTTCATCTGGGCACACAGCCAAAGCGCGAGATCGCGGGTCGCCATGACCTTGTCGTGGAGGGTGCCGAGTTTTTCCTGGTAGACGATTGTTTTCAGCCGCTCGACGTTTGCTGCAAGGGGTTTTTTCAGATCCTCCGCCCAAAAGAACGCCGCATCCTCGAGGCGTGCTCGAAGGACCCGTTCGTTCCCCTCACGGACGACGTTCATATTCGATGCGAGGTTGTTGCTTACCCCGACGAAATAGGGAAGGAGTTTTCCGTTCTTTCCCCGTACCGAGAAGTACTTTTGATTCTTCTTCATCGAGGTGACGAGCACTTCTTCGGGTATTTCGAGGAACTTCTTGCTGAAGCTTCCGAAGAAGGGAATCGGGTACTCGACCAGGTAGAGATTCTCGTTGACAACCTCCGGATCCAGTTCAACCGCCCCGTCAAGATCGTGTTCGAGTCCGCTGATGCCGGCGATCATCTTCTGACGGCGTTTTTCCTGGTCGAGAATCACGTGGTTGTCGTAGAGGCGCTCCATAAAGTTCGCTGCATCGTCGACAACGATCTGCTTCGCGCCCATGAAGCGGTGCCCCCTGGTCGCAGAACCGCTTTCTATCCCTCCGTATTGAAACGGAATGACGTTTTTATCGGCCATTGCAACAATCCAGCGAATAGGACGCGCAAAGCGAACGGAGGGAATGTTCCAGTACATATTCTTTGGAAAGACGATTTTTTTAATAAGCGCCGGAAGAAGTTCAGGAAAGATTTCCAGCACTGGTTTTCCCGGTTCCGAAACTTCGGCGTGAGCATACTTGACGCCGTCCACCTCTACGCCGACAAGCTGTTCGATGGAGACTCCCTTGCTTTTGGCAAAACCGAAGGCCGCGCGCGTCGGGTTTCCGTTCATGTCGAACGCAGCTGTCCAGGCCGGTCCTTTGAACGTGTTCACCAGGTCCTGCTGCTGATCGTCGACATCTCTGACCATCAGCGCAATACGGCGGGGCGTAGCAAAGACGGAGAGACTCTTGAAGCCTATGCGGGCGTTCTTGAAGTCGTCCTTCGCCGTTTTTTCAAGGAATTCGAGCGTATCGGGGAGGAAACGTGAGGGAATTTCCTCCGTCCCGATTTCGAGCAGTACGTTCTTATAAGTCATCGTCCTCACCTCTTCGTCTCGTCGAATTTGCCGGTGAAGGGAAGTCCCATCTCCCGGCGCTGCTCGGCGTACGCCGCGCAGCATCTGCTTGCGAGCATGCGTATTCTTCCGATGTACCCCGTCCTCTCGGTCACGCTGATCGCGTTGCGCGCGTCGAGCAGGTTGAAGGTGTGCGAGCACTTGAGGACATAGTCGTACGCCGGAAGGACGAATCCTTTTGAAAGTACTCTGTCGGCCTCGGCCTCGTACATGCCGAAGAGCTGGAAGAGCATTTTCGTATCGGCAAGCTCGAAATTGTAGTGCGAATACTCGACCTCGCCCTTGTGGTGAACGTCGCCGTACTTCACGTTGTCCACCCACTGGAGATCGTAGACGTTCTCCACTTTTTGGACGAACATGGCGATACGCTCTATCCCGTAGGTTATCTCCGCGGGGACAAGGTCCATGTCGATGCCGCCGACCTGCTGGAAATATGTGAACTGCGTGACCTCCATGCCGTCGAGCCACACTTCCCACCCGAGCCCCCACGCACCGACGGTGGGCGACTCCCAGTCGTCTTCGACAAACCGGATATCGTGCGCCTCCGGTTCTATCCCGAGAGCCGCGAGGCTCTGGAGGTAGAGATCGATGATGTTGGAGGGAGCGGGCTTGATGATCACCTGGTACTGGTAGTAGTGCTGAAGGCGGTTCGGGTTTTCTCCGTAGCGGCCGTCGGTCGGGCGGCGCGAGGGTTCGACGTAGGCGACGCGCCACGGCTCGGGCCCGAGCACGCGAAGGCAGGTCGCCGGATTCATGGTCCCTGCCCCGACCTCTATGTCGTACGGCTGCTGTACAACGCACCCCTGCTCTGCCCAGAAGCGTTCGAGGCGAAAGATGATTTCCTGAAAATTCACATATATCCCTCCTTGAGAAAAACTTCCGGCTTCCGGAAGCTCTATTCCTTCTCCACCATTACTGCATCATACTAAAGTACAGGCGAAGACGCCTGTTGACATCCTCCCACGGAATATCTCCCGGAAAAGGTTTCGAGGGAAAATATTCTACCATTCTTTTCACCGGAATTTCCAGCGCTCTTCGCAGGAGAGAGAGCTCTTCCGCGGAAAGCGCCGTCCCCTCGTGTGTTCGGGCGCAGACAGGACAGAGAAACCCGGAAGCCGCAAGACGGGCTGAGGCGAGCGCGGCCCCGCACTCGCCGCAAAGGTCGGGCGAAGGAGCTATTCCCCAATTGTACAACCATTTCCACAGGAAACGCCACTCCACAACATGGGGATGGACATCTTCTTTCAACAGCACCCCCGACCAGTAAAAGAGCGCAAGCACTTCGTCGCAGGGAAGTCCGGGTACGAGGTGTTCGCAGAGCAATCTGTCCCATTCGAGCATCCTCAGGATTTTTCCGGAATCCGACCGCAGACTCCAGAAGTCCTCTTTCACATCTGCGGACTGAAGATAGAATCGGTGCGTCCCCTTGTACAGGTTGAAGTTCGCCCAGACAAGCGGTTCGATGGCGCCGCCGAAGCGAACTCTTCCTCTCGACGCGCCGGGAGCAGAGACCCAGACCGGACCCTTCTCTTTCAGAAAGAGATAGAGAGAGACGTTCCCCTCTGCGGAGACCTCCCTCCGGAGGACAACCCCGGAGAGTCTGAGGAGCCCCTGAGGGATGGAATCGCCGCTGTAGGAGGGGAAGCGCCGACGATTCGAAATGTCCCGATACTCCCCGCCGGACGAAGCGGACATATCCGCTGCACGCACCCCCATCATCTTTCCTGAATGCCGAGCATTCGCAGGTCGGCGTCTGATTGACGCCAGTCCTTGCGCACCTTTATCCAGAGGTCAAGATAGACCTTGTGGCCGGTGAGCGTTTCGATGTCCATCCTCGCCCGTCTGCCAATCTCCTTCAGCCTCGCCCCGGAATCACCAATGACGATGCGTTTCTGCCCTTCGCGCTCCACGTAGAGTGTGGCGCGAATAAAAAGCACGTCGCGCTCGGGGTATTCGTCGGGGCTTTTGTACTCCTCTATCTCTACCGCAACGCTATGCGGCACCTCCCTGTGGGTCATCAGCAGCACTTTTTCCCGTATAATCTCCGCCGCGATGAACTTCTCCGGCCGGTCGACCAGGATGTCTTCGTCGTAGAAGGGAGGTCCTTCGGGGAGGTGGGGGCGGATTGCTGCGATCAGCGCATCAAGCCCTCTACCCATTCTGGCGGAGACGAAGACGGCCCCGCAGAGAGAGAGACGCCCCTCGTAGAGGGAGCGGACTGCGGCAAGCGCCGCCTCCCCTCCTCCTTTGCGGTCGAGCACAACATCGCACTTGTTTACGACAAGAAGCACGGGGGTACGTACTTTGGAGAGAACGGCGAGGATTTCTTCGTCCTCGGGACCGACAGCTCTGTCCTCCGCCTCGACAACGTAACAGACGAGGTCGGCCTCCTCCAGCGATTCGAACGCGGCGTCCACCAGCGTTCTGCCCAGTTTGTGCTTCGGGAGGTGAATCCCCGGAGTATCGGTGAAAACGATCTGAAAATCTTCACCGTTGTAGACGCAACGGATGACGTTCCTCGTTGTCTGCGGTTTCTCGGAAACGATAGAGACCTTGTAGTCGAGAAGTCGGTTGATCAGGGAGGACTTCCCGACGTTCGGGCGGCCTGCGAGGACAACGTTCCCCGCACGGAAGCCGATCCCCTCGAAGGGACTGTTCATCGCTCTCCGCTCTGCTCCGTCAGAAGGAACGGGGCCGGGAAAAGCTCCGCTAAAGTGGTCGCCACGAACGAATCTCCCTGTTCAAAGACTAGCAGCATTTCCGGATTGAACTCCGCAAGGAACTGCCGGCACGCGCCGCACGGCAGACAAACCTCACCCCTTTTTCCTACAACAGCTGCGGCAAGCGGTTTTTTTCCTCCGCGGGCAATCATCGCGACGGCGGCGCTTCGCTCGGCGCAGATGGAGAGGCCGTACGAGCTGTTCTCCACGTTGCACGCACAAATGAGTTCGTCCAACCCCTCTACGAACAGAGCAGCCCCCACGGGAAAGCCGGAGTAAGGCGAGTACGATGCTCGCTGCGCCTCGCGCGCGGCTTCGAGGAGTTTTTGAGGCGACGGCCAGGACTCAGGCCAGGAAACAGGGGACGTAAACAGGGTCATTCGACAACCTCCGGTGGGATAAAATACCCCCGCTCCTTCGGCAGGAGACGGAGGAGCTTGATTCTATGGTCTTCTACTTCAAGTACTTCAATCTCCCAGTTACCTGCGCCGTCCGGCGAGCGGTACAGTATCTTCTCGCCGGGTGAAGGAAAGTCTCCCGATATGGAGAGCACCAGCCCGCCGAGACTTTCGGCATCCTCCGATTCGAAGGATGCTTCAAGAAGGTCGCTGAGATCCTCGAGGCTGACGTGCCCCTGGACGAGGTAGCTGCCGTCCTCCTCGGTTGTAAATGTAGGTTTCTCCTTATCATATTCGTCCTGTATCTCCCCGACGATCTCTTCAAGGAGGTCTTCAAGGGTGGCGATGCCTGCGACGCCGCCGTATTCATCGACGACAATGGCCATGTGGACATGTTTCCCCTTCATATTGTTGAAGAGTTCGACGACACGCATGCTCTCCGGCACGAAGAGCGCGTTCCTCATAATGGAAGAAACAGGTGTTTCGAGCTCTCCGGCCAAGAGGTTCGGTATGGTGTCTTTGACGTAGAGAATACCGACGATATCGTCGAGGTTTTCTTCGAAGACGGGAACCCGGGAGTGCCCGTGCTCCTGGAAGACCTTCATCGCCTCGCTGACAGTGCAGTCCGCCGGGACTGCGTCCATGTCGGTGCGGGGAACCATTATCTCGTAGACGCGCGTTTCCTCGAAGGAGATGATGCCGTGAATCATCCGGCGCTCCACCTCTTCAAGCGCCCCGGATTCTTCGCCGATATTGACCATCTGCTCGAATTCCTCCCTGGTTACGAATGGGTGCCTGGCCTTGAGATCCACTTTGAAGAGGACGCCCAGCAGCCGCACCGCCGCAAGCATAACCCAAAGGAAGGGGGCAAGCACAATATCGAGCAGCCGAAGCACCGGGAGCGAAAAGGCGAGCACTGTATCGGAACGGAGTATCGCGGCGCTCTTGGGGAATATCTCGCCGAAGACGACGATGAGCAATGTCATCAGACCTACGGCCAGGAAGACGCCGTGTTGTCCTATCACAGAAATAGCAAGCGAGGTGGCCACGGCGCTCGCAGCTATGTTGACCAGATTGTTCGATATGAGAACGATAGTGAGCGCACGCTGCACATCTTTGAGGAGCCACTCGAAGAAACGCTTCTGGTAGGGATACCGGTCTATCAGAGCAAGAATTTTCCCCCTGCCGGAGGATGTGATCGCTGTTTCAGAGGCGCTGAAAAATGCGGAGAGCAGGAGCAGTACCAGCAAAAGCGCCGTCGATTGCGCCACGAGAGAACTCACCTGGCATCCCCCTTCCCCGTTCCGAAAGCCAAATCCTCAGGAACGGTCAGCAGTTCCTCCCGTATCCGCTCCTGTCGTACTTCCATAACACTTCTCCGCTCATCGGTATCGTGATCCCACGCGAGCAGGTGCAAAAAACCGTGACCAAGCATCAACGCCATTTCTCTTTGAAACTCCTCTTCCGAAGAGACGGCGGCGCGAACATACTCCGGACAGATTAGAATATCGCCCAAGGGAAGCGTTGGAAGCGACCGCCCCGGACGGAAGACTCCATCCTCTTCCCAAAGGGGAAAGGAGAGGACGTCCGTTGGTTCGTCCAGGCCGCGGTATTTCCGGTTCTGTTCCTTCATTTCGCCGAGAGAGAGGAAGGACAGAGATATCTCGACCTTTGCAGGAAGAGTTCCCTCCGGAAGAAGCTCTTCAAGGGCACGCGAAAATACGGGCCCCGCCTTTTCTACGAGACTGCTGAACGGGGTACTTGCGGGATCGGCGTCCTCGCTGCTATCGAGACGCAAGTGAACCTTCACTGACATCGTCCTCCTGTTTTTCTGTGGTGTGTTGAGGAGACTCTTTCTCCTTGATCTCTTTGACTTTGCGGGTATGATACACCGTTCGCAGTGCAGAGAGCAATGTCTCCCGGATCACCGAGAGATCCCGCAAAGTAAAAATCGACGTCGTCGAGCTGTCCCTCGGCGATTTTCGAGTCAATCACCCGGTTGATGGTATCCCGGACGTCGAGCATCGATTCGGCGCCTGCCCTGGACTCAGCCCGTACAGCCGGCCTCCACCGAATCGACCAGCATCATCAGTCCCGTCTCCCTGCTCTGCGGTTTTGGGCCCTGGGTAACAAAACTGCTCTCGAGGAACGTTGAGTCCCATGTTCCTCGCCTTCCGAAGGAAGTACGCAAGCGCGGTAGTGCCGTGGTGCTCTGCGATGAACGAACGTATAACCCTCGGCAGATGGTATTCATGCGCAAGGTCCAGCCCTTCGCGGACGTGCGCGATGATGACCAGTGCGGAGAGCGAAGGTTTGAGCTCGTCATGGACGTTCTCGCCACCCATTTGATTTTCGACGAAAAAGTCAGGCCGGCGCAGCTTTCCGATATCGTGGAAATAGGCGCCCGCTTTCAGAAGATTCGAGTTCATCCCGAGCTTGTCGGCCACCGCCTCGGCCAGCGTCCCTATCAGAAGCGAGTGATGATACGTTCCCGCGGCCTCCATCTGCAGCCTCTTGAGAAGAGGATTCGAAGGATGGCTCAGCTCCATCAGACGAAGCGGCGAGAGAACGTCGAATGTATCCTCGAAAAGAGGCAGCGCAGCGATGACGAGGCTGCTCCAAAGAGCGCTGCCGAGCATGAGCGGGATGAGAATCTCCGCAGAAAAGGAGATGTTGAACGCCCATCTGAGCGAGAGTCCCGTAAGCGTTTGAAGAACGCCGAGAAGAAAGAGCTGCTTCCAGAGATGCCCTCTAGAGTGGACGCCCTATAAGGAGAAAATACCCTCCGAACGCGCTGATTATCCCCATGAGCGCCACGAGCAGCACATGGAGCGTCGAAAAGCCCGTGACCACAAGTCCGCCGAGGATAGCTCCCCCCCAGGGACAAGCTGAAGAGCAAGGTGTGAAGGAAGCGTTAAATACGCGCATCCGGCAAGGAAGAGACTTCCCATTCCCTGTGCATGAAAGAGGGAGGAAACGTACTCCGCAAGCCAGCTGATTCCAACGATAAAGGCGAGGTAGACCCCATGGCAGTTCGTTCTTCTCCTCCTTGCCGTAATTCCGCGTCTGGATGCGGAGCCAAAGAGGCCAGAAAGGGATGAGCGCAAGCGCGAAGAGTATCTGCTTCCAGGGGAAAAAAACTCTGGAGTAGGCCCTGCATTTCAAGGATCTTGGCGGCCTGATCGGTGATGAGCTGTCCTTTTTCAACGAGCACATCGCCGGGGGAAATGGAACGCTCCACAGGCTGCAGCGCGGCTCCCATCTCTCTCCGCAGCATTCGGGTAAGTTCATCGTCTACCCGCGAGAGGGGCTGGAGTATTTCGTCGAGGATCTGATACACGATGTTGTTCTCCTCGATGGGAAGAGCCAGACGCTCGATCTCCTTCCAGAGGACTTCGGGAGACAAGGAAAAACCGCCTTCCTTATCCCCCTGGGACTGAAGATACGAGCTGCTCAGCCGAGCGCTCGCCTGCAAGAATCTCTTCCGCGCCTCCTCGGGATAGCTTTTGATCAACTCGGTCAATCCGGGAGAGAGGGAGAGACGCGAAACGTCCCCCTCGGCCATTACCTCTATCTTCGAGATGAGGCGGTCCCATGGCGGCGCCGTCGCGGACAAGCACTCCGGCGACGGTATCTCCGACCCTGGAGCGGAGCGCGACCGTTCCTTCCTCGTCAACATACTTCATAGGGTACAGAGCAAAGTAGGTTCGCGAAGAGGCCTCGCCCGGCAGGAAGCCCGATATACGGTCTTCAAAGAACCATTTCAGGAAGATAACGGTCAGCGCGAAGGCAATAAGAAGCAGCAGGGAGAGCGAACAAAGGTCGGGAGAAAGCGTCCCTCGGTGAAAAAAAGGAAAGAGTTCTTTCGCTTACCGGTTCCCATATATCCTCCTCCCTTATTCGCGCTGTTCCCGCTGCTGCTCATAGCGTTCGTACGCCCTGACGACTCTTTGCACAATCTCATGACGCACTACGTCTGAATGAGTGAGATTTGAAAAATTCAATCCCCTCTATTCCTTCAAGGATGTCCCTAACCTGTATCAGTCCGGACTTTTTCCCGTTCGGCAGGTCGATCTGCGTGATATCGCCGGTGATGACGGCTTTTGAACCGAAGCCGAGACGGGTAAGAAACATCTTCATCTGTTCGGGCGTCGTATTCTGCGCTTCGTCCAGGATGATGAAGCTGTCGTTGAGCGTCCGTCCCCGCATGTACGCCAGCGGGGCTATTTCTATGACGCCCTTGTCCACGTACCTGAGAAAACGTTCCGGAGAGAGCAAGTCGTAAAACGCGTCATAAAGCGGCCGCACGTACGGTTCCAACTTTTTCCCGAAGGTCGCCGGGCAAATAACCGAGGCTCTCCCCGGCTTCCACGGCAGGCCGTACAAGCACGATCCTGCTGATCGCCGAGGCTTTGAGCAGCGTGACCGCATGACAGACGGCCAGAAAGGTCTTCCCGGTACCGGCAGGTCCGACGGCAAAAACAACATGGTTGTTCCGAACGGCTTCAAGATACGCGCGCTGCCCTTCGGTCTTCGCCCCGGATCGGCCTTCCCTCTGGCCGTGGTACAAATAACTTCGGAGAAGAGGGGGGCCAGATCGACCGCACCTTTCTCCGCTATCATATCCATGGCGTAGCGAACATCCGCCAGGAGGAGCGCATGTCCCTTAGAGGCTATTTTATGGAGCTGCTCAAGAAGCCGATACGCAACGTCCACAGCCACCTCGTCCGGTCCGCGTACCGCCACTTTGTTCCCCCGTACGAGAAGGCTCACGGGATACCGCTGCTCTATCTCGGAGAGATTTTCGTCATTATTCCCCGCGAAACGCGCCATGGTCTCCATGTCGGCAAAATCCAGCTCGCGGAGAAATGTTCCGGTCTCACCCGTTTCGTTTTCTACATCAATGTACATTCTTCTCCGATACACGCTCCCTTTAGACAGGATAGCCGGCGCCGTCGACAAGTTCCGCGACGCCCACGTCAACCTTCATCTCCCGCGCGAACTTCTTCATCAGGAAGTCTTTGGCCACCGACGGGAAGAGAACGTAGCTGAGCACATCCTCCGGCTGGAGAATCCAAGGAGCGATGGCCTTTCTTGCATCTTCAAGTTCAGGCTTGATCAGCTCCGCAGGACGACAGGTGATGGGCTCTTTGTCGCCGATGACCTTCTTGCGGATTTCCGGGTCGACCTCTGCGGGAGGTTTGCCGTACTCGCCGCGGAAGTAGCTCTTCACTTCATTCGGAATGACCTTCCACCGTTCGCCGACGAGAACGTTGAGCGTCGCCTGCGTACCCACGATCTGGCTGGTGGGCGTGACGAGCGGAGGATACCCCATCTCCTCGCGAACGCGGGGAACTTCTTTCAGCACCTCGGGGCAGCCGCGCAAGGGCATTTTGATCCTTAAGCTGGCTGACAAAGGTTGGGAGTACATACCTCCGGGGATCTGGTAGATAAGCACGTTGATGTCCACGCCGCCCAAATCCACGAAGATCTTGGAGTACTTTTCGCGTACTTTCTTGAAGTGCATCGCGATCGGTACGAGCTTTTCGAGTTCGATATCCGTGTCGAAATCGCCGCCCTTGAGCGCGGCCACCATAGACTCCACGGGAGGCTGGCTCGTGCCCATGGCGAAGGGCGATATGGCGCAATCGACAACGTCCGCTCCCGCCTCGAGCCCGGCGTAATAGGCCATGGAGGCCATACCGCTGGTGTAGTGGGAATGTAATCTGCACGGGGAGCCCCGTCTCTTTCTTGATAGTCTTGACGAGCGCGGCGGTCTCCACCGGACTGACGATGCCCGCCATGTCCTTGATGCAGATGGAGTCGGCGCCCATGGACTTCATGTCCTTGGCGAGCTTGCCGAACGCCTCCAGCGAGTGCACGGGCGAGAGTGTGAACGAGAAGGCAAGCTGAAGATGCGCCCCCTCTTTCTTGATCTGGTCCGCGGCGACCTCCATGTGCGGGCGGAGGTCGTTGAGCGCGTCGAAAACTCGGATGATGTCCAGCCCGTTCCCGACGGCCCTCTTGACGAACTCGCGCACGGTGTCGTCCGCATAGTGGCGGTAGCCCACGACGTTCTGACCGCGCAGAAGCATCTGGAGCTTCGTCTTCTTGAAGAGCCTCCGCATGGTGCGCAGACGCTCCCAAGGATCTTCGTCGAGGAAGCGCATGCAGCTGTCGTAGGTGGCGCCTCCCCAGACCTCCATTGAATGGAAGCCGATGTCGTCCATCTGCTCGATGATGTCCGCCATGTCCTCGACCTTCATTCGCGTCGCCATGAGCGACTGGTGCGCGTCGCGAAGGGTTGTGTCGGTGATGCCGACCTTTCTGATCCGCCGCGTCTCTTTCTTCGGCTGAAGATCGTTCTTTTTCTCCATGGTCGTCTCCCTATGCGACGTGGAAGATTCTGCGGGGGCCGTCTCGCTCTTTTTCTTGTTCGGGGTGGTCATGTGCACATTTCCTCCATACGTTCAATTTTTTGTAATATTGTACACAATTAGTTTCCCTTTGAAGGTATTTTTTTCGCCTGTTCCCAAAATCCGTCGAGCATATCAAGAGAAAAGCTGCTCCAAGGGCGTCCGGTTTCATGCACCATGGACTCGACAATCCGGAAACGGTCCGTGAACTTCCGGTTCGCCCTTCCGAGCGCCGAATCGGGGTTGACATCGAGATGGCGCGCCAAATTGACTGCGGCGAAGAGCAAATCTCCCATCTCGTCCTCTATCCGGTCCGCCGAGCCCGATTCAACGGCGTTCCGGATTTCTTCTATCTCCTCGTCTACTTTATCATACAATGGAGCAAGATTCCCTTTTTCCCAGTCAAAACCAACATGCGCAGCCTTCGACTGAATACGCGCAGCCTTCGCAAGCGGCGGCAATCCTTCCGGAACCCCTGCAAGAAGCGACGTGTCCTTTTTTTTCCGTTTCTCCTTCTCCGCACCCTTGATCTCTTCCCACTTCCGGAGCACCTGGTCGCTGTCATCGGCTTTTTCGTCGGCGAAAACATGAGGGTGACGGCGAACCAATTTTTCAGTCAACCCCCGCACAACATCGTCGATGGTAAAACGCCCTTCATCTTCCGCTATGCGGGAGAGAAAAACGACCTGTAGCAAAAGATCGCCGGCCTCCTCAACGATATCCGAGGTTTCTCCCCGCGACAGAGCGTCCACAAGCTCGTACGCTTCCTCAACAATGTACGTTCTGAGGGTCTCCATCGTCTGCTCCCTGTCCCAAGGGCAGCCGTTCTCTCCCCGAAGACGCGCCATAACAGCCAGAAGCTCTTCAAAAACATGTCCGGACCGAATATCCATATTCTACAGCACCTGCTTTATTTGTCGAAGTCCGAGGAAAACGTCCGCGCAATCCGTTCGTTCCTCCGGGGCCGGAGAGTTTTCCCTCTTTTCCGGACCAGCGTCTCCACGTCCGGAGCATATCAAAGAGGGGACCTTCGCCGGTCAGCGTCGTTTCCCTTCGTGTACATTCCATAGACAAGATACCATAAAAACCACCCCGTGAACGCAAAAAAGAATATGGAAAAAAAGATTTTCAAGACTTTCGGGAAGGGTTCCGAAACGATCTTTGACCTCTTTTTCAAGGTCGTGCAGGCTCGTCCAGGCTCCCGACGCGCAACAACCTCCTGTAGAGCGCAATCCTGATGCTCTCCTGGGGAATGTAGAACGAAGGAACAAAACAAGGAATTTCTGCGGTCACCACAGCGAATGAAGGAACTACTCCCCTCAGCTTGCCGATCTCCTCTTCAAAGAAGGGTGCAGTACAGATGCGAATCGGCGATTCCGCGCCCGCTTCCGTGCTGGGAGGTTCCCAGCAAATCGCCGCTCCCGCGGATGCGCAGATCCTGCAGCGCCAGGTCGTACCCCGGCGCCCTCGTCGTTGAGCGACGTAATCGCGTCGAGGCGTTCCAGCGTCTCGCCGGCAAGCGGCCGCCCCTCCGGGTAGAGAAAGTAGGCATATGCGGCCTCTTCTCTGCGGCCGACGCGCCCCCGGAGCTGGTACATTTGCGCGAGCCCGAGCTCCTGGCAGTCTTCGATTACGATCGTGTTCGCGCCCGGGATATCGAGTCCGCTCTCGATAATCGTCGTACACAGGAGAATCTGAATTTTCCCGTTGTAAAAACCCATCATCGTCTCTTCAAGTTCCGCCTCTTTCATTCTGCCGTGCGCCATGCCGATGGAAACTTCCGGGAAGAGACGCCGCAGGAATTCCAGGTCGTTTCGGCATCCGCGTAATCCGGTTGGTGACGTAGTAGACCTGTCCTCCCCTTTCAAGCTCCCTGGAAACTGCTCCCTTCACGATGGAGGTACTCCATGGACCGGCGGTGCGTAACTACGGGAATCCTGTTGTGCGGCGCTTCGTTGAGCACGGAGATGCTCCTGAGCCCCTTGAGCGAGAGAGCGAGCGTCCGGGGGATAGGTGTGGCGGAGAGCATGAAGCACATCGACGTTCTCCCTTGCCTGTTTTAATTTCTCTTTCGACATCACGCCGAAACGATGCTCCTCGTCGATGATAAGCAGGCCGAGGTCTTTGAATGCGACGTCCTCCCTGAGCATACGCACCGTCCCTATGAGAATGTCCACTTCGCCCGCCGGCAACGCGCTCGAGCACGTCCTTCTGCTCCTTGCGTGAGAGAAAGCGCGAGAGAAAGGCAACCCGGACAGGGAAACCGGTCAAGCGCGCTGTAAAGGAGAGGTAGTGCTGCTGCGCCAGGATAGTGGTGGGTACGAGGAGGCGCCGCCTGTTTTCCGCCTTGGACTGCGCGAAAGGCCGCCGCGCAAGGCAACTTCGGTCTTTCCGTATCCGACGTCGCCGATGAGGAGCCTGTCCATAGGAAAGCGCCGCTCCCATATCCTCCAGCACCTCTGAGATGGCCACGAGCTGGGTCTTTTTGTCTCCGCATGAGGAAAGGAATGTTCGAACTGGTCGAAAAGATCGTCCCGGGGAGGAAATGCAAATCCCTCCACGAGCTCCCGTTTCGCGTACAGTTCGAGCAGCGCCCGCACCTCCTGCATAACGCGCTCTTTTGTTTTGGCGACGCTCTTCTTCCACCTGGTTCCCCGGAGCGAGTCCAGCTGGACATCGCCGTCCGCATGCTCGGAAAGCGGGGTGATCTTGTGGAGCTGCAGTACAGGGAGGAAGAGACGCTTGTTGTCCGCAAACTCCAGCACAAGACTGTCGATGACCTCTCCGGCGATCGAGACTTCCTCGGATCCTCTGAAAACACAGAGACCGTAGTCCTCGTGGATGAGAAGACGTCCTTCGACGAGCTGCTCGCTCCAATTCCCTGGGAGGCGCGAAGACGGTTCCGGCGGAGGCCACTCTGTCGGAGATCCCGGAGAGTTCGAGGTCGGAAATGTGGACGATGCGTTTGAGTGGATCGACAAAGCCCTTGGAGAGAGCCCCTTCGATGACGGAGAGATCGTCGTCGTAGAGAGAGGAGAGTCGCGGGTTCGCAGTGAACAGGCGAATATGGTAGCCGTCTCGCCGCCATGCGTCGCCACATCCATTGGAATCGTTCGAGATTTCCCTTGAAAAGCGGCGCTTCTTCGAGTGAAAGCGTTTCGCGGGGCGTAAGCCACGCCGGAAGAGATGCGGAGCGTCGGCCAGGACGCCAGGCGAAGATGAAGGTTCTGCCACGAGGAAAGAGGCTGTGCTCCCGAAGCGGAAGCTATCTCTTTCCACAGGAGTTCGTAGGTCTCCGCGGACGATTCGATTTTGACCGGCTCGAAGAGAAGAAAGAACGGCTCTCCGGCGGATTTAGTCGACGCGGCCGAGCGAGCTTCTGTGAAAAAAATCAAGCACGGATGCTTCGCGCGTGATAGAAAGTGAATGAATATGGAGGGCGTCGAGCATGGCGACGCCTCTTCTGTGTTCGCGGTGAGAAGCTGCGTATGCTCTCAAGAGTATCGTCTGTAGAATTCAAGCCGCAGCGGATATGCGTATGCAGGGTCGTAGACGTCGAGGATATAGCCGCGCAGCACGAATTGTCCCGGCGCCCCAGACGAGGTCGGACCGGACGTACCCGGAGTGCACCAGCCAATCGAGAAGGGCGTTTCGTTCGTACTCCTTTTCCACTTCGAGAAGGATCTCGCCGCCCCCGCGTGCGACAGGTCCTAGAAGCCCTCCGCCGGTAACGACGAGAACGCCCCCCTCCTCTCTCCAGCGGGAGAGCGTCTCTCCTCTTTGCACAGCGAGCGCCTTGTTGGCGGTTCCCTGAGGTGTGAGAGGAATCTCCTGGAGGTATGCGACGGGCTCTTCAGGAAAGAGGGCTTTCCAGTCGCCGATAAACGTCCCGGCCTGTTTTGCATCCGGGGAAAACGGTAACAACGGGGCCCTTGCGGCGCCCGACAAACCCAGCATCTGGCGGCGCCGTCGACGGGAAGATGTAGGGAAGCGCCCTGCTTCCACAGCGCTTGTTCAACGTCCCATACCACGGTTTTTTCTTGTTTCCACAGGGGTTTTCATTCGATAGGACTCCGGAATCCGCTCCGCTCCGGGAGGCTTTGCGTGAAAAGGTGGCGGAAAAAGTCCGCCACCTCTCGTCAATGAGTTGCGTTCACCAAATTCATCGCCTTCTCGGTTCCAACTGAGATCCATTTTTCAACGGCCTCCGCAGTACTGTCGAGAAGTGAGGGAAGTTCGTTTTGTTCTGTTTTGTCGAAGTTTCCGAGCACCCAGGAGACAATTCCTCGCGCATCAGGCGCGGCGCCGACTCCGATACGCAGCCTGGGCACTTCGAGCGTTCCCGCCCGGCCGAGAATCGAGAGCAGCCCTTTGTGCCCTCCGGCGCTTCCCTTGGCACGCATCCGGAGTTTCCCGAAGGGGAGCGCAACGTCGTCATACACTACAAGGACGTTCTCCCAATCGACGGACAGATAGTCCACAGCTTCGCCCACCGCTTTCCCGCTGAGATTCATGTAGGTGAGTGGTTTGAGGAACAGGAGCTTCTCACCGTTCACGAAAAAGGACCATGCCATCGAAGAGAACTGCATTCTCGGCGTTCCGCAGGAAAAACGGTTCACCAGATGGTCTACCGCGAGCCACCCCGCATTATGACGGGAGAAGACGTACTCCGGCCCGGGATTTCCCAAACCTGCAACGATTTTCAACCGGCGTTATTCCTCGTCTTCGCCCTTCGCCTTACCCTTGGCGACTACTTCGACTTCCTTCTGCTCTTCCTCGCCTTCGGATTCGGCAACACCACGCGGGATTATGATGGCAACAGCAACATCATCCTTGTCGACAAGCAGCGTCGCATCGGAGGGGAGAGCAAGATCGCGTACATGGATCTGTTCGCCGAGCCCGAGGGAGGAGATGTCCACAGTGAAGGAATCGGGAATCTGTCCGGGGAGAACTTCCATGGAGATTTCACGGAGGATTTGATCGACAACCCCGCCGAGCTTGACGCCCTTGCACGTCTCGCGCCCCGTGATATGAAGAGGGACGTTCACGCTGATTCTGTGCCCCTTGATAAGCTGCATAAAGTCGATGTGCAAAATATTGCCGTTCAGGAAGTCCTTCTGGACCTCCCGCATGAGGCACATCTCCTTCCTGCCGTCCGGCAGGGTAGCGTCGAAAGTTACCGTCTCCCACTGCCCGGACTTCAGCAGTTTGGCGATTCCGGCTGTCTTCACCTTCGCAGGAACGGATTCAACATACTCCGGCCCGTAGAACACACAGGGGATGTACCCCGCGGGGCGCATTTTTTTGCAGACTTCTTTACCTGTTTCCTTGCGCTCTTCCAGTACGATACTCATCATTTCCGACATGCCCAACACATCCTCCTTGAAAATCGACTCCTTGTACGGAATCGGAAACTTGACAATTCCCCGCAGTTAATCAAAAAGACTGCTCACCGAGCGGTCGCTGTGTACTCTGAGAATAGCCTCGGCAAAAAGGGGTGCGATTGACAATTGAACAATTTTAGCTGATTTTTTGCTCTCAGGCAATGGGATTGTATCCGTCAACACAACTTCGTCTATCTCGGAGTGCTCCAGACGGTCGAGAGCCGGCCCCGAGAGGACGCCGTGCGTCGAACAGGCATAGATTTTTACGGCGCCGCGCTCCTTAAGCAACCCCGCGGCATTGCAGATAGTCCCCGCAGTGTCGATAATATCGTCGACCAGGATTGTCGTTTTTCCTCGTATATCTCCGATGACATCCATGACTTCACACAGGTTCGCAACCTCGTGCGAACGCCTTTTGTCGACGATGGCGAGATCGGCCTTCAGCGTTCCGGCGAACTTTCTTGCACGGACCACGCCGCCCACGTCGGGCGCCACCACGGTAAGAGAACCGCATTCGACGGACTCCGCCAGGATCTCCTTAAAGTAGCTGGCGAGCAGGGGAATTCCCGTCAGGTTATCCACCGGAATATCGAAGAAACCCTGTATCTGTCCGGCGTGAAGATCCGCTGAAAGAACTCGTGTCGCTCCCGCCTCGGTAAGCAGGTTCGCCATAAGCTTCGCGGAGATGGGATCCCTGGGTTTCGTCTTCCTGTCCTGGCGCGCGTAGCCGAAGTAAGGGATCACAACATTGATCCGGTACGCCGAGGCCCGCTTGAGCGCATCGATCATTATCAGCAGTTCAACGAGATTTTCGTTGACGGGATTGCATGTCGGCTGCACTACGAACACATCCGCGCCCCGAACGCTCTCTTCAATGGAAAGCCCTATCTCTCCGTCCGAAAAGCGGAAGTGCTTCGCTCTGGACAGTTCAATACCAAGCTCGCTGCATACCCTTCGTGCGAAGGCGGGATGGGCTGTTCCGGAAAAGACCTTCAACTCACGCCCGATGGTTCCCATCATCACGGATGCCTCCTTCAATCATTTCACTTTTTTCCTGCTCGTTTCGCCCAGCCTTCAATATTTCTCTGTTTCGCCCTGCCGACCGCAAGCGCCCCCACGGGAACGTCCTGCGTAATTACCGAACCGGCGGCGGTAAAGCCGTCGTCGCCGACGTTGACAGGCGCCACGAGCATCGTATCGCTTCCGATGAAACAGCGGTTACCGATGGTCGTGGGGTTCTTCTTTTTCCCGTCGTAGTTGCAGGTGATCGTCCCCGCGCCGATATTCGTTTCCGTGCCGATCTCCGCGTCGCCGATGTACGCCAGGTGGGGCACTTTGCTCCCTTTGCCGACGCGGCTCTTCTTCACCTCTACGAACTTTCCGCCCCGTGAGTCCTCTTCGAATACCGCCCCGTCGCGGACCACGATGAACGGACCAACCCGAGACCCTTTCCGGAAAACGCTGTCCGAAAGCACCGCATGACTGACGACGCAGGCGTCCTCTTCCAGGACGACGTTGCGGAGAATCGAAAAGCTGCCGACATGGGAGCCTCTCCCCACCTCCGTCCTTCCCCACAGCTGGACAGAAGGTTCAAGCAGCACGTTGTCGGCGATAACGACCTCCGGCCCGATCCACACGGAATCGGGATCCTGCATGCGGACCCCTGCCAGGAGATGACGACGGAGAATACGCCTGCGCAGGGCCGCAGCCGCGTCCGCAAGCTGTAACGGAGTGTTGATTCCGGCGAACTCGGCCTCGTCAGGGGCGAGCGAGGCCGTCACCTTTCCGCCTGAGCGGATCATCATCGCAATGATGTCGGGCAGGTAGTATTCCCCTTGGGCGTTTTCGTTGTCCAGTCTGTAGATATGCGGCAGGAGAGAAGATGTTTTGAAGATGTAGATACCGCTGTTGACCTCTGTGAGCGTTTTTTGTACCTTAGTGGCGTCCTTTTCCTCGATGATCCCGATCTCTTTACGTTCCCGCACCACTCTTCCGTAGCCGGAAGGATCGGCCGCATGAAAAACTGATGAAGGAACAGTCCGCTCCCGAAGCGACATGCTCCTCGACAAGAGCGGAAAGACTGGCCTCCGTAAGAAGCGGGACATCCCCCGGGAGCACAAGAAGATGATCGAGGCCCGTCCACCACTCCTTTGCTATCTGTACCGCATGTCCGGTTCCGAGCTGCTCATGCTGCCACAAAGGGAGCGCCTCCGGCCAATTCGAAGCAAGATACTCCTGAACCGTTTCCCCTCTGTGCCCGACGACGACCGCGAGCGACTGTACACACCCCTTGGAGGACGCCATGCACTGCCGGAGCGTGTCGAGTATATAATAGAGCACCGGCTGGTCCAGAAGCGGAAGCAGGACTTTCGGAAGATCGCTTTTCATCCTGGTCCCCTTTCCGGCCGCGAGTACCAGCGCCCCGGTGACACAACGAGAAGCGGACACGAAGATCAACACCTTTACCTTGAATTTTCCACAACACAAAAAAAGGGGATCCGCTTCAGGCCCCTCTGCCTCTTGTACATGGCTGGGGTGGCTGGATTCGAACCAGCGATGGCGGATCCAAAGTCCGCTGCCTTGCCGCTTGGCTACACCCCATCCTCAACAA
>CAXXRY010000052.1:0-11927 GCA_963668335.2 Aminobacteriaceae bacterium | reverse complement strand
TTTTCTTTCAAGACTGCTGAAAAAAGAAACGGAATCATCTGTCGGAAACCGTTGTCCAGGGAGGGCGGAGGCAGTGCATATTCGAGTTCCGGGAAAGGGATCTTTAAAAAAATTTGTGAACCATATTCATAATAAGGGCGGAGACAAAGGTGACGCTCTCTGGGTGTATAAAAGATACTACGAATCTGCAGAAGGAAACTCCTATATTATAGAAACAGTGGCCGGCGACGGCTCCTTCGAACAAAAATTTTTCATCCAGATTGTAGAACGCGAAGAGGACTCCCTCATAAAAATAGCGCCGTATTCGAGCCCTTTTTTGACTGAATCCGTACGCGGAGCTCTCGAAGGTATGGCTCTTATGATTGAGACATACCTTCGCTCAAACGTTCACGCCGATACCTTGCCGCTTGAACACCCGGAAGGAAAGGCGCTTCCACAGTGATCAAAGGAAAGAGGGGGGCGCCGCCCAAGGAGGTCCGCCCGACATCCGGGAAGGTTCTAGGGGCTCTCTTTAGTATTCTCGGTCCCTTGAAAGGTCGTGCTTTCCTCGATCTTTTCTCCGGAACCGGCAGGGTTGCCTATCGTGCGGCCCAACAGGGAGCTTCTTTTGTTGCAGCGGTGGAGATACTGCCCGCTCGTGCCCGGGACATTCGTTCTCTTTTCTCCGCCGCTCCCTCTTTTCTTCTCCTCGCAATGGATATTCGAAGAGCGCTTTCTTTTTTGGAACGGAAAGGACATCGTTTTGAAATAATCTTTGCCGACCCGCCGTATGGTGCGGGATGGCCCGGCATTCTCGGCGAAATACTCTTTCCGAAGTCGGGAGGTATTCTCGTTCCGAATGGAATTACGGTAATAGAGCATTCGCTCCGCGAGCCCGTTCCCTCCGGCGAAAACTATAGGGTCATTGATCGCCGGGAGTACGGGGAAACGGTCCTTTCTTTTCTTGCACCCTCAGTATTATCTGCGAATATTCACGGAGAGAGAGGAGAAGAAGCATGAAAAGAAGTATAAGCGCAGTCTACCCTGGATCGTTCGATCCTATCACCAATGGACACATTTATATTGCCGAGAGAGCCGCGGCGCTCTTCGATGAAGTTATCGTGAGCGTACTCCTGAATCCTCAGAAAAAAGCTGCGTTTACCGTTGACGAAAGAAAAGCCATGGCAAGAGAGGCATTAAGTCATCTGACCAACGTCAAAGTCGGTTCCTTCTCGGGACTTCTCGTTGATTTCCTTCGCCAGGAACGGAGCCGGATCATTATCAGAGGTCTCCGGGCGCTTTCGGATTTCGAGTACGAGTTTCAGCTGGCTCTCATGAACAGACAGTTAGCTCCTGATATCGAAACGTTGTTCATCGTCACCGACGCGAGGTACTCCTATCTTTCAAGCCATGCCGTGAAAGAAATCTATCAGTTCGGGGGAGCGGTGCACGAAATGGTCCCGCCGGGAGTCTTTCGACGTCTCAGGGAGCGCTTCCCTCTACCGCATACTCTTTCTCCCTGATGAGATGCCGTTTTTTTTCGGTCCCCGGAATGAATGCCGGGGTGAGGCTCTCCCAGACTTCTGCGGCCAAACGTTCAATAGAGGCCAGATCGCCTTCGGCTCCCTGCGCGTGAAGGGGGAGCTTTCCTCGTACGGGAAGCGATGCTTTCTTGCGCATTACCCGAAGCATCTCTACACCTTTTGTATCAGCTGCAAGCGGATGAATATACGCGGGGCCCTTTACCTGGAAAGCACGGTTCTCGGCGTGATCAATGTCTAGCAGAAGATGAATCAGCTGCCGTTGGATTCTGGTTCGCGTGTATCGCCGAGTGACGCATTTCCCGAGGAATTCATCCCATGAACCGCATTCCGCGGCATAACGGAGCAACCGGTTTTCCATCCCTTCGCTCATCTCCGAGGAGTGGTTCAAGTTGTTTTTCGTTGTGCGCAGCAGAACTAATCGTACCATTCTCCAAAGCAAATCGGTCGAGAGTACATAATGGCCTTTTTTTAAAGCGCGCTGCAAAATTTCAAAGCTTGAAACCGGGAGTGTGTGCGCCACTGCATCAAGTCCTCCTTCAAGAATACCGCGACGAATAGCGGAAGCACTGGCAAAACAGGAATTTTCACCGGATGCAGAAAGGAAAGTTTCGTGATAACCGGCGCCGGCACGCTTAATGGGCATGCACTGAATGTTCAGACCTTTTCTCGCAATATATTCCATGTACGCCAATGCTAGCGAGTTATTGGGGGAGGAGATGAAAGCGCCATACTCGGTTTTGATCGACGCAAGAGCTTCCGCTCGTGCTTTTACATAGGAAAATCCCGAATTCAGATGTTTTTTCAGAGAATCCTTGAAAGTAATCGGTTCGTGGACTAGAATATCAAGAAGCGGGGCAACATCAAATTCAGGTTCTTCCATTCCGAAAGAAATGGTTTGGACCAGACCTGTTGCTGCGAGTACATTGACCGCTCCTGATGCAAAAACACCTGCATTATGACTGGAAAAAAAGACAGGCAGTTCAAGAACAAGGTTGGCTCCGGCGTGAAGCGCGCTTTCCGCACGATCCCACTTACTTTGAAGCGCGGGCTCTCCTCTTTGGGTGAAATAGGATGAGAGCACAATGATAATGCCGTCCGGATTTGCCTGCTCCCGGGTTCGGCGTATGTGAAAAAGATGGCCGTAATGCAACGGGTTGTACTCGGCTACAATACCAACACAATTTCCATATATGGCGACCGGCCTCCTTTCGTACCATTACAATACAACCTGCGAAAGCGTCCGGTCAAGATGAGAGGAAGGGGTAGTATTCATGAAGATTCTTGTTGTAAACTGCGGTAGTTCATCTCTTAAGTATCAGCTTTTCGATATGACCGACGAATCGGTGCTCGCAAAGGGGCTTGTTGAGAGAATAGGGATTGAAGGAGCCCGAATCAAGCACACGAAGACCGGAATGGACGCCGTAATCAAGAACAAAGAAATCCCCAATCACAAAATCGCCTTCAAGGTTGTCGTCGAAGCGCTCCTTGACTCTGAGCATGGCGTATTGAAGAGTCTCGATGAACTTGCAGCCGTCGGACACAGAGTGGTTCACGCCGGAGAACGCTATGCAGGCTCGGTCCTTATTACCCATGACGTCATCGATGCGCTGGAAGAGTGCGTTCCTCTCGCTCCTCTTCATAACCCGGCCAACCTCATGGGCATTTACGCGGTAACGGAAGCCCTTCCCAATATCCCCCAGGTAGGCGTATTCGACACGGCGTTCCACCAGACCATGCCTGGCTATGCGTATATGTACGGTGTTCCCTACCATTACTATGAGAAATATAAGGTGCGTCGCTATGGGTTTCACGGTACCAGTCACTACTATGTCTCCCACAGGGCTGCGGAAATACTGGGCAAACCCGTCGAGTCCCTCAATATTGTTACATGCCATATGGGGAACGGCAGTTCTCTCGCCGCAGTGAAAGGCGGAAAATCCGTCGATACGAGCATGGGATTCAGTCCACTTCCGGGTGTCATTATGGGAACTCGCTCCGGAGACGTCGATCCGCTGCTCATTTCCTACCTTGCAGAACAGGAAGGAATTGACAACAAAGCTATGAGTCATGTTCTGAACAAGGAAAGCGGTCTTCTGGGAATATCAGGCGTCAGCAGCGATCTCCGTGATATAGAAGAAGCGGCCGATTCAGGGAACCAGCGCGCAAAACTCGCCGAGGATATGCTCTATTATGGCGTCAAGAAATACGTTGCGTCGTATGCAGCCGCCATGGGAGGCATTGATGTGCTTGTCTTCACCGCAGGTATAGGAGAAAACAGCGCCCGCGCCCGCGAGAGTATCTGCGCCGGCCTTGAATTCATGGGAATCAAATTGGACAAAGAGAAAAATAACGTCCGTGGGAAAGAGCGTATCATCAGCACCGACGACAGTCACGTAAAGGTAATCATAATACCAACGGACGAAGAGCTCGTTATAGCTCGAGATACAAAGAAAATTGCGATTAAGAATTAGCTTTTATTAGAGTCCCAGGAGGGAAAGCACGTGCCCATAACGGAAAAACCGGTCTCATGGCGTTTTGAAATTGATACCCCGGAGCTTGGGAATGAGGATGCGGTCACCACAGCCCTTTGGGAGCAGGAAGTACCATCCCGGACCGTACTTGATTCTATGTGCGACTCAGCCCGGGCGGAAATACTCTACGACGGGCTGCTTTTCCGTTTTGCTTCGCCGCTGAGGATAGAAGCGGAAGCACGTTGGGCAGACGATTGTTTGTGTGTGACGATAGCCCTAAAAGTTTTTTTTACGACGCAATGTTCTCGATGTCTTGAACCGACAGATATTGAAATTCTGGATGATTTCATGTATCTTTATTCTTTGCGGAAGAAGACTGTCGCAAACCGTAACGCTACTGAGGAAACGGATGATGAGTTTCACGTTGTACCGGTCACTTCCTGGAAGAATCGTCTTGATATTTCGGAACAGGTCTGGGAAAGCTTGATTCTTGCTCTTCCGATGCGGGTGCTCTGCTCTAAGGATTGCCGCGGCATATGTCCAACGTGCGGAAAGTCTCTGAACTCGGGAGCATGTACATGCTCTTCCGAAAAGAAGGACCCTCGGTTTGAAAAGCTTCTTGCAATACAATTTGATCAGGAAATAGAGTGAAAAGGAGGGGAATGCAGAATGGCGACGCCGAAAAGTAGGGTATCCCACGCCCGTACACATAAAAGAAAGTCGGAGTGGATCCGGTCCTTGTCCGGCCCTGAGCTGACCACATGTCCGCACTGCGGAGAAGTGGTCATGAATTACACAGCTTGCGGAGAATGCGGATTTTATAGAGGCCGAAAAGTTCTTGAAACCAAAACGGAAGCAAAAGAGTAGCTAGCAGACTGTGCTTCTAAAGGCTTGGTTGCAGAAGAGAGGGGAGACCCTCTCTTCTTTTTTGTGCCATCTTCCGCTCTTCGCCTATTGACCGCTCGGTGTAACCCAATTATACTTACCTTGTCTTGAGAGTAGATATTATCATCAGGTGGTTATTGGGGGGGCGACTTCCATCAAGTCTCAAAGAAAAAAAAACCGACAGGAGAAGTTGCTGAAACTCATCGAACAAAACCCGCTCGCGACGGACGAACAACTCGCAGGCATTCTTTCCGCGAGTATTAGTACTATTCGTCTTGACAGGGCTGTTCTCGGCGTGCCCGAGCTTCGCGAAAGAATGCTTTTTATGGCGCAGAAAGCCACCAGCCGGTTGCGTTCTTTAAAGCAGAGCGAGGTTGTGGGCGACCTTCTTGAACTGGAACCCAACAAATGGGCTCTGTCGGTTTTGGAAACCCGCAGGGAAATGGCCTTTCGCGAAACGGACATGGTATGGGATCACTACATCTATGCTCAAGCAAGTTCTATCGCCATTGCGGTAGTTGAAGCCGATTTCGTAATAGTGGACTCGATGAGAGGCGAATACAAAGGACACGCACGCGTGGGAGACGCCCTTATAGCCAGAGCGAAAGTAGGAGTCCACAAGGATGATAAATATATTGTCAGCGTACGGACGAAGGTCGGAGACAGAGAGATTTTTGTAGGAAGGTTTATAGCCGCTATTGTTGCGGAAAATAGGCTTTTTTGAGTCTGGAGAGAGGTGAACCCTGTTTGATTCTTGCCCTTGACGCAATGGGAGGCGACCATGGTCCTTCCGAAATATGCAAAGCGGCGCTGCTCGCCTGTGAAGAGTATAGCGATCTTGAACTTCTGCTCGTTGGATCGGAGCCGGCAATCAAGCCTCTACTGGAAAAAGCTCCTTCTTCCTTGGCAAAGCGTCTCTCTATTGTTCATACCGATGAGCGTATAGATATGGACGAACACCCAACGCTTGCGATACGAAAAAAAAGAAACTCCAGCATGCGTCTTGCGATGGAGATGGTTCGTTCTGGCGAAGCATCAGGATGTGTATCAGCAGGTAATACCGGTGCGATTGTCGCCGGAGGAGTGCTCGTCGTTGGCAGGATTTCCGGGATCGACCGCCCTGCAATGGGCGTCGCGCTTCCCACGCTGAACAAGTACACATTTCTTCTCGACGTGGGCGCAAACGTACGGAATAAACCGTATCATCTCTATCAGTTCGCTCATATGGGAAATATCTATTCAAAGCGCATCCTTGGCGTTACAACGCCGCAAATAGCACTGCTCTCAAACGGGTCGGAGGAGATTAAAGGCGACGAGGTGATCTCCGGCGCAAAAACGCTTATTAAAGAGAGCACGCTCAATTTTACAGGATACGTGGAAGGAGACGACATCCCGTATAGCAGAGCGGACGTCGTTGTCTGCGACGGCTTCTCGGGAAACATCGTTCTCAAATTTGCAGAAGGCCTCATGACTGCGGTCGCTTCTATGCTTAAAGAAGAGATAGGGCATCGCATCCTTCCAAAGGTGGGAATGGTCTTTATGCTCCCTATGATGAAAGATCTCATTGCACGCTTTCACTATGAGAAGCACGGCGGTACGCCGCTTCTGGGCGTCAACGGGGCTGTAATAAAAGCCCATGGACGGTCGAAAGCACCCGCTATCGTAAGTGCCCTGAGAGTAGCCAGAAACTTCGTTAAGCAGAACGGCGTTGAGTTGATACGGGAAGAGTTAGGGTAAAGGAGGTCTTCTCATGTCTTTTTTTCAAGGAATACCCGTCGCCATTCGTGGTTGCGGCATGTATGCCCCGAGAAATGTAGTGACTAACGACGACTTATCACAAATAGTCGAAACCAGCGATGAATGGATTCGTGAAAGAACTGGCATTCAGAGAAGACACATTGCCGGCCCCGGTGAACTCACGAGTGCAATCGCTGAAAAGGCGGGACGAGCAGCCCTGGAAAATGCTGGAATTATGCCTTCTGAACTCGATATGGTCATCGTTGCCACGAACAGCCCGGATACTCTATTCCCTGGAGTAGCCCCGAAGGTTCAGGGGCTGCTCAAAGCAGAGAATGCGGGGGCGTTCGACGTTCAGTCCGGATGCACCAGCGGAGTGTACTCTATTGTCCTCGCCGTCAACGGCATAGCTTCAGGTCTTTGGAAAAAAGTCCTCGTCATCGGCGCCGAGGTGCTTTCAGCGCTTGTTGACTGGACTGACCGGAATACGTGCGTTCTTTTTGGGGACGGCGCCGGGGCTATGGTTCTCGGCCCCTCCGACGGCAACGGGCGTTTTATATCTGCCCAACTGAAGTCGGACGGCACGAAACATGATCAGATAACGTTCCTTGGTGGTCTTGTTGAAAATCCCGCCTCGCACGAAACCGTCGATCAAAAAAAACACTATGTTGCAATGAAAGGGAACGACGTCTTCAAATTCGTTAATCGCGTCATTCCTCCGTTTTTAAAAAAACTATGCGAAGACTCAGGAATGTTGCCTGAGGTAATTGATTGGTGGTTTTTTCATCAGGCCAACCAGAGAATCATCGAACGCACAGCGGAACGTCTCGGTATTGATCCCGAGAGGGTATTCATTAATCTTGACGAATACGGTAATACATCCGCGGCATCCGTCTTTATCGCTCTATCCGAGTTTATGAAACAAGGGAAACTTCTTCGGGGACAGAAAATACTCTTTACCGCTTTCGGGGCAGGTATGACATACGGAGGTGTCATCTATGAATCCTAGAACAACATCGTCACACCGTCAAAACCGCATAGTCCAACTCCTCGGATGCTCCTATCCTCTTATTCAAGGAGGGATGGCTTGGGTTGCGGACGCTGAGCTCGCGGCCGCGGTAAGCAATGGGGGAGGCCTTGGAGTAATTGCCGCTGCGAATATGCCTCCGGAACTACTCGAACAACAGCTTGTTAAAGTACGCACACTCACCGACAAGCCGTTTGGACTGAACATTATGCTTATGTCACCGACTGTGGACGACGTAATAGAGTTGGCCGCGAAATACAGCGTCCCGATTGTCACCACCGGAGCAGGGAGTCCCGGCAAGGTTATCGAACGTTTAAAACCGTGCGGAACTATCGTCGTTCCTGTTATCGCTTCTGTAGCGCAGGCTAAACGAGTGGAAAAACAGGGGGCGGACGCTGTGGTTGCAGAAGGAATGGAGGCAGGTGGGCATATCGGTGAGCTAACGTCGATAGTTCTCATACCTCAGATAGTTGATTCTGTAGAGATTCCAGTCGTTGCTGCGGGGGGAATCGCCGATGGAAGAGGTGTTGCGGCTGCCTTCGCGCTCGGCGCTGAAGGCGTCCAGGTTGGTACACGCTTCGTTTGCTGCACGGAGTCAACAGTCCACCCGTCCTATAAAGAAGCGATTCTCGCGGCTCGGGACAGAAGTAACGTGATTACCGGCCGTATTACGGGTCATCCTGTACGCTGTCTAAAAAACAAGCTCACCAGCCGTTTTGAAGAACTTGAAAGAGAGAACGCAGCGGTAGAGGAGTATGAAAAATTGGGAGCAGGCCGCCTTCGCGCCGCAGTTGTCGAAGGCGACGTCGAGTGGGGGTCTCTCATGGCAGGACAGAGCGCCGCCCTGGTCAACGATATCCTTCCTGCCGCGGAGATTATCCGTAACCTTTTTCGTGATGCGGAAATAATCGGTCAGAGTCTTTCTGCAGCTCTTTCTTTAAAATGAGGTGAAAAGATGTCATATTCACTGATCTTCCCTGGGCAGGGATCCCAAGAAGTGGGAATGGGCAGGGACATTCGGGATGCATTTCAGAGTGCTGCTGAAGTGTTTCGGCGTGCGGATGACGCACTTTCCTTTTCTCTTTCCAAGATTATTTTTGATGGACCTGAAGAGGAACTGCGGAAGACGGCATATACGCAACCTGCCATTCTCGTCGCAAGCATAGCCGCAATCTCCGTTTTAGAGGAACTTGTAGGGAAACACCTTCAACCAGCTTTTCTCGCAGGACACAGTCTTGGGGAATACACTGCTCTGGTAGCCTCAGGAACGATCTCTCTTGAAGACGGCGTCCGCTTGGTTCATCTACGCGGCAGACTGATGCAGGAAGCGGTTCCTGAAGGTAAAGGAGCGATGGCGGCAATCCTAGGACTTGATGCGCAGACTGTTTCCGACATTTGCAATGAGGTCGCTCCTTTGCACGAATGTCAGCCGGCAAACTTTAATTCTCCCGGTCAGATTGTAATCTCCGGAGAAACAGAATTTGTCCAGAAAGCGATGCTTTTTGCAAAAGAAAGAGGCGCCAAAAAAACAGTGCCATTGAATGTCAGCGCTCCCTTCCACAGCCGTTTGATGCGGCCTGTGGCAGATCAGCTTCTTGCAGCTTTTGATCAGTGCGTGTGGAAAAGGCCCTCTGCACCGATTGTCTCCTAACGTGCGCGCGGAGCCTGTAGACGATGTACAAGACATACAGGACGCCCTCTTCCATCAAACATATATGCCGGTACTCTGGGAGAAATCTGTTAACTGGATGGCTGATTCCGGAGTAGACACTTTTTTCGAAATCGGTCCCGGTACGGTCTTGGGAGCATTGGTAAAAAAATGCCGCAAGGGTCTAACGGCATCTCCCTGCGGAACTCTTGAGACCCTTGAAAAATCAGCCGCTTTATTAAAGGAGATGATGTGATATGGAGCAGCGCATCGCTCTCGTAACCGGCGCAGCCAAAGGGATTGGGCGGGCTGTGGCAATCCGCCTGGCGAAGAACGGTTTTTCGGTCGCTGTGAATTTTCGCAGCAGCGAGAAGGCAGCTCTTGAAGTTTGTGATATCATTGCCGCCGGAGGAGGAATCGCATTTCCGGTCAAAGGAGATGTTTCCGATCCCGAAGATGTCAAACGGGTATTCTCCGTTGTCAATGAAAAAGCCGGGCATGTAAGCGTACTGGTAAACAACGCCGGAATTATCAAAGACGCCCCGCTCATCAAAATGAAGGACGAAGATTGGAATTCGGTGCTGACAGCGAATCTCTCCTCGGTGTATTATTGCACCAGGGCGGCTATCCGGGAAATGATGCGGGCCAAATGGGGACGCGTCATTAATATAGCTTCAGTCGTTGCCCTGATAGGCAACCCCGGGCAGGCGAACTATTGTGCCTCCAAAGCAGGAGTCATCGGCTTTACAAAATCGGCTGCCAGAGAGTATGCCGCAAAAGGGATCACTGTAAACGCTCTTGCGCCCGGTTTCATCGGCACTGATATGACCGACTCATTGCCCCAGCAGGCGAGGGAAGTTCTTTTGAAACAAGTGCCCGCCGGAAGGCCAGGAACACCCGAAGACGTAGCATATATCGCGTGTTTCCTTGCTTCCGATGAAGCGTCGTATATAACGGGACAGGTTATTTCCGTCGACGGCGGCATGACCATGTGCTAAATAGAGAGTGAAGGGGGGTGAACGAGAATGAAAAAAGAAGAAATGCTCGCTCGGTTGAAAGAGATTATTATCGACAGGCTTGACGTGGAAGAGGACCAGATAGTTGCTGAAGCTTCCTTTGTCGAAGACCTTGGGGCGGACTCCCTTGATATTGTCGAACTCATTATGGGAATCGAAGAGGAATTCGACATAGAGATCCCTGATGAAGACGCCGAGAAGCTCACCACTGTCGGTGAGGCGATGAATTACACATTGAGCAAGCTCGGTGTGGACGAGTAGGTCGCCGAGAAGCGAAGGGGGGAGCGCTTCCGCGTATTCCCCCCTTATGCGGAGTTTTTCCGCGAAACGTCGTCTGTATCGACCCTTGCGGTGGAGGAGTGAAGCATTTTGAGAAGGGTTGTAATTACAGGGCTCGGAGTTGTCAGCCCTATTGCCACAGGAAAAGAAGACTACTGGCAGGCTTTGAAAGACGGCAAAAACGGTATTGGTCTTTTGACCACGTTTGATGCAAGCGATAGTCCCGTCCCATTTGGAGCGGATATAAAGGATTTTGACCCCTCCCAATGGATGGACAATAAAGAAGCCAAACGTTCCGACAGAGTTATTCAATTTGCTGTCGCCGCGGCCGGTCTTGCGGTGGCGGATGCAAAGCTCGATACTGGAAGCCTGGATCCATATAAATTCGGAGTATATATCGGGAGTGGTCAGGGCGGCATAGAGACCACGTTCAACAATTTTAAGACAATGATGGAGAAGGGCCCGAAGAGGGTCAGCCCCTTCTTTATACCGATGATGATCAGCAACATGTCGACTGCGTACGTTGCCATCAAGCACAACGCCAAGGGACCCAACATGTGTGTTGTTACTGCGTGCGCGACGTCTGTTCACAGTTTGGGTGAAGCATACCATGCAATTCTGCGCGACGACGCCGACATCATTCTTGCGGGTGGCTCAGAAGCTGCGCTTCGTACCATCAGTATTGCGGGATTTGCGGCAATGAAAGCGCTTTCGACGAGGATGGACGAACCGGAGAAGGCATCCCGGCCGTTCGATGTCGACAGAGATGGTTTCGTCATGGGTGAAGGCGCCGGCGTTCTGGTTCTTGAGGAACTTGAACATGCAAAACGACGAGGCGCTCACATATATGCAGAACTCGTCGGATATGGCAACACCTGCGACGCAAGCCATATTACAGCTCCAGACCCCGAGGGCGAGGGCGCTGCCCGAGCCATACGCAAGGCTATGACGCATGCGAAGTGGCTACCTGAAGACGTAGAGTACATCAACGCGCACGGGACATCTACGCCTCTTAACGACAAAATGGAGGCTATAGCGATTCGCAGCGTTCTTGGTGATCATGCGGACAAGGCCTATGTGAACTCGACAAAATCAATGATAGGCCATTGCCTTGGCGCAGCAGGCGCCTTGGAGACCGTGGCCGCTCTTCAAACGATCGAAGAGGGTATTATTCATCCGACGATCAATCTGGAGAATCTCGATCCGGAGTGCGCTATCAATGTTGTTGGGGGCTCTCCTGTGAAGGCTCATGTTTCCAGACTTCTGGTGAACAGCTTCGGCTTCGGCGGCCACAACGGTGTTATTGCGCTCCAGAGGTTCGAGGAGTAAATAGAAAGTATA
>CAXXRY010000051.1:0-53075 GCA_963668335.2 Aminobacteriaceae bacterium | reverse complement strand
AAAGTCTGGCCGCGGCCAGCGAAGAGATCAACGCCTCCGTCGAGGAAGTGGCGAGCGGCGCGCAGTCCTCCGCGCAGAAGGGAACAGAGATGGCGACCGAAGTCGAACAGGCTCGGCTCGCCGGAGAAGAGGGGACGAAAGCGGTCGAAAAAGCAGTCTCCAGCATCAACGGCGTCGCAACAGAGGCCGAAAACTCCGCGCAGCAGGTACGAAGCCTCGGCGACCGCGCACGGGAGATCCAGAGCTTCGTCACCCAGATCGGTGGTATCGCGGACCAGACAAACCTGCTGGCGCTGAACGCCGCCATCGAGGCCGCGCGCGCCGGAGAAGCCGGACGAGGTTTCGCGGTTGTCGCCGAAGAGGTCCGCAAGCTGGCCGAGGAGAGCAACGAAGCCGCCAAGCAGATTGCGGCGCTCGCCGCAGGCATCACGAAGGACCTGGACAGCGTCGTCTCGTCTTCGGAACAGGGAGCCAAGGCGTCGAAGGACTCCAGCCGCCTTGCCGAGGAGACGCGCGAGACAATCGACAGGATGATGGAGGCCCTCTCCCGGATATCCATGGCGACGCAGGATCTTGCGGCGGTCTCGGAAGAGCAGGCTGCATCGAGCGAAGAGATCGCGGGCGCGGTGCAGAACATAGCCTCCCGCGTGAGCGCCGCGGCATCCTCTTCGGACATGGTCCGGGGGCAGATGGCGGAAGTGGGCGCCTCTGCGGAGCGCGTAGCGCAGGGTTCCGAGGAGCTTGCCGGGCTCGCCGAGGACCTGAAGAAGCTGGTCGGGGCCTTCAAATTCGAGGACGGCGCGCACAAAGGGCTGGTCCCTGTTGGGAACGCCCCGAAAGGGAAAAAACGCTGACATCTCCTAAGAGTTACGCACGCACACCCTCGCCGTTCCCGGAGTAACGAACACGCCAGGGAGCGGCTTGAAAGAACTGCATTGAAAAGGAGGAAGAGCTATGGCCGAGCAGCAGCTTGTCGTCTTCGCGCTGGGCAAAGAGGAGTTCGGCATCGACATCTCCAGAGTGCGCGAGATCGTCAGAATGCAGAACATCACAGTAATACCGCAGTCCATGGACTTCGTGGAGGGAATCGTTCAACCTCCGCGGGCAGATCGTTCCCATCGTCGACCTGTGCAAGCGGTTCCTGGTGGTCGACAGGGAGGGACGGAACGACAGCGACCGGCGCATCATCGTCGTCCACATGGCGGGGCAAAACATCGGCATCCTGGTGGACGGCGTGTCGGAGATACTGCGCGTTCCGGACGAGGCCATCGAGCCGACGCCTCCCATGGTGGCGAGCAGCGCAAGCGTGGACTTCATCCGAGGAGTGGCGAAGGTAAAGGACCGCCTGATCATGGCGCTGGATCTCGACCGTATCTTCTCGACGGAAGAACGCGAGATGCTCGCCCAGACCGAGAGCTGAGAGAACGCAGGGGGGAGGACGCACCCCGCCCCCCCCGAATCGCTCCGCCGCCCGGCAGGCGAGAGGAGGTGCAGAGGGAAATGAGCCGCATCGAAAAGAAGCCGACCATCATGATCGTGGACGATACTCCCGCCATTCTCGACCTGCTGGATCAGATGCTGCGGGCGCAGGGGTACCGCGCCCTGACTTTTCCGAGAGGGAAACTGGCGATCGAAGCCGCGGAGGAAACGCCTCCGGATCTGATCCTGCTCGATATCGCGATGCCCGAAATGGACGGATTCGAGATCTGCAGGCGTTTGAAAAACACGCCGCGCCTCGCGGAGATTCCGGTGCTTTTCATCGGGCCGCTCGCCGAACCCGACGAAAAGGTCCGCGCCTTCGCCGCAGGCGGCGCGGACTACGTAACGAAACCTTTTCAGGAGGAGGAAGTTCTGGTAAAAGTACGAACATATCTTCGGATGATGGAGATGCAGCGCGAGCTTCGAAAGCGGAGGAAAACAGAGGAAACGCCCTCCGGAGACAAAACGCCCCTGTAAACTCCGCAATTCGAAGAAAAAGGAATGTTCACGCGGCGACGCTGATACAATAGAATCATGGAAAAAAGAAACGGCGAGCCGCACTCTTTCCGGCGCGCCGTTTCCGCCTAAGCAGGCCGACGGCTCACGGAGGTGTATTCATGGCTTCGATGCTCGAACAACACATACTGCGCAGCCCCTTGATCGGGTACTCTTTTCGCCGGATCATCCTCGACGATTCGGGCAGAGCGATCGACTACGAATTTCTGGAGGTGAACGACGCTTTCGAGAGATTCACCGGGCTTGCGCGCGCCGATGTGATGGGACGCTCCGCCAGGAAGATCGTCCCCGGCATCGAAAGCGCTTCCTTCGATTGGCTCGGCGTCTACGGCGAGGTTGCGCTGTACGGCGGTTCAAAGGAGTTCGAGCAGTATTCGGAGCTCCTCGGCAGATGGTTTCGCGTGCACGCCTACTCCGATCGGAAGTACTACTTCACCGTTCTTTTTCTCGATGTCACGGAGGGTAAAAAACAGGCGGAGGAGCTTGAGCAGGAGGCGGCTCGAAGGAGTCTCCTCATGGAGCAGTCCAGAGACGGGATCGTCATCCTCGACGAGAACGGCGGAGTGTACGAAGCCAACAAAAAATTCGCGGAAATGCTCCGCTACCCGTTCGAATCCATACGGCGCCTCACAGTCTTCGACTGGGAGTTTCTGTACCCTCGGGAACACCTTATCGAAATGCTGCGGGCCGTCGACGAGAAGGGCGACCACTTCGAAACAAAGCACCGACGCAGGGACGGGAGCATCCTCGACGTCGAAATCAGCACCAACGCCGCCTGGTTCGACTGCCGGAAGCTGATCTTCTGCGTCTGCCGCGACGTCACGGAACGCAAGCGCGCCGAGAAAACGCTCCTCGAAACGCTGGCCAACGCGCGCATCCTTCAGCGGGGAGGCCGAGTCCGCCAATCGCGCAAAATCAACCTTTCTCGCGAATATGAGCCACGAGATACGGACCCCGCTCAACGGCGTCATCGGATTTCTCGGACTGCTCGCCGAAACGCCGCTCGACGCCGTACAGAAGGAATACATCGAGTACATCGATACCTCCGCGCGCGTCCTGCTCGACATTCTCAGCAACGTGCTCGACATATCGAAGATCGAAGCGGAGCGCCTCGATCTTCATGCGGTTCCGTCGGACATCCACAGGACTATTGAACAGTCCGTCGCTCCTCTTCGTCCCGCAGCGGCCGAAAAAAACATTGCGCTCTCGGCGAACGTGAACGACAACGTTCCGGCGCGGGCAATATTCGACCCGGTGCGCCTGGAACAGGTGCTCGTCAATCTGACGAACAACGCGGTCAAATTCACGGAGCGGGGAAGCGTCACGCTCTCGGTGCGCTTCGCTCCTCTAAAGGAAAACGAAGGCGGCCTTCACCTTCAGCGTAACGGACACGGGCATCGGAATCCCGCCGGAGGAACGGAAACTCGTCTTCGAACCCTTCTATCAGGCCGACAACTCCAACACACGCAAATACGGGGGGATCGGGCTCGGTCTCTCCATCAGCCAACGTCTTCTGCAGATGATGGGGAGTACGCTCGAAATACACAGCGTCCCCGGAGAAGGGAGCAGCTTCTTCTTCACCCTGCGTCTGGCATACGACGCGGAGAAAGCGCCCTCTCCGACTGCGGCGACACTCCTTCCGGAAGAAAAACGAGGATTTCCCCGCGCGCGGAGAAAAGAAAACCCGGTGATCCTGCTCGCCGAGGACGAACGATTGAACATGAAGATGCTCTCCGTCATGCTATCGAAGCTCGCTCCTTTCGCCTCCGTTGTGCAGGCCGAAGACGGTGAAAAAGCAGTCGCCCTCTTCCGGGAACATCGGCCGGACCTCGTCCTGATGGATCTTCAGATGCCTGTCATCGACGGCTTGCAGGCAACGGCGGAGATACGCACGATTGAAACGAAGGAACGCCCGGAGAAAGTGCGATCCATCATCGTCGCCCTCACTGCGGACGTACTGCCGGAAACCAGAGGGGAGTGCCTCGCGGGCGGCATGGACGACTACCTGGCGAAACCCGTGCGCAGAGAAGAGATCATGGCCGTCCTTGACCGCTGCTTTGGAACGGAAGGAAGCGAGGAACGGAATTTTCGGGACGCACTCGCCGAAAACGCGGCCTGGAACAGACCGCTCATGCTGGATGTGCTCGACGACGACGAAGAGCTGGCCGACGAAATTACATCGGAGTTTTTGAAGGAAACGCCGCAAATGCTGGCCGCGCTCGCCGATGCGCTGGCGGAGGGAGATATGGAGAAGCTCAGACGGCGCGCCCATACAATCAAGGGACTCGCCGGAAATGTAGGCGGCGAGGCTATGCGCTCCACAGCTTTCGACGTGGAAAAAACGGCGCGCCTGGGGAATCGGGACAAAGCCGGGCTTCTTGTTGCACGACTGGAGGACGAATTCGAGCGCCTGCGGGAGGCGATGGACAGGCATCTGCGGACGCGGACTTCCCCGGAAACAGAATCCGGGAACCAACCCCGGCACGACGAAACGCCGACGTCAGCCGATGAAGAACGCCGCCGGAACGCGCCGCAAAACTCGGATCACAGCGCAGCGGCTTTTCGGGAGGAATAATGAACGAAGAACGAAGAACGATTCTCCTCGTCGAGGATACGCGGACCAACGCCCTTGCTGTGGAACGGCAGCTCCGCAAGGCTGGATGGGGCGTGCTCCATGCGCAGACGGGCGAAGAGGCAGTTCGCATGGTGTGCGACGAGAGGGCGGAGATCGACCTGATTTTGATGGATATCGAACTCGGCTCCGGCATGGACGGGTCGAAAACCGCCCGTGAGATTTTGAAGCGAAAAGAACTCCCCGTCGTCTTTCTCTCCTCCTACACTGAAGCGGAGGTGTTGGAGCGGATCGAAAAGATCGCCTCGTACGGCTACGTCGCCAAAAACTCGGGGGGCGCCGTGCTCGACGCGTCCATCAAGATGGCCTTCAGGCTCCACGAGGCGAACATGCGGACGGCGCGCGAGCGGAACATCCTGAGAGACGTCCTGGAGTCCACCCTCTCCGGCTTCTGGGAGATATACTTCAAAAGCGACGCGGCGTTTCTGAGTCCGAAGTTCCGGAATCTGCTGGGGTACGGAGAGGAGGAGCTGCCCGGAACGTCGATGCTCTGCCGTCGGATCGTCCACCCGGAGGATTTGCCCGGCACGCTCCATCTCCTCCGGGAGCACATACAAAGCAAAGGAAAGACTCCTTTCTCCAAGGAGATACGGTACGTGCGCAAGGACGGCTCGCTCCTCTGGGCGATCTGCGCGGGGCGGGTGGTCGAATGGGGCGAAGACGGATCCCCCGTCACAATGGTGGGGTGCTATATCGACATCAGCGAACGCAAACGGGCGGAAGAGGAGATGCACCTCCTCGCCCTGCGTCAGCACGCGATGGAGATCGCCAAGGAGAGCGCGGAGGCCGCGAACAAGGCGAAGAGCGCCTTCCTTGCGAACATGAGCCACGAAATCCGCACGCCGCTCAACGCCATTCTCGGATTCGGCGCGGCGCTCGAACGCGATCTCTCCCTCTCCGAAAAACAAGCCGAGCAGGTGCGCACCATCAACAGGAGCGGGCGGCATCTGCTGCGTCTTATCAACGACATTCTGGATATGTCGAGAATCGAGGCGGGACGCCTGACGCTGACGCAGGCCCCTTTCTGCCTTCACGATCTGTTGGACGATCTGGAATCGATATTCCGGCTGCGTGCCGAATCGCGGGGCCTTCATCTGGACATGGAGTACAACGATGTGCCGCGCTATGCGGTGGGAGACGAGGCGAAACTGCGGCAGGTGCTGCTCAACCTTCTGTCGAACGCGGTGAAGTTTACAAAAGAAGGGGGCGTCGCGATGCGCGTCCGCGCGGATGCGCACAATCCCGGCGACGAGTTCGTGAATCTGCTGATCGACGTCGAAGACACCGGCCCGGGGATCGACCTGATCGAACTGGAGAGGATTTTTGAACCCTTCCGTCAGTCGGATGCCGGAAGAGAGGCCGGAGGCGCCGGACTCGGACTCGCCATCAGCAAACAGCTCGCCGAGCTTATGGGCGGCCGCCTCACGGTCGTAAGCAGGCAGGGCGACGGAAGCCGCTTTACCGTTCTGCTGCCGCTGCGCCGCAGCGAAGAGGGCGCCGGCCCCAAACTGGATCCCGGCGCGTCGTCGGCTTGGAGAACGAAGGGAAAGAGTACCGGATACTCGTTGTGGACGATAAAAAGGAGAATCGAGACGTGCTACGGGCCCTGCTGGAACCTATGGGGTTCGCGCTGAAAGAGAGCGCGAACGGCGAGGAGGCGTTGAAAGTTTTCGGGGAGTGGTCCCCGCACGCGGTGTTGATGGATATGCGCATGCCGGTTATGGACGGCTACGAAGCCACGCGTCGGATCAAAGCGAACGTCGGGGGCGCGGCGATTCCCATCGTCGCCGTCACGGCCTTCGCTTTCGAGGAGGACGAACAGAAAGCGTTTCAGGCGGGGGTGAACGGCTACCTTCGCAAACCGTTCAGGCCGGACGAGCTCTTTCTTGCGCTGGGAAAGGCGCTCGGACTCCGGTGCGTTCACGCCGAGGACTCGCGCGGAAGTGAAACGCCGCTGACGAGCGAAGCGCTCACCGTCATTCCCGCTGAAATGCGCGCCGCGATGCGGGCGGCAGTCAAATCGGGCGACATGGCGGGCCTGAGAGAGCAGATAGCCGCCGCGCGTGCGATCGACGAAGCAACCGCCGAAAAACTTTTGGCGCTCGCCAGACGGTACGACTACGAGAGGCTGCAATCGCTTCTTTTATCTGTACCACAGTGCGAGACGAACGAGGGGAGAACACGGGAATGAAGCGAAACGGAATGAAAGCGACCGTCATGGTGGTGGACGATACGCCCGCCAACCTCGACCTTCTCGACCGTATGCTGCGGGCTGCGGGATACAGAGTGCTCGCCTTCCCCCGCGGGCGGCTGGCGCTGGACGCCGCGGTCGAGACGCCTCCCGATCTCATCGTGCTCGATGTTCTGATGCCGGATATGGACGGCTTCGAAGTCTGCCGTCGCCTGAAAGCGACCCCCCGGCTCGCCTCCGTTCCCGTGCTGTTCATAAGCGCGCTGGGCGACACGTCGGACAAGCTCCGCGCCTTCGCCTGCGGAGGCGCCGATTACATTACCAAACCGTTCCACGAGGAAGAGGTGCTGGCGCGGGCGGGCGCGCATCTCGAAATCGCGGCGCTGCAGCGTCGACTGCGGGAGCAGAACGAGAACCTCGAGCAACTGGTCGCCGAGCGTACGCGAGAACTCGCTTCGGAGCGCGCCCGCGCGCTTCGGAATTTCGCGGAGCGGATACGTGGAGCGCGATGGGGCGAGGAGCGCAGCCTGGGATTCGACGATCCCGCCGTTTCGGAATTCGACGCGCTGTCGGAAGCGATCGAGGAGCTGGCCGAGAAGACGTACACCAGGGAGGAGCTGCGGGCGCGGTACATCGGCGATATGATCCGCGCCGAAGAGAAGGCGCGCAAACGCTTTGCGCGCGAGCTGCACGACGGGCCTCTTCAGTCGGCCGCAGCCGCGATCAGACGAATCCAGATGGCGAGGGAAGCCGTTACGGGAAATCCGTCCGGCGAACTCCGCGAGCTTCTGGATACCGCGGAGGAGATCATGAGGAGCGCGGCGGACGAAATCCGGGGTTTCTGCGAGGATCTCTCCCCTTCATGGATCAGCCTCGGTCTCGTCAGCGCGATGGACGAGAACGCCGATACGCTCTCCCGTACTCACGGCGACGCGAACGTCGAAGCGATGACCGACGAGACGCTGGATTCGCTCCCCGAGGAACATGTATTGACGCTCGTCCGCATAATGCAGGAAGCCGTGTCGAATTCCGTCCGGCACGGAGGCGCGCGCTTGATTCAGGTACGCGTACAGGACGAAAGCAACGAGATCCGCTTCTCCATCCGGGACGACGGTAAAGGCTTCGACGCGGAAGAACACCCCGGAACAGAGTACGAACGCCTCCGGACCTCCGGCCACAGAGGGCTGGCCGACATGAGCGAGCGCGTCCGCCTGCTCCGCGGAACAATGCGGCTGAAATCGCGCCCCGGCGAGGGGTGCAGCATCGACATCGTCTTCCCCGATCCGCGCGTACGCACCGCGGACTGACAGTGAAGAGTATACCCGCCCCCAAACAGAACGTATTGTTTTACATTGTTTTTTGACGCGCGTACTTTATAATAATGAAAGCAGAGAAGAGTCCGAACGGCGGGCGACTTCGAAGAACACCCCCCCACACAAGGACATTCTCTGAAAAGGAGCTGAAACGGCCCATGGAGAAGATCCTGGACATCGTCTTCAACCTGGGAATGCTCGCTTCGCTGAGCATTTTATCGGGCTTTATAGGCGCCGACGGAGAGCGGCGGGCGCGAAAACTCCTGATGCAGGGAGCGCTCTACGGGACAGCCTCGCTCTTGGGGATGCTGCACCCTCTCGTGCTGGCGCCGGGGGTCATCTTCGACGGCCGTTCCGTGATGCTGAGCGTCTGCGGTTTCTTCTTCGGCCCGGCCGCCGCTGCCCTCGCGGCGTCGATGGCGTTTTTCCTCCGTATCCATCAAGGCGGCTCCGGGGCCGTCATGGGCGTATCGGTCATCGTCTCTTCCGCCCTCATCGGCGCGCTCTTCCACCGCATACACTACAGCAGATCACGCAGGGCCTCCGCCCGTCTTCTCTACCTCATGGGGTTGCTGGTGCACGCGGCGATGGTGCTGTTGATGCTCACCCTTCCCGAAGGCCAGGCTATGCGGACCATCCGACTCCTGGCCATCCCCGTGATGATCGCGTACCCGCTGACGACGCTCTTCATCGGCAGGATTCTCTCGGAATTCGACGCGCATCGCCGGATGGGCGAGTCGCTCAAGCTCAGCGAGTCGAACCTCCGCAGATCCAACGAAGAGCTGGCCGCCAACCTGAACAAGCTCATGAAACGGGAAAAAGAGCTGCGCTTCACGAACGCCGTGCTCCAGACGCAGCAGGAGACGTCGCTCGACGGCATCCTCGTCGTCGACGGCGAAGGAGGCATCATCTCCTTCAACCGTCGCTTCACGGAGCTGTGGGGCATTCCCGCCGACATCGCCGCATCCCGCGACGAAAAAAAAGTCTTGAAGAAAGCGATGGAACGCCTGCCGCACCCCGCCGAGTTTCTCTCCAAAGTCAATTTCTTGTACCAGCACCCTCATGAAAAGAGCCGGGACGAGATCGAGCTGACCGGCGGCACGGTGTTCGACCGCTACTCCGCGCCCATGCTCGGATTGGCCGGGGAGTATTACGGCCGCATCTGGTACTTCCGCGACATCACAGAGAGCAAACGTGCGGAAGAGGAAGTCGGAAAACACAGGGAACACCTGGAAGAGCTGGTCCAAGAGCGGACGAACGAGCTGGAGGCGGCCAAGGAGGCCGCCGAGCGGGCCAACATGGCAAAGAGCGCCTTCCTGGCGAATATGAGCCATGAAATCCGTACGCCGCTCAACGCCATTCTCGGATTCGGCACGGTCCTCGAACGCGATTTCTCACTCTCCGAAGCGCAGGCAGAACAGGTGCGCACTATCAACCGGAGCGGCCGACACCTCCTGAAACTGATCAACGACATTCTCGACATGTCGAGGATCGAGGCCGGACGCCTTGCGCTGCAAAGCGCCCCGTTCCGCCTGCAGGAACTTCTGGACGACCTGGAGGCGATGTTCCGCGGGCGGGCGGAAGAAAAGGGACTCGCGCTCTCCCTGGAGCGCGACTCGAATCTCCCCGGCAACGTCGTCGGCGACGAGGCCAAGCTGCGCCAAGTGCTCGTCAACATGACCGGAAATGCCGTCAAGTTCACGAAACAAGGCGGGGTGACGCTCCGCGCCCGCATGGAAGAGTCCGTGGAAGCCGGCCCGCGCCTTGTGCTGGAGGTGGAGGATACCGGACCCGGCATTCCTCAGGAAGAGCTGGCACATATTTTCGACGCGTTCCGTCAGTCGGAGGCAGGACACGAAGCGGGCGGCACAGGGCTCGGGCTGTCGATCAGCAAGCGCCTTATCGACCTTATGGGAGGAGAACTCGCCGTTCGAAGCACCCTCGGCGAGGGGAGCTGTTTCACCGCATCGATACCGGTCGAACCGTCTAAGGAAACGCCCGCCCCACCGAAGACGCCGCCTCGCCGCGTCGCCGGCGTGGAACGCAACAAGGCGGAGGGGCCGTTGCTCATCGTCGACGACATCAAAGAGAACCGCGATATCCTGAAGGCGTTGCTCGCTCCTCTCGGCTTCTCCCTGAGAGAGGCGGAAAACGGGCAGGAAGCGCTTCGGCTCTTCGAAAAAGAACGCCCCTGCGCCGTGCTGATGGATATGCGGATGCCCGTGATGGACGGCTATGAAGCTACGCGGAGAATCAAAGCGAGCAAAGGAGGAGATTCGGTTCCCGTCATCGCGATTACGGCGAGCGCCTTCGAGGACGACGTTCAGAACGTATTGAAGAGCGGCGCCGATATCTGCATACGCAAACCGCTCAGTCCCGAGGATATGTACGAGGCGCTGGGAAAACTGCTCGACGTACGTTTTCTCTACGCCGACGAACCCAGGACAGACGATACTCGGCAAGAGACGCTTCTGTCGAGGGAAACGGTCGCGGCGCTGCCGGAAAACTTGATCGAATCGATGAGGACCGCCGTCGAAGACGGCGATATCGATCAACTGCACACGCTTGTCGACCTGGCGCGCGAGATGAACCGGGAGGTTGCCGAAGGGTTGCAGCAACTTGTGCGGCAGTACGACTACGCAACGCTTTCATCCCTTCTCTCGAACCCCGCCGGGGAGGAGCAAAGCTCTTGATCGGGCCACAGGCAGGAGGAATCCGAATGGGAAAGAACGGCTTGACCACTAAAGGAAACGGCGCGTTCCGGAACATGAGGCTCGGCAGCCGAATCATTCTGGCTGTCGGCGCGCTGCTGTTGCCGGCCATCCTCATCTTCGCCGGAATCGTCCTCCGACGTATCGACGCCGACGCAACAGCCGCAATCGAGGCGTTGAGGGTCTCCGAGACCGAGCGCATCCGCTCCGACCTGCGCGACTACGTCGACATCGCATGGCGCATTCTTTCCGACAAATACGAACAGTCGACGCAGACGGAGTACATCGTCCAGGCGTACGGAGAGCAGCTTCGCTCGGTGGTCGACATCGCGGAAAACCTCGTCCGGCAGATCATGAAGTCGGAGGAAGAAGGGCGCTTCTCCCGTGAAGAGGCGCAACGGCAGGCTATGCTCGCCCTTCGGGCCCTGCGGTTCGACGATGGACTCGGCTACGTCTGGGTCAACAACACCTCTCTCCCCTACCCTTCGTTTCTTATGCACCCTACTCAACCCGAACTGGAAGGCGTCTCGATGAAGGGGCCTGACTTCGATAAAGCAATGGGCAGCGAAAAGAACATAGGCAAAGCGATAATGGAAGCGTGCACACCGGACGGAGAGGGGTTTGTGCAATACCTGTGGTCCAAACCTACCAGGGACGGGCTGATCCCTGATATACCAAAACTCTCCTACGTCAGATCGATAAAGGAGTGGGGGTGGATCATCGGTACCGGGGTCTACGTGGACGACGCCCGGGAGTACGCCGTCCGACAGGCGCTGGATATCATCGCGAACATGCGCTACGCCGGAGGCGAAGGGTACTTCTGGATCACCGACACACACCGGCCCAACCCGAGGACAATCATTCATCCGATCCTCGACGCGACCAAGAATGAACTGCCGGGGATCACGCCGGACGACAAAAACTACGATACCGCGCGCAAGCTCGTCGAAGAGATCGGAATAAAGGCGGCCGACGTGTGCGAAGCGAACGGCGAGGGGTTCGTGCAATATTTATGGCCCCGAAAGGGTACGGACGGATCCCTTGAACTTGCACCGAAGGAGACCTTTGTACGGCTCTTCGAACCGCTCCAATGGGTGATCGGCACGGGCGTGCATCTGGACGACGTGGACAGGGCCGTCGCCCTTCGCCAGGCCGAAAGCAAGCGCCAGCGAAACATCGTGCTTCGCGGCACCATGTTCTCAGCGCTCCTGCTCTCCGCTCTCGCCTTCGTTCTGCTGTATTTCGTGGTGCGGGGCATCGTCCGGCCGATCGTTCAGCTCACCGCCGCCGCCGACATGGTGGCGTCCGGAGAGATGGACACGCCGCTTCCGGACTCGGGTCCGAGGGAGATTCGTTCGCTCTCCCGCTCTTTCAACAAGATGACGGAAGAGCTGAAGGAACGGATGACCGCGCTCAGCGAGAGCGAGGGCCGCTTCCGCAGGCTGGCGGAGAACTCTCCGGACCTGATCTTCAGAATCTCGTTGCGCGACGGACGCTACGAATACATCAGTCCGGCCGTCACCCGACTGCTCGGCTACTCCCAAGAGGAGGCCTACGCCACCCCCTTTTTCGCACGCAAAATCATCCACCCGGATTTCAATCAGTTTTTTGAAAGAGCGTGGGAGGATCTTCGGCGCCGCGAGGCGCCCCCGGCGTTCGAATTCAAAGTGCTCGCGAAGTCGGGAGAGGAATTTTGGGTGTATCAGCGCAACGTGCTGATCTGCGGGGAGGACGGAGAACCGATCGCGCTCGAAGGCCTCGTCACCGACATCACCGACAGAAAAGCGGCGGAGGCCGCCCTGGACAACTACCGGGAGCACCTGGAGGAGCTGGTCCGGGATCGCACCGCCGAACTTCGGATCGCAAAGGAGGCGGCGGAACAGGCCAACCGGACCAAGAGCGCCTTCCTCGCCAACATGAGTCACGAGATCCGCACGCCGCTCAACGCGGTCCTCGGCTTCGCCTCGATTCTCGAACGCGACGGCGGCCTCTCCGAAGCACAAACCGATCAGGTGCGCACCATTAACCGGAGCGGACGGCATCTGCTGAAACTCATCAACGACATCCTCGACATGTCCAGGATAGAGTCGGGACAACTCGAACTCTCGGTGACGGAGTTCTGCCTCCGGGATCTCCTGGACGACATGGAGACGATGTTCCGTTCCCGAACCGACGCCAAGGGGCTGCACTTCGTGATGGAGCGCCAGGAGAGCGTTCCCCGCTACGCGGCGGGGGACGAGGCGAAGCTGCGGCAGATACTCTTCAACCTGCTCGGAAACGCCGTCAAGTTCACCAAGACAGGAGGGATCGCCTTACGCGCCCGTGCGGACGAAGACGACGCGCAGGACGCAGTACGCCTCCTCGTGGAGATAGAAGATACGGGACCGGGAATTCCGGAGAAGGACCTGGAACACATCTTCGACGCGTTCCGCCAGTCCGAAGCCGGGCGCGACGCGGGAGGGACAGGACTTGGCCTTTCGATCAGCAAGCGGCTCTCCGAGTTGATGGGCGGCTCCCTCACTGTACAAAGCACGATCGGGACGGGGACGCTTTTCACCCTCTCCGTTCCTCTGCAAACGGCAACGTCGGGACATCGTACGGCGAAAATGGACCGGCAGGACATCGTCGGTCTGGAGACGGGGGACGCCTCCTTTAGAATACTGATCGTCGACGACGTGAAGGAGAACCGGGACGTGCTGCGCGCAATGCTCTCCCCCGACCGGAACAGCCTGAACGCCGGTTCCGCGACGATGCGCCGGGGGAGTCCTCCCGCTTTCGAACTGCGCGAAGCGGTCAACGGAGAAGAGGCGCTGTCGATCTTCGAGGAGTGGTTCCCGCACGTCGTGCTGATGGATATGCGCATGCCGGTCATGGACGGCTACGAAGCCACCCGGAGGATCAAGTCGATTCCGGGGAGAGAGTCGGTTCCCGTCGTCGCGATCACCGCGAGCGCCTTTGAAGACGACAGGGACGCTGTTCTCAAGGCGGGGGTGGACAGATACATACGGAAACCGCTCAGGCCGGAGGAGCTGTTCGAGACGTTGGGAGACGTTCTCGGCCTGCCGGTTCTCCGCGGGGGCGGCTCCGCAAATGCGTCCGGAAGGGAGAGCGCACTCCCCACCGAAGAGGAGATGAAGGCCCTTCCCGGAGAACTGCTTGCCGCGATGTACGAGGATGTGGAGAACGGAGACATCGCGGGCCTCGACGAGCTTATCGTCGGAGCGAGGGAGATCGACGCCGAGATCTCCGAAAAACTCAGGACGCTCGCCAAGCGGTATGATTATGAAACGCTCTCCCGTCTGCTGAAGAACGGTGAGAGAGGCTGAGCATCCCATGCCGGCCTCCCAACGAAGAAGGAGATGAAATCGATGACCCTGCCGAGGACATGCCGAACTCCGGCGTTCTTCCGCCTCATACCCAAACTGCTTGCCGCCGCCTTTCTTTTTGCGGCGCTCATGTCGTCTTCCGTTCTCTTCGGGGAGACCGCTCCGGTCAAAGTCGCGCTTCACTCGGGCAAGCCCGGCATCTTCCTCGACGAATCCGGCGCCCCGGCGGGCGTCTTCGTCGACATCCTCGAACATATCGCCGAATTAGAAGGGTGGAAGCTGGAGTACGTCCCCGGTACATGGGCGGAGGGACTGGAACGCCTGAAACAGGGAGAAGTCGATATCGTCACGAGCATCGCATTCACCCCGGAACGGGAGAAGATCTACGCATTCACGGAAACACCGGCGCTCTCCGCATGGTCCGCCGCGTACGTCGCAAGGGGAAGCGGCATCGTCTCTCTGCTCGATCTGAAGGGGAAGCGCGTGGCGGTGATGAAGAATACGGTGCAGGAGGCCGCCTTCATCAAACACATACAGGGCTTCGACCTCGATATCGACATCGTCTCCGTTCCGGACCAGGACGCGGCGTTCTCCATGGTCGCCGACGGAACCGCCGACGCCGCGATAGAGGTCAGCGCGACGGGCGAGGTGTACAGGCAGCGCTACGAACTGGAGAACACCGCTATCGTCTTCAACGCGACGCAGGCCTACTACGCCGCCGCCCGGGGAGACCCGAGAGGACTCGCCGCGGCGATCAACCGGCATCTGCACTCGATGAAAGCGGATCCCTCCTCGTCCTACTACGAGATCATGAACCGCTGGTTTCCTAAAAAATCCGCTAAAAGCGCGGTAGAGCGCCGGCTCTGGATCGCCTCGGGCGTTTTTTTGGCGGGACTTCTTCTCAGCCTCGGGATGCTCGCGGCGCTCCGGTGGCAGGTACAGCGACGCACTTTGGAGCTGGCGCTTGCCAAGGAAGAGGCCGAGAAGGCCAACAAAGCCAAGAGCGCCTTCCTGGCCAACATGAGCCACGAAATCCGCACGCCGCTCAACGCCATCCTCGGATTCGGCGCGATTCTTGAACGCGACCCGACGCTCTCCGAAAAACAGGAGGAGTATGTACATTCGATCAGCCGGAGCGGGCGGCATCTTCTGAAGCTGATCAACGATATCCTCGACATGTCGAGGATCGAAGCCGACCGGCTCGCGCTCAATCCCACCGACTTCAACCTTCGCGATCTTCTGAGCGACATGCGGATGATGTTCGGCGCCCGCGCCGAGGAAAAACAGGTGCAGCTCATCATGGAGATCGAGGAGAATATCCCCGTGCGCGCCAGAGGGGACGAGGCCAAGATACGGCAGATTTTCGTCAACCTCCTCGGGAACGCGGTGAAATTTACGCTCTCCGGCGGCATCGCGGTACGCGCAAGAATGGACGGCCCTCGTGAAGCGGGAGGCCCGCCTTCGCTTCTGGTCGAAGTCGAGGACACCGGGCCGGGCATCCCTCCGGAGGACATGAAGAAGATCTTCGACCCCTTCCGTCAATCGGACGCGGGAAAGCGAGCAGGCGGTTCCGGACTGGGCCTTTCCATCAGCAAACGACTCACGGAGCTGATGGGCGGCGCCCTCACCGCCTCGAGCACGGTGGGAAAAGGCACATGCTTCCGGCTGCGGATTCCTCTTCCTCAAGCGGAGAACACCGCCGAACATCCGCGGACGGCGCTTCGCCGCATCGTCGGCGCGGAGTCCGCCTCTTCGTACCGTCTTTTGCTCGTCGACGACGTCAAAGAGAACAGGGACGTGCTGCGAGCCGTTCTCGGCCCTCTGGGCTTCAGCCTGCGAGAGGCCGCCGACGGAGCGGAAGGGGTGAAGCTGTTCGGGGAATGGGCGCCGCACGCCGTGCTGATGGATATGCGCATGCCGATCATGGACGGCTACGAGGCGACCCGACGCATCAAGGAGAGTCCAGCGGGCGCCGAAGTCTCCGTCGTCGCGATCACGGCGAGCGCGTTCGAAGACGAGGTGCGGAACGTGCTGAAGAGCGGAGCGGACTACTGCATACGCAAGCCTCTCCGGCCGGAGGAGCTGTTCGAAATAATCGGCCAGGCCCTTGGTCTGCGCTACATCTACGGGGAGGAGCCCGGCGAAGAAAAAAAGAAAAAAATTCGTGAAATCTCGGCGTCGGACCTGACATTGCTTCCCGGACCACTGACGTCCGCCATGCGAACCGCCGTCGAGGACGGAGACATCGTACAGCTGGAAACGTTGATCGACACTCTGCAGGAACTCGACGCGCCGCTTGCCGACGGACTACGGCATCTGGCCAGGAGGTACGACTACGAAGCGCTCACGGCTCTTCTACCCGAGGAGGTGGAATTTTCATGAACGAACAGAACGAACAGACGACCATTATGCTGGTCGACGATACCCCGGCAAATCTTGAGCTTCTTCGGGCGATGCTGCACAAAAAAGGGTACAAGGTGCTGGTTTTCCCAGGCGGAGAACCGGCGCTCCGCGCGCTCGAAAGGAAACAGCCCGACCTTATTCTGCTCGACATCATGATGCCGGAGATGAACGGTTTCGAACTCTGCGGCCGGCTGAAAGCGGACGAACGCCTCCGTGAAATTCCCGTGATCTTCATCAGCGCGCTGGACGACACGCAAAACAAGGTGAGAGCGTTCACCGCCGGAGGCGTGGACTACGTGACCAAGCCGTTTCAACCGGAGGAAATCCTGGCGAGAGTGACAACGCACGTCACGCTGCGAAAGATGCGCAGAACGCTTGAAAAGCACATGTCGGAACTCGAAGAGCTCGTCAGGGAGAAGGTGAAGGAGATCTCCGACTCGCAGATGGCGACGATTCATGCGATGTCGAAGCTGGCCGAGTACCGGGACGACCAGACCGGCCGGCACATCGAGCGAACGCGCGAACTCTGCGCCATGCTCGCCCGGAAACTTCGGGAAACGCAGCGCTACGCGCTCCTCATCGACGAGTCGTTCATCGAGAATATCTATCACGCCTCCCCTCTGCACGACATCGGCAAGGTGGGCATCCCCGACGCGATCCTGCTGAAACCGGGAAAACTCACCGACGAGGAGTTCGAAATCATCAAGCGACACCCGCGCATCGGGGCGACGACGCTGAGCTGGGTGCGCAGCAAGTACCCCCAGAACGCGTTCATCAACATGGGCATCGCCCTCGCCCTCTTCCACCACGAACGATGGGACGGGACGGGCTACCCGGACGGCCTCGCGGGCGAGGACATCCCCCTGAGCGCGCGTATCATGGCGCTCGTGGACGTCTACGACGCGCTCCGTTCCGACCGGCCGTACAAAGAGGAGTTCTCCCACGAAACTGCCTGCCGGATTATCGGGGAGGGGAAAGGATCGCACTTCGATCCTTCCGTCGTCGACGCCTTTTTCGCCGTCGAACAGGAGTTCGAACAAATCTGCGACCACATGAAGAACGAGGGCGCAGAGGACATGCTGTGACGCAGGGGAAAGGGAACATCATGAAAACGACGGCGCGAACGCTCGGGAGCTTTCCGACGGGACAGAGCGCGGCGAAGGGCTTCGGTTTCTCGGTGAACGTGGACCGGTATCGCGAAATTTACTTGTTTATTGCGCCGCTGTTGCTGTTTTCGGCATACCCGCTGCTCCGCGCGTTCGAGCATGCCGGAAACGCCGACGTGTTCGGAAGCGTCAGGATGACGGGATCGCTGATCGCTTTGTCGGCCGGGTGCGCCTTCATCGCGCGATTCTCCGCGCCCGGAAAGCGTTTGTACCTGTTCGCGGGCCTCGCTTTCTTCTTCGCGGGAGCGGAGGACCTCGCGATCGGCTTCCTTGAACTGGCAGGGCGCTTCTTCGCGCAGGCCCCTCGAGAAGCCGTCCTCCGGAATTCGATCGTCTTCCGGACGCTGACGCCGCTGCTGCTGACAGCGCCGCTCATCCTCTCCGCCGGGGACGGCATGCCGCGGCGCCCCGGACGCGAAGTCTTCTCCGCTCTGCTCTTCGTACCGCCGGTCATCACGCTCACGCTGATCGCCGCGCTCGGGGACTTCCCGCTCAATGAACGTATTTCCCGTCCTCTGGACATCGTCTCCGCCATCCTGTTCGCAGCCGCGCTCATAGTGTATTTCCGCGAGTTCCGCCGCTCGCGCGAGAGCATAACGTGGTGGCTCGGACTCTCCATCGGCGTCATGCTGGCCGGTCAGTCGCTTTTACTCTTCTCGCGGGGGATCTACGATCCGTTCTTCGCCGCCGCAAGAGTCTGCGCGATTCTCGGGTACACGGTCTCGTTGCTGGGCTTCTCGCTCCACCAACTCTCGGTGGAGGACGACCAGAACTGGACGATCTTCCGGATGAGCGCCGAGGGTGGACCGGATCAACTCCATCTATCTGGAGGACGTGGTGCTGGAGAAGATACGCGAAGTCGCCGACTCGCACATGGCGACGATCCTCGCCATGTCGAAGCTGGCGGAATCGAGGGACGACGAAACGGGGAGACACATCGAGCGCACGCAGGAGCTGTGCCGCGTTCTGGCCCGCACACTCCGGGAACTCCCCCGCTACGCGTCCGTGATCGACGACGCGTTCATCGAGAACATCTACCACGCGGCGTCGCTGCACGACATCGGCAAGGTGGGCATCCCCGACGCCGTCCTCCTGAAAGAGGGCGAGCTCACCGAAGAAGAGCTGGAAACGATACGGCGACACCCCGGAATCGGGGCGGCAACGCTGGAGCGGGTGCGGCGCGAGCACCCGGGGAACGAGTTTCTCACCATGGGAATAGAGCTGACGCGCTTCCATCACGAAAAGTGGGACGGCAGCGGCTACCCCGACGGCCTTGCGGGCGAGGCCATTCCCCTGTGCGCGCGCATCATGGCGCTGGTGGACGTCTACGACGCGCTCCGATCAAAGCGTCCGTACAAGGACGCTTTCTCCCACGAGCAGGCGTGCGCGCTTATAAACAAAGCCAAGGGAACGCACTTCGACCCGTCGGTCGCTGAAGCGTTCGCCGCCGCCGAAGCGGAGTTCGCCGAAACTTACGAGCGTTTTCAGAAAAAGCGAGAACCTGCCGAAAGCAGCGTACTTCGTTGAAGCATCGACAGAAAAGAGGAATGACGATGGAAAAAAGAGCGCGCGTGAATGAAATACAGAGAGACGGGGAGGTAGCAAAATGCTGACGCCGTTCGAGTGCGCGCAACCGCGCAGGGTGCTTTTCGGAAGGGGGCGTCTCCGGGAGGCGGGAACGATCGTCCGCGAGTACGGCAAACGCTGCCTCGTCTGCACCGGGAGCCGTCCGGAGCGGGCGGCGGGACTGCTCGACTCCCTGCGCGAGGCGGGACTCCTCTGCGAGCTGCTGACCGTGTCGGGCGAACCCACCTTCGAAAGCGTCCGGCGGGCGGCCGCACGCGTCGCGGAATTCGCTCCCGACGCCGTGATCGCCATGGGAGGGGGGAGCGTGCTCGACACCGGGAAGGCCCTGGCCATGCTGGCGACCAACGGCGGCGATCCGCTCGACTATGCGGAGATCGTCGGCGCTGGGAAACCCGTAACGAAAAGCTCCCTGCCGCTGCTGGCGATTCCGACCACGGCGGGAACCGGCTCGGAGGCCACCCGCAACGCGGTGCTCGCACACACCGAAAAACAGGTCAAGGTGAGCCTGCGCAGCCGCTCCATGATGCCGGAAATCGTCATCCTCGACCCGCAGGCCATGCGCGACCTGCCGGCCCACGTCGTCGCCGCAAGCGGAATGGATGCGCTCTGTCAGCTGATCGAGGCATTCGTCTCGTGCAAGGCGAACGCGTGGACCGACGCACTCTGCCGCGCCGGAATCCCGATGGCGTTCCGCGCGCTGCCGAAAGCGTGCGAAGCCCCCGACGACCTCGACGCCCGCGAGGAGATGCTGCTGGCCGCATGCTGGAGCGGCTTCGCCCTCGCCAACGCGGGACTGGGCGCGGTGCACGGCTTCGCAGGGGTTGTCGGAGGACTGACCGGCGCGCCGCATGGTTTGATCTGCGCAACGCTGCTCGCGCCCGTCTGCCGGGCGAATATCGCCGCGATTAGGTCGGAGGGAGCGCACCCGGCGCTCGAGAAGTACGCCGAGTTGGCGGCGATGCTCGCGGGACGGGACGCGGAGCCGGAAGAGGGGACCGACGCGCTCGAACGCCTCGCGGCGCGCTTGCCGCTCAAGCCGCTGCACGTTCCGGAAGACGTGGACGCGGAACAGGTCGTCGCCGGAGCCATGGCGGCGAGCAGCATGAAGGGCAATCCGCTCCCCCTGCCGAAGGAGACGCTTACCGCCGTCTGGAGGAGCGTGACGACGAAATCATGACGAGGAGAACCCCATCGGCAGCTTCGAAGCACACCGAACGACGCCCGAAGCTCGGCCTCGCTCTCGGAGCGGGAGCGGCGCGCGGAATGGCGCACCTGGGCGTCCTCCGCGAGCTTGAAGAGGCGGGGCTCGCACCCGACGTCGTCGCCGGGACGAGCATCGGCGCACTCGTCGGAGGAACGTATGCAGCGGGGAAGCTCGAACGGCTGACCGAGGTCGCGCTCGGACTGGACTGGAAGCAGATCGCCCGCTACTTCGTCGAAATATCTTTTCCTCGCTCCGGGCTGATCGAGGGGAACAAGCTCACGGCGCTCCTCGCGGAGATTGTCGGCGAAGTCGAGTTGACGGAGCTTGCGCTCCCCTTCCGGGCCGTGAGCACGAACCTCATGACGGGCGAAGAAGTCGTCGTCGTCGACGGCGATCTCGTGGAGGCGATACGGGCGAGCATCGCGGTCCCCGGCATCTTCACTCCGGCGCGCCGGGGCGATGATCTGCTGGTCGACGGAGGGCTGGTGAACCCGGTGCCGGTGAGCGTCTGTAGGGCCATGGGCGCCGAGCGCGTCATCGCGGTGGACCTGAATTACGGGCGCGTGAAGGATACCCGCGTCAGGAATTCAACGGACAAAGAAAAAAGCGCGCTCACTTCGCAGCGTCCGAACTTCGACGCCGGACAGATCTTCGAGTGGCTGGAGCACAACACGAAGCAGTTCGACATCGAGCTTCCCAACCCGCTGAAGGCATGGATGGAACGGCACGCTATGCCGAATGTCTTCGACGTGCTGGGAAACACACTCGGCATCATCGAGTCGCAGATAGCGGCGACCAGATTACAGGTCGACAAGCCCGATCTGCTGATTCGGCCCAACGTCGGCGACATCCGCTTCATGGACTTCGTTCACGCGGGCGGAATGATCGAGGAGGGACGCCGGGCGACAAGAGAGGCGCTGGCGGGGCGGGATGTTTTGGAAGAGACGGAAGCCGGGGCTCGTCATTCGGATGAAGTCCGGAACGCTGAAGAACCGCAGCGCAACCGATGATACAAGAAAGCCTGCGAATCCTGATCCACTACTTCTCCTTCGACGCCTTCATCGGAATCCACGTCCTGCGGCTTCTCTACTTCGCCGGGGCCGTCGGAATCCCTGTTGCGGGCTGGCTTTTCGCCCGGAGGATACGGCTGCGTACCTCCGATACAGACGCCGCAGCCTTCTCCGCGTTCGTTGGAAATATGCGGAGGGGGACGTTTTTCTCGCTTTTCATCCTCGGTTGTCTTTGCATGGAAATCCTGTGGCGTCTGTTGTGCGAATTTCTGATCGCATTTCTGCAGGTGCGGGAGGCTCTTTTAGGACTCGCGGCGAAATAACCGCTGGGCACGGAGCGGCATTCGTGGTATCGTGCACATGGAGCTGCATCATACCACTACTTTACTTTAATGGAGGAAAAACATGGCCATACTACCGGAAGACGTCGGCAAAGCGTGGGAGAAGAGAAAGGGCGCGGTCGTCCTGACGACCGTCGACAAGGACGGCGTGCCGAATTCAATCTACGCCACGTGCGTGAGCAAGTTCGACGAAGAGACGATCGTCGTCGCCGACAACTACTTCGACAAGACACGAAAGAACATCCTCGCGGGAAGCAAGGGCTCCGTGCTCTTCATCACGGATGAGGGATCATCCTTCCAGATCAAGGGGCGCATAGAATATCTCGAAGAGGGCCCGGTGTTCGACGACATGAAAAAATGGAACCCCGCCAAACATCCGGGGCATGCCGCAGCGGCGTTGAAGGTGGAAGAGGTCTACTCGGGCGCGAAAAAATTGCTGTAATGAACCTGCCGCGCCGCAACTGCGGCGGCGCGGCGTATTTCCGTAGTTTCCCGTCCGCGTGAAGAAGGAATCGCCTGTATAATGATGCTCTTCCCGAACCGAAAAAACGAGGTGAGCGACATGGCGAAAAAACCCACCTACGAGGAGCTGGAAGCGCAGGTACTGCGCTTGAAGGATACGGAGCGCGAACTCCGAGAAATGGAGGAGATGCTGCAGGACAGGATCACCTTGTGGCAGCTTTTGATCGAACAGTCGAAGGACGGCATCGTCGTCCTCGATGAAAACGGATCGGTCTACGCGGCCAACAAACGCTTCGCCGAAATGCTCGGCTACACGGAAGAGGAGCTGCGCCGGCTCAGAGTCTGGGAGTGGGACGGCAGACTTCCGAAAGAGGAACTGCTGCAGTATCTCCGATCTTCGGACGAATCCGGCCATTCTCTGGAGGCGCGCCACCGGCGAAAGGACGGCTCGCTCATCGACGTCGAATTCAGCTACAACGGCGCGCTCTACAACGGACGGAAACTGGTGTTCTGCGTGCACCGGGACATTTCGGCACGAAAACGGATGGAGCAAGAGCTCAGGGAAAGCGAACGGAAGTACCGGGAGCTCTGCATCGTCGACGACCTTACGAACCTCTACAACGCACGCCACTTCCACGGCCATCTGAAGATGGAGATCAACCGCGCGAACCGCTACGGGCAGCCGTTGTCGCTCCTCTTCTTCGACCTCGACGACTTCAAGAAGTACAACGACGTCTACGGCCACGTCGAAGGAGATAAGGTGCTCTCGCGGACCGGGGAGGTCGTCAAGCGCGGGCTCCGCCAGACCGACTCCGCTTTTCGCTACGGGGGCGAGGAATTCGCCGTCATTCTGCCGACGACGGATCTCCCGTCCGCAATCACGGCGGCGGAACGCCTTGCCGACGAGCTGTACCAGGAAGTCTTCTCGCCCGTTTCGGGAAAGGATGTCCGTATCACATGCAGCATAGGCGTCGCCCTCTATCGGCCGAACGAAGACCCCGAGGATTTCGTCCAGCGTGCCGACCTCTTAATGTATAAGGCAAAGGACGAGGGGAAAAACCGCGTCTGCGCCGAGCCGCTCCCTTAAGCGGGTAGGGATACTCACGGCGGTCTTTACCAGCCGCCCCCCCCTCCCCCGCCTCGTCCTCCGCCGGAGAAACCGCCTCCGCCGAAACCGGAAAACCAGCTTCCCGTCGACCGCGAAGACGAACCCGCAACGCCCGTCGACGCGCTTCCGAACGTGCTTGACGTCAAGGCCGCCGAGAACCCGGCTGTTCTGTAGAAATACGCCAGGTTACCTCCCCCTTCGTACCAGTCCGGCGTATACTGCCGCTCCTTGAGGATGCTGTCGAAACGCTGCGCCCAGGTCTCCGCGACGTCGAGCGCGAAAGCGTAGGGGAAGAGGGCTTCAAAAAACTCGGGAGTTTCCTCCGGAGGATTGAGCATCTCGAAACGGCGTCGTTCGGCGGTTCCCATGTAGAGGATCAACCCTTCGGCCTCCGCGAGGACGCGGTTTCCCTCCGGCGTCCGGATCGTCATCAGCTCGCGGAAGACGACGATCACCACGGCGGTCGCGAAAGAGAGCAGAGGAACATAGAAGGGCGCCGACGCAAGCAAAGAGACGACCCACGCGCACAGTTCGAAGAGGACGAGGACCACAATCCACAGGCCCGAGAAGAAAAGCGCCCCCGCCATGAGCGCGGCGAGCACGATGCCGGAGACGGCGAAGATGACCAGATTTCCCAAAAAGTCAGGAATAAAACGCCGGAAAATAAACGCAAGCAGGTCGCTTCCGTCGTACCGGCGGAATTTTCCGGAGGCGATGCTCTCGGAAGCGCCCAGGGAACACACGACCGCGAACGTCGCCGTCAGGAAGGCCGAAGCGCCTGCAAGCTCGCCCTGCCCTCCCGCGCTCATCAGCAACCATCCCGCCACGAGGAGAAAAAGCCCCGAGCACCATATACCGGTGTTCTTGCAAAAGAACCCTTTGCCGTTCTTCTCGAACAGCTTCGTCAGACGCTTCCGCGCGTCGCCCAGAACAACGCTGCTCTCGTTCTGTATGGCCACATCTTTGTGTTCCCCGGAAAAGAGAGCGGCAAGCAGCAGCTTTTCGGCTCCCGGAAGTTCGGGAGAAGACTTTTCCGTCCGTTGTAACGAATACAGCGCTTTGCCGGACTTCTTTTCCGGCTCTTGCTTCTTGATGGCGATATACCCCTTGACGGCGAGATGCAGAATTTCGGCGGTGAAGCAGGCGTCGTCCATGCCCATTCTGCTCACGTATCGCAGAAAGCCCGGCGTTTTGTCCGTGGACGGGGAGAAGAGCGGGATGATGACCGGCATCGGCGGGTCTTTCCCCCAGCGGAGCCAGAGCAGCAGGTAGACGAGCAGAAGGAGAAGCGGCAGAGCGACCAGAAAGTGCACGCGGTACCGTGCGAAGAAGCTGCGAAGGAAAGGCTCTTTCGGCGGGCTCACGATTCCTTTGGGCCATGCGTACGCAACGGTAAGCCCCTCGCCCGCGGGAAGCGGCGACGTCGTGAGGACGGAGCCGTCCGGCAGCAGCTTCGCGTCCCGCCCTTGCGCCCCCTGCCACCCCGTGAAGAACTCGACCGCGGAATGGGACGCGCCGCCGGGGAGCGAGAGGGAGAATCGGGCCTCGTCGATCACGAAGGCCCAGCCGTTGCCGGTAACGTTCCAGTAGAGTTCGTCGTGGTCGTCGAAAAAGCCAAGCGCCCCGGTAACGACATAGACGAGCGTATACGTCTGTTCGCCGATAGGCGCTCTTCCGTCAGGATCGCCAAGGTAGACCCGTACGCCGTCCGCAATGGAACGCACCGTGTATGGCACTTCCCGTCCGCCGAGCAGGGCGCTCTTCACGGAAAAGCCGAGGATAACGGAGCGTCCGGTCGAATCGCTGTACTTCGTCGGGAAATCCCGGTAGATGCCGCGTTGAATCCGCCGCCCCTCGACATTCACCGAAATATTCTCGCGCACTTCGAGCGAGGAATCCTCGAACACTGTCGCCGCGGAAGAAAACGAAAGAATTCTCTCCTCCGCCTCCGAGGCAAGAGGGAACAAACAGATCGCGAGCAGCGCGAGTACTCCGGCGAGACGTCTCCAAAGCAGAGGACAGGGTGAAAACAGAACTCCCCGGCCGTCGCGGTTTCCGCCCACTTGCCGGACGGGCGGACCGCGCAAAACTGCAGAGAGACGGCGCAGCACTCCCCCGCTCCTGTTCGCATCGCTCTTGAACCGCACGCAGCAGAATACCTTGAACGGAGTCATCATGCCTCTCCTCCTTGATGAAAGAATGATGAACCTCTTGCAAAGTATTCTATCATGTTCTTGTGCGTCATCCATGCGAGTACACACGATACCCGGAGTCGGAAGGGAGCGGCGTCGACCATGCGCTTCGTTGCGTTGCGCCACGTTCACGGCGCAGCTACTCTTCTACTACAATCTCCTTCACCCGACCCACGACGCCGCTTTCGAGGCGAACCTTGATGCCGTGCGGATGATGCGAACTTTTCGTCAGCAGCGACTGCACCACTCCTTCGGTAAGCGCGCCCGAGCGCTGGTCCTGCTTCTGCACCACCAACACCTTCATTCCGGGCTTGATGTTGGCCCGTTCCGTTCCTTGCATACACTCACCTCCCGTAGATTTTTCCGCTCTCTGGAGAAACAAACCGCCGGCGGCGGCGGATGAAGCGAATTTCCCTGCGCATGGGTTCTCCCCCAGCTCCCCATCTCCATCGGAAAGCACTCCACCTGCGGCGGGCAGAGAGCCGCTGAATGCGCCTGAAAAGGACACCATCTTACAACAGCGGAAACGATCACGAAAGGCCGGAGGCTCTTCCGAAGGGCGCCTTCGCATCACTTCCGCGAGCAGACAAAAATTGAATACATAAAAAATATATCAAAAATAAAAAAGGCTTCAAATGCATGGACAAAATCACGTGCATGGTGTATAATCTGTAGGATTGTGTGCGCGATAAAGTGCACCCTTCAGCATACAAGCAAAGTACAGAGAGAGTGATAATTATGAAACGAACGGACCGTATTTTTTCTTTGCTTCTTTTCTTCTCCCTTCTTCTTTTCGGACTTCCTCCACTGGAGGCCTCGGAGAACGCCGATCCCTCCGAGTGGACCTTTTCCACGACGTCGTACGTCTGGTTCTCCGGCCTCAACGGCACGCTGGGCGTGAAGGGGCACAAGGCACGCGTCGGCTTGAGCTTCTCCGACGTTCTTTCGAACATGGACGCCTCGGGAATGCTCACCTTTCAAGGCCACAAGGGGAAGCAGTACTTCTTTTTCGACGGCATGTACCTCGACATGTCGGCGAGCGAGCAGGTTTCCCCGCACCTGTTCACGGACGTCGGCGCGACCACGACCCGGCTTCAGGCCGCATGGGGTGTGCGCGTCAAGGAGTGGGAGTCGTCCTCCCTCCATGTTTTCGGCGGCCTGAGATACTGGAACCTCAAAAACGAGCTGACATTCAGGACGGCCTCGGCTCCCATCAGACACTTCAGCGAGAGCGAATCCTGGCTGGATCCCCTCGTCGGCATCCGCTTCGCGACACAGCTTTCGCCGAACCTGACGTTTCTCGCCATACTCGACGCGGGCGGCTTCGGCATCGGATCGGACTTCACCTGGGGAGGGATGCTGGATCTGTCGTGGAAGCTCTCGGAACGGACGTCGCTCGAAGTGGGCTACCGCTATCTCTACGTCGATTACGAGAATGACGGTTTCGTGATGGACGCCTACAACGACGGTATCTTCATCGGCTTCACGTGGAAACTTCGGTAGGGCGCCATCGAGCGCTTCTCTATCGATCATGTTACGCACGAAAGGGAATGAGACTATGAAAAGAATGGGTATCATGAGCATCATGCTGTTGTCCTCGCTGCTGTGCGCCGCGCCTCTTTGCTTCGCGTCGGACTACGCCTTCACCCTTGATGAGAACGGCATTCCGGCGCTCGGCGACGAACGCTCCGTCATCGTCGTCATCAGCGACCTTCACCTGGGAATGGACGACCGGTACGCGGAGACTCAAGAAAACCGCGCTCCGCTCGTCGACTTTCTTCAGAAGCTCCGTCGCGCTCTCAACATCAAGGAACTCGTCATCGCAGGCGACCTCGTCGACGAGTGGTTCATTCCCGCCGGTACGGACACGTACGCCGGAAAGACCCAGAAGGAGTTCGCGATGGCGGTCGCCGCGAACAACAAAGAAGTGTTCGACTCCTTCAACAGCATCATACAGGACGGGAAGATCAAGATGACCTATGTTCCGGGGAATCACGACCTGCTGGTCGACTCCGCGAGCATCCAGGCCATCCTGCCCGGCATAGCGGAAATCCGCGACGTCAGGGGACTCGGAACCTATTCTCCGGAAAATCTTCCCGAGATCGCCATCGAGCACGGGCACCGATACAACTTCTTCTGTGCGCCGGATCCGATCTCGAATAAAGACATCGCTCCCGGCTCCATCCTGCCTCCGGGGTACTTCTTCACCCGCATCGCGACGCTCTCCGTCGTCGAAGGTCACCCCGAGCCGAGCAAAATCAGGCCGGCCGTCACCCCGAACTCCCTCGGTGAAAGCCAGAACCTCGAGTTCATCTACTGGAAAGTATGGAACGCGCTGATGAACGAGCTCCCCATAAGAGAAGACTTCGAAGAGAAGATCATCAGAACCAACATCGACGGCTTTACCGAAACCTACGCCATGAGCGATCTTATGCCCCGTCAGGCGACGGAGGGCGGCGTCATCGATGTCAATCTGTTCAAAGGAATACAGGACACGTGGGACGAACGGCAGACGCTCAACAGGGTGGCCGTCAAAATTCCCGTCAGAGAGGCGCTCGTCAAGTCGGCCTCGTCGGCGGGGCTTGACGAACAGGCGATTGTGCAGTATTTCCACAACCCCGCGTCCGACAAGCGGATCGTCATCTTCGGCCACAGCCACGAATCCAGAATGATCCCCTCCGAGACGCACGACGGAAAAAGTGCAGTGTACATAAATTCCGGCACGTGGATCGACAAGAACGCGACGCCGACAATGACGTTCGTCGTGATCGCCCCGCAGGCCTCTTCACGGTACGCGGGCCTCTACCACTACTCGCACGAGGGCGTCATAACGACGCTGGATACTCTGAAGCTCGAAGGCTTTTAAAGAAACCGGCTGAAGCGGAAAACAGGAAAAGAGGAAGACGCGGGATATGCGCCTTCCTCTCTTTTTGCGTATCCGCGCGTGTCCGTCGCCTACCTTGAAGATGGCGTTTCAGAAATCGAAGGCATTCATGGAGCCGGAGCGCTTCGACGCAATGAACTTCGACACGCGGATGAGGAAAAGCTACGAGAGCGCTTTGGAGAAGCACGTCGTCGTCGCGAAGGACGGCGACGCTCCCGTCGGATACGTCTTCTCGACGGTGGAATCGGCGGAAGGGATGCGGAACTCGCCGTTCAAACTGCTTCCTCCGGAGGGAACGTTCCCGGACAGGATCGGCTGCCTGAGCAACCTCTACTTGAAAGAGGGCTACAGAGGGTGCGGACTGGGGACGAAGCTCTTCGATACCTCGATGGAATGGCTGGAGAGTTTCCCCGACGTCGACACGATCTTCATATACATCTCGAACGGCAACGACGAGGCGTACGACTTCTACATAAAACACGACTTCAGCTACAGCCACGACGTTATGGACGGCTTCATCAAGGCCGTCGTGAAAACCAGGAATCCGAAAACAACAGAAATTACAGGGTGAACAGCAAGCTGAAGGAGGCGGTCGATCCGACGACGGTCTACGTCTTTCGGAACGAGCGCCTCCTTCAGCTTTTTCAGTTTTCTATCGACCGGAGAATACGCCGCGGCCTCGTAAGCGCCTGGACCGCTTCGCGGATATTCTACGCCTCGTTTCACAGACCTCGAAAACACTGGATTTTTTGCATCAGATCTCCAGAAAACGTATCAGTCTGCGCCAGTACTCACCGGTTTCGTCGATGCTGAAATACTCGTTCGGCGAGTGGGGGTAGTAATATGGAGAACCCAGAGCAATCACCGAGAGGCTGGGACATTTTTTCAGAAAAATACCGCATTCGAGTGTTCCTTGAGAAATACCCGGCTTTCTGTCGGGATAACACTCCGTCGCTTTAGCGAGCAGCGTTTCGTCCACAGAGTATTTCCAATGTGGAATATCCCTGGCGATAGCGTGGGAAACACCCAGCAGGTCACACAGCATAGTTACCTTTTCGTACAAGAGATATTTCTTCGCTTCACCGACACTCCTGATCAGGATGGTGGAGAACACTCCGTTGTTTTCCGTTTCAACGACGCCGAGGTTGGAGCAGCTTTCCATCGCGCCCTCGAAGTCGAAGTTTCTGGAAGCGACGCCGTCCGGGGTCAGCGCGAGCAGCCGCGAGAGCTTATTGTACGACTCCGCGCCAAACGCCCTCTCAGGACGGTCGCGCTCGGAGACTAACTCCACGCGCACGTCGGGGTCCTTTTTTCTCAACTCTTCCCGGAAGACGTTTCCACACTGCTCGACAACCGTAGCCGCAGCATCGGCTCCCTCCGGGGACAGCGCAAGAACAGCGCGCGCATCGCGTGCGAAAGCGGACGACATCCCGGCCCCTCCTTGTATGGAGACGAGCTGGAAGGGAATTCTCCCTCCGATCTGCCGAAGGATGCGGTGCAGCAGGATGACGGCGTTTCCCCGTTCCTTCGTCGCATCTTGTCCCGAGTGCCCTCCGTGCAGTCCACCGACGACGACGGTACGAACAACGCTATCCGCCCGTATCGGCTCGAAATCGACCGCGAAGCGCATCTCGACCTCCAGCTCCCCCGCGCCGCAGACGGTGACGGCCGCATTATCCAGGTTGATCAACGTCCTTCCGTTCAGCCCGTCCAGATCAAGCGCCCACGCGCCGCCCATGTCGGTCTCCTCGTCCGTCGTGAAGACCGCTTCGAGAGAAGGATGTTTCGCCGTATCGTCGGCCAGCAGCGCCATAATGAAGGCGACTCCCACGCCGTTGTCGGCCCCGAGCGACGTACCGTCCGCGCGGATCACGTCACCGTCCCGGAGCAGGCGTATCGGATCTTTTACAAAGTCGTGCGCGACTTCGGCGCGTTTCTCGCAGACCATGTCCATATGCGCCTGCAAGATCAGAGGTTCCCGCGCCTCGTACCCTCTGCTCGCCGGTTTTTCAATGACGACGTTCAGCGCGTCGTCCCGGCGCGAGGGCAACCCAAGACGCCTCCCGAAATCCAGCAAAAAGTCGCTCACCCGTCGCTGGTCGCCCGACCGCCTGGGTATCTCGGAAAGCATCGCAAAGTACTTGAAGACCTCCGCAGGTTCTTCGTCGCCGAACACACTTCTATAATTCATGACTCCCCTCCTTCGGAAACATGATTGCCAGTATTTTCGGTCATAACAGACGCACCCCTCCGGTGAAGTTTTGTGTCCTCGCAAACACCTCTTTATTGCTATCTTACAAACAGTCCGAAAATTTTTCCTGCCTGTGGATTTGAGGAATACTAACCGAACTTGACTATAGGAAGATGTTTTCCGACATAGCCAACGTACAATTGCCCGGGTCCAGGGGCTGGGTCGAAATCAATACGCCACTTTCCGGGTTTCGCGTGCCAACTGAACAGGCGCCTTTTTCCATCTCCGCACGAAAAGGTTCGTTCATCTTTATACTTTTCCAAGGTTTGCCGAGATTCAGGGGAAACGGGACAACCTATCTTCTCCGGGGCAAACCGTTCTCCTTCGTGCCAATCGAGGCGGTAGGAGTTCAGAAGGAACAGCACCCTTACAACGCAGTGAAGCGCTTCCGAGGGCAACGCAACCATATTAGATTCCACTCCGGGAGAAAATTGAAGACTGGGGAAATACTCTCGATGAAGCCAAAGCTCTCTGCCATTGGAAACAGCGGCCTGGATACCTTGGTGAATCCACTCCGTATGCAAGATAACATGCTTCGGATCAGAGGCATGGCGAACACTCTCTAACCTGCAATAGACATCCGCGTCGATAATCTCCCGTACCTCGCCACTTTTCATCGTCCGTTGCGTCCATGTAAAAAGCGGGAAGAGGTATACGAATGAGCAGCGATTCGATCAGACTGGATTTCGCCTTTGGTTTCCAAACATAGGATCTCTGAAAGTTCGGGGCCAAATCAACTTCACCTTCACGCATACGCTTGATGAGAGTGTCGAGGCTCATCTGTTTGGAGGTGATATTACTCAGCACAGGGTTGAAAGGCCTGGCAATTCCCGTGTCCTCATACTCGGTTCCATCGGATGTTTTCTGAATATCGGACATAATATCAAAATCCTCAGCACTTCACTTAGAAGACGCTTTCCAATGATTCACGTCTGCTTGGGCAACACTCTTCATTCGAGACACGCCTTCCTCCTTCGTAATCCCGCATGGCGATCTTAGTATACTACGACGAGGAAACAAGCAACCGAAATGTTTTAGAGGGAAAAAACCATTCGCAATGCGTCGTCTATCTTGCACATCTCTTCGGAAGTCACTTCACCCCGTATTCCGGCCATCCGGAACCGGTGATCCACAGGCCGGGTCTGCAGACAGTCCGCCACTGACTTTTTCGTCAAACCGTTTTCAGGCGAAGGAAGCAGCTCGACATTCGTCATGATTCGAGCTTTTTTCTCGTTCCATTCGGTGATCGGCACAACCTGTATCACAGGAACTCGCGCATTATAGACGTCGTTCGTCACGATGACGCAGGGGCGAATCTTTCCCGTCTCCGATCCCTGCGTAGGGGAGAGGTTGATGTCGATCACCATACCCCGCTTCAAGACTGTCATTCAGGCCACCCCTGCAACGCGCTCTCCGTCAATTCACGGGACTCCTCTTCTTCCTCGCAGAGTTCCGCATACAAATCGGCGGAACGTGCCAGGCTTTCCAGTTCAAGCTCTTCTTTGAAACGAAGCAGCGCGCTGCGCACCATCACGCTTTTGTCTTTGAATCCATAGGAGCGATGATCGTCCAGGAACTCCGCCAATGACGGAGTCAGGCTGATTTTTGTTTGCAGCATTTCGGCACCTCCCTAAGAACACTTTATCAGAGCTTATTATAGGCCCCATTTTTAGGACTGTCAAAAGAGACCCTGCTTTTTCTTTATCAAGCACGGCATTAACTACAGCAACGGTGGTATGAGCGGCTTCATCAAGGCCTTCGCGAAGCGAGCGCAGCATGAACGACAGTGACAAAACTCGCCTCTTCGGCCGTTGAATTCCGAACGCTGGAGCAGGCGCCGTTCGACGCTTGACAATCTTCCGAAACCCCTTACACTGGATTCACAATTTCACTGTTTCCAAGAAAACCACATTCAAGGAGGGGTATATATGAAGAAAGTAGCAGCTATCGTGCTCTGTTTAGCTCTTGTTTTCGGAGTGACGCTCACCGTCACGGGACAAAGCGCCGCGTCCGCCGCCGAAGTCGTGAAGATCGCGCTCATCATCGAGAGCACTGTCGACGACAAGGGGTGGTGCCAGGCGATGCACGACGGCATTCTCCAGGCGCAGAAAGAACTTCCTGGACGCATCGAGTACAGCTACAGCGAGAAGATGAAGCCGGTCGACGCCGGTTCCGCAGTCCTTCAGTACGTCTCCCAGGGATACCATATCGTCATCGGGCACGGCGCGCAGTACAAGAACCTGATGCTCGAAATGGCCGAGGAGTACCCCGAAGTCACCTTCGCCTTCGGCACCAGCGCCGAAATCGGTCCCGAGAACGTCTTCACCTACATGCCCCAGAGCGAGGAGACCGGCTATCTCTCCGGCCTGATCGCGGGCATGACGACGAAAAAGAACATCGTCGGCCTCGTCGGCCCGGTCGACGGCGGCGACGCGGCGCGCTACAACCGCGGCTTCGTCCTCGGCGTGCACGAGGTCAACCCGGAGGCGAAGATTATGGTCGCCCACACCGGCTCGTTCGCGGACTTCGTGAAGGCCGGAGAGGTTGCGGAAACCCAGATCAAGGCGGGCGCGGACGTACTCACCGGCTCCTCGCAGCAGGCTCTCGGCGCGCTGCGCGCCGTCGCGGACCACAAGGACGCCCCCATATGGTGGGTCGGCCAGGATATCGCCCAGATTCACATCACCGAGGGGTACAAGTGCATCGCGGCGTCCTCCTACAACTACGCCGCGGTCGTCGTGGGGCTTGTCTCCAAGCTTGACGCCGGAGTACGGGGCGGCGAGTGCATCCCGATGAACTTCTCGAACAACGGGTTCGTCTTCGCCTTCAACGAGACGCTGAAAGACATGTACACGGGCGCGATCGAGCAGAAGATCAACGAGGCCCTCGAAAAGTTCCGGGCAACACCGGAGACAATCAACTGGAGCGCCGTCGACTACTCGAAGCTGTAATCCGCATGCACGTCCTGCGGGGGCGCCCCCTCCGCAGGACTTTTTTCTCTCGGGAGGTCTCCCGCATGGAACCGAATACCCGCAAAATAACCAGCCTCCGGGTGGAGCATATCGTCAAGCGCTTCCCCGGAGTGCTTGCCTGCAACGACATCTCGCTCTCCGTCGGGGAAGGCGAAGTGCTCGCCCTCGTCGGAGAGAACGGCGCCGGAAAGACAACGCTGATGAACATTCTGATGGGGCTCTACCGCCCCGACGAGGGACGCATCCTGATCAACGGGGAGGAAGTCGTCTTCCGTTCCCCCAACGACGCCTTCGCCGCCGGACTGGGCATGGTGCACCAGCAGTACATGCTGGTAGCGAACATGACGGTGCTGGAGAACATCGCCCTGGGGTTCACGCAGGCCTGGTCTCCCCTGAAGCTGCACCTCGACATGGTGCGCGCCCGCATCGACGAGGTGGCGGCGAAGTACGGCCTCGCCGTCGACCCGGACGTCTTCGTCTGGCAGCTCTCCGTCGGCGAACAGCAGCGCGTGGAGCTGGTGAAAACCCTCTGTCTCGGCGCGCGCTTCCTCATCCTCGACGAGCCGACCAGCGCCCTGACGCCGCAGGAGACGGACGAGCTGATTCTGCTGCTCAAGCGGATGACGAGCGAACTCTCCATCGTCTTCATCAGCCACAAGCTCCACGAAGTCAAGAACCTCTCCGACAAAGTGACCATCCTCCGGCACGGCTCGGTCGTCTTCGAGGGCAGCACCGCCGATCACTCCCCCGGCGACATCGCCGCGCTGATGACGGGCCGGGAAATTCACCTGCCGCGGAACGAAGCTCCGACGTGCGAAGGGCATCCCGCGCTGGATATCAGGGGGCTGAAGGTGAGGAGCGACAGGGGCTTTCTCGCAGTCGACGGACTCGATCTCTCGGTCTGCGCGGGGGAGATCGTCGGGCTCGCCGGAGTCTCCGGCAACGGGCAGCGCGAGCTGGCCGAGGCGATCAACGGTCTGCGCGCGGTCGAAGGGGGAGAAATCATCCTCTTCGGACAGGAGCTTGCGAACCGCACTCCGCGCGCAGTGATCGACGCGGGGATGGGGTACATTCCCGAGGAGCGCAACACCGAGGGGATCGTCCCCTCCTTCTCCATGAAGGAGAACTTCATCCTGAAGGACGCAGACAAAGCGCAGTTCGCAGCGCGCTCGTTCCTCAGGCTGAAGGAGATCGACCGGAACGCCGAGGCCCTCCGGACCGAGTTCGACATCCGCAGTCCCGACACGAAGGTCGCGGCGGGGTCGCTCTCGGGAGGGAACATACAGAAGGTCATCCTCGCCCGGGAGATCTCCCGGAAGCCGCGCTTCCTCATCGCGGTCTACCCCACGCGCGGCCTCGACATGGGGGCCGCCGAATTCATCCACAAGCGCCTCCTGGAGAAGCGCATGGAGGGGATCGGCATTCTGCTCATCAGCGAGGAGCTGGAGGAGATCCTCGACCTTTCCGACCGCGTCGCCGTCATCTTCAAGGGGCGCATCATCGACACGCTCGACAAACGGTCGGCGGACAGCAGAAAAATCGGTATCCTGATGGCGGGTGTACACAATGACGAAGCAGTTTAAGGCGCTCTACAAAACCGCCGTCATCCTCCTCGCGGCGGCCGCGGCGATGCTTTTGGGCGCGCTCATCCTCTGGACCATCGGCGCGGACGTGACGAAGACCTACTCGGTCATCATCCTCGAACCGCTCAAGAACAAGATTCAGATAGGCGAAGTGCTCATCCGGGCCATCCCGTTGACGATCATCGCGCTGGGAATCTCGGTCGCCTACCGGAGCGGCATCATCAACATCGGCGCCGAGGGGCAGATGGCGATGGGCATCCTCGCCGCAACGGCGGTGGCGCTCGCCCTCCCCGGCCTTCCCAAGTACGCGCTGCTCCCGCTGGCCATGATCGCGGGAACGCTCGGAGGGGCGGCCTGGGGCTTCATTCCGGGCATCCTCAAGGCGAAGCTCCACGTCAGCGAACTTTTGTCGACGGTGATGCTGAACTACATCGCCGCGCAGTTCTACACCTTCTGCCTGCGCGGTCCGATGCTCGACCCGGCGGAGATCACAATGGGGAGCGGCACGCCGCAGTCAATGCGCCTGACGAAGGCGATCTGGCTCGACAGGCTGGTCCCCCGGCACGCGCATCCACACCGGGATCTACATCGCTCTGGCGATGGCCTTCATTATCTGGCTGCTGCTCTGGAGGACGTCGTGGGGGTACAAAATGCGCGCCGCCGGAGCGAGCGAACGGGCGGCCCGGTACGGCGGCATCGGCGTGGCGGGGTATCTCGTCGTGGCCATGATGATCAGCGGCGCGTTCGCCGGACTCGCAGGGGCCGTGGAGGTCGCGGGCGTCCACCGCCGCTCCATCGAAGGAATCACCGGCGGCTACGGCTTCAGCGGCATCGTCGTCGCCCTCTTCGGAGGGCTGCACCCTGCGGGCATCATCCCGGCCTCGTTCTTCTTCGGACTGCTGATCGTCGGGGCCGACATGACGCAGCGCATGGTAGGCGTCCCGGCGAACATGGTGCTCGTGCTGCAGGGCATCATCATTCTCGTCATCGTGGCGACGAGAATGGTTTTGGCGAACCCCTACCTGATGGAACGGGTCTGGCGGCGGTACCGGAACCTGACTCACCGCGACAAGGAGGCGTAATCCGATGGACTTCGTCGTCAACATTTTCGCGCTCGGCATTCCGTTCAGCGTGGCGCTCCTGCTCGCCTCCCTCGGGGAGATGTTCAACCAGCGGGCGGGCGTCTTCAACCTCGGCTGCGAAGGCATCATGGCCATGGGGGCCTTTCTCGGCATGCTCGTTCCGTACAGCGTCGGTCAGGGAGGCCCCGTCTCCGGAGCCTACAACATACTCGGCCTCCTGCTCGCCATGGGAATCGGCGCGCTGCTCGGCCTCTTCTTCGGCCTGGTGGTGGTCACATTCCGGGCTCCGCAAGGCATCGCGGGCATCGGCCTCCAGATGTTCGGCGTGGGAGCCGCAGGAACCCTTTTCCGTCACTTCGTGGGCGGCACGCAAAGCATCCCCGGCATCGACCGGCTGCCGATCCCCATTCTCTCGGAGATTCCGGTCCTCGGCCCGGTCCTTTTCTCCCACAATCCGCTGGTCTACATGACGTTTCTCATGGTTCCCGCCGCGTGGTACGTTCTCTTCAAAACGCCGTGGGGGCTGCGCGTCCGCGCCGCGGGGACCAATCCGCGGGCAGCCGACTCGATCGGCGTCAAGGTCAACCTCGTCCGCTTCCAGGCGCTCGCCGTCGGAGGGGCGCTCGCAGGGCTCGCCGGGGCGTACCTCAGCCTCTGCCAGGTGAAGATGTTCAGCGACGAGATCATCGCGGGACGCGGCTTCATCGCCGTGGCGCTCGTCTACTTCGGCCACTGGCGTCCGCTGAAGATCATGGGCGGCGCGCTCCTCTTCAGCCTCACGCAGGCGCTCCAGCTCGCCATCCAGGGGCAGGGGATCGACTTCCCGTACGAGTTCGCCGTTATGCTCCCCTACGCGATGGTCATCGTCGTTCTCGCCTTCAGCCGCGAAAGCCTGCTGCTGGGGCCCACGGCGCTGGGCAAGCCGTTCAACCGAGAGATGCGTACCTGAGGAAGAGGGACGATCATTGCAGCACATCCGGAGGGGAGCCGCGCGCTCCCCTCGTTTTTACTTGAGGAGGAGAAGACGATGAACACATCGCATGCAACGCTTCTGAGGCGGTGCGTCGAAATATCAAAGGAAGCCGTCGCCGCCGGGAATCACCCCTTCGGCGCGCTGCTCGCCGACAAAGACGGAAACATCCTCGTCGAGTCGGGAAACATCGAGGTCACGGAGCGCGACTGCACCGGGCATGCGGAAACCACCGTCATGCGGCTCGCCGGGAAAAAGTACTCCAAGGAATTCCTGTGGGAGTGCACCCTCTACACCACCGCCGAGCCGTGCTGCATGTGCGTCGGCGCGATCTACTGGGGGAACGTGGGGCGCGTGGTCTTCGGCATCGCCGAGAAGCAGCTCCTCGAACTCACCGGCTCCCACGAGGACAACCCCACCTTCGACCTCCCCTCCCGCGAGATCGTCGCCAGGGGCCAGAAGAAGATAGAGATCATCGGCCCCGTCGCCGACGAAGCGCTCCGGGAGGAGATCATCGCCGTCCACAGGGGGTATTGGAAATAGGGAAGAGTGGAGAAAAAACGCCTCGGGGGTTCGTATCCCGAGGCGTTTTTCTATCGCATCTTAGAACGGACCGTAGTTGATCATGATGGCGCCCCAGAGGAAGAGCACCTGGGCGACGAAGAGCAGTCCGAAGAGCGGGAGGAACCAGCGGAACCAGCGGTTGAGCGGCACTTTCGCCAGGATGCAGCCGATGAGAATGAAGCTCGTCGGCCAGAGGAGGTTGGAGAATCCATCGCCGAACTGGAACGCGAGGACGGCGATCTGCCTGTTCACGCCGAGAAGGTCGGCCAGCGGCGACATGATGGGCATCGTCGTCGCTGCCTGTCCGGAGCCGGACGGGATGAGGAAGTTCATCAGCGTCTGGAAGATCAGCATCCCCAGCGAACTCAGGTACAGAGAGCCCCTGCCGAGAAGTTCGGCCATTCCGTGAATGATCGTATCGACGATCTTGCCCTCGGCGAGCACCACCAGAATACCGCGCGCCACGCCGACGACCATCGCCGAGAGCACGCCTTTGCTCATCCCTTCGACGAAGAGCTCCGCGACTCTGCTTGGCCCGTTGCCGTTCGCAAGCCCCACGAGGATTCCCATTATCAGGAAAAGACCCGCAAGCTGGTTGATGTACCAGCCGAGCTTGAGCAATCCGAACGCGGCGATAAGCACCGTCACGAGGAAAATACCGAGGACGATCTTATGGCGCTGCGTGAACTGAAGCTCGACCTTCGATTCGTCGAAGCTCAGCTCGCCGAAATCGATATCGCTGACGACGCTCTTGGAGGGATCCTTCTTGATCTTGTCGGCGTAGCGCAGCGTCCAGAGGATTGTGATTCCTCCCATCACCAGGAGGACAAGCAGACGGTACGCCAGCCCGGAGAAGAGCGGCAGTTCGGAGATCGTCTGCGCCACTCCGATGGTGAAGGGGTTGACCGTCGCCGAGGCGAAGCCGATGCCGACGGATACGAAGGAAATCGCCAACCCGACGATCGGGTCGTACCCCAGCGCGAGCGCAAGACTGGAGAAAATGGGGACAAATGCGATCATCTGTTCGTACGAGAGCGTCCCCGTCGACCCCCAGATCATGAACACGGCCATCAGGACCGAAAACACGATATTCGTCGACGCCGGTTTGGCCCGCGTCTTTCGAACCATCCACGCGATGACGGCGTCGATCGCCCCGGTCGACATGACGACATAAATAGCGGAGAAGACGATAAAGATGAAGAAGACGATCGCCCCGGCCTCGGTCATTCCCTTCTGCACCGCGACAAACATCTGGAAGGGGTTGACGGGAGCGGATTCCACCAAATGGTAGCTCGCCGGATCGATGACCGTCCGTTTCGACTTCGGGTCGAGGACTCTCGCGTATTCGCCCGCAGGAACGAACCAAGTGGCGACCATCGCGAGAACGATGATCGACAGAAGAATGACAAAGACATGCGGAAATGAAGACCCCTTCTTACCTGCTTTCTGCATCGCGAACAACCTCCTTTAAAAACCACAGGCGCTTCGCCCTCGGGAGTCATCTTCCCTCGGGCGAAACGCCGTCATATCACTTGGGAACCGATTCAGCTAAGGACTTCCCCCGTCAGGCGAGCCCACGCGAACCCCGCGAGCATGGCCGAACCAGCCGGAAGCGCGTCTTCGTCCACGTCGAATCTCGGGTGATGGTGGGGGCTGTTCGTGCCCTTCTCCGGATTGCTCGTTCCAAGGAAGAAGAAGGTGCCGGGAACCTTCTGCTCGAAGTAGCTGTAGTCCTCCGAGCCCATGATCAACTCCGTCTCCTTCACATTCTCCGCACCCAGAACGTGCTCGCAGACGGCTTTCGCCGTCATGGTGACGTCATGGTCGTTGATGGTGGCGGGAATATTGCGTTTGTAGTCGAGCTCGAACTCGCAGCGTCCCGCGGCGCACAGCCCCGCGATCACCCTGCGGATGGCCGCTTCTATCGTGTCCTGCACCGACTTGTTGAATGTGCGCACGGTGCCGTTCATCGTCACGGAGTCGGGAATGATGTTGAAGACCGTCTCCCCCGCCTTGACGACGCCGGTGCTCACTACTGCCGTCTCGCGTGCGCTCACCTCGCGGCCGACGATGGCCTGAAGGTTAAGCACGAGGTTCGCCGCCGTGATCGTCGGATCGATGGCGTGCTCCGGAGCGGAACCGTGCCCGCCCTTGCCCTTGATCGTCAGGTACCATGCGTCCGCGGCCGCCATCACGGGACCGGACCGGTAGAGCACCGTTCCGCTGGGAGCCAGCGACCAGACGTGAAGTCCGCCGATGCAATCGACGCCGTCGAGCGCTCCCTCCTCCAGCATCGTCCTGGCGCCGGAGCGCAACCCGGACTCTTCAGCGGGCTGGAAGATGAAGCGGACGGTACCGGGCAGTTCCTCCCGAATTTCCGAAAGGATCTTCGCCGCCACAAGCAGCATGGCGGTGTGCGCGTCGTGCCCGCAGGCGTGCATGACACACGGAGTCTGCGATGCATAGGGAACTTTGTTTTCCTCCTGAAGCGGCAGGGCGTCCATGTCGGCGCGCAGCGCCACGCACCCGCCCGGTTTGCCGCCCTTCAGCTCGGCGACGACGCCCGACTCCGTACCGCCGAACCCCGTCTTCACAATGGTGCAGCCAAACCCTTTCAACATTTCGACAACCTTTTTGCTGGTCTCGACCTCTTCCCAGGAGCGCTCCGGATGCATATGGAACTCGCGGCGAAGCGCGACGAGTTCATCACCGTAGGCCGTCGCCAGCTTCTTGATTTTTTCAAGCAAAAGATATCACCTCGTTCAAGCGAATTTTGAAGAAAGAACAGATATGCGAAAACACTATCATTCTTTTCGGCGCTGCACAAGCCCCTTTCAAGACAGATACATGAAAAAACTGCGGGATATACCCCTCGACAGCGCCTTTCGGCTCGGTCGCCCCGGCCCGGAAAGCACGGCCCGAAACGGGTTCGATACACGAATTTCAACGATCGAGGACGCTCGATAAACGTTGTCAAAAGCATCTCTCCGTGCTACGATACAGGACAATAGCATGAAAAATTACAGCGCTTCTCTTGAGTGAACGACGGACGGGCACGAACCGCCGGAACCCTGCAATACGACGACCCGCGTTTCACCATGAGCGAACGCAAGGAGGGACGCACTATGAAACGCAGCGGCATTCTTCACCCGGAACTGGCTTTCCAGATCGCTTCCTGCGGCCACGGCGACCTTGTGTGCATCGCCGACGCGGGACTTCCCATCCCCCCCGAGACGCCCCGGATCGACCTGGCCTACGCACTCGGGCAACCGGCATTTTTCAGCGTGCTGGAAGCCATCCTCCCGGAACTCGCTATCGAAGGCGCCGTCTGGGCCGAGGAAGCGCTCGCCAAGAGTCCGATGCTCGCCGGACGGCTGGAAACGCTCTTCCAGCAGACACCGCACGAACGCATTCCGCACGAAGAGTTCAAGAAGCTCCTTCCCGACGTCCGTTTCGTCGTCCGTACGGGCGAGTGCACACCGTACGCCAACGTGCTGCTCCGCTGCGGCGTTCCGTTCTAAAGAAGGCGGACGGCCGTGCCCTCCATCTTCCGGCGTCCTGATGCGAAAGTGCTCCTCCTGCTGCTTCTGGGTGGGCTCATGTTCCTTGTCGGTTCGCTGGAGCCGCGCTTTTTCACCGGCGCGAATCTGCTGAACGTGCTGCGCCAGTCCCTCCATCGTCGGCGTCATCTCGCTGGGCATGACCGTCGTCATCCTCACCGGAGGCATCGACCTCTCCGTCGGCAGCGTCCTCGCGCTCTCCGTCCTCGTCGCCGCCTCGGTGTCGAAAGCGGGAATTCCCGCCCCGTTCGCGTGGTCGTGCGCCCCTTCTCACGGGAGCTCTTCTGGGCTGGGTCAACGGTTTCGGCGTCTCGCGCCTCCGCCTTCCTCCCTTCATCGTCACGCTGGGAATGATGGGGTTCGCGCGCGGCCTCTCCTTCATCTACACGGAGGGGGGCCCCCATCACGGGTTCGACGCCCTATTCCGGCTACCCGGAACGGGCGTTCTCGCACACGTCCCCGTCCCGCGCTAATTTTCGGAGCGGCCTTCATCGTCGTCTTCATCCTCCTCGAACGCTGTCCGTGGGGCGAGCATATCCGCAACACCGGCTCGAACCCCGTCGCCGCGTGGGATCGGGGCATCGACGTCCCCCGGAACGGTCTCGAAGGCGTACGTCCTCTGCGGCCTCCTTGCCGCCCTTGCCGGACTGATGCTCGTCGGACGGCTCGGACTCCGCTCAGCCGAGCGCGGGGATCGGCTACGAGTTCGGCGCGATCGCCGCCGTCGTGCTGGGGGGAACAAGTTTCTCAGGAGGAAAGGGAACGCTCGCCGGAACCGTCCTCGGCGTGCTGATCATGGGCGTGCTGGAGAACGGGATGAACCTGCTCAACGTCAATCCATTCTCCGAACAGGTGGTGAAGGGGGGTGGTCATCGCGGCGGCCCTCGTGGCCTACGGCAGCCTGGGACAGAAGAACCGGACGACGGGGTAGACGACTGCTTCCCGTATTCCGGACAATCGCACGGCTCAAGGAAGTCCGCGAAGAGCGCGTGAAAACCTTGAACGGATTCGTACGCGCTTCCCGGCACATCAAAACGCTATTCGCAACGACGCGGACGCATGAAGCGCTCCGCGCGAAAACTCAAGGAGGTGTCTGTTTCATGAAAAAGTTGTTTGCCGTACTGCTGGTGGTTCTGCTCATCGCCGCTCCCGCGGCGGCGGCGGAGAAAACGCTCGGCCTGGTGATCTCCACGCTGAACAACCCCTTCTTCGTCACGCTGAAGCAGGGGGCCGAAGATGCCGCTGCGAAGGCGGGCGTGAAGCTCGTGGTGCTTGACGCGCAGGACGACTCGGCGAAGATGACCGCCGCCATGGAAGACCTGATTCAGCAGAAGGTGGACGCCATCCTGGTGAACCCGACCGACTCCGACGCCGTCACTCCCTCCATCATGAAGGCGAACGCCGCTGGCATCCCCGTGCTCACCATCGACAGGGGCGCGTCCGGCGGACAGGTTCTCTGTCACGTGGCCAGCGACAACGTCGCGGGCGGCGTCATGGCCGGTGAGTTCCTCGCCAAGAAGCTTGAGGGCAAGGGGAACGTCGTCGAGCTGGTCGGTATCCCCGGAACCTCCGCCGCCAGAGACCGCGGCAAGGGCTTCAACGACGCCGTGGCAAAATTCTCGGGAATAAAGATCGTCGCCTCGCAGGCCGCCGATTTCAGCCGCGACAAGGGGCTCAAAGTCTTCGAGAACATCCTCCAGGCACAGCCGGAGATCGCGGGCGTCTTCGCCCATAACGACGAAATGATCCTCGGCGCGGTCGCCGCGGCGGAAGCCGCCGGACGCACCGGTATCGTCTTCGTCGGCTTCGACGCGGTGGACGACGCCGTGGCCGCCGTCAAGGCCGGCAAACTTGCCGCCACGGTCGCCCAGCAGCCCGCATTCATCGGCGCAATGGGCGTCGAGAAGGCGGTCGCGCACCTCGGCGGAGAGAAGCTCCCCGAGTTCATTCCCGTGCCCCTGCAGCTCGTCGTCGAATAGGCTTGACAACAGATGAAGTACCGGGACGCCGTCGTTCGAGGACGGCGTCCCTCCCATCGGAGGTTGATGGCGTGACACTCTTGCTGGAGATGAAGAACGTACACAAGCGCTACCCGGGAGTCCACGCGCTGAAGGGGATCTCCTTCTCACTGCGCGCGGGGGAGCTTCACGCGCTCGTCGGCGAGAAAACGGCGCGGGAAAGTCCACCCTCGTCAAGGTACTGGGCGGCGTGGTCGCTCCCGACGAAGGGGAGATCCTGATACGAGGGAAGTCCGCCCGATGGAGCGGCCCCGGCGACGCCATCCGCGCAGGAGTGGGCATCATTCACCAGGAGCTGAGCCTCGCATCGCACCTCTCCGTAGCCGAGAACATCTACCTCGGGCGCGAACCGAAGCGCGGCCCCTTCATCGACAGGCGGAAGCTCGCGGACGACGCGGCGCGGCTTGTCGAGGGATTCGGCGTCGGCATCGACGTGAAGCGCCGCACCGGAACGCTCTCTCCGGGGGAGCAGCAGCTCGTCGAAATCGCCAAGGCGATCTCGCAGAACGTCTCCATCCTCGCCATGGACGAGCCCACCTCCAGCCTCTCCGCGCGCGAGACGGAGCAGCTCTTCCGCGTCATCGCAGGCCTTCGCGCGTCCGGAACCGGCATCATCTACATCTCGCACCACCTCGAAGAGGTCTTCCTCCTCGCCGACCGCATCTCCGTCCTCCGCGACGGCGAAATGGCGGGAAGCGGGGACGCGAAGGAGCTCACCCCCGAGCGCGTCGTCTCCCTGATGGTGGGGCGGCAGATCGAGGCCCTCTACCCCCGCACCTTCCGCAACCCCGGCGCCGTCCTCCTCGAGGTGCGCGGACTCGCACGGACGGGCGTGCTGCAAGACGTCTCCTTCACCCTCCGCAGCGGCGAAATCCTCGGCGTGGCGGGACTGGTCGGCAGCGGCCGCACGGAGCTCGCGCGATGCCTCGTCGGGCTCGATCCGTTCGACGGCGGCGAGATCGCCGTCGAGGGAACGCCGTTCACACCCCGCTCCCCCGGCGACGCCCTGGACCGGGGCATCGTCCTCGTCCCGGAGGACCGCAAGCGGCAGGGGCTCTTCCTCAACCGCACCATCCGCGACAACACCATCGCCATGCGCCTGCTGCAAGGGCTCCGCAAGGGGCCGTTCGTCGACCGCCCGGCCTCCGAATCGCTCGCAGGCTCGTTCGTCCAGCGCCTCGGCGTGCGGTGCAGGAACGTCTTCGACTCCGTCTTCTCCCTCAGCGGCGGCAACCAGCAGAAGGTCGCCATCGCCAAGGGGCTCGCCGTCTCGCCGAAGATCCTCATCCTCGACGAACCCACGCGCGGCGTCGACGTCGGAGCGAAGGCCGAAATCCATCAGATCATGAACGACCTCGCGGCGCAGGGGATGGGCATCCCTGATGATCTCCTCCGACCTCCCCGAAGTGCTGGGAATGAGCGACGCCGTCCTCGTCTTCCGCGACGGCCTCTGCGTCGCCCGCTTCCCTCGCGGAGAGGGCGCGCAGGGGAGCCTCGGAGAGCGCGTCATGACCGCCGCGACTGGAGGAATCGTCAATGCCTGAGAAAAAAAGTTCGCTGCTCGCAACGCTGCGCGACAGAGGCTGGGGGAGCGTCCTGCTGCTCTTCGCCGTCGTGGGCCTGTTGGCCGCCTTCCACCCCGGAGTGCTCGACCGGCAGAACATGGCCAACGTCCTCGCACAGTCCGCCATCGTGGGCGTCTGCGCCGTCGGTATGACCTTCGTACTGCTCTCGAGGCGGGCATCGACCTCTCCGTCGGCAGCGTCCTCGCCCTCGCCGGCGCCGTCGGGGCGTGGACCTGCAAGGAGCTCGGACTCCCCGTCCCGCTCGCGTGGGCCGTCGCGATACTCACTGGGAACCCTCTGCGGGCTCGCCTCCGGTTCGCTCGTCGCCTTCGGGCGCGTTCCCCCCTTTATGGCGACCCTCGCCATGCTCGCGGCGGCGCGCGGCGGCACACTCCTCCTGACGCAGGGGGTACCCCGTCTCGGGGCTGCCTCCGGCGTTCTACACCCCCGGATGGGCCTCCGTCGGGCCGTTCCCCATTTCGGGGACTCGTCTTCTTCGGCCTCGCCCTCGCCGCATGGGTGCTGCTGCAGCGCACTCCCTTCGGCACGCACCTCCGCGCCTTCGGCGACAACCCCGAGACGGCGCGCCTCGCCGGACTCTCCGCCCCCCGGCTCACCCTCTCCGTCTACGCCATCTCCGGCTCTCTCGCCGGACTGGCCGGAGTCCTCATGGTCGGACGCCTCTGGAGCGCCCAGCCCAACGTCGGCATGGGGCTCGAACTCGACGTCATCGCCGCTGTCGTCCTCGGCGGCGCCAGCCTCTTCGGCGGCGTCGGCGGCGTCGGCGGCACCGTCGCGGGCGTCCTCATCATGGGCTTCCTCGACAACGGCCTCCGCCTGCTGGCCATCTCCAGCTACGTGCAGCAGTCGGTAAAGGGCCTCGTCTTCGTCGGCGCGGTGCTGCTCGACCTGGCGTTCAAGGGGTACTACAGGAAGGGCCGGGGACGCGATGCGTGAGGGGAGCTATCGATTCTCTCTTCTCCCCACACGTCTGAAGAATTCGGAGAAGGCAAACTCTCTTTCAAAAAAAGTTTGTTCTCCATAACGACAACCCTCCTTTGCAAGGGTTGTCGTCATGGAGAACAGTACCCGCGGCACCCGAACTTCCCGAAGCGCCTCAAGCACAACTACCGCCTTGACCTCCGCTGAAAAGTTCCGACGCGCTCCGATTTTTTAAAGGCGTACCCCCCCGATTTTCGGGGTCCCTCATCCTCCATCAATAGTTTTTCAGCTTCTCGCGCATCGCCGGGCTCAGGGGAACCACCAGCTCCGCGTTGTACGAACCGGCCGGCATGAGCTTCACTGTGGGATCGTTTGTTGGATTCCAATGCTCGATTCCTTCCATGTTTTTGAGAATCTGCGCTGCCGCGATTGCATATTTGCGCGAGGCCGCGGCGGGCGTTCCTTCTAGAATCGCGGGATCGACGTTCGTTGTCACGATGGAAATGGTGTCGTCGCTGTTGAGGAAAATCTCGAAAGTGCGAAACTGCTGCGGAAAATCGTGAAGCGACGACGTCCTCCACCTGCCAGAAGCCGTTTTCGGGCGCGCCGGCAGGATCCGGCGACACGAAAAGCTTTCACGGTATTCAGATGACGATGCCCGGCCATCAACAAGACGAGGTTCGGATGGCTGTGCAGTTCCGCCAGCAGATCAGGCAGGGTGGACGGCATTGCTCGGATCGGTCCACCAGCCCATCGAGGAATTGGGCGCTGTCACTTCAACGCTGATCGGGATGTGCGAGGCGATGACCATCAGCTGACCGGCCGCTGTGCCATCGGCAAGCTCCTTTTTCAACCATTCCCAGCGCGCCGCATCCAGAAAGCCGTGCCCGTGAATATCGAGGGAGCCGCTGTCGTCCCTTTGCGTATTGTCCAGCACGATCATCTTGAGCGGAACATCCGGTTTCGGAACGAAGCTGTAGCATGCAAAGCCGTCCTCGGCGCCGGACATGTCGAACCCGTGACCTGCGGGAAGCGAGGATGTGTTGAAAAACTCCTGCATCCACTCCGTTCGCAAAATCGAACGGCGATCCGGATCGGCGGCGACTTTGGGCCGGGTCTTGAAATCGCCGACAGGGCCCGCGTATATGACATCTCCGTAGGGCGTCGAGCCGTCGAGCACCCCCATATAGTAGTCTCGGCTGCCGATCTTCCGGGGGTCGCTCAGGAGATCTCCAGTGGCGAAGACGTCATCGCTGACGTAGGATTGCCGAAGATCCTTGCGCAGGCTGTGCTCCAGCGGGAAGGAGCCCATCCAGAAATGATCGTGGTTACCCATTGTCTGATACCAGGGAATGGACGTGTCGAGCCCCGCCGCTTTGTAGGGTTTCTGATAATCGATGGTTTCGACTCCCAAATGCGCGCCGGAGCTGGGCCGGATGACCTTGCCGTCGAGAACGTCGATATACCACCGAAGTTCATTGTACTGCGAGGTGTTGCAGGCATCTCCAAGAGAAATACCGAAGTCCAGAGGGTTCTGCTTGTGCAGCGCGTTGACGGTCTGGATGGCGGCGTCGAGCACGTGCGTTGTGTACAGCATGACCCCGGAATACAGCGAAGATCCGTACCGTGATTCAGGATGCAGGCTTTGAAGATGGATCAGCTGATTGGGAGATTCCTTGTCGGTGATATGGATATCCGATATGGTAAAGAAATTCAGCAGCTGTTTTTTTTGAGTCGCGCCGTTGTTGTTGTACTCCTTCGGCATGAGATCGAGCCGTCTGTCGTGGGGAAGCCCCGGGCCGTAGGTCCAATCCCCGTAGCCGTACTGTTCGTATTTGGCGATCTCCTGGAGATTGATCGCAGTCGTCGGGGTCGCCCCCGGCATGATCGTCCTCTGAACCGTTGTCTGGACGTCGGAGGCGATCGGGTATCCTTCGGGCTCGCCGTGATTTTTCTCGACGCATTCCGAACGCCCGGATAAAGAGAAAAACAGCATGCCCGTGAAGAAGATGAAACAGATTTTTTTGTACAGATACAATGAATTCATAAAAGAATCCCCCTGATTGCCCAAGTATTTTTGAATCTGTTGCGAGGGCATCGACAGGTTCATAGGACCCCCGTCTCCGCCAGTCTCTACCCGATGCGTCTAAACACCGAACCCAAAGCCCGAATACCCTGCGCTGCTCCACATCGCGCATCTCCTCCGACTGCATTGTACAGCCGATTACGAACGTCGGCAAACCCGAAGTTCATCCTGGCAACTTTCGCCATCGCCGCGCCCCCCGGTTTGTACTTGATACCGCTAGTGGGTATAATTAACTTATCTTTACTCTTCAAAAAGGCAGGTGCTGGAATATGAAACAGTTCGACATCATGGTGATCGGGATGGGACCGGCGGGCATGGCCGTTACGGCTATGGGCGCGGCTATGGGACTTTCGGTGCTCTCCATCGAAAAGCACAAGGTGGGCGGAGAGTGCCTGAACTGCGGCTGCATCCCCAGCAAGGCGCTCCTGAAAGCCGGAGAAGCCCTTCATTCCGCGAAAAACCTGAAAAAATACGGCATCGAAGGCGAATTCCACATGAGCGATTCCGACCCCATGCAAGTGGTTCGCGACAAAATCCTCGGCATCAACGACAAAAAGTTCCAGAAGGCATTCGAGAATGCAACGCTTGTGAAAGGAACCGCCGAGTTTCTGGATGATCGGACGGTGCAAGTGAACGGGGAGAACTATACTGCGAAGAAAATCTTCATCGCCGCAGGGACGGAACCCTTTATACCTCCTATTCCGGGGTTACACGATGTGCCCGACATCCTGACGAATGTGAACATGTTCGAGATAGAGAAGATGCCCGAGTCGTTGACCATCATCGGCGGCGGCGCTATCGGCTCGGAGATGGCCCAGGCCTTCACCCGCCTGGGAACGAAGGTCTCCCTGATCCACATGGACCCGCATCTCGTTCCGGTAGGGGACGAGGAGGCCGCAAAAGTGCTTCAGGAGGCGTTCGATCGGGAGGGAATAGCGGTTCACAACGGGGCCAAGATCACCGGAGTTTCCATGGAGAACGGGAAGATTCTCACCGTCGCGGACACGGCGACCCTGGAGTCGGAGCGCATCCTCGTGGCCGCGGGGCGGAAGCCCGTTCTGGAACCCCTTCGCCTTGAGAAGGCTGCCGTTGAGTTCACGAAGCGGGGCATCGCCGTGGACAGCCACATGCGCACAAACAAGCCGCACATTTACGCAGTGGGCGACTGCAACGGACAGAGCCTCCTCTCTCACGCGGCCATGCACCAGGGGATGCTGGCCTTGATGCATGCCATGTCGCCGTTTTCCCTGCCGGTACTGAAGCGCGAACGGTATGTCGTTCCCTGGTCCGTCTTTACCGAACCGGAGATCGCCCAGGTCGGCATGACGGAGAAGGAAGCGCGCGCAAAGGGCTTGAAGATTCAAGTAGTGAAGAAGGCGTTTCGGGCCTATGGCCGCACCGTCGCCGACGGACACCCCGAGGGCTTCATCAAGGTCGTCGTCGGCGCCCGGGGAAAGATCTACGGCGCCACAATCGTCGGCGAGACGGCGAGCGAACTGATCCACGAGTGGACCATGGCCATACAGTACAAAAAACGGATGCACCACGTGATGATGATGCAACATGCTTTTCCTTCCGTCTCCATGATCAACAAGATGGTCGCCGAAGACTGGATGATGGAGAAGATGAAGTCGGGCTGGGTGAGAAAACTGGTGAATCTTCTCAAGTAGACGAACTGGAAGCAGAAGACGACGCGGCCCGAAAGGGATCGTCACCGGAAGCCACGGGCTCTCTTTGTTTCCGTGCTCGAAAGAAGGCCAGTGAACGCAGCCGAAGACACTGTTTCCAAGGACTCTGGAAGAACTGTCCGAATTGACAAACGCAACTGCAACTGTTATCGTTCTTTTCGGTAATTTGTATTCAGCGGCTATCCTGAAAGGCTGGCGAGCTTCACTCGGCGGCAAAGAAAGGGGGGCGCTGTTGTACGCCGCCGTTCCTGGTACGTTGTTCCAGTTTCCAAATCCACTTTTTAAGGAGGAATTGTTTAAATGCTCAGGAAAATTGCAACCGCAGCAGTCGTCTGTGTCCTCGGAGCACTTTTCTTCGCCGGAAGCGCGGTCGCCGAAGAAAAGGTCATCAAGATCGGCACGCTCTTTCCTCTTACAGGCCCTTCCGCCGTTTCAGGACAGAACTGCCTGCATTCGGTGACCGCAGCCGCGGAACTGATCAACGGCGCCCACCCGGACATCAACGTTCCTCTTGCAGCATCCGAAGGCCTTCTTGACGGCTACAAGATCGTCATTGTTCAGGCGGATCATCAGGGAAAACCCGATGTCGCAAAATCAGAAGCGGAACGCCTGTACAACCAGGAAGGCGTCTTCGCCATTATCGGCAGCTACAACAGCTCCGCAACCAAGCCCGCAAGCGCGGTGGCGGAACGCGCGAAGAAGCTCTTCCTCTGCGGAGCTTCCAGCTCGGCGGCGCTTACGGAAAGAGACTACAAGTACTTCTTCCGCCACGCCCCCACAGACGCCATTGAATCCGAAGAATTCACCGACTACATCACCTTCCTGAACAAAGAGAAGGGCGCCGATATAAAGACGCTCGGCCTGATATACGAAAATACCGAGTTCGGAAAGCATGCCGCCGACGAGGCAAAAAAAGCCGCTGCGAAGATTGGTCTTGAAGTCACCGCCGACGTTCCCTTCAACAACGGTGCGACGAACCTGAGCAGCGAGGTCCAGACCCTTAAAGCGGCCAACCCGGACGCTGTTTTCGGAGCGGCTCTCGGAGGAGACTACTCTCTCTGGGTACGCACCATGAAGCAGGTCAACTGGCTTCCAAAAATCGCGATCAACTTCTGCACCGGCTACCAGAACCCAGCTGTCCAGAGAGAGCTCGCCGGAGACGGCGACTACTTCATGGGCGGCATGGGCTTCTCCCCGGAGCTTGCGAAGACATTCATGCCCGAAGCCCTGAAAGTTCAGGAGAAGCTCTACTTCCCCCTGGCGAAGCAGGAATTCGACAGCGACTCCCTACAGGAAGCGGTCATGCTGCTCGTGCTCGGACAGGCGATAGAAAAAGCGGGCGCCTTGGACACCGAAAAAGTCCGCGAAGTGCTCTCCACCACCACATTCCCCTCCCCTCTCTCCCTGAGCGGCGAAGTCTCCTTCCAGCCAGGCGGCCAGAACGTCAAGGCGCTGAGCGTCATCACCCAGATCAAAGACCTCAAGTACAACACCATCTATCCGGAACAGTTCAAGAACTCGGAGCCGGTCTTCCCGATGACTCCCTGGGACAAGAGGAACTAAGCGGCCGGAACGGTGAGATCACATCACGCTTCAAGGGGGCGGCATTCCGTGCCTCCCCCTTTTTTTTTCAGGAGGTTGAGCATATGATGAGCAGTTTTCTCCAGGTCCTTTTGGACGGCCTTCTCAACGGCCTGATCTACGCCCTTGTCGCCGCTGGTCTCAGCATGATATGGGGAGTCATGGACGTCATCAATTTCGCCCACGGGGAATTCCTCATGGTGGGCATGTACGTGAGCTACTGGATCGGTTTCTTCCTGAATGTGGACCCCCTCTTCTCCTGGATTGCGTCGGGAGCGTTCCTTTTCATCTTGGGAGCGGCTACCTACAAGCTGATCATCAAGAACAGCCTGGGCAAGTCCGCAATGGCGCCTCTCCTTGCAACCTTCGGGCTCTCCATGGTACTGAAGAATTTCTGCATGAACCGTTTCACGCCGAACTTCAGGCTCCTCTCCGGGACTTTCCTGGAGGGGAAGACCGTCTCCATAGGCGGGGCCATACTCTCGACGCCGCAGCTGGTCACCGCGCTCTTCGCCCTCGTCGTCCTCGGCGTCCTTTACTGGATGCTCAAGAAGACGAGGCTGGGCTGGGCAATCCAGGCAACCGCGATGGACAGGGAGGCTGCGGAACTCATGGGGATCAGAACCGAAAACATATACATCCTCGTTTTCGGCATCGGCGGCGCATGCGTCGGCATCACGGGAGGCCTCATGACGTCCTACCTCGCCGTGTACCCGGAGGCGGGGTCGCTCTTCAGCCTCATCGCATTCGTCGTGGTCGCCCTCGGAGGGTTCGGAAGCATCCCCGGAGCGCTGCTCGCCGCGATCCTCATCGGCCTGGTGGAGTCGTTTTCAGGTTTTTATATCGCCGCAGTGGTCAAGTACGCAGCGGTCTTCGCCGTCTACATCGTGGTGATCCTGGTCCGTCCCAGGGGCCTTTTCGGGTGGTGAGGCGCACATGAACACGAAAAAATTCTCCAACGGAATATGGTACGCACTTCTCGCCGGAGCCCTCGTTCTTCCGTTCATTCCGGGAGGCGTCGGCGCCACCTTCCACGGGCATGTGCTCACCATGATTCTCCTGTACGCATCCATGGCCCAGGCGTGGAACATCATCAGCGGGTACTGCGGGCAGACCTCCTTCGGCCATGCGGTCTTTTTCGGCATCGGAGCCTACGGCGCCGCCATCGCGGTGGTGCAGTTCAATTCCCTGCCGTGGTACGGCGCTCCTCTCGGGGCTCTTGCAGCCGCAATAATCTCCGTTCTCGTCAGCGCTCCCTGCTTCCGTCTGAAGGGGCACTATTTTGCCATAGCAACCTTCGCCATCGTCGAGATCTTCAACAGGCTCTTCATGATTTGGGACGCGGTGGGAGGCGCCATCGGACTTGATTACCCAATCCTCGACGACGGGTGGCGAAACTTCTCGTGGTCGTCGGACAAAAACGGGTACTATCTGGGCGCGCTCTTCCTCTTCACCCTTGTTTTCGGCATCGTACGCTGGATGGAGAGCCACCGGATAGGCTACTACCTCAAAGCCGTCAGAGAGGGACAGGAGACGGCGGAATCCCTCGGCGTGAACAGCACGTTCGTGAAGCTCTCCGCAATGGCCCTTTCGGCGGGTCTGGCCGGTCTATGCGGTGCGTTCTTCGCTCAGTACAACTACCGTGTGGATCCTCCCATGGTCATGTCGCTGGACATGTCCATGAAATT
>CAXXRY010000050.1:0-10007 GCA_963668335.2 Aminobacteriaceae bacterium | reverse complement strand
AGGCGTACAGGTCGAGCCTCTGCCGGAACGCCACGTTGATGCTCCGGAACCCCTCTCCAACCGGTGTCGAGAGGGGGCCCTTGATGCCGATACCGAAGTATTTCAACGCGCTCAGGGAGTCCTCCGGAAGCGAGGAGCCGAAACGCTCCGCGGACTTCTCGCCGGCGTGGATCTCCCACCAGGCGATTCGTCGTTTACCCCCGTAGGCGCGTTGTACCGCCGTATCGACGACGGCTCTCATCGCGGGGGCAATATCGCGCCCTACGCCGTCGCCCTCGATGTACGGGACGACCGGTTCGTCCGGAACGCGGAGCGCTCCGTCCTCGCGGATGATCGCTTCTCCCCGTTCCGGCGGCGCGTACTGTTTCAGTTCCAATCCTGGATAACGGGACATTGTTTTGCTCACCTTCCTTACTCCAACAAATGCTACATATGATCCGGCGGCTCCGCCCAGCCGAGCGATTCGAAATACGCCTGCAGCGAACTTTCGAGGTGCTCTTCCCAGACCGACCGGGCTTTTCGCTCGTCCCGCGCCTCGAAGGCGTCGACAAGGGCCTGTCTGTCGTCGAGCAAGCGTTCGCCGCGGCGTTCAAGCACTCTGTCCACGACGCGGAAGCGCTCCAGCAGCTCTCGCTCGTGCCAGACCATCCGGATCAGGCGGGGGATGCGGCATGCGTCGATGAACTTTCTGCTGAAGCGTCGCGTAAGCGCTCCGTACTCCTCGGAAAGCCTCTCTCCGTGCTCCGCGAAAAGCGTTCGCCCGGAGCGGATGAACTCCTTCAGCTCTTCGATCTCCGAAGGGGCGATGCGGCGGCACGCATAGCCGGCCGCCAGCCCCTCCAGACTTTTCCTGATGGAGAAAATGTCCGCAGCGTCCTGGGGCGTCAGTTCGACGACGACGAAGCCTTTCATCGGAATCTGCCGGATCAGTCCCTCGGCCTCCAGGCGTCGCAGCGCTTCGCGTACGGGCATGCGGCTGACGTCGAACTTGGCCGCCAGGTCGGTGTCCTTGAAGTGCTCCCCCTGGGGAAGATCTCCGCTGAGGATGGCTTTCCGGAGGCGTTCGTAGATGATTTCGCGAAATGGTTTCGTCACAAGCGGTTCTTCGAGCCCGAAAAGGGAATCGGTCACTATGCTCTTCCTTCCTGAAAACAGAGGTTGTTTCCCTATTCTATCCCAATGCTTCGGGAAAACGAACGCGAAAAAAAATTTATCGCGGGGCGCTCTTCCCTCGATCCTTCAGCATGCGCAGGAAGAAGGGAGCCAGAAGCGTCGCGAATGTAAGAACGAGAAGGACGAGGACGATTGGGCGGATGAAGAGCTTCATTCCCTCCAGCTTCATAGCCCAGATGAAGTTGGTCTCCGCCAGCTTTCCCAGAATGAGGGAGAGGAGGAACGCGGGGGGCGAGTACCCGTAGCGCTTCATAAGCCAGCCGACGAGGCCGAAGAGCAGGGTGAGTGAAAAGTCGAAGGACATCTCGCGGAACGCGAAGCTTCCCGTCAGACTGAAGAGGGCGATGATCGGGACGAGGATATTCGTCGGGATGGAGGCCGTCTTCGAGAACATGCTGAACGCGGCAAGGCCGAGGAAGAACATGATCACGTTGCCCACGAGAAGAGAGAAGAAAATTGTGTAGGCGTCGCCGGCGAACTCGTTGAACATGGAGGGGCCGGGCTGGATATTGTTGATCATCAGCGCGGTCATGATGACGAGCGTTGTACCGCTGCCGGGGATGCCGAGCGTGATGGTGGGGATGAGTGCGCCTCCGGTGACGGCGTTGTTGCAGGCGCTCACGGCGATGAGAGCCTCGGGGCTTCCCTTGCCGAACTCTTCGGGGTGTTTCGATGTTTGTTTCGCCTGTCCGTAGCTGATCCATGAAGCGATCGCGGCCCCCGTACCGGGGATGATGCCGATGATGACCCCGACGACGGCGGACCGGAACATCAGAAGCTTGTACTTCATGGATTCTCTGATACCGTCCCACAGAGTGCACGAAGACGCGCCCTTTCCCGCATTCTCGACGATGTTCTCTTCGTTGACCATATCGAACAACTCCGCGAAGCCGAAGAGGCCGAGGAGTACCGGGATGAGCGGCACGCCGTCGTACAGTTCCATGAAACCGAAGGAGCTTCGGGTGTACCCCATGACCGTCTCCATGCCTATGGTGGCTACCAGAAGACCGAAGACCGCGGAGAGAAGCCCTTTGAGCGGGTTTTTCCCCGCGAGAGTGGCGACGGCGGAGAGGCCGAAGATGGAGAGCATGAACATCTCGGCCGGTCCGAACGAGAGGGCGTACTGCCCCACAAGAGGCCCGAGGAAGATGCAGACGAGCGCGCCGAAGACGCCGCCGAAGGTGGATGCCAGCAGAGATGCGCCGAGCGCCTTTTTCGCGAGCCCCTTGCGCGTCATCGCGTAGCCGTCGAGGCAGGTCGCGGCGGCGGAGGGGGTTCCGGGCATATTCATCAGGATGGCCGGGATGGGCCCCGCCGCCTGCGACCCCCCGAAGACAGCCATCATGAAGATAACTGCCTTCAACGGTCCCATGTAGACGGAGAAGGGGAGCATCATGGCGAGGATGTTCGTGTCGTTGAAGCCGGGCACCGCGCCGATGAAGAAGCCCAGAAGAAGCCCCGCGACGAGCCAGGTCATGATCTGCGGCTGAAAGACGGTGAAGACGGCGTTTGTCATCAGTTCAAAATCCATGGGAAATCCCCTCCTACAGCGTGAACAGCGGCGTAATCAGACGCGGAAGGTCGAGATCGACGATCCGCAGCATCACCAGGTGCAGCAGCGCGGTCAAGGCAAGCGAGACGATGAACGCGGTCCGTTTCTTCGCTCCCAGCCACACCTGCGTTCCGAAGAGAAAGAAAAAGCTGGACGCCGAATATCCGAGGAACGGCATGGCCGCCAGGTAGAGCACCGTCACCAGGAGCAAGCCCGCCGGTTTCTTCAGCGACCAGCCCTTCGCCGTTCCGTACGCTCCCTTCGCGATCCGGAGGAGCGTCGCACCCAGCATGATCGCGAGAACGCCCGTCACCAAGTACGGCCAGAGCAGGACTTCCGATGGAATGCTCCGGACCTGCCAGTGATAGGCAACTATGAAGAGCCCCATGATTCCCGGGACGATGAACTCTCCCCTGTCGACCCTTTTCATGGCGTTCTACTGCTGCATCAGCGACGAGTAGGTCTCGAGGACGACGTCGAAGTCCTTCGCGAACTTCTCGCACTCCTCCGGGCTCCAATAATCGACGAACGTCGCCATGCCCATGGTCTCGGCCTGCTTCTTCGCTCCTTCGGAATGCATCGCTTCCTTGAAGGCGGCGACGAGACGGGCGTACTCCTCGGGATGTTTCTCCATGAATTGACGGGAGACGACGACGCCGAAGGGTTCGAGGAAGTCCGGGAAGTTCATTCCCGGTAGCGCTTCGTTGACGGGAGGCATGTCGAAGATTCCGGCGGCCTTGTTGTCCTTCGCGAAGACGCCGAGTCCCTTGAAGAAATCCTTCATCGGGACGGCGGATGCGGAGACGCTGACGATTACGTCGAGATGCTTTCCGGCCAGCGCTTTTCTGGATTCGGCGCCACCGTTGAACGCGACGAGCGTCGCCTTGATTCCCGTTCTTTCGATGAAGAGGCGCGCCGCGAGCGTGGAGACCGCCGTCGGGTGGGCGCCGCCGACCTTCAGAGGCTCGGTAGCCGTCTTGCCGTAGTCGATAAGCTCCTGGAGCGTGTTGAAGGGAGAGTCTTTGTGGACGAAGACCGCGTTCTGGTCGGTGATGATGTTGCCGATGAAGGCGAGATCGTTCCAGCCTATCGAGGCGTCTTTCTGGTATTTCGCGGCGATGTTGACCATGTTGAAGGTGATGATGGCGGTGGCGTACCCCTGTTTGCCCGAGTTTCTCAGCTTGTTCATACCGATCATGCCGGAAGCGCCCGGTACGTAGTCGAACTTGAACGGCTGTCCGAGACGAGCCCCCCATTCGTCCGTCACGATGCGGCTTGCTCTGTCCCAGCCGCCGCCCGCCGCCGCGGGGACGATGTGATTGATCGGTTTTTCCGGATAGGCGGCGAACGCCGCGCCCGGCGCAAGAAGAACCAGAACAAGAATCGCTGCAAAAATCCGTTTCATCGGTGAAAACCTCCTTTGCCCGCACTCCTCGGCCGGGGTGCGGCCGAGGTCCTTGTTTCCGGCGGAAACGCCGGAAAGCCCAGAGTCAAAAGCCGGTCAGCTCCCGGAATGCCGCGTCCGGGTCGTACAGGGCGCCTCCTTTCGTCCAGAGTTCTCGGGTCGAGGCGACATTCCGGTACTGTTCGCCGGGCGACGCCCCTTCCACTTTTTCAGCGTTTTGCGTATAGGGCCAGTCGCTCCCCCAGAGCAGTCGTCTTTTGCCGAGCATCTCCGTCAGCATTTCGGCGAGATCGGCACAGTTCAGAATCGCTTCCCGGTGCGGTTTATCCGGGAGGACACGATAAGCGGCCGAGGTCTTGACCCATATCTTTCCGCCGGCGCAGAGTGGAGCAATGTCTTTATATACGGCGGGGCGTTTCTTGATAAAATCGCTCAGCCCCTCGGCCGGTCGCATAAAGTGGTCGATCACGATCTTTGAGACATGAGGGAAAAGGGCGTCGACGACTTTCATAAGGCGGTGTGATTCCACATGGAGTTCGACGTGCATGTCGAGGTCGTTAAGCGTCTTCCAGAGCGAAGCGTAGATGCGGCGGTCGAAAACGAGCGCGTCGTCGTCCGTTTGGACGAGATTGAAACGGATCCCGGCGACTCCGGCCGTGCGGAGCGCTTCGAGATCCTCGGGAGGCGTGCTCGGATCGACTACGGCGACGCCGAAACGTCTGAAGGAGGCGTTCCGTGCATCCAAATGGCGCAGAAGAAATGAATTGTCCGTCTGCTGAAAGCTCGGCTGGACGAGGAGGCATCCGTCGATGCCGGCGGCGGAAGAGATAGTCCGGTATTCTTCGAAGAGGGCGCTTCGCTCCGGGAGGTAGCGCATGGTAGCGTCTCCCGCAGGCAGCGCACCGATATCGAAAATGTGCATGTGGGAATCGATCATCGGAACATCTCCTTTATCGCTGAGAGTCTTTGAATCCTGAATCCTGGATACAAGTTCATGATACCCGCTTTCTGAAATCTGTCAAGCGGTATTTTTAGAAAAGAGCAACTTCGGAGGGGGTTGGTCCGGAGAATCTCAAACGGAAGAGAAGTTCCGTCTCTCTCGGTGGCGACAAGCGTATATCGGAATTTCTACGGTGAAGAGGTCGGGAGCGGTCGAAAAAAGCGCTGTCTCCGGCTCTTTGAAGTCTTCCGGAGACAGCGGTCGGCGCATGTTTCCCAGTGCAAGAATGTGTTGTCGGCTGTCAATATTCCAGTACGCGGCGGCAGGCGTCCCTGAAGCATTCGCACAGGGTGGGGTGCGCGTGGATCGCGTTCGCGACGTCTTCGGCGGTGAGATGTTTCGCGACCGCCAATGTGGCCTCCCCCAGGAGGGAGGCGGTCTCCGGACCCATGATGTGGACTCCGAGGATCGTCCTGTCGGCTGCGCGGGCGACCACCTTGACGAAGCCGTCTCCCTCGCCCATGGCGAGCGCCATGGCGTTGGCGCCGAAGTGGGCCTTCGCGGAGACAATCTCTTCGCCGCGCGTGCGGGCCTCCTCCTCGGTGAGGCCGACCGTCGCAACCTCCGGCTCGATGAAAACGCATGCCGGGAGGGCGTCGAGATCCACCCGGTACGAACCGCCTGTCATGTGGCTCACGGCGGCGAGCGCCTGATACTCCGCAAGGTGGGCCAGCATGGCCCCGCCCGTGCAGTCGCCGACGGCGTAGACTCCCTCGACCGACGTCCTCATGGCGTCGTCGACTGCGATGCACCCCTTTTCCACGCGGACCGGCCCGTTCTCCAGACCGAAGCCGTCGAGAATCGGCTCCATACTGGAGGCCAGCAGCAGGCGGTCGCACCGTTCCTCGAACGGCTCGTCCTTCGCGATTCCTCGGAGGATCAGCCCGCCGCCGTTCTGCACGGCTTCGGAGAGGCGCACGTACTCACGGACGTCCGTGCCGCGCTTCTTCATGATCTGGCCGACCTTTTTCTTGACGTCGCCGTCGAGGCGGCGCAGGATCTGGTCGGAGTGCTTCAGCAGAACGACCTTCTTCCCCAGGTTCTGGAGCATCATCGCCATTTCGAGGGCGATGACCCCCGCGCCGAGCACCGCGACCGTTCGCACGCCCTGATTGCGCTCCGGGTCCCAGAGGAGCGGGTCGACGATGGCCCAGTCGCCCGTCAGTACCTCCGGCAGATTGTTCCCCGCGAACGCCGGCCTGACGGAGCGGGCCCCAGTGGCGATGAGCAGCCGGGGCGCGGAGAGTTCCTCGACGTTCCCGTCCTCCTTTCGGACGGAGACCTTTTTCTCCCCTCTCCCACTGCGTTACAGTGGCCGTTCCCCTGTACGTTTTCACCTTCGCCATGCGCAACGCGGTGGCCGAGCCCTGGCGCAGCTTGTCCATCGTCGCTTCCACGCGGCTCCAGAGCCCGTTCCGTTCGCCCTTGCCGCCGACTATATGCGCGTAGAGCGCCTTGGTGGGGATGCACCCCCTGTTGAGGCAGGTCCCGCCGAGGCGGTCCTTCTCGACCAGCGCCACGCTCATCCCCGCGTGCGACGCCAGTTCCGCGGCGCGAAGCCCTCCCGGGCCGCCGCCGATGACAATCAGGTCGTACATGCTCTCTCTCCTTCCCTGTGCGGTACTAAAAAGGGGGCGTCGCACACGCGGCGCGCCCCCTTATGATACCGTCGCTGCGCGGTTATTCTCCGTCCCCGAACTGCCAGCGGAGAATAGGATTCCGAGCCGCCGTGGTTTCGTCCGGGCGGGAGACCGGCGTCGTCAGGGGCATGTCGTGGAACGGTTCCGCCCCCTCGGCCTTCGCCTTCGCGACGATCTCCTCCATGGCGGCGGCGAACCGGTCGAGTGTTTCCTGCGACTCCGTCTCCGTGGGCTCGACCATCAGCGCCTCCGGGACGATGAGCGGGAAGTAGACCGTCGGCGGATGGTACCCCGCGTCGATCAACGCCTTGGCCACGTCGAGGCTGCTGACCCCGGTCTCGTGCTTCAGCGCGCCTCCGTTGAGGACGAACTCATGCATGCAGTACCCCTTGTGCGCGATGGGGTAGAAGTGCGCGAGCTTTTTGGCGAGGTAGTTCGCGTTGAGCACCGCCGTCTCGGAGACCTCTTTCAACCCCTCGGCCCCCAGCGTCCTGATGTACGTGTAGGCGCGGACGAGCACGCCGAAGTTGCCGAAGAAGCTGCGCACCCTGCCGATGGACTGCGGATGCATGTCCGCGTGCTCTTGCCGGTAGGCTCCGTCCGAGAAGCCGATCACCGGCGTCGGGAGGAATGGTACGAGCACGTTCTTCACGCCGACCGCCCCCGCTCCGGGGCCGCCCCCGCCGTGCGGCGTGCTGAAGGTCTTGTGGAGGTTCAGGTGGAGCACGTCGAACCCCATGTCGCCGGGGCGCGCCTTCCCCATGATCGCGTTCGCGTTCGCCCCGTCGTAGTAGACGAGCCCTCCCGCCGCGTGGATGGTCTCCGTCAGGGCGAGGATGTTCCGCTCGAAGACGCCGAGCGTGTTCGGGTTGGTGAGCATGAGCGCGGCGACGGTGTCGTCCATCAGCGCCTTGAGCGCGTCGAGGTCGACCATTCCCTCGGCGTCGGAGGCGACCTCGACCGTGTCGAAGCCGGTGACCGCCGCCGACGCGGGGTTGGTGCCGTGCGCGGAGTCGGGGACGATGACCTTCGTTCGTTTATGGTCTCCCCGGCTCTCGTGGTATGCCTTGATCATCATCAGGCCGGTCTGTTCGCCGTGGGCTCCCGCCGCCGGCTGGAGCGTGACCGCGTCCATCCCGGTGATCTCGGAGAGCATCGCGCTCAGGTCGTACATCAGCTTCATCGCGCCCTGGACCGTTCCCTCGGGCTGAAGGGGGTGGATGCGCGAGAAACCGGGCATCCTGGCCGCAACCTCGTTCACCTTCGGGTTGTACTTCATGGTGCACGAGCCGAGAGGGTAGAACCCCTCGTCGACCGAGTAGTTCATCTTCGAGAGGCCGGTGAAGTGGCGCACCACGTCCACCTCCGCCAGTTCGGGCAGGCGGGGCGCCTCGGCGCGGCAGAAGCCCTCCAGCTCCTCCCCGCAATCCACTGCGGGGACGTCGAGTTCGGGCAGCGCGTAGCCGACCCGCCCGGGACGGCTGGTTTCAAAAAGCGTATCCATCGTGCGTTTCATCGGACGTCACCTCCCGCAACCGCGACGAGGCGGTCGATCTCTTCTTTTGTCCGGCTCTCCGTCACCGCGAGGAGCCAGCCGCTCTTCAGCTCCGGATAGTCGCCCGACAGGTCGAAGCCGCCGACGATGCCCTCGCCGAGGAGGCGCTTGTTCAGTTCGGCGGGCGCTTCGTCGCAGAGTAGCGCGGTCTCGCGGAAGGACGGAACGCCGGGGAACGCGCGCCGGAATTTCCCGGTCTTTTCGAGCTGTTCCACCGCGTAGGCGGACTTGGCGAGAATCTGGCCGCCGATGTCGCGGAGTCCCCGCGGCCCCATGAGGCTGAGGTAGACCGAGGCGGCGACGATGCAGAGATTCTGGTTCGAGCATATGTTCGACGTGGCCTTCTCGCGGCGGATGTGCTGCTCGCGCGCCTGGAGCGTGAGGACGAAGGTGCGCCGTCCTTGGCTGTCGGTGGTCTGGCCGCAGATGCGCCCCGGCATCTTCCGCATCAGGGGCTTGTTCACGGCGATGAAGCCGAAGGCGGGGCCGCCGAAGTTCATCGGGTTGCCCGCCGTCTGGCCGTCGCCGACGACGATGTCGGCCCCGAGCTTTCCGGGCGCTTCGAGGGTCCCCAGCGCAAGCAGGTCGGAGGAGACGATGAAGAGGCCCTTCGCTTCGTGGACGGCATCCGCGAGTTCCTGCAGGTTCTCCAGGCCGCCGAAGAAGTTGGGCGACTGGACGATCAGCGCGGCGACGTCGCCGCCTTCAAGCGCCTTCATCAGTGCGGCGCGGTCGATCCGGCCGTTCTCCGCGGGGATCTCGGCGTACTCGAGCTTTCTGCTCCAGCAGTAGGTGCGTACCGTCTGCCGCGTCTGCGGATGCACGTTCCGGCCGCAGAGGACGGTGCGTTTCTTTGTCGCGGAGGCCGCAAGCACCGCCGCTTCGGCCGCGGCCGATGCGCCGTCGTACATGGAGGCGTTGGAGATCTCCATGCCGGTGAGCTCGCAGACCATGGTCTGGTACTGGAAGATCGCCTGAAGCGTCCCCTGCGCAACCTCCGGCTGGTAGGGAGTGTAGCTGGTGGTGAACTCCGCGCGCGAGACGATGCTGTCGACCGCCGAGGGGATGAAGTGGTCGTAGACCCCCGCGCCGAGGAAGCAGGGCGCGTTGTCCGCGTTCAGGTTCTTTCCGGAGAGGCTGCGCAGATCGCGGAGCATCTCCGGCTCGGAGAGGGCCTTCGGCAGATCGGAGCTCTTCTTCTGGCGGACCTGCACGGGAATTCCGGAAAAGAGGTCGTCAACGCTCGCGGCGCCGATGACGCCGAGCATCCGGCGGCGGTCCTCATCCGTGACGGGAATATAGCGGTTCATGGCGATCCCCCCTTACGACTCTTCCGCTTCCAGCTCCTCGACGAGCTTGGCGTACGCGGCGGCGTCGAGCAGTGCGTTCACGTCGGAGGGGTTGTCCACCTCCATCTTGACCAGCCAGTTGGTGTACGGATCCTGGTTCAACAACTCCGGCGCGCCGTCGAGGTCCTCGTTGACCTCCGCGACCGTGCCGGAGACGGGGCTGAAGACGTCGTTCGCGCCCTTCACCGACTCTACGACGATGAAGTCCTCGCCCGCCTTCACCTTTCTGCCCACGTCGGGAAGCTCGACGTAGACCACGTCGCCCATCGCGTGCTGCGCGAAGTCGCTGATGCCCATGACGCCCGTTCCGTCGACGATTTTGATCCACTCGTG
>CAXXRY010000049.1:0-88729 GCA_963668335.2 Aminobacteriaceae bacterium | reverse complement strand
CTTCGGATCCATCCCATCGTCCGAATCGATCGGCGAAGGAGGGGAGACGATCAAAATCGGCCCGCCGTCCAGTACCGGCGTGGCCAGATAGGAGGTCGCTCTGATCTCCCGTTCGTCCCCCGCGAGGGTGGCGCCCACGCCGTCGGCGCCCGCGTAGGCTCGTTCGCCGTTCTTCCGGACGGCAAGGTCCGCAGGATGTACGCCGACGGTGGGAATCGATCCGGTGATGATGTCCGTCGTCGCCCAGACGTATCCCGCGAGCAGCAGCATATCCGGGGAGAACGGTTCCAGCATGGCCAGAATCTCCCGGTCGTACGCAGCCCGAACCTCCCTGTCCTTCAGCGGGGCGTTCCTTTGGGCGTAAAATTCCCTGATGTCCAGAGAGACTACCGGAACGCCGAACGATTTCGCTTTCTCAAAGGCCGAAGCGCCGCCTGAATCGGCGAAGACGGCTACCACTTCGAACGGCGAGCCCTCTCTGCTCTTCTCGAGCGTTTTCTGAAGCTCCAGTGTTTTCCACAACGTGTTGCCCGAGCCTGAGACCAAGCCGGCCAGACGCAGTTTCCCCCTCAGGGGACTCCACAGAGGGTGTGTCACTATGAATACCTCCCGTTCAGCTCACTTTCCCCGGGCGTTTGAGCGCTTCGAGGATGGTGGCCTGATGTTTTGCCGAAGTTTCGATGATGCGCGTCCTGTCGCCGCTCTTGATGGCGTCGATGATCTCCTCGTGGTCTTTCGGAGCGTCCTGAAGCAGCGGGCTCTCCGGAGAGAGGAGCTGCTGCTCCATCATGTGGATGCGCTGCAGGCGTATCGTGTTGTTTACCTCTTCGAGGTACTCCAGGAGCACCTTGTTGGGGTAGACGCCGAAGATCTCCATGTGGAAGCGGTCGTTCTCCTCAAGCATCCGCTCGAACTGCCTCGTTTCGACAAAATGATGCATGTTGCCGTTCATCTTCTCCAGCTTCGGAATGTCGATCTTGTCAAGGTAGGGAAAAATCTGCTCCGCAAGGTACATCTTGATCACGTGCTGCGTCTCCTGATACTGGAAAAATTCCTCCATGGAAAGGAGCGAGACCCTCCATCCTATACGAGGCTTGGATTGGACGATTCCCTCCCGGGCCAGGCGGCCGAGCGCCTCGCGGATCGGCGTCTTGCTCACGTTCAGAACGCGCGCGAGCTCGTCCACGTTGAGTCTGTCGCCCGGGACGAACTCGCCGTCGAGGACGCGCTTCTTCAACTCCGCCTGAATCACTTCCACCATGGTGGGGACTTTCATTGTAAACGCCCCTTTCCCGTTGAGGGTAAATCTGATATAGTATCCGATATGCAAGATAGTATCTTGAAACAGATTTCTTGTCAACGAAGGCGGAACGGAGCACAGCGTTCCGGGCGGAAGGTTTCATAATTTGAAAGGAGATGGATGCGATGAAAAGAGTTCTGATGTGTGCGGTGTGCGTGGTCGGTGTGCTCCTATCGGTAGCCTTTCCGGCGGCGGCGGAGAAGTATGTCATCAAGATAGGCAATGTAACGGCTCCCGATCATCCGTTGAACGTCTCGTTCGAGAAGATGGCGGCCCTGATGAACGAGAAAAGCGGAGGACGCATAGAAGCCACGGTCTACCCGAGCGCGCAGCTTGGCAGCCTCCGTGCTCTCGCCGAGGGGTTGCAGCTCGGAACGGTCGAAATGGGAACCCAGAGTCCGGGAGGTCTTGCCTCGTTCCTTCCGCTTATGGGCGTACTGGAGCTCCCCTATATCTACAGGAGCAACGAACACGTGTACAAGACGGTCGACGGACCGATCGGCCTCGAACTCAACGAAAAAATCCGCGAGAAGACGGGTATACGCATTCTCGGGTACTGGATGAATCTCTACCGGAACACCACCAACTCCAAACACCCGGTTGTGTTTCCGGACGACTTCAAGGGGCTCAAAATCCGCGTCCCCGAAACGAAGACAGTCATGGACACCATTGCCGCGCTGGGCGGGAACCCGGTACCCATGGTATTCGGCGAGGTCTACACGGCGCTGCAGCAGGGGATCATCGATGGGCAGGAGAATCCGCTTTCCATCATCTGGGCCTCGCGTCTCTACGAGGTGCAGAAGTATCTCTCTCTTACTGGACACGTGTACTCTCCCGTGGTCATCATGATCTCCGACGCCTTCCACAACTCTCTTCCTGATGATCTTCAGAAAATCGTTGTCGAGGCCTTCGAGGAAGTCAGGCCGGTCGCCAGAAAAATGGTCGAGGATCAGGAGACCGAACTGGTTGAGCAGCTGAGAGAGAAGGGGATGGAGGTCAACACTGTCGAGCCGGAGGCATTCCAGGCGAAGATGGGCGGCGTGTACGACGACTTCGTAAAGAACGTCGGGAAAGAGGCGCAGGAGTTCATCGACCGAATCAAGGAAGTCCGGTAGTTTCCCGAGCTACTCCGGCCCTCATTGTGCGCAGCGGGGGCCGGAGTCTTTTTATAGACCCGAAGGAGAAATACGGATGAAAAAAATCAGCGCTCTTGTATCCGCCGCGGCCGCGTACATCGACAAGGTCGCGACGTGGCTTCTTTTTTTGCTTCTGTTCGTAATGACGGGGATCACTTTTGCGCAGGTGGTTACCCGGTACGTTTTTAACTTTTCGATCACGTGGAGCGAAGAGCTGGCACGCTTTCTCTTCATTTGGAGCATCTTCGCCGGTATCCCGTCGCTGATCTTCCGATCGGGGATGACCGCGTTCGACCTCATTCTCGCCCGTCTACAGGGAAAGATCGCCAAGTGCGCTGTGTTGCTGCTCTCGGGCGCAGGGCTTCTCTTTTTCCACCTGATGGCATATGGCAGCTTCCCGCTTGTGCAGCGGCAGTTCGCTCAGCAGGCGACCTCTCTCCCCGTCCCGATGGGGCTTGTGTACATCGTTATCCCTGTAAGCGGCTTCACGGCGATGTTCATGATCGTCGAGAATCTCCTGCGGGTGCTCTCGGAAGGGGGGAAAGCCGCATGATGCTCTCCGCATTCGTTCTCTTTTTCGCCGCAGTCCTGCTTGGAATGCCGATCGCGATCGCTCTCGGGTTGACGGGTATCCTCATCGCATGGCTCTCCGGGATTTTCAACCCTGTCCTTATCGGCCACGTTATGTATCAGGGCGTGGACAGCTTTACACTGCTCGCCGTTCCGTTCTTTATGCTGGCGGGCGCGCTCATGGAGGAGGGAGGGATTTCCAGGCGTCTGATGAACTTCTCCTTCGCGCTCGTCGGACGGATGCGGGGCGGACTCGCGCAAGTCGCCATTGTGCTTTCGATGCTCTTTGCCGGGCTCTCCGGGTCGGCTGTTGCCGACACAGCTGCAGTGGGTTCGCTGCTCATTCCCTCGATGAAAGAGAAAGGGTACAGGGAGGGGTTCGCTGCGGCCCTTGTCGCCGCTGGAGGCGCGATCGGCCCGATTATCCCGCCGAGTATCCCCATGGTCATCTTCGCCGTTATCGCCAACGTCTCTGTCGCGGAGCTGTTTCTGGGCGGCATCTTCCCCGGCGTCTTCTTCGGTCTCGTCCTGATGGCGTACTCCTACGTTGAGGCCACGAGGTACGACTACCCCCGTGAAACGACCGCTTTCAGCCTCTCCTTCCTTGGAAAGACGTTCAAGGAAGGGCTCCTTGCCTTTCTTATGCCGGTGATCATCCTTGGAGGCATTCTCTCCGGCGTGTTCACCGCGACGGAGTCTTCCGTCGTCGCGGCAGTCTATGCCTTCGCGGTAGGGAAGTTCGTCTACGGCGATCTTCGCTGGAGCCGCATTCCGGAGGTTTTCGCCTCCGCGGCCAGGAATACGGCGGGCGTCATGTTCATCATCGCCGTGGCTTCGTTCTTGAGCTGGATTCTCACCAGCCGTCAGATACCCCAAACAATCGCCAAGGAGCTGCTGTCGCTTTCCACAAACCCTGCGATTGTGCTGCTGTTGCTCAACGTATTCATTCTCTTTCTGGGATGCTTCATCGACGCGGTCTCGATCCTCGTGCTCATAAGCCCCGTCGCGCTGCCGATCATCCGCTCTCTCGGAATCGACCCGGTCTACTTCGGCGTCTTGTTGGTGCTCAATATCTGTCTCGGCGCTCTCACGCCCCCGGTGGGAACATGTCTCTTCGTTGCCTCGAGCGTAGGAGGCGTCAACCTCACGAAAAACCAGCAGGGCCATACTGCCCATCGTCCCTGCTCGCGGTCTTCTGCCTGGCGTTGGCTATCTTCTTTCCTGCCGTTATACTCTTCTTGCCTTCGCTGTTGCGATGATATCTCTCGAAACGCGCCGCTGCAAAGCGGCGCGTTTCGAGCTGAATAAAAGGAGAAAACTATGTCCGTTGAACGTTCGTCCTACGGAAAATCGTTTTGGATCTCGATGGCGGTGATCTTTCTTACGCAGGCGTTCCTTGCCGTCTTCATGCTCTTACCCCTCCGTGCTCCGCGACCAGGGCTTTTCTCTCGGCCTCTCAGGATGGCTGATGAGTATGTTCAATCTTTGCTCCACACTGGGACGACCTCTCGGAGCGAGGGCGACGGAGCGGCTCGGTATCCGTACCACGCTGCTCTGGACCTCCGGGCTCGTCGCCGCCTTCACGATGCCGCTCGCGTTCACGGAACACCCGCTGCTGCTTCTCTTCCTCCGCGGAACAGGCGGCGTCTTCTGGGGGATCTCCATGGTCGCCATCTCTTCATACCAAGGGCTCAGCATCCCCGCCGCGAGAAGAGGGAGCGCATACGCATGGATCGCCGTGGCCTATGTCCTCCCTCAGGTCACTCTTTTCCCTCTTGCGGACTGGTTTCGCCTCTTCGAGGATACTCATAGGCTACTTCATGCTTGCAGCGGTGGTCGAAGCCGCCGTCGTCCTCGTTGCCTCGCCGCTTCCGCCGGTTCAGCGTGCGGGCGGAGAGGGGGATCTGAAAGAGTGGGGGAGCTGGAGAGAACTTCCTTCGCTCCCCGGATTCCGGGCGGTGCTCGCCACCATGTTTCTCTTTGCCTTCGTCAACGCCTCCACGCTCCAGTACCTTCCGGTCTTCCTCGCCATGAGAGGGTATTCACCGAGCTTCTTCATCGTTCCTAATGCCCTGACCGCGATCGCCTTGCGCCTCGTGGCCTTCCGAATTATGGACAGGATTGATCGCAGACGGGTGATCGGAAGCATCATCGCAGCAATGGGATTCATATTGGCCTTCCTCCCTTTCGCACCGGGACGCGGTTGGTACGTCGCCGGCGGGTTGTTCTACGGCGTCGTCATGGGGATGTGCTTCCCCATAGTGCTCGCGCTGATGCCGGACCTCTTTCCCGAGCGTCTGCGTCCGAAAGGGATATCTCTCTGCCTTTTCGCTATCGACCTCGGGTTTATTCTCTCCCCCTTCTTCCTGGGATACGGCGGCCAGATCTTCGGCCTCGGGAAGGACGCTTTCAGTCACCGGCGTGTTCGGCCTCATCGGAGGCGCGCTGCTGCACTTCGCCTGGAACGGCAAAAAAAAGGGCGGAGCCCTGAGGATATTTCCTCAAAAAACTCCGCACGTACAGGCGCTCTTTCCTGCTGATCGCAAAACCGGCGCTCTCTTACGCCTCGATTTCGACCTTCTTCATTCTCTCGCTCTGCACCCGCTCAGAAACCTCCACGGTCAACACGCCGTTCTTAAAGCTCGCCTTCGCGCTATCCGGGTCGACTTCCACCGGGAACTGAATGGAGCGCGACACCGTGCCAAAGTAGCGTTCGGAGCGGAGGACGTTGTTCTGCTCCAAGGTTTTCTCGTCGGATTTCTCTGCCCGAAGTTCGAGCCTGTCCTCATAGACGTTCAGCTCCACGTTGGAAGGATCAATACCCGGAATCTCGAACTCTGCGAAAATCTTTCCGTCTTTCCTGTAGAAGTCTCCTCTTGGAATCGCGAGGATCTTCTCCGCATCCGCAGGATACCCCACGTCGGATGAAAAATCACCGAAGACCCGCATCATGTCACGCATCATTCTGTCGACCGAAGGGAAAACATTCAGGGGCATGTTGCCGTCGTTCGGCCTGATTGCCAGAAATCTCCGTGTCATTTAAAACACCTCCGTTTGGTTTTTGTTTTTTGATCTATACTGACCTTTGATCTTATTATATACGTCAGCATTGGTCAGACAATCCTGGGGTAGCGTATTGAGACATAAATACAAATAAATAACATCGAAAATAAGCTTCTATCTTTTGTTATCGCATCGAAAAAACGTATTGCTTGTATTTAAGAGAAAACCCTCTGGGAATTTCTTCGTGATGTGCGTTACAATACACTCGATGCGCGCAGCATCGCGTGCACTCTTTGCAAAGGAGCTGATCTCATGAAGGTAGCAGTCAACAAACCTCTTCCCGTGTACCCGGCCCCTGCGTTTCTTGTAGGCGTGTACGACGAAGAAGGAAAACCCGGAGGCATGATCGCCGCGTGGGGCGGCGTCTGCTGTTCGGAGCCCCCCTGCATCTCGGTCGCGGTGCAGAAGGCGCGGTACAGCTTCGGCGGCATCGTGGCGCGGAAAGCTTTTACCGTAAACATTCCTTCCGAGGCGCAGGCTGCCGAGGCCGATTACTTTGGTATTTTCTCGGGGCGCGACGGCGACAAGTTCGCGGCCACCGGGCTTACCCCGCGTCGCGGGGATATCGCGGACGCGCCGCTGGTGGAGGAGTTCCCCATCTCTTTCGAGTGCGAAGTGATTCACTCGGTCGAACTCGGTTCCCACGTGCTCTTCGTCGGTAAGATCGTCAAAACATGGGCGTTTGAAGAGCACCTCGACGAGCGAGGACAACCCGATCCGCTCAAAGTGCGCCCCCTCGTCTTCGCGCCGCAGTTCGGAATGTACTACGGGCTGCGGGACGAACCTGTAGCGAGAGCCTTCTCGGTCGGAAGAAGCATTCGGGAGGGAAAATAAAAAACGAAGGGGCCTGGTATAGGGCCCCTTCGTTCCTCTTGTGCTGCCGCAGCCTCTATCCTCTAGGAAACAGCCTCGCGCACGGCGGAGAAGGTCTCGTACTCGCGCCCCTTCACGATCGTCTCCAGTGCGGCCACGGTGCGTTCTACGTCCTCGAAGGTGGTGTATAGCGCCACAGGCGCCAACCGGATGACGCATGGCGGGCGGAAGTCCGGGACGATGCCTTTCTTCTTTAGAGCGCAGCATATGCGCCAGCCCTCCGGATGCTCCACGGCGACGTGCCCGCCCCTCCGTTCCGGCTCGCGGGGGGTTCCCACCTCGAAGCCGAGGGAGGCTAGACGCTCGTCGATCATGTTGATCATAAAACTCGTCAGCGCTAAGGATTTCTCGCGCACCGCGCCGATCCCGGCCTCGTTGAAGAGCTGCAGCGCGCCGTCGAGCGAGGCCGCGGAGAGGACGCACGGAGTCCCCATCTGCCACCCTCCGGCGCAGCGAGCATGCTCGAAGGTGATGGACATGTCGAATTGCCGCTCCTTCACGTAGCCGAACCACCCAGCCAAACCCGGAGCGCGGTCGAAGTGACGCCGGTTGACGAAGAGCCCCGCGGGAGCGCCCGGCCCGCCGTTCAGATGCTTGTAGCTGCACCAGAAGGCGAAGTCCACATCGTCGTCGTGGAGCGCGTGGGCGACCGAGCCGACCGAGTGGGCGCAGTCGAAGCCGATCACGACGCCCCGTTCGTGCGCGGCCTTCGTGAGGCGTCGGATGTCCAGAAGCTGGCCGCTTCTGTAGAGGACGCCCGGAAGCAAGGCCAGCGCAACCGTCTCGTCCATCATGCCGATAAGGTCGTCCTCGCTCAGCGTCCGCCCGTCGGCGCTCTTGGCAAGCAGCAGGTCGCGCGCCGGATCGCCGCCCTTCATGCGGATTTGGCTCTCCAGTGCGTAGAGGTCGGAGGGGAAGTTCAGCTCGTCGGCAAGAATCTTCCGACGCTCCCCGTCGGGGGAGTAGAATGTGGCCACAAGCGTATGCAGGTTCGACGTCGTCGATCCCGTCATGACCACCTCGTCGAGGTGCGCGCCCACCACAGGCGCCATCGCCGCGCCGATCCGTTCGCCGTACGTGAACCAGTCGGGCGCGGCCTCCAGCCACCCCCCGATGCCCCGCGTCCGCCACTCATCGGCAGCCCGCTCCAGAGCCTTCAGCGCGTCCACCGACGCAAGCCCCAAAGAGTTGCCGTCCATGTAGATGCCGTCCTTCGGAAGGTGAAAACGGCTCCGGAACCCCTTCAGCCGGTCCGCTTCGTCCAGCGCCCGCGCCTCGCCTAACCAGTTACGTGTCATTCCCTCTCCTCCTTCGTATTCGTCGCCATTCGCTCAAGAAGGGCCTCAAGATGATTCTGTTCTCACAGATACGCTTCGACGCTGGAGATCGGGCCGATGAAGCGCAGCCGGTCGCGAATCTCCGGCCAGAACGGCTGTCCGCTGAATTCGTTGTATATGCTGCCGATGGGCTCCGGATAGACGTTGAGATTGTCGTGGACGCCCCCGTGCATGAAGCCGGTGACCAGTTCCGGAAGCTCCATCAGAATGTACCGTGTCAACTGCTCGATATCAGGCTCTTGCAGCCTCCCGATGATCGACCCCGGATTGCTGCGGGTGAGTCCGGTCAGGAAATTTCGGAATGGAGCGTTCTCTTCGAATTCCTGTTTAAAGATACGATAGTTCGGAATGAACCACGTCTCTTCGATGATATCGCACCAGTCCAGGATTTCGGCGCTGCCCAGCGGAGGAAGTCAGCGATGTACTCCGGAGTGAACGCTTTGTTCTGAATGCTGATGCCAAGATACGGATTCCACTTCCTCCCGTCGATTTCGGGAGTCGAGGTGTTGAAAAAACGTTCGATTCGCATCGGGGACGCGCCTTTCGTTGTGCGAAGATTTCGTTATTGGTACTGACGTTGCTCCGCGTCCGTTATGAGCAGGGAGCGGAGCGTTTCTTTCCGAAATTTTGAATGTGTATCAAAACGCAGGGGCCGCAAACGCGGCCCCTGTGATATTAAGCGATCCTGTGTTCCGGTTTCGGGTTTCTCCAGAGGAAAAAACCCAGCAGCAGGAGACCGACCCCGGCTGCTTTCGAGATCTCGAGCGGGCTTAAACAAAGAACGCCCGCTACGCAGAAAAAGGCTCGCTGCCAGAGGGCGAGCGGGCGTCGGGTGAAGCCGATCATGGCGTAGCCCATGGCGAAAATCGCGGCGACGCCTCCCGCAACAGCGGTGAGGTTGTTGAGAAGACCGTCGTTTAGTATCAGCCCCGTGTCGTAACAAAAGGCGAAAGGCACGATGAAGGCAAGAATTCCGAGGCGCATCGCCGTAAATCCGGTTTTGTTGGGGGGGGAACCGGCGATGGAGCTTGCGGCGTACGCTGCCAATGCAACTGGAGGCGTGATATTCGAAACGATGGCGAAGTAGAAGACGAAGAGGTGCGAGGAGAGCGTCGGGAAGCCGAGTTTCGCCAGGGCGGGAACGCCCAGGGCAGCGGCGAGGATGTAGGCGCCAGTCGTTGGAAGCCCCATGCCGAGGATCAGCGAGACGAACATGACAAGCAGCAAAGCGACGAAGGGGGTGTTCTTCGCAAAGGCGAAGATGAATCCGACGAACTTGAAGCCGAAGCCGGTGAGACCGACCGAGCCGACGACGATGCCCGCCGCGGCGCATGCGATGCAGACCATCGGAATGTTTTTGGCGCCGGAGTAGATGGCGTCGATTGCGTCGACAGGGGTCATTCGCTTTCCGGGGTTGAGCATGGAGATGCCCCAAGTGAGCGCGATGCCGATGGTAGCCGCCCACATCGGCGTGTATCCGTCAAGAAGCATATAGACGAGACCGATGATGGGAAGGATGAAGTAGAGCTTCTTCAGCACTTCTTTTTTGGAGGGGAGTTCGTCCGGTTCCAATCCCTTCAATCCGTTCTTCAGTGCACCGAGATGCACCATGAAAATGACTGCGCCGTAGTAGAGGATGGCGGGAATTGTTGCGGCGATCATAATCTCGCTGTAAGGGCGGCCGAGGAAGGATGCCATGATGAAGGCGCCGGCTCCCATTATTGGAGGCATGATTTGCCCTCCGGCGCTGGCGACGGCCTCTACGGCTCCGGCGAAATGCGCGGGGTAGCCGATCCGTTTCATCAAGGGGATGGTGAAAGTACCCGTTCCGTACACGTTGGCGACGGCGGAGCCGGATATGGAGCCGAAGAGCGCTGAGCTGACGACCGCGATCTTCGCCGGGCCGCCGGCCTGAGTGCCTGTGAAGGCTTCGGCGAAGTGCATGAAATACTCGCCGACGCCGCTTTTTTCAAGGAAGCCGCCGAAGATGAGGAAGATCATGACGAATGCGGCGGAGACTCCCAGCGGTACGGAGAAAATCCCCTCGCCGGTGAGGTAGATTTGCTCGATGACCTCTTCGAACGTGAAGGAGAGTCCCTTCATAATGCCGGGCATGTGGTGGCCGAAGTACATGTAGCCTGCGAAAAAAGTCGCGATGATTGCAAGCGGAACGCCGACGACGCGGCGTGTCGCTTCTATCAGGATGACCAGCAGCAGCGTTCCCAGCACGAGCTGGGCGGTGGTCAGGGGATCCACTTGGGCGATGCGCTCGATGATGTGCGTGTAGTTGATCATGTTGTAGATGCCGGGCAGGGTGGAGATGAACGCGAGAATCCAGTCGTAGAGCGGAACGTACTCTTTGGGGGCTCTGGAGGATATCGGGTAGAGGACGAAACACATGGGGAGGACCCACGTCAGGTGGATACTCCGCTGAAGGTACGCTTCGTAGTTGCCGAAGATGGCGGTATACAGGTGAAAAAGCCCCATGGCGACCACGTACACGTAAAAGAGTTTTTGGGTGTTTCCTCGTAGTTGTCTCATTGTGTGCACTCACTTCCTAGGACGTTCGTTTTCAAAATTAAAAGCGGGCGGTGATTCCCCACCGCCCGCGCTCAGTGCGGAGATTATGAAGGAGTTATTTCTTGAGTTCCTTCCAGAACTTCGCCGCGCCCGGATGCGCCTCGACGGCTGCCGGGAGCGCCATTTTGGGGTCGAGTTCCTCGACGTCCTTCACAGCCAGGGCAAGGGATTCACGATTTGCCCACAGCGCCTTGGAGAGCTCGTAGACCAGATCCTCGGGGAGATCCTTGCGGATAACGACGCATGTATAGTCGCCGACGGTCGGGGTAGGCTCGGTCACGCTCTTGTAGATGCCCGGCTCGATCATGAAGGTCTCTGTGCCGTAGGCTTCTGAGAGGGCGTCAAGTGCGCTCTGCTCGACAGGGAGGAGGACGACGTCGACTTGGTTTTCGATCTGCATGACGATGGATGCGACGCGGCCGACGGAAAAGGCGAAGATATCGAGGTGGTTGTCGGCAAGCAGGTTGGCGCCGTCGTCATAAGAGGCGAACTCGACTTTGCCGCCCCAGCTCCGGAAATCGTCCCAGCCTACGTTGTACCCCTTTTTGAAGAGGGCGCGGATTGTAACTTCGGAAGCGGTTCCAGGCTTCAGCGTGGCGAAGCGGATAGGAAGCTTCTTCGAAACGATGTCGCCGAGCGTTTTGATTCCGTGCTCTTCCGCGAAATCTTTGCGCATGATGAAGTAGGTGAACTGGGTGTATATGTTTGACATGACGACCGCGTTCTTTGCGGGGGCTTTGAAGGGATCCTCTCCCTTGCCCGCCGCACCGACGAACGATGTTACTGAAAACCCAAGATCGCCCTTGGTATTGTTTGTATTCACCACGTTGGCAACGCCGCCGCCGGTGCTGCTGGTGGTCTGGAGGACTTCCTTCGACCACATTTCGGAGAGAGCGCCGCCAAGGGCGAACCAGTTGCCGCCCGGAGGTCCAGCCATGAAGCGGAGCTGATCGGGCCACCCTTCCTTTGCCGCGAAGGCCGTTCCGGAAAAGGAGACCACGAGTACGAGGGCGAGAAGCAGAAAAACGCGTCTTTTCATTTTTTACACACTCCTTTGATGAGATTTTGAGTAGAACTTCCCTGAGAAACAGACGGAAAAATGATATAGTCTTCGGGGCGGCATGTCAACAAAACCGTTTGAACTTTATTTTTCAAAATCCCCTTGTTTGTGAAAGGAGTTTCTTTATGATTCGTACTCAGTTGGGTAACGTAGAAAAAAAAGCCGCTTTTACGGAAAGGTCATTCGCTGGAAAGGTTCCTCCACGTGTTGATATTCCTGTCGAGTATACTTGGGATCTCTCGGCGCTTCAGCCTTCCAACGAGGCATGGGAGGAGTCCTTCCGTATTGCGGGTGAGGAGATGCAGCAGCTTGCCTCTTATAATGGAATACTCTTTGATTCTCCCGAAACGCTTCTGGCGTTTCTCCGTCTTGAGGAGAAGGCGTCCGAACGTATGGGGAAGTTGTATGCCTACGCGACGATGAAGAGCCACGAGAATACCTCCGAGGCGCTCTATCAGGGGATGGCCGACAGGGCCGGGATGCTCTACTCGTCTTTTGGGGCGGTGTGCTCCTTCTTCAGCCCGGAGGTGCTTGCCGCAGGCGAGGAGAAGGTACGCGACTTCATCGCACGCTGCGCCGATCTCGCGCTCTACCGCCACTTTTTCGACGATCTTCTTCGCTCGAAGGAGCATGTGTTGTCGCCGCGCGAGGAAGAGCTTCTGGCGCGTTCGGCCGAAATGGCCAGGACGGCGGAGACCGCGTTTTCACTTTTTACCAACGCCGACATGACGTTCCCGGCGATTGTTGATGAGAAGGGGGAGAAAACCGAGCTTTCAGAGGAGCGTTATTATCTTCTGAGCCGTTCCCGCGACCGTCGGGTGCGCAAAGAGGCGTTCGAAGGATTGCTGGGAACCTACGGGAAGTACCGGAATTCTTTGGGGGCGCTCTATTCGGGAAGCGTGAAGGGGGATATCTTCTATGCGACGGCGCGGAAGTACCCGTCTTCGCTTGAAGCTTCACTCGACGCGGACAACATTCCTTCCTCAGTCTACGATAACGTCATCTCGACGGTGAACGCCAACCTGGATGCGATGCATAACTATATACGCCTCAGGAAGAAGGCGCTTGCGCTGGACGAGCTGCACATGTACGATCTCAACGTGCCGCTTGCGGACGAACCCGACGCGGCCATACCGTACGGAAAAGCGATCGAGATGGTGACAGAGGGACTGGTTCCTCTCGGATCGGAGTATATCGATGTACTCCGTAACGGATTCACTACTCGCTGGATCGACGTGTATGAGAACCAGGGGAAGAGGAAAGGCGCCTATTCGTGGGGGAGTTACGGGGCGCATCCGTTTGTACTGCTGAACTACAGCGGCACGCTCCGCGACGTCTTCACCATTGCCCACGAGATGGGGCATTCGCTGCATACGTGGTACTCGCAGGAGAGGCAGCCCCAAGTGTATGCCGACTACACGATCTTCCTTGCGGAGGTGGCCTCCACAGTGAACGAGTCGCTTCTGTTGGAATCCATGCTGGAGAAGGCCTCGCGGGAGGAAAAAATCTACCTTCTGAACCACTATCTGGATCAGGTGCGCACTACCGTCTACCGGCAGGCGATGTTTGCCGAGTTCGAGCGGGACATGCATGCCGCTGCGGAACAGGGGACGCCTCTTACGGCGGACTCTCTTTGCAATGTATGGCGCGAACTCAATGAACGCTACCACGGTCCGGATATGACGGTCGACGCGGACATCGATGTGGAGTGGGCGCGTATCCCTCATTTTTACTCGGCGTTCTACGTCTATAAGTACGTAACAGGCTTCACTGCGGCGGCGATGCTCACACGCCGACTCCGGAAGGGAAGCGCCGGGGAGCGCGAACGTTACCTGCGTTTCCTGTCGAGGGGGAGTTCTGCGTATTCTTTGGATATCCTGAAGGAGGCTGGAGTGGACATGACGACGCCCGCTCCGCTGCAGGAGACCGTGGCGAGCTTCAGAGAGAAGACTGCGCTGCTTGCCGGTCTTCTGGGGATTGACTGAGAACTGTGAAAGGGGCTCTTGAAGAGCCCCTTTCGCGTATCGTTTTTTTCAGTGAAGCAGATGCCTGCAGAGTGTTTCCAGACGCTTTGCCATCTCCCAGCCGGGGTAGGAGAGCCCTTTCGAGGATGAGTAGACGCACTGGATCTCCCACGACATGTCGTCCATCCCTTCGAGCATGACGGGCGCGAGGCGGCCGGAAGCGATGCCTCCCTGTACCGAGAGGGAGCTGGTGATAAGGACGCCGACGCCTGCCTCGGCCAGGTTCTTCGCAAGCTCTATTTCGTCGGTTTCGACCTGTTCGCCGAAGGAAATGCTGTTGCGGAGCAGGAATTCGTCAACGTAGGTAGCAAGAGGGCAGTCGCCTGCAAAACGGATCAGCGTGCTGCGTTCAGCGTCGGCGAATGATGCTTGGCCGCTTGAAGCCCATGGGTGCCCCGTAGGGACGACCAGAACGAGCCTGTCGTTGCCGAGAGGACGGTATGTGAGCGCGGGATCCTTTGAAAAAGGGAAGCTCTTCCCGAGGATGACCATCTCGACGTTTCCACGTTTCAGATCCCGGAGAATTTCGGTGGTATTCCCCGACGTAACGGAGATGGAGACGGCGGGGAAGTTGTCCCGGAAGCCGCCGAGCGCCTTCGGAAGGATATAGAAGCCTGCGAACGGCGAGACGCCTATCTCCAGACGCCCCGAACGAAGGGCGCGCATGTCGCGGAACCGGGCGGGAATCTCGTCCGCCTGACGAAGGAGGTCCGAGGCAAGCACGTGGAGCGCACGTCCTTCGGGGGTCAGCGAAACTGAGCGTCCCTTTCGTTCAAAGAGACGGACGTCGTAGCTTTTTTCGAGCGCCGCGACCTGCTGGCTTACGGAGGGCTGAGACAGGAAGAGCTTCTCCGCGGCTTGGCGGAAGGAGCCCTCCTCAACGATCGTACAGAATATCCTCAGCTGATGAAGATTCATTCGCCGCCTCCTTGGTATAAGTTTTCCTAAAGTATTATATCATTTTTTCCTTCTTGCAAATAATACTATCTGGTGTATCTTGGTTGTAAGAAAAGGTAGAGAGCGTATACGGAGAGCAAGGAGGCGATGGCATGGACGAGTTCGGTGTTCGGAACCTGCGGCGGACTGTTGCTTCCGTACGGGGGGACGATCTTATTCAGCTTTGCCAGGAGCTCCTTCGCAGGCCCGGCGTGTCGGGCCGGGAGGGCGACGTCGCCCGTTTTGTCGCCGAGAACATGCGTTCCCTCGGGTTCGACTCTGTGGTGATCGATTCGTACGGCAATGTCGTGGGAGAGATTGTCTTCTCCGAGGAGGGGCCGAGGCTTCTCCTTACGGCGCAGATGGATCATGTGGATGCGGGTGACGTTGCGGAGTGGTCCAAGTACCCATTCGGCGCATTCATCGAGGAGAACCGTATTTACGGAAGAGCCGCCTCGGATCAGAAAGGCGCGCTCGCCTCGATGATGCTCGCCGCGTCTCTGCTGAAACAGGATCGGAGCCGCGGTTTGCAGGGCAGACTCTTCGTTGCCGGAGCCGTGCATCAGGAGACGTTTGAACGGGTCGCCTCGAAAGCCATAGGCGACTTTACTGATCCAAACTGCGTGATCGTCGGCGAGGCCTCCGGTCTTTTGCTTGAACGAGGACAGAGAGGAAGGGCCGAGATGCGCGTAGATGTTTTCGGCCGAATGGCGCACTCCTCGCATCCGAAGTTCGGGGTAAACGCGGCGGACGTCATGGTCGAGTTTCTCTCCTTTCTTAAGAACCGCTTTATTCCTCCGCACGACGCATTTCTCGGCGATGGAATTCTTGTCCTCACCAATCTTTTTTCCTCACCTTCGTACAACAGAGAGAGCTCACAACGCGAAGCTCGTCCCGACAGCAGCGCGATTCCCGAGCGCTGCACAGCGGTTTTCGACAGGCGCCTGCTGCTCGGAGAGACGCTTGAGGGCGTCGTCCGGCAGTTTGAAAAGATCGTGGAGGAGGCCGGCCGCGTTCTTCCCGAGCTCCGGGCGAAGGTCTCGTACCCTGTGATGGAGGATCGCTGCTATACGGGGGCCCCCATCAGAGGGAGTCATTATGCTCCAGCGTGGACGATTCCTGCGGATTCGCCTTTTTTGCGCGTGCTTTCGGTTGCCCTTGAGGAAGCGGGGCTCTGTTCCGCGGTATCGGCGCGCCCGGGTTTCGGGACCAACGGCTGCCATTACGCGGCGGAGAGGATGCTTCCCACTGTGGTGTACGGACCCTCTCGGCGCGAGCTTGTGCATACAGTGGATGAGTATATAGAAATTGACGCGCTTGTCGATTCGTGCAGAGGGTACTACGCGATGGCGGAACGCTTCTTGGCGCGCAGAGCTCCTCGTGGGCAGGGAAAGGAGCGCGTCTCCGCGAAGCAAGTAAAAAGGAGGAAGGTACATGGCGCAGCCGGTTGAGTTGAAATGTGTTCTGTGCGGAGCTTCGTACGTTCCGGGAGAGGTGGAGTACACCTGCCCGGTTTGTGGCCTCGACGGCACACTCGACGTTTTGTACGATTATGAAGAGGCGGCCCGTACGATGACGAAGGGGGCGCTTGTCGGACGCGAGCGTTCACTGTGGCGTTACGAGGAAATTTTGCCGATCACGGACAAGGGGAGCATTCCCCATCTTTCAGTTGGTTGGACTCCGCTGTACGAATGTCCTGCGGTCGCCGAGGAGTACGGTGTGAGAGAGTTCATGGTGAAGGACGACGGGCGGAATCCTACGGGGTCGCTCAAGGACCGCGCCAGCGCGGTGGGCGTTGCCCGCGCGATCGACATCAATCAGAGGACGATCGCCTGTGCTTCCACAGGCAACGCGGCGAGTTCTCTCTCTGGATTTGCAGCCGTTGGAGGACTTCGCAGCTTCATTTTTGTCCCGGAGAAGGCGCCTGCCGCCAAGGTAACGCAGCTTCTGGTCTACGGCGCCACGGTTGTGCTGGTGAAGGGCGACTATGCCGACGTCTTCAACCTGGCGACGGCGGCTATTGAGAAGTACGGATGGTACAACCGGAACTGCGCGATCAACCCGTATCTTGTAGAGGGAAAGAAGACCTGCGCTCTCGAGATCGCGGAGCAGACTGGCTGGGATATTCCGGACAGGATCTTCATCTCGGTGGGCGACGGCTGCTGCATCGGCGGATTGTACAAGGGGTTCAGCGATTTACTTCGTATGGGGTTGATCTCCCGGATGCCGAAGATAGTCGGCGTTCAGGCGCAGGGTGCGAAGCCGATCTACGATGCGTTCAAGAACAAGGCGGAACGCGTTGCGTTCGGGCCGGCAGATACCGTGGCTGATAGTATTTCCGTCGGCGCGCCACGGAACTGGGCCAAAGCGCTTCGGGCTGTCCGAAAGACGGAGGGCGATATGACGGTCGTTTCCGACGAGGAAATCTTGACTGCAATTCCGGAGCTTGCGCGGAAGACGGGCGTCTTCGGAGAACCGGCAGGAGCCGCAGCATTCGCCGCGTTCAGGAAAATGGCCAAAGAAGGGTTTCTCGGGCGCGGCGAGCGGGTTGCCGTCGTCGTGACCGGGAACGGTCTGAAGGATATAGAGAGCGCGCGAAAGTCGGTGGGGGCGCCGATGCTTGTCGAGCCCACCATCGAAGACTTTTCCGGACAACTTGAAAGGAGTGGGTTTCCATGTTAGAGCAAGGGCAGGAGTACCTTCGGGATGCGGATCCTGAGATTTTTTCGGCTATTGGCGAGGAACTGGCCCGCCAACGGAACGGGATCGAGCTGATCGCGTCGGAGAACTTCGTCTCCCGCGCGGTGCTTTCCGCCATGGGTTCGGTAATGACGAACAAGTACGCCGAAGGCTACCCTCATGCCAGGTACTACGGCGGCTGCCACATCGTCGACAAGGCTGAGGACTTGGCGCGCGACCGCGCGAAACAGCTCTTCGGATGCGATCATGTCAACGTGCAGCCGCACTCCGGATCGCAGGCGAATATGGCGGTTTACTTCTCCGTGCTGCAGCCGGGGGATACTATTCTCGCCATGAACCTCGCGCACGGAGGCCATCTGACCCACGGATCGCCGGTGAACTTCTCGGGCAAACTGTACAACATCGTTCCATACGGCGTCGACAAGACAACCGAGCGGATCGACTTCGCCGAGGTTGAACGGCTTGCGGTGGAACACAAGCCGAAGATGATCGTCTGCGGCGCTTCGGCCTACCCCCGCGAGATCGACGCCGAGCAGTTCCGCGCTATCGCGGACAAGGTCGGCGCTCTGCTCTTTTTCGACATCGCCCACATTGCAGGACTGATCGCCGCCGGATGCCACAAGGATCCGGTTCCCTTCTGCCACTTCCTTACATCGACGACGCACAAGACGCTCCGCGGACCTCGCGGCGGTATGATCATGAGCACCTCGGAGTACGCGAAGGCAATCGACAAGAGTATCTTCCCCGGAATGCAGGGCGGTCCTCTGATGCATGTGATCGCCGCGAAGGCGGTTGCGTTCCGAGAGGCGCTCCAGCCGTCCTTCAAGGAGTACCAGAAGAAGATTGTTGCGAATGCGAAAGCGCTCGCGGAAGAGTTCCTCGCCCTCGATTATCATTTGGTCTCCGGCGGTACGGATAATCACCTGATACTCCTGAACCTGACGACCAAGGGCGTCACCGGAAAGGCCGCGGAAGCCGCGCTGGACAAGGCGGGAATGACGGTGAACAAGAATGCGGTGCCTTTCGATACCCAGAGCCCCTTCATCACCAGCGGTATCCGAATCGGTACCCCTGCGGCCACAACACGCGGTTTCGGCCCCGACGACATGAAGCAGATCGCCCGCTGGATCGACCGCGCTGTGCGGAACGTCGAAAATGAATCCGAACTTGCAACGATCAAGGCCGAGGTTCTGGAGAGCTGCAATAAACATCCCCTGTATCCGGGGTTGGAATAAGGAGAATTGATATGTCGTATTCAATTGATCTGACCGTTCACGAAGAGGGTCTGAAGCATGCGGTAGATGTAGCGAAGAAGCGTAACATAGTCATCCCTACGTTCAAACAGATGAAGGATCCTCTGAATCATACGCCGAAAGCCCTTCAGGAGAAACTGAAGATAACAGGTCTTTGGGACGTGGACTCGGCGAACCTCTTTCGCATTACCTGGAAGAACGAGCCTACGAAAACAGGCGGTTTGTTCGGAAAGGTGAACTATATCGAACTTCCCAAGGAACTGACCGGCGTCGACGCCCGTATCATCGCTCTTGTCGGCAAGTGGTTCCCTACAGGAGCGCATAAAGTCGGCGCCACGTTTGGATGCCTGGCGCCCAGACTTGTTACAGGGCAGTTTGATCCGCTTCACCAGAAGGCTGTCTGGCCCTCCACGGGAAACTACTGCCGCGGCGGCGCCTACAACGCACAGCTCCTGGGGTGCGAATCCATCGCCATTCTTCCCGAGGGGATGAGCCGGGAGCGTTTCGAATGGCTTGAAACAGTCGCGGGCGAAATCATCGCGACTCCGGGGACGGAGAGCAACGTAAAGGAAATTTTCGATAAAGTATGGGAACTTCGCGGTACCCGTGAAAATATCGTCGTCTTCAACCAGTTCGACGAGATGGGAAATCATCTCTGGCATTACGAAGTCACCGGGCATGCTATGGAGGAGGTGCTCCGCGAGGTCCTCGGCGCCAACGGCCGGTACGCGGGGGTCGTTGTGACCTCGGGCTCGGCTGGAACAACCGCCTGCGGCGATTATCTCAAGGAAGTCTTTCCCAACAGCAAGGTCGGCGTCGGCGAGGCCCTGCAGTGTCCCACGCTCCTGGAGAACGGTTTCGGCGCCCACAGGATCGAGGGCATTGGCGACAAGCACGTCCCCTGGGTCCACAATGTGAAGAACACGGATCTTGTCATGGCCATCGACGATGACGACAGCATGGGATTCATCCGGCTGTGCAACGAACCTGCCGGACAAAAATACTTGCGCTCGCTGGGCCTGACCGAGGAGTTCATCGGACAGCTTCCGCTGATGGGCATCTCCGGCGCGGCGAACGTGCTGATGGCGGTCAAGATGGCGAAGTACTACGAACTGACGTCGAAGGACGTCATCCTTACGGTCTTCACCGACTCTATGGAGATGTACGGTTCGCGCCTGAAGGAGATGGAAGAGGAGTTCGGTCCGTATTCCGAGATGAACGCGGCTGCGGATCATGCTCGCCACGTGCTCGGCGTGCGGACGGACGGTCTTCTGGAGCTGACGTATCAAGACAGGAAACGCGTGCACAATCTGAAGTACTACACCTGGGTGGAGCAGCAGGGAAAGACCTCCGAGGAACTGAACGCGCAGTGGTACGACGCGGAGGAGTACTGGGGGACTATTCACGCGATGGCGGACAAGATCGACGAAAAAATCGAAGAATTCAACAAGATGACCGGATTGCTGTAAGGAGCATGTCCGCCCCAGGAACCACTTCGGGGAGGTGATGCCGCTTCAAAGAGAAGGAGAGTCCCGCGACCGAAAACGATCTGAGAAATGTCGTCGGATGCGCAGAGTCCTGCCGCTTCCCGCGAGGGGGGATGGAGGACAGAGTTCAGAGAGTTCCCGTTTTTTCTACGGGAGTAGTTGAGTGAGAAGGAGGAGACAAAATGAAGAGATTTGTTTTGATGTTCCTTGTAGCGTGCCTTGTGTTGACATCCGCGGCGGCGTTCGCCGAGACCAAGACGATCAAGCTTGCCCATCTGAACCCCCAGCAGCCGTTCGAGGTGGCGACGGCGGCTATGACCGCCGTCTTCAAGAGCATGGTTGAGGCAGAGAGCAACGGCGCCCTCAAGGTCGACATTTTCCCTGCAGGTCAGCTCGGCAATGAACGCGAGACAATGGAGCAGGTGAAGCTCGGCGTTGTCCAGAGCTACATCGCTTCGGCGGGCGGCATGGCCGCGTTCTATCCCCTTTACAGCATCGTCGACATCCCCTTCGCCATTCCCAACTACGACGTTGCGTGGAAGGTATACGACGGTCCCTTCGGCCAGCATCTCGCGAAAGAAATCGAGGCAAAGGCCGGATTCAAAGTCCTAGGATACGGCGAGGCGGGCGGATTCTTCCAGCTCTCGAACAACACCCGGGCCATCAACACAGTAGCGGATATGAAGGGTCTCAAGATGCGGACCATGACGCTTCCCTCCCATCAGAACCTGATGAAAGCCTACGGCGCCGCGGCTACTCCCGTTGCGTGGGCCGAGGTGTACACGGCGCTGCAGACCGGCGTTGTCGACGGACAGCACAACCCCATTCCGATCGTGCTCACTGGAAAGCTCTTCGAAGTGCAGAAGTACCTCACCATCACCAACCACCTGTACAGCAGCTACTGCTGGGTGATGAACAAGGACTTCTACGAGAAGCTGAATGAGAAAGAGAGGGGCATCGTCGACGCTGCCGCGCGGACTGCTATTATCGCCGGACGCGGCCTGAACCGGATCATCGAGTCCTCCGAGAAGGGACTCCCTGCGCTTATCGAGGCCGGAATGGAGATCAATACCCCCACTCCAGAGGCTCTGCAGGAGTTCCGCGAGGTAGGTTTGGCCTCCGCGATGGAGTTCATCAAAGAAACCTACAAGGATGAAGGCGTCGCGCTCGCACAGATGTACCTCGACGCCATCGAGCAGGCGAAAAAGGAGGGGAAATAGGGCGCAAGCCCTATTCCCCCTTAAGGGAGTTTTATGGAGAGCAACAGCGTAAAAACAAGAGAGGAGAGAGGCCTCTTTCTCATTGCCCGGAAAGTGGGCGACGGGCTTGAGCGCGCGCTTGAGATCCCGGTTTTTCTCCTCTCCGTAGTAATGACCGTCACGGTCCTCGCCGGAGTTTTTTTCCGGTATATAGTCCGGGCGCCTCTGGGCTGGTCGGAGGAGCTTTCGCGGTATGTGATGATCTGGATGGCGCTGCTCTCCGTAGCGCTTTGCATCTGGCGCCATGAGCACGTCGGCGTTACGATGTTCATCAAAAAACTTCCGCGTCTGCTTGCGAAACTTTTGATCTTTGTTTCGAACGGGCTGATTCTCTACTTTCTCTATGTTTTGGCCAGGTACGGTTTCATGATGGCCGAGGGGGGAAAGGCTCAGATATCCACGGCGCTGCACACGACGATGGAGTGGTGGCTGATGGCCGTGCCGGTGAGCGCTGTACTCTGCATCGTCATGCTCGTCTGCAAGATGATCCTTGATATCCGAAGGAAGAATCTGGACGAGATTCTGATGTCCGAGGATATTATCGACACGGTAAAACGCGAGGAAGGCCTCGATTTCGGGGATGTTCCCCTTAAGGAGGAGCGACAGTCATGACCGGGTTCATCTCGATCTGCTTTCTGATTCTCATCGCGGTGGGGATGCCCATCGGTTTTGTGCTCGGCTCCACGGGGCTCGCCGCCATGCTGAGAATGGATATGTCCTTCCATCCTGCAGATAGTGCCGCAGCGTTACTTCGCGGGGGTGGACATGTTCACCCTCATGGCGATGCCCTTTTTCATCCTGGCCGGAGAAATCATGAACAAGAGCGGTATCACGACCCGTCTTGTCAAGTTCAGCAATGTGCTCGTCGGTCATCTTCAAGGGGGATTGGCGCACGCCAACATACTGGCCTCCGTTTTTTTTGCCGGGATTACCGGGGCGGCGGTGAGCGATACCGCCGCTATCGGTTCGATGCTCATTCCCGCGATGGTTGACGAGGGGTACGACAAGGACTTCTCCGCTGCGGTCACGGCGTCGTCGTCCATCATCGGACCCACCATACCGCCGTCGAACATCATGGTCATCTACGGAGCCTTCATGCAGGTATCCATAGCCGGGCTCTTCCTTGCGGGCGTCGTTCCAGGCCTTTTGGTTGCGGGGGCGCTTATGGTTCTTACGGCGAGGATTTCCAAGAAACGCGGATATCCTGTGGGGGAGCGCCGCGCGACGTTGAAGGAGATAGCGGTAGCGTTCAAGGATGCGTTTGTTGCACTGCTGATGCCGGCGATCATTCTGGGAGGCATTCTCACGGGGATTTTCACGCCGACCGAGGCGGCATCCGTTGCGGTCGCCTACGCCCTGTTCATCGGGTTCTTCGTCTACAGAAACCTGACGCTGAAGGACATGTGGCCGATTTTCATGAAGATGGCGCGCACCACAGGAGTAGTCTTTCTTGTCATCGCCGCTGCCTCGATTCTCGGCTGGGTGCTTACCATCGAGCAGATCCCGGAGAAGGTGGCCGTCCTCATGCTCAGCATCAGCACGAACAAGTGGGTGGTCATGGGGATGATCCTGCTGCTCCTCCTCTTCATCGGCATGTTCATGGATATCGCGGCGGCGCTCATCATCCTCGGCCCTATTCTGCATCCTCTTGCGGTTAAGATCGGTTTCCACCCGCTGCACTTCGGCATCATCATGGTGCTGGCCCTGAACATAGCGCTGATGACGCCTCCCGTAGGCGCATGTCTCTTCGTCGCCTGCGGCATAAGTAAGCTGACAATCGAACAATTAAGCAGGGAAATCTTCCCATTCATTCTCGTCGTGGTGGCGGTACTGCTTCTGATTACCTTCGTACCCGAGATTCCGCTCTTCCTGCCGAGACTGATGGGCATGGTTCACTGAGAGTACTACGATTATTGCATGAAAGAAGGTATTTCATGGTTCCCTTCGAGAAGGTTTTGAGCAAGGCGGAAGAGTACAAGCCGAAGATGTCCCGTTTTCTTCGGGACATGATCGCTCTTCCCAGCGAGAGCTGCGGGGAGAAGGAAGTGATCCATCGCATCAAGACTGAGATGGAGGCGTGCGGGTACGACAGAGTCGAGATCGATCCCATGGGGAACGTGCTCGGTTTCATTGGGAACGGCAAACACCTGATTGCGCTTGACGCGCATATCGATACCGTCGGGATCGGCGACCGCACGCTCTGGACCTACGACCCGTACGAGGGGTACGAGGACGACGAGATCATCGTCGGCAGAGGCGCCAGCGACCAGGAGGGCGGTATGGCCTCCATGGTCTACGCCGGGAAGATTATAAAAGACCTGGGGCTTCCCGGAGACTTCACGCTGATGGTGGTGGGCTCCGTTCAGGAGGAGGATTGCGACGGCCTCTGCTGGCAGTACATCATCAACGAGGATAAGTATACGCCCGAGTTCGTCGTGCTTACCGAGCCCACGTCGTGCAACATCTATCGCGGACACCGCGGCCGAATGGAAATCAAGGTGAGCACCAGGGGACTTTCCTGCCACGGGTCCGCTCCTGAGCGGGGCGACAATGCGATATACAAGATGGCGCCGATTCTGCAGGAGCTTCGCGCCCTTCACGAGAACCTCCACTTCGACCCGTTCCTGGGCAAGGGGAGCCTCACCGTGTCGGAGGTCTTCTTCAGCTCTCCGTCGCGCTGCGCTGTGGCCGACGGCTGCACGATCTCCGTGGATCGCAGGCTCACGCACGGCGAGACGTGGGAGATGGCGCTGCAGCAGATACGCAACCTTCCTGCGGTGAAGGCCGCCGGAGCCGAGGTCTCCATGTACTCCTACGACCGTCCTTCATGGACGGGGCTCGTGTACCCGACGGAATGCTTCTTCCCGACATGGGTGCTCGAGGAGAATCATGCCGCATGCAAAACCATGGTGGACGGGTACAGAGAGCTCTTCAAGAGCGAACCGCTCGTCGACAAGTGGACCTTCTCCACGAACGGCGTCTCCATCATGGGACGTTACGGTATCCCCTGCGTCGGTTTCGGACCGGGGCACGAGGACCAGGCGCATGCCCCCGACGAGCGTACATGGAAGAGCGAGCTGGTGAAGGCCGCCGCGCTCTACTCCGTCGTGCCGTCGATTTACACCGGAAAGTATGTCGGCTAGAGAGCCTAACGACTCGTTTAGAGTACAACTCAAGGAGGAAAAGACAATGCAAACGCTTTTCAGGGGCAAGCATTTCATCACGCTTCAGGAGTGGACGAAAGAGGAGGTCGACACCCTGCTCGACGTCTCCTATGATCTGAAGAAGGATTTCGCGATGGACAGACCGACGAACTACCTTCCCAACAAGACGGTCTTCCTGATGTTCTTCGAGCAGTCCACCCGTACCCGCAACTCCATGGAGGCCGGCATCACCCAGCTCGGCGGGCACGCCCACTTCCTCGACACGAGCAACATGCAGATTGCGCACGGAGAAGTGCCCAAGGATACCGCGATCATCCTTGCGAGGATGGGGCATGGAATCGCATGCCGCAACTGCTTCTGGAAGGAAGGCAACGCGTACCTTCGGGAGATGGCGAAGTGGTCCCCCGTGCCTATCATCAACATGCAGGACGACCTCTACCACCCGCTTCAGGGTATCGCCGACCTGATGACAATCCAGGAAAAGAGGGGCAAGAATACAAAGGGGCTCAAGGTCTCCGTGATTTGGGCCTACGCGACAACCCACAAGAAGCCCATCTCCGTGCCGCTGACCCAGGCGCTCATTTTTCCCCGCTACGGCATGGATGTTACCCTCGCCTACCCGAAGGGGTACGAGATGCCCGACTGGGTTATCGATCAGGCGAAGAAGAACGCCCTCGAGAACGGCGGCTCCTTCCGCATCACGAACGATCAGGAAGAGGCGTACCGCGACGCCGACGTGGTGATTCCGAAGAACTGGGGCAACTGGGTTACGAACGAGAGCAAGGCGGTCATCGACAGCACGCTCGAGGCGAACAAGCACTGGAAGTGCACCCGCCGACCGCATGTCGCTCACCGACAAATATTCGCTCTACATGCACGCCCTTCCCGCCGACAGAGTGAACGAGGTCGAGGACTCCGTGATCGACGGACCGCACTCGGTCATCTACGACGAGGCGGAGAACAGGCTGCACACCGCGAAGGCCGTCATGGCCCTGACGATGGGCGGAAGATAGTAAACGCTTCTCACGGCGCCGCGCAGCGATTCCGGGCGCGGCGTTCCTTGTGATATACTCGTACGAGGCAGTTATCATCATAAAACAGGGAGGGGAAACTATGAATCGGAAGTATGTAGTGATGGCGCTCGCGGTGGTTCTACTTTTCGGCCTCGGTGCAGGCGCTGCGTTTGCGAAAGCTCCGGGCGAGTACAAGATGGTGCTCGTTCTACCGGGACCGATCAACGATCAGAGCTGGAACGCGACCAACTATGCGGGGCTTCAGGCGGTGAACAAGGAGCTTGGGACGAAGATGGAGTACGTGGAGAACGTCCAGGCCGGCGACTATGAATCCACTTTCCGCAACTACGCGGAGCGCGGCTACGATCTGATCATGGCGGCGGGGACGCAGTTCGACGAGCCTGCCTCACGCGTCGCGCCCAAGTACCCGAACACTGTTTTCTGCGTGGTGAACGGCATGAACGCCGCGGAACCCCAACGTGATGCCGGTCCTGCCCAAGGAGTACGAAGCGAGCTTTCTCGCCGGAATCGTCGCCGGACATGTGACGAAGAGCGGAAAGATAGGTATCGCCGGAGGCTTCCCCAACAAGCTGATGATCCGGCTTCTGAACACGTACGAGTGGGCCGCCAGAATCGGCCGCCCCCGATCTGCAGGTTGCCCGGGCCTATGCGAATTCCTGGAGCGACGTCGCTCTCGGCAAGCAGATGGCCAGCTCGATGATCGACGGCGGCGCGGACGTTCTCTTCTTCTACGCCAACCAGGTCGGTCTGGGAGCGATACAGGCGGCGAAAGAGAAGGGCGTGAAGTACGTTGGGTTCGCGAGCGATCAGAACTCTGTTGCCCCCGGGGACCGTTGTTGCGAGCGTCTACTTCGATTTCGCCAACATGTACACATGGGCTGTGAAGAAGTACCTGGACGGTACGCTGAAGCCCGTTGTAAACGGCGCGGGAATTGCGGAGGGAATCGTGAAGGTCGCCTATTCCGACGAAGTTCCGCAGGAGGTTCGCCAGGTTGTTTCCGAAGCCGAGGAGGCCGTGAAGAATGGAGATGTGCTTTTCTTCCTCTCCGAGTTCCCCGAGAAGCCGTAAGTTCTCGAAAGAATGAGAGAGAGCCCCGGCGCGTATTCCGGGGCTCCCTCTTTGTTTTCCGAAAAAGGAGGAGAATTATGGAATTCTCCGTACCGTCGGCTCTTGCCCTGAGAGGTATTACAAAGGCTTTCCCGGGAGTGCTGGCCAATTCCGACGTCACGCTCTCCGTAGGCGAGGGAGAAGTTCGCGCCCTTCTGGGAGAGAACGGAGCGGGCAAATCGACGCTCGTCAAGATACTCTACGGACTGTACCAGCCGGATTCCGGTTCTATCGAGGTCGACGGACGTACCGTTTCGATACGTTCGCCGCGCGATGCGATGATCCTCGGCATCGGCATGATCCACCAGCACTTTACGCTTGTTCCGGTACACACCGTCTGGGAAAATATTGTGCTCGGTCTTACACCGGCTGACGGCAGGCCGCTTTCGAGGGATGCCTCGGTGGTCGAGATTGATGCGCTTGGGAAGAAATACGGTCTCGAAGTCGACCCGTTTGCGCGGATCGACCAGCTTTCCGTGGGAATGCAGCAGAAAGTCGAAATTCTCAAGGCCCTCTACCGCCGCGCTCGCATCTTAGTCCTCGATGAACCGACAGCGGTGCTGACGCCGGGAGAGGCGGAGAATCTCTTCTCTTTCCTCAGGGAGTTCCGCGCTTCGGGCAACACGGTGCTCTTTATTACGCACAAGCTCGCGGAGGTTTTTGCCGTGGCCGACTCGGTGACCGTCCTTCGCGGAGGGCGAAACGCCGGTGATTTCAGAGTTCGCGACGCTTCCGAATCCGACCTGGTTACCTGTATGGTTGGCCGGGAACTCGTTCTTACAAAAGGAAAACCCGCCGGTTCCCCTGGAAACGTCGTGCTTGACGTCCGAGCGCTCTCTATTTTGGGCGACAGAGGGAATCGCGTAGTCGACGCTCTCTCCCTTTCCGTGAGGGAGGGTGAGATCCTCGGTATCGCCGGGGTCAGCGGCAACGGACAGGAGGAGCTTGCTGACGTTCTTTGCGGATTGCGGATTCCCGAGAGCGGCGAAATCCTTTTGGACGGGCGTCCGATTCTTCCCGGAATTCCGGAGGCTGCGTTTCATTCGGGAACCGGGTATATACCTGCCGACAGGCATCGTGAGGGGCTTGTTTTGGATATGACTGTGGAGGAAAACCTGATCTTGAAAAACCTCTCCGCGTATTCGCGTTTCGGTTTTCTTCGTATGAAGAAGATACGGGAGAACGCGGAGCGTCTGATAAAGCAGTTCGGTATCAAGACCCCGTCCCCTGCGGCAAAGGTCAAGGGGCTCTCGGGGGGGAATCAACAAAAGATCGTGGCGGCCCGAGAAATAGAAGCGGGAAGCAGACTCCTCGTCGCGGTGCAGCCGACGAGAGGACTTGACCTCGGGGCCGCAGATCACGTCCATAGGACGCTTCTTGACGAGCGGGACAGGGGGAAGGCTGTTTTCCTTGTTTCAACGGAGCTTTCCGAAGTGCTCAAGCTCTCGGATCGCATCGCCGTGATCTTTCGCGGCCGCATCCTCGGTGAGTTCAAGAGGAGCGAAGCGACCATGGAAAAGATCGGCATGCTCCTCGCGGGCGGAATGGGTGGCGCGGCATGAGCGCCCCCGGGACAAAGAAGACTGCATCCGGGACGATCCGGACTCTCGTCGGGGAGCGGGACAACTCTCTTTGGACCGCGCTCTTTCCGTTGTGGTCGGTTCTTCTGGGACTCGCGGCAGGAGGCTTGTTGATGCTGCTTCTTGATCACAACCCGCTGAAGGTCTACGGAGACCTCTTCAGCTACGCGTTCCGCGACATCTACAACATCGCCGACATTTTCGCGAAGGCCACCCCGCTCATCCTTACCGGACTTGCCTTTGCATTCGCGTTCCGGGCGAGCCTCTTCAACATCGGCGCTCAGGGGCAGTTTTATCTCGGCGCCGTTGCCGCGGCCGCATGCGCTCTTGCATTCCCGCAGCTTCCGTCTATCGTCCTTCTTCCGCTCTGTGCGCTGGCTGCCGCGCTTGCAGGAAGCTTGTGGGGCGGATTCACCGGATTCTGCAAGGCGCGCTTCAACGCGAACGAGTTCCTGGTGAGCATGATGTCCACATACGTCGCCGTCGCCGTGCTCGATTTCCTTGTCCGGGGGCCGCTCCGGGAGGCAAAAGGGGAGTATCCGCAAACCGATGTGCTCGCAGAGAGCGCGTGGATTCCTTCCGTTATTCCGGGAACGCGTTTCCACTGGGGATTCTTCCTTGCGCTGGCGGTGGCGGTGATTGCCTGGATCATTCTCTGGAAGACCACGCTCGGTTTCCGTATCCGCGCCGTCGGCAGAAATCGTCGCGCCGCACGATTCGCGGGAATGAACGAGCAGCGTATCTTCGTCTTGGTCTTTCTTATCAGCGGAGCCTTCGCCGGACTGGCCGGGTTCATGGAGGTGAACGGCGTCCAGCGCATGATGGTGCAGGGGTTCAACCCGCTCCTCGGTTCCGAGGGTATCGGCATCGCGATCCTCGGGAACGCTCACCCCCTCGGGGTCGTTTTGTCGGCTCTCCTTTTCGGCGCGCTCAAGGTAGGCGGTATTCTGGTCACGCAGACGTCCACCATTCCTTCGAGTATCATCGCTATTCTGGAGGGGTTCGTCATGCTCTTCGTCGTCCTCTCTTACTGGCTTCAGCATCGTATCGCGGCGGCCCGCGCTCGTCGCAGGGCCTCGGAAGGAGGCGAATCCCGGTGATTCTGAGCGGACTTTTCTTTCGCGCCGTCCAAATGAGTACCCCGCTGCTTCTGGGTTCGCTCGGCGAGGTGCTCGTCGAGCGAACCGGAGTGATGAACATGGCCATCGAGGGTATCTTCCTGCTTGGCGCATGGGCAGGGTTTACCGGGGCGTATCTCTCGGGAAGCCTGCTCGCCGGGTTTGTCTGCGCCATGCTCGTAGGTGTGCTCACCGGGGCGCTCTATGGATGGATCACGGTCTACCTCAAACAGCATCAGATAGTCACCGGCGTTGCTTTGAACATCCTCGCCGCCGGGTTTGGCATCTATCTTTACAGGGTTCTCTTCGGCGTTCCCTTGCTTCCGCTCACCGTCGAATCGCTGAAGCCTTTTCCTGTTCCCGTGCTTTCGGAGCTTCCGTTCATAGGGCCTGTACTCTTCAGGCAGAATATCCTGACGTATATCGCTTTCCTTGCGATGCCCGCCGGGTGGTGGCTGCTCTTCAGGACCAGGACGGGGCTTATACTCCGCTCTACCGGCGCGAATCCGGAGGCGGTAGATGCTGCAGGTATCAACGTCGAACGGGTTCAGTTCGGGGCGGTGCTTGTTTCGAGCGCACTCAACGGGCTTGCGGGAGCTTTCTACTCGATCGGCTACCTCGGTCTTTTCTCGAACGATATGATCGGAGGAAGAGGGTGGATAGCCTTCGCGCTCTGTTTTCTGGGTAACTGGAACCCCCTTGGCGCGTTGCTTGGCGCGCTGGTTTTTGGAATCGCAGATGCGGCGGCGATTACTTTGCAGACCTCGGGGTTTCGTCTTGTGCCGAACGAGTTTCTTATCGCGCTGCCGTACATCCTGACAATCGTAGCCACAGTGCTGCGATCGCAGTTCAACGTGCCTGCCTCGCTTGGCACGCCGTATATCAAGGAAAGCAAATGACTGGAGGATCGAACGCATGTACGATCTTGTGATACGAGGAGGCTCCGTGGTGACACCCGACGGAGTGCTCTCCACCGATATAGGGATCTTCGGGGAAAAGATCGCCGCGCTTGGCTCTGCGCTTGAAGGGAGGGAGATGATTGATGCTGCGGGAAAGCTTGTTTTTCCAGGAGTTATCGACTCTCACGTACATTTCGCCCTGCCTGTCGGGGGGGCGGTTTCCAGCGATGATTTCTATTCAGGGAGCGTCGCTGCAGCGTGCGGCGGGGTGACGTCGGTTATCGATTTTACCGTCGGCTCATCCGAAAGCAATATTCCAGATGATATTCGGAACCGTCTTGAGGACGCGAAAAACGCTGTTGTGGACTACGCTTTCCACGGAGAGGTCGTCGGATGGCGTCCCGGAAGAGTCGATGAGATGCGGGAAGCGATCGAGCTCGGAGTGAAGAGTTTTAAATTTTTCACGGCCTACGGCGCTTCCGGACGCCGTACGGATACAGGGCCGCTGCTCCAGGCTTTTCAGGCTTTGGCGGATATGGACGGCGTCGCCGTTGTCCATGCCGAAGACGACAGCATGATCGAGACGTTCTCCGGGCTCCTCTCGAACGAGGAGTGGGGAAGAATGGAGAGCGTGGCGAAAGTACGTCCCGACGTCTGCGAAGCGTCCGCTGTGAATACCGTCGGCTGGCTTGCAGCCCGAACCGGCGTCCGGTGCCACATAGTGCACCTGAGTTCGACGCTGGGACTTGAAGAGGCGCTCTATGCCAGAGAAAGAGGGGCCGACCTTTCTCTCGAGACGTGCCCTCAATACCTGCTGCTTACATCGGACGTCTACAGCGGCCCCGAGGGGCATCTGTATTCGGCGGCCCCCGCGCTCCGGAGCGTGAAGGACAATGAGGTGCTTTGGGACGCTCTTTCCTCGGGGGAGATTGATTTCGCGGCCACGGATCACTGCCCGTTCACGCGGACGCAGAAGGAGTGGAAAGGAGCGTTCGACCGCCTTCCGGGAGGACTGCCCGGCGTGGAACTGCTTCTTCCGCTGCTGTACTCCGAAGGTGTGCTTCGAGGCAGGCTGCCCCTGTGCGAATTGGCGCGGATCACTTCGGAACGCGCGGCGAAGCGATACGGGCTGTACCCGCGTAAGGGAAGTCTGCTGCCCGGTTCGGACGCCGACATTGTACTTTTCGACCCGGAAGAGGTATGGAGCGTACAGGCCGGGGCGCTCAGGATGAATGTGGATTTTTCTCCGTACGAAAACCTTGAACTGATTGGAAAGACGTGGCAAACTATTTCTCGGGGGGAAGTTATCTACTCGGAAGGGCGTTTCCTGGGGAAAAAAGGACGAGGAGAATTTTTGCATCGATAATCGTTACCCCGCAGCAACAGGAAGGGGTATTTTATCAAGGAGGACTGAGAAGGAATGCATGTACCGAGCGACATAGAGATAGCGCAGGGAGCGGAACTGCGGCCGATAGTGGAGATAGCGGAGAAACTGGGAATCGGAGAGGCGGAGCTCGAGCAGTACGGGAGATACAAGGCGAAGGTGTCTCCGGAGGTATGGGAGCGTGTGAAGGGGAACCCCGACGGAAAGCTGATCCTGGTGACGGCGATCACGCCGACGCCGGCTGGAGAGGGGAAGACCACCACCACCGTGGGACTCGCGCAGGCGCTTGCGAAGCGGGGGAAGAAGACGAGCCTCGCGATCCGGGAGCCGTCGCTCGGTCCCAGCTTCGGAGTCAAGGGAGGGGCGGCCGGAGGCGGGTACAGCCAGGTCATCCCCATGGAGGACATCAACCTCCACTTCACCGGAGACCTGCACGCGATCACCACGGCGCACAACCTGATATCGGCGATGGTGGACAACCACATCCAGCAGGGGAACGACCTGAACCTCGACCCCCGGAGAATCGTATGGCGTCGCGTGATGGATCTCAACGAGCGCGCGCTACGGAGCGTCATCGTCGGCCTCGGAGGCAAGGCGAACGGCGTGCCGCGGGAAAGCGGCTTCGACATCACCGTGGCGTCGGAGATCATGGCGATCCTGTGTCTGTCGACCGACCTGATGGACCTGAAGGCGCGCATCGCGAAGATCGTCGTCGGCTACACGTACGACGGCAAGGCCGTCACCGTGGGCGAGATCGGGGCGGCCGGTTCCGCGGCGGTGCTGCTGAAGGACGCCGTGAAGCCGAACCTCGTGCAGACGCTCGAAGGAGTGCCCGCGTTCATCCACGGAGGGCCGTTCGCGAACATAGCGCACGGGTGCAACTCCATCCAGGCCACGCGGCTGGGCCTGAAGCTCTCGGACTACTTCGTCACGGAAGCCGGATTCGGAGCGGACCTCGGGGCGGAGAAGTTTCTGGACATCAAATGCCGCCTCGGCGGGCTCGTTCCCTCGGCGGTCGTCATCGTCGCCACCGTGCGCGCGCTGAAGATGCACGGCGGGAGGAAGAAGAGCGAACTCGGGGAGAAGGACCTTGTCGCGCTGGAGAAGGGAATGACGAACCTTGAGAAGCACATAGAGAACATCGCGTCGTTCGGCCTCCCCGCGGTCGTCGCGATCAACCGTTTCCCCGCGGACAGCGAGGACGAGCTTGCGCTCATCGAGAAGAAGTGCAACGCGCTGGGAGCGTCGGTGGCCCTGTCGGAAGTATGGGAGAAAGGCGGCGAGGGCGGCCTCGAGCTCGCGGACAAAGTGATGGAAGCGTGCGGCAAGGAGTCGAAGTTCGCATACCAGTACGAAGTCGGAATGAGCCCGAAGGAGAAGATAGAGCGCATCGCGAAGAATATCTACGGGGCGTCGGGAGTGACGTACACGGACCAGGCGGAGAAGGACCTCGCGCAGGTACACGAGCTTGGGAAGGACGACCTTCTGGTGTGCATGGCGAAGACGCAGTACTCGCTCTCGGACGACCCCGCGCTGCTGGGTAGGCCTTCGGGGTTCACGGTGACGGTGCGCGAGGTGAGGTTGTCGGCGGGGGCTGGATTCCTTGTAGCGGTGACGGGGTCGATCATGACGATGCCCGGATTGCCGAAGAAGCCGGCGGCGCTGTCGATAGACATCGACGAAAAAGGCCGCATCTCAGGGCTCTTCTAGGTGTCTGCCATGACGGCGAAAATACTCGACGGAAAAAAAAATGTCCGCGGAGATCAGGGCGACGATCAAAGAGAAGGTTGTCCTGCTGAAGGAGAAGGGGATTGTCCCCGGCCTCGCGGTGATCCTCGTGGGCGACAACCCTGCGTCCAAGGTGTACGTCGGTCAGAAGGAAAAGGGGTGCCTGGAAGCGGGGTTCGCTTCCTTCCTGCACCGCCTGCCCGAGACGACATCGCAGGAGGAGCTGCTCGCTCTCATCGACAAACTCAACGCGGACAAGACGGTGCACGGTATTCTGGTGCAGCTTCCGTTGCCGCGCCAGATCGATCCTGATACGGTGCTTGCGGCGATTCGTCCCGAGAAGGATGTGGACGGCTTCCATCCCGTGAATATCGGACGTCTTGTGGCGGGCCTTCCCGCGAGCGAGCCGTGCACGCCGAAGGGAATCCTCCGTCTTCTGAAGAGCACGGGGATTCCTCTCGCCGGAAAAGAGGCCGTCGTCATTGGACGGAGCAACATCGTCGGAAAACCCGTCGCCCTGATGTTGCTCGCCGAGAGCGCGACCGTCACCATCTGTCACAGCAAAACCGCCGACCTCGCGGAACATGTGCGCCGCGCGGATATCCTCGTGGCCGCCATCGGAAAACCTCGTTTCGTCACTGCGGATATGGTGAAAGAGGGCGCTGTGGTTATCGACGTGGGCATCAACCGGCTGGAAGAGGGACTCGTCGGTGATGTCGACTACGACCCGGTCGCGGAAAAGGCGTCGTGGATTACCCCGGTTCCCGGCGGAGTGGGGCCGATGACGATCGCCATGTTGCTGGAGAACACTTTGGAACAAGCTGAAAAGACAGAGGTACGTTGATACTGATAACGGAGAGAAAAGCCCCCCAGCCGTGAGGCTGGGGGGCTTTCGAGTTCCCGGGGTTCAGGAGAAGCGCGGAGCCTTTCGAGAGAGAAAAGACAAAAGAACAGTTTTTAAGAAAGTCTCTTCGAGACTGAGACATGTGTCTCAGCGACGTTACTTCTTCGGACGTGTTTTGGGGAAACGAATGCACTCTTCCTGCTCCTTTGATGAGGAGTTGTGAGAAAGAGCTCCCCGTGTCGCCTGAAATGTGATATAAAGAAAGCGTATCAGGAGTGGTATTGTGAAACGCACTTCCGACGAGAGCCGGGGAGCAGAAGAACCGCTCTCGGAAAATGGACTGCGCAAAGGAGGAAGTATTGTGGCACTTCTCAGAGATATGACCCTTGATGATTTTATCGACGAACTGGCCGCTGATTCCGCCGCACCCGGAGGCGGAAGCGTCGCCGCGCTCTCGGGTGCTCTCGGGGCCGCGTTGGTCTCGATGGTCTGCCGCCTCACCATAGGCAAGAAGGGGTATGAAGAGTACGAGCACGAGGTGAAAGAGGTGCTCGCCGAATCCGAAATTCTCCGGAAACGCCTTATGGAAGCAATCGATATCGACGCGAAGGCATTCGAGAAGGTCATGGAGGCATTTGCCGCTCCAAAGAGCACGGAAGAGGAGAAGGCTGCCCGCCGGGAGATGATACAGACTGCTTTCAAGGGCGCGTGCGAATCTCCGCGCCGTACCGCCGCGGACTGCCTTGAAGTGCTCCGCCTGTGCGCTCGAGTCGCCGACAAAACAAATACGAACGCCGCAAGCGATCTCGGCGTGGGAGCGTCCAATGCGCTTGCCGCTCTCGAGAGCGCCGCGATGAACGTCCTGATTAACCTTCCGTCGATTAAGGACGACGAATACGTCGATGATTTGCGCGACGAGATGGAGGCTATACAGGAGGAAGGCGGCATCCTGAGAGCCGGAGTTCTACGAGAAGTTTCAGCGAACATAGGCGGGAACTGATCATTTGATAATCGATCCTTAAAGGACCGCGCACCGATAGGGTGAAGCGGTCCTTTTCGCTATATGCTTTTGAAAATCTGTTGTAGGGTGTTGCATGTGTTCCGTTCGTTCCTTCTCCATATGTTGTTCCATTTTTTCCCCGCTCGTGCTTTTTCACAACTCATTGTTTGATAAAAAAAGAACATGCACTCTTGGGGAAATTTCGTCTTTTTCTATTGACATGCGAAAGAGGGGGGTCTTTATAATGGTTCATGAGAAAAAATTCCACTATAATCAATATCGTTCCGTAATACGGGATTTTGGAAATTCCCGGAATCTATGGAGGCGGTTGCATGGAGAAAAAGCAGGCCAGTTCAGGCGGAGTCCAATCTATTGAACGCGCTTTCGCGATTATCGAACTTCTGGATGTCCGGGGCGAGCTTGGTATTGCTGACATAAGCCGTCTGCTTTTCTTAGAACGCAGTACTGTTCATCGTATTGTTTCCACCGTTAAATCGCTCGGTTACATCAATCAGAATCCCCTCAATCACAAATACTCGAACAGCTTTAAGTTTTTCGAGATCGGCAACGATGTCGTGAAACGTCTCGGCCTTCGCCAGCAGGCGTCTCCTTACCTCAGAGAGCTCTCGGAGAAGACGCACGAGGCGGTGAATCTTGCCATACTTGATGGAGACAAAGTGCTCTATATCGACAAGATAGAGAGTCAATCTACCATAAAAGTGGATCTTTCGGTGGGCAAACGCTTCCCGGCGTATTGTACGGGGTTGGGAAAGATTCTTCTCGCATGGTTACCGGAATCGAAGATGCTTGAGATAGTCGGTCCCTCTCCGTTCCGAAGATATACGGAGAACACAGTCACGACAATTGAAAATCTTCTTGTCCAGCTCCAGGAGATTAGAGATCGGAGAGATCGCCTGGGACAACGAGGAATATGTGGAGGGGCTTTTTTGCATCGCCGCGCCGGTACGAGGTAATTCCGGGGACGTTGTGGCAGCATTGAGCGTCGCTCTTCCGAAATTCCTCTACGCCGGGGAATCGCAGAAGATTGAAGCGGTTGGCGCACTCTTGCAGGATGTAGCAAGACGATTCTCCCGTTCGCTTGGGTATAAATGCCCTACGCCATCATCTTGACGAAATTTGGATGTTCTTGCAAATGTGTCGGCTCGGTTAATCAGAGCGGGGGACAGGAACGGCGGGAGGAGTAGCCGTCCTTGGAAGAAGTGAAGGTTTTTACGTAGGAGGAGAAGATGAAGACTGTTATCCTGGGTTCCGGCGCTATGGGTTCACTCTACGGCGGTATGCTCGCCGAAGCGGGGTTTGACGTAACGCTTGTCGACGTTTGGAAAGAACACATCGACGCCGTGAACGCATCCGGCCTTTCGATCGAAGGCATCGGCGGCGACCGCGTCATTCGCTCAATTCGAGGTACGACTGACCCTGCCTTGGCGGGGAAAGCCGATCTCGTCATCGTTTTTGTGAAAGCAACCGCGACTGCGCAGGCGATGAAGGGCGCCATGACGCTTCTTGGACCGGAGACCGTGGTGCTTACACTCCAAAATGGTCTTGGCAACGTGGAGAAATTAAATGAAACGGCGGGAAATGAGAGGGTGATGGCCGGGATAACCGGACACGGCTGTACGCTTCTCGGTCCCGGAAAGATACGTCATGCGGGGCAGGGGGATACGATCCTCGGCGAGCCTCGCGGGCAGATAAGCGACAGGTTAAAGAGAGTCGGCGGGATGTTTGAAAAGGCGGGTTTTTCCGTGAAGCTCTCCGAGAACGTCATCGGACTCATCTGGGGGAAGCTGTTTGTCAATGTCGGGATCAACGCCTTGACCGCTGTGACCGGCCTCAAGAACGGCAGACTCGTCGAGCTTCCGGAAACCGACGAACTGCTGGAGCTGGCCGTACGCGAGGCGTTGGAAGTCGCACGTACCGCCGGGATACGAATTGAAACGGAAAACCCCGTCGAGCACACAAGGAAAGTGGCGCGCCTGACGGCGGCGAATCGTTCTTCGATGCTGCAGGACGTAACAAACCGGCGGCAAACGGAAATCGACGTGATCAACGGCGCGATCGTGGACGAAGGAAAAAAACTGGGAGTGCCCACTCCCGTTAACTTGGCGCTGGCGAACCTTGTTCGGGTCCGTCAGAAGACCTATGACGAATTTCCTGCGTAGGCATTGCGGGGAAGGCGTCTAATTTTCTTAAGGAGGGGAAGGAATATGAAGTTGAAAGGCATGGTTGTGATGGTTTTGGCGTGCGCGATGGTTTTCTCGCTCGTATCGTTCGGCGAGGCGGCGAAGTACGAGTTCAAACTCGGACATGCCGTGAGCGAGCAGCACCCCTATCATTTGGGGGCCCAGCGCTTCAAGGAGATCGTCGAGAAGGAAACTAACGGAGATGTAGCAATCGCACTCTTCCCGAACAATCAGCTCGGCACGGGAGAGCGTGATTTGCTGGAAGGGCTCCAGCTTGGAACGGTGGATTTCTATGTCGGTTCGACCGGACCCATGGGCGGTTTCGAAAAGCGCTTCATGATGTTCGACTTCCCGTTCCTCTTCAAGGACAAGGCGCAGGCATACGCCGTCCTTGACGGGAAAATTGGACAGTACGTCATGGGGCTGCTCGACAGGATCGGGATCACCGGTCTTGCGTGGTACGAGAACGGGTTCCGCCATTTCACCAACTCCAAGCACCCCGTTAACTCTCCGGAGGATGTGAAGGGCCTGAAACTGCGAACCATGGAGAACAAAATCCACATGGCGTTGTGGAGAGCTATGGGGGCCGACCCGACGCCGATGGCGTGGGGAGAGGTCTTTACCGCGCTGCAACAAGGTACGGTCGACGGACAGGAGAATCCTGTGCCGATCATCTACGTCCAGAAAGTATACGAGGTGCAGAAGCATCTGGCGCTTACCGGACACGTCTTCTCGCCGGCGATGATCGCCATCGCGAAGGCGAAGTTCGACGCGCTTCCCGAAGAGTACAAGGAGATCATCCGCAAGGCGGCGCAGGAGTCGGCCGTCTTCCAGCGTGAACAGATCACGAAGATGGAGAGCGAACAGGTGGCCAAGCTGAAGGAGCTTGGAATGGAAGTGACGACGCCCGACGTAACTCCCTTCCGGGAGGCGACGAAAGCTGTCTACGATGAGTTTAAGGGGGAGCTTGGAGAAGACGCGAAACTTCTCGACGAAATTTTGAACGGGAAATAAATGTTCCCGGTTTTGAGCCGGTGTTCCGCCGAAGGGAGCGGCGAGGTTATGCCCCTCCCTTCGGTGGAACTGTTCGGAGATATGTAACGCTCGGAGAGAAAGGGAGGCATTCATGTCTTTTTGTAGAAAAATGCTCGACAGAGTGAACGCTCTGGCGGAATATGTCGTGTGTGCTCTTCTGGCAGTAATGGTGGTAGTGGTGTTCCTTCAGGTTATCTTCAGATTCGTCATTCATTCGTCGCTTCCCTGGTCGGAGGAGCTGGCCCGCTATCTCATGGTATGGATCGTCTTCCTGGGAGCGAGCATCGGCGTCAAACGAAAATCTCATATTGGAGTGGAGGCAGTGGTCTCTCTTCTGCCGGATACACTGCGCCGATGGACATCTATTTTGGTGCACGCTTTTTGCTGCGTTTTTTTCGCGTTCATGATCCACTACGGGAGGGCGATTCTCCGTGTCGTCGGCTTTCAACTTTCTCCGGCAATGGAGATTTCAATGGCGATCCCCTATAGCGCTGTCTTCGCGGGAGGCGCCCTGATGTTCGTTCATTGCTTCTTCCAGATGCTTGAGCAAATACTCGACGCGCTTTCGGGGAAGGCGGTGAAGAGCGCATGACGGGGATTCTTTTCGGAAGTCTTGTCTTTTTCTTTCTGTTGAATGTCCCGATAGCCGTCGCAATAGGACTGGCCTCGCTTTCGGCTATTCTCTGGTCCGGCGCCATCCCTCCCGTGGTGCTGGTGCAAAAGATGTTCACCGCGACCGACTCGTTCCCCCTTATGGCGGTTCCTTTCTTTATTCTCGCGGGATCGTTGATGGAGTTCGGAGGTATTTCGCGTCGTCTGGTCGACTTCGCGAATTCCATCGTCGGTCGTTTTTCCGGCGGGCTTGCCTTCGTCGCGATTATCGCGAGCATGTTTTTCGGTGCAATCTCCGGCGCTGCGGTCGCGTGCGTCGCCGCTATCGGAACGATCCTCATTCCGGCGATGGTGCGGCGGGGGTACGACACGCCCTATGCAACCGCAGTACAGGCGACAGCGGGAACGCTGGGCGTTATGATTCCTCCGAGTATCCCGATGATCATCTACGGCGTCCTCACCGGCGTCTCCATCGGCGCGCTTTTCATGGGCGGCATTCTCCCCGGCATCCTGGTCGGGGGCTCGCTGATGCTCGTGGCGTGGGTGATTGCGCGCAAACGGGGCTACAAGGGAGATGAAAAGGCGAGCGGCGCAAAGATATGGGCGACCTTCAAAGATGCGATACTCGCGCTCTTGATGCCGGTCATTATCCTGGGCGGCATCTACGGCGGCGTCTTTACGCCCACAGAAGCTGCGGTAGTTGCAGTGGCCTATGGATTTATCGTCGGTTACTTCATCTATCGAGAACTAACACTATCAAAGCTGAAGGAGATTCTGGTAAACACCTCGATCGGGACCGCGACGATCATGTTCATCATCGCCACCTCATCGGTATTCAGCTGGATTCTGACGGCGCAGCGAGTTCCCCAAGCGGTAGCGGAAGCCATTCTTTCGGTATCGACGAACCCGGTTGTCATCCTTACGCTCATTAACCTTCTTCTGCTCTTTATAGGCACCTTCATGGAAACAGTAGCCTCCATCATCATTCTGGTTCCCGTTCTTCTTCCGGTAGTGACGCAGATCGGCGTCGATCCTCTCCACTTCGGTATCATCATCGTGGTGAATCTTGCCATTGGAATGGTCACGCCCCCGCTTGGCGTCTGTCTCTTCGTGGGCTGCGGAATTGGCGGCATTACACTGGAATCCATCTCCAAAGCGGTGTGGCCGTTCATCCTGAGCATGATCCTCGCGGTGCTTCTGCTGACGTATATCCCCTGGATCAGCTTGATTCTTCCTCGATTGGCGGGTATTTACTAAACATTTTCTCCCGTAGATAAAACCGCCTCGAAACGTATCGTTTCGAGGCGGTTTTATAATGGGGAGCAAGAGGCCGTGATATCCGAACAGAAACATCGAATAAGGTGCGTGTTGTAAGTAGGAAATAAAACCTTTCTATAGTGGATAGTGTTTTGAATATCGATATAGTCTTGACAAGTTTTTCTTTATTTTGTATTGTAACGCTGTAGTGTTTATATCGGAAGTCGTTCCCGTAGAGCGGGATATGGTACGCTGATTTTTTGAGCGGAGAATCGTATGTCCTCGGCCGGAGGGTTCGCCTTTCTCTTCTTACTTTTTTTACATTCGTGAGGTGACGAAGTATGAAAGAAGTTGTTGTGGGAGTCGTCGGAGGCGGATTCGCTTCTCATTTTCACAGCAGGTGCTTCGGAAGGATTTCGGGATTCTCAGTGCGTCTGAAGGGCATTGCGGACGTCGAGATCGACAAGGCGAAGGCCGTTGCGAACGCCTATCGTTACGAGGAGTACCATGACGATTACAGTGTACTTTTGCGCGATCCGGAAATCGACGTCATCGATATATGCACTCCGCCCTTCCTCCACCCCCGCATCACGATGGAGGCGATGGAGGCAGGGAAGCATGTGATCTGTGAGAAACCGCTCGCCGGGTACTTCGGTTCTCCGGGAGATAGCGAGCCGATAGGGGATACCGTTCCGAAGGCAAGAATGTATAGGGCGGTGGTGACGGAGATAGAAACGATGAAAGCGGCGCTTGAGGGGAGTGACAGGCTCTTTATGTACGCCGAGAACTATGTTTATTCTCCGAATATTCTGAAGGCTGCCGAGATAGTCAGGGCGAAGAAAAGCAAAATTCTCTTCATGAAGGGCGAGGAGAGCCTGAAGGGGTCCACCTCTCCAGTCGCCGGACGATGGGATAAGACCGGAGGCGGTTCGCTCATCCGCGTCGGGTGCCATCCCCTCGGCGGTATTCTCTGGCTTAAACGGGAAGAGGCGCGGGCTAGAGGAGAGCAAATAGGTGTGCACAGCGTCCTGTGCGATACTGGCCGAATGACGCCCGACCTCGATGAACATGAACGGCGCCATATCAGCGTGCGCCCCGTCGACGTCGAGGATTACGCCTCCGTGGCCCTTACCTTCAGCGACGGGACGAAAGCTCTCGTCATCGCCGGCGATACCATGCTGGGGGGGACGCGTAATTATGTCGAGGTCTACGCCAACGATGCCGTTCTACACTGTCGGATCACCCCGTCCGACGTTATGAGCACCTATATGCTGGACGAAGAGGGGTTGGAAAACGTCTATATCTCCGAGATGCTCCCCACGAAAACAGGTTGGCAGCAACCTTTCGTTGCCGAAGAGCACCTTCGGGGGTATGCTGCGCAGTTCCAGGACTTCATCGAGTGCGCGGCCACGGGAAGAGCCCCTCTTTCGGATTTCGAACTTGCCTGCGAAACGATCCGCGCCATCTACGCGGCGTATCTCTCCGCCGAAGAGGGGCGGCGCGTTCTGCTCTAGACGCCGCCCTTCAGAGGCGACGGTGTACTCCGACATACAGTATCCGGCGTCGGCGGCTCGCCGACGCCGGATTTGTAGGGGTATGCGGATATTCGGCGGCGTATGCCTTCTACCCCTGCTTCGGGACGCTTTCCTTCGGGAAGAGGCGGCAGCACGGACCCGCTTTCAGCAGCGCGCTGTCCGTGTCGTGCCCAACCCACCCGCGAAGCTCCTTTGCAAGGTCGAACATCTTTTCCAGATCAATCCCGGTGTTGAGTCCCATTTCATGGAGCATGTGAATCATGTCCTCCGAAGCGACGTTTCCGGAAGCGCCGGGTGCGAAGGGACATCCTCCGAGTCCCGCCAGCGAGGCGTCGTAGCGTACGACCCCGGCCTGGAGACCGGCAAGCATGTTTGCAAGGGCCATACCACGGGTATTGTGAAAGTGGAGGAACCATCGGACGTCGGGGAAAATCTCCTGCATACGAGTTGCGAGATCGTAGACTTGGCGTGGATTCGCCATTCCGGTGGTATCGGAGAGGGAGAGCTCGGTGATGCCAAGGTCGTACAACCTCCGGGTTACCTCAACCACCTGTTCGGGCGAGACCTTCCCTTCAAAAGGGCAGCCGAAGGCTGTGGAGATGGCTCCCGAAACATCTGCTCCGTTCGAACGGGCGAACTCCGAGCAGCTTTTGAACCCCTCGATCAGTTCGAACGGGGTTTTGTTCAGGTTCGCCTTCGCATGCGATTCACTGGCCGAGACGGTGAGTTTCACCTTGTTTACTCCTGATGCGAGAGCGCGTTCAACTCCTTTGAGGTTGGCAACCAGGGCGCGGTACTCCACCCCTTCCACCCTGCGGATTCGGCGGGCCACCTCGTCGGTATCGGCCATCTGCGGAACTGCCTTGGGATGGACGAAAGAGCCTATCTCCACGATCCTGACCCCGGCGTCGACGACGCCCTCGATCAGACGAATTTTCCGCTCCACGGAGAGCGAGTCGGGCTCGTTTTGCAGTCCGTCGCGAGGACCGACTTCACAAAAGAAAACGCTTCGAGGCAATGTCATGGTCATTGCCACCCCTCCTTATGTAAACTAATGATGTATCTCTTACCTTGACAACAGTACCCAAAAAAGTAATTCCTGTCAAACGGTTTTTATTCCCATACTTCGGAAATTCGGGGGTAGGGGAGAGCCGTTGAAAAACGGAAATGTTTTCCAAGTGACAGGAAAAAAACGGAGAGGGAGTATTGACAAAGCCGTTGGCGATAGATTATTGTGTACTCATTTCTTAGAGATGGTTTTTGTTTCCGTTCTACGGAATTCTCCTTTCTTGCGCGTACGGGGAAAACCATCATAAAGGCGGTTGCTTGCGAACTTTTCAACGGAGGTGCGGAAGGATATGCGAAAAGACCTGGTAGCGTTTCAGCTCGTGAAGTTTCTGGAGGCCCGGGGTGTGGAGAAGGTCTTCGGTCTTTGCGGACACACTGTCATCGGTTTTCTGGATGCTCTGAAAGAGAGCAAGATTACGTTCATTACGGTACGGCATGAACAGATTGCAGCGCATGCGGCCGACGGCTATTCCCGCGGAAAGGGCTGCCGGGTCCCGGGTGTTCTGCTGACACACCTGGGACCCGGGCTGGCCAACGCGACGACCGGTGTCGCGGAAGCGGGGCTCAACTCTATCCCTATGGTCGTCATCGCCGGCGACGTCCCAAGCTGCTATTTCGGCCGTCATCCTCATCAGGAGGTCAACATCCATGCGGATGCCAGCCAGTACGAGATCTACAGGCCGTTTGTGAAGCGTGCATGGAGGGTGGACAGACCGGAGCTGCTTCCCGAGGTGATGGACAAGGCGTTCCGCCTCGCCGTCACTGGACGTCCCGGGCCGGTCCTCGTCTCCGTGCCGATGGATATCTTCTCGATGGAGATCGACACCCGCTTCTTCGAGCAGCGTATGCACAATATGCCGCTTCTCCCCAGGCCCGGTCTCGACGTGAAAACGGCGGAGGATATCGCGACGCTCCTCGGCGAGGCGAAGAGTCCGGTGCTCTACCCCGGAGGCGGCGTCATCTCTTCGGGAGCCGCCTCCGCTTTGACGGAGCTTGCGACGTTTCTTGAAATCCCCGTGCTCTATACGCTCATGGGCAAAGGCGCCATCCCTGACGATCATCCATTGGCCGTAGGTATGACCGGTTTCTGGGGGACGGAGTTCAACAACAGCGCCGCAATGAAGGCGGACGTGATGATGGCGGTCGGGACGAGGCTCTCGGAGGCTGATTGCAGCTCATGGTACTTCGGCGAGACTTTCGACGTTCCGCCGACGAAGCTCATTCATATCGATATCAACCAGGAGGAGATCGGGCGCAACTATACGACGGAGATCGGCGCGGTCTGCGATGCAAAAATGGCGCTTGACGCCATCCTTGCCGCGGCGAAGCGCAAGTACCCGAACGGCGTGAAGCGACCTGAGAAAATCAAAGAGATCGCCGAGGCCAAGGCAGCGTATCGTGCAACGATTGCAGAGGCGCAGAAATCGGATCAGTTCCCGATGCGGCCGGAGCGCATCCTGGCGGATCTTCGGGAAGCGCTTCCCCGAGACGGCTTCGTGGTAGCGGACGTCGGCTGGAACAAGAACGGTGTCGGGCAGCAGTTCGATATTTACGAACCAGGAACCTTTGTCGCACCCGGCGGTTTGGCGACTATGGGGTACGGTCCCTCGGCGGCGCTCGGTGTAAAGGTCGCCCGCCCCGACAGAAAGGTCGTCGCGTTGATCGGCGACGGGGGAATGGGCGCGAACGTCTCCCCGTTCGCAACGGCTGCGGTGGAGAATATCGCTGTTGTCTGGGTCGTGATGAACAACTGCGCCTTCGGTACGATCGCCGGCCTTGAGAGACAGCACTACGATCATGAGTTCGGCACGCTCTTCGAGCGCGACGGCAAGCCGTACAGCCCGGATTTCGCTGCCATCGCGAGAGCGTACGGCATCGATGGTTATACTGTGGAGCGGGCAGAGGATTTCAAGCCGATGCTGGAAAAGGCGCTTGCTTCCAACAAGCCCTGCGTGCTCGACGTCCGAATGGAAAATGCTCCCGTGGTGACGAAGGGCTGCTGGAACATCAATGATATTTTCAGAAAGCGGGGCGAGGAGAAGCCGTGGAGAGTATGGTCCTGGGAGGAGATCGAGCCGTGGAGGATGTAAACCAACAAGAGAACACGGTTTTTTCCGAGGTTCACGCCGATGTGAATGCGGCGAATGGATGAAGGAGATGACAATGCAATGGCAAAAAAAGAACTGACTGAAGCGCAACGACAAACTCTGGAGAGTGTCTTCGCAAAAGCACGCGCTGCTGAGAAGATCATAGCGAACTACGATCAGGAGAGAGTGGATAGGATGTGCCGCTGTGTGGCTTGGGCGGCCGCCAATCCTCGAACCTTCGACCGCTTCTGCAAGATGGGCGTGGAGGAAAGCGGCGCCGGCGACTGGAGCGGCCGTTACGGGAAGAGGCACAAGATCCTTGGCGTGCTGCGCGACGCTCTGCGTCAGAAGAGCGTCGGGATCGTCGAAGTCAATCCGGAGAAAGGACTGGTCCGTTACGGCAAGCCCGCCGGTCTGATCACTTCTTTGATCCCGATGACGAACCCCGAGCTGACGCCGATCGTCACGGCGATCTACGCCCTGAAGGCGCGGGATGTGGTGGTTTTTTCTCCGCACCCCAGAACAAAAAAGACGACGTTCGAGGTCGTCGAGAGCATGCGCCAAGGACTGAAGTCGATCGGCGAACCCGATGATTTCCTTCAGTGCATCACCGAGGTCAATATGACCATCGTCGAGGAACTGATGAAGATGGGCGATCTCGTTATGGCGACGGGAGGTCTCGCGATGAGCAGGGCCGCCCACAGCTCCGGAAAGCCCGCCTACTGCTCGGGGGCAGGGAACGCGACCATGATCTTCGACGAAACTGCCTACGTTGAAGAAGCGGCACGGAATACGCGTATCAGCAAGACGTCCGACTTCGGTTCCGGCTGCTCTGCGGATGGCAACCTGGTCATCCACGGTTCCATCTACGAGAAGATGGTGGCGCAGCTCGTCAAGGAAGGTGGCTACCTCGCCAACGACGAGGAGCGGGAGAAGCTGAAGCGGGCGATGTGGGACGAGGAAGGACACCGGATTGTGGAGACGGTCGCGGTAGCCCCTCAGAAGCTCTGCAAGGCCGCCGGGTTCGAGATACCCGAGGACAGAAAGTTCGTCATGGTAGTAGGAGAGGGTATCGGCAAGGAGTACCCTTTCTCCGGCGAGAAACTCACGACGCTGCTTGCGCTCTACCGGTACGAGGGAGAGTTTGAGAACGCGCTGAAGATGGTCGACGAGATCTACAAGGTCGGAGGTCGCGGTCACTCCTGCGGAATTTACAGCTTCAACGAGGAGCACATTCACGCACTTGCTCTCAGGGCGCCCGTTACCCGTATTATGGTCCGGCAGCCGCAGTCGAAGGCAAACGCCGGAAGCGCGAACAACGGGATGCCCATGACGTCGAGCATGGGGTGCGGCACGTGGGGCGGAAACCAGGTTTCGGAGAACATCGCCTTGAAACACTACATGAACAGCACTTGGGTTGCGAAGCCGATTCTGACGGATGCTCCGGCCGAAGAGGTGCTCTTCGGAGAGTTCTACGATCCCTCGAACACTCGGGAGGCGTAGTCTTTCCTTAGCGGAAGCGCTTCAGAAAGGAGACCCGGCTCATCGGATTCGTGAATGCACCGCATACTGTACAGCGAGGAGGAGTCGTGAAATGAAGAAGTTCGGTATTGTATCTCTGTCGGTTGTTCTGGTCTTGGTGGTTGCGTGCGCAGGGTTCGCGGCCTATCCGGAGAAGAATCTCCAGGGGCTCATCATGTGGGGAGCGGGGGGCGGTACGGATAATTTCGCCAGGGCCGTAACCCCGCTCGTCGAGAAACATCTGGGACAGACAATCATTCTGCAGAACAGGACAGGAGCTTCCGGCGCGGTGGCGACTACGCTGGTGGTCAACTCTCCCGCCGATGGCTACACGCTGCTCTACGGCGCCGAGAACCCGGCGAACTACAGGGTGCTCGGGCTCTCTCCACTGAGTTTCCACGACCTGCAACCGATTACCATCGCCGTCGAAGGGGCGGTCGTGATTTGCGTCAACCCCGAGACTCCCTTTACAACGATGCAGGAACTTGTCGAAGGGGCGAAGAAGGAGAAGAAAATTCGTATGGCGACCTCCGGCGTCGGCGGCCTTCCCTACGTTGCGGGTGCGATGATGAAGAACATTCACGGAACGGACTTCAACTATATCCAGTTCGACGGCGACGGCCCCGGAGCGACAGCGGTCATGGGCGGTCATGCGGACGTTATGCCTCTTGCGCTTTCCACTTCTGTTGAGTATATCCGCGCAGGGCGTCTCCGCGGCCTTGCGGTGCTCACCACGAAGCGTGTACCTCAGCTTCCCGACGTGCCCGCGATTACGGAGATCTACCCCGAATACGAGCAGTACCTTCCTTGGGGGCCGTTCTACGGCGTTTTCGTCAAGAAGGGAACGCCCGCCGATATCGTTGCGACGCTGAGCGATGCGTTCACTAAGGCGATGGAGGAACCTCGTTTCGAGGAGTACGTGAAAAACTCCGGCGGATTCAAGAACGGCGCCACGGGCGAGGATGCGGTGGATTTTCTCTCTAAATTCGAGTCTACCGCGAGCTGGCTCATCTTCAACGCAGGAGGTGCGAAACAGTCTCCTGCGGAGTTTGGCATTCCCGAGCCCAAGAAATAGCAGCTTCTCCGAATAAATTAGGCGGAGAGCGAGGATGTCGTCGCTCTCCGCCCGTTTTCCCAAAAAACATTGTTCAGCAATGGAAGGAAGTGAGTATTTCATGGACGATCCGAAAGGAAGCGCGGCGAGAGCGGTTGCAACGACTGCAACGGCGAAAGATCTCTCCGTGTACGTGCCGGAAGCCAGTAGAAAGCCGGGGGAACTGGGAATAACAGCAATCACGTTTCTCCTCGGCGCTCTCGGATACTACTTCGCTCTGGACATGACCAGCGGGGAGTACTCCTCTCCATCCGTCTTCCCGAAGCTTGCGTCGACAGTCATCATGGCCTGTTCGGCAGTCAATTTCTGGAAAGCGGTCAGGCGGGAGCGCCCTGAAGCATCCGCTCCTTCTTTGGCACAGTATCTTCTGCCAATGGATGTGCTCGTTGTGCTGTCGCTCCTGGTTATCTACTGCGTGGCGCTCCCGCATCTCCGTTTCATCGGCTCATCCTACGCATTTATGGCTGCGGGGATGATTTATCTACAGAGGGGAAAGCACATTTTTCGGGCGCTGCTTATCTCGGCAGGCTCTCTGGCTGTGCTGGTGGCGGTCTTCCGTTACCTTTTCCTCGTCATTCTTCCTTAGGAAAGGGGCGACGGTTATGGAACAGAACCTCCAGTATTTTCTCATCCCCTTCCTGAATTGGGAAATGATGGTGTTGATATGGATTGGCGTCTTCGCCGGGATTTGGGTAGGCGCTATTCCCGGGCTCTCCGTGACCATGGCGGCGTCTCTGTTGATTTCCTTCACCTTTTCGTGGGATCTGAACAACGCGCTTGCGCTGATCTGCGGTGTTTTCGTCGGCGGTGTCTACGGAGGATCGATCACAGCGATTCTGCTGAATATTCCGGGAGCGCCGGCGGCCATAGCCACGGGAATAGAAGGTTATCCACTCGCCCAGCTTGGTGAAGCGGGAAAGGCGATCGGCCTATGCACCACCGTCTCCGTCTTCGCCAGTTTCGTCGGTATTCTCGTGCTTGCGATAGCTGCGCCCGTGGTTGCCAACTTTTCGTTGATGTTTTCTCCGAGGGACTTCTTTCTTCTGGCCGTCATGGGGCTGCTGCTCATAGGCAGCATCGGCGGCGGCGACCCGGTGAAGGGGATTACTGCGGGAGCGATCGGCGTACTTTTGAGCATGGTCGGCATGGACCCGTCGACCGGAGAGCTGCGCTACACCTTCGGCAATATCTATCTTATGGCGGGCATCAGCTTCGTTACGGCGATGATCGGCCTTTTCGGCGTATCCGAAGCGCTGACGCAGTTCCGGAACGCGGGGAAAGGGTCGCCGAAGCAGAACCTCGACAAGATCATTCCGAGCTGGGCGACTTTTATTAAATATCTCCCCCTTTCGATACGCTCTTCGCTGCTCGGCGTCTTCATCGGCGCGCTTCCGGGCACGGGTGGGGACGTGGCGGCGTTGCTTGCATACGACCAGGCGAAGCGCTCTGTACGGAATCCGTCCAGGCCTTTCGGCACAGGTGCGTACGAGGGCATCGTTGCTCCCGAGACGGCGAACAAGGGCGCCATAGGCGGGGCGTTCATCCCTATGCTGACCCTTGGGATACCGGGTGACGCGGTAACTGCTATCATCATCGGCGCTCTCTATATTCACGGTCTCAAGCCGGGGCCGATGCTGATGATCGAGACTCCGCACCTTTTCTGGATGATCGTGAGCTGTCTCAGCATCGCCAGTGTTGCACTGATGGTGCTGGGGCTTCTCAGCGTCAAACCATTTTCCAAGATCATCGAGATCCCGAAATCGATTATCATGCCGGTGGTCATCATCCTCTCGGTGATTGGAACGTATGCGATTCAAAACAGCGTGGTGGATATCTTTTATATGATAGGTTTCGGCATTATCGGTTATTTCATACGGCTTTACGGCTACGCGACGGGGCCGATGGTGCTCGGACTGATCCTCGGACCGATGCTTGACGCGAACTACCGGCGTGCGATGCAAGGGGCCGAGAACCAACTTCTTCCATTCCTGGAGGGATTCGTTACAAGTCCGATCAGCCTGGTGCTGACGATCTCCATTGTCTTTTTGCTTTTCTCGCAGACGAAGACCTATAGGCGGTGGCGGGGTATCTCCTGATCAGAGCAGTGCTCCCGGGAAAGACGTACCGAGAGAAGGCTGTGCTCGGATCTGTACTGAAACTGTTTTTTGAAATGACGCCCATACTTATCACGAGGAGGAGTTCCCAATGAAAAAAATTGCTCTTGCGTTCATGTTTCTGCTGCTTGTAACAGGTTCCGCACTAGGCGCCTATCCCGAGAAAAACCTTCAGGGGTACATCATGTGGGGCGCCGGCGGCGCAATGGACAACGTCACCCGCGCTATTGTGCCCATCGCTCAGGAACATCTGGGGAAGACGATCATTCTGCAAAACCGGACCGGCGCGACCGGCGCTATTGCGACCACTTTCGTGGCCAACCAGCCTGCGGACGGATACAGCGTCCTCTTCGGCGCGGAAAATCCAAACCTCTACAAAGTAACCGGCCTCTCACAGATCGATTACGATCAGTTCGACCCTGTCTTCCTGATGATGGCGAACGTCGGGGTGGTTCTCGTCGGGAAGGATTCTCCATACATGACCTATAAAGAGCTCATCGAAGCCGCCGCTTCCGGAAAGACAATCACGATGGGCTCCACGGGACCTGGAGGATTACCCTTTGTCGCCACGACGATGATCGAGAAGATTCATGATCTGAAGTTCAACAAAATGCAGTTCGACGGCGAGGGCCCTTGTATCACGGCGCTTATGGGCGGGCATATTGACGCGGTGGCGGTTGGCTTGCTTGCGGCGGCGAGTTTCATTCAGTCGGATTCGGTGCGCGGCCTTGCCGTTATCTCCAAGGAGCGCATCGATAGCATATCCGCGGTTCCTGCGATTACAGAGGTATACAAGGAATACTCGCCGTACCTTCCGTGGGGAGCTTTTTTTGGCGCGTTCGTCCGAAAGGGAACTCCTGCGGAAGCTCTTGAGGCGCTCCAGTCGGCATTCCAGAGAGGGTATGACGATCCTCGCTTCGATGAGTTTGCGAAGAGCACAGGCGGAGTGAAGCTCGGTCTGACAGGCGAAAAGGCACGGGAGTATATTCAGCAGAACAAGTCGGTCAGCGCATGGCTTCTGTACGATGCGGGCGGAGCGAAGCATTCTCCCGAGGAGTTCGGTATTTCCAGACCGTAACGTTGAGGAGGAGCGCCCCGTCAAGGGGCGTTCCATTTGATGACTGTTCGTCGTTCGAGAACTGTGTTCGCACATTCGGAGGAGGAGTGTACAGATTATGCAGCCTCAATTTTCATTGGCCCAGCTTACGGTGCTGAAGACGTCGCCTGCGGAGATTTCACGGATTGCCGCGGACTGCGGATACGACTACGTGAGTATGCGGCAGATATATATGGGACTTCCCGAGGAGCCCGATTACGATCTCTCGAAGAATAAAAAGCTGATGGCGGAGACGAAGGCCGTCTTCGCCGATACTGGTATCAAGTTGCTTGACATAGAACTGGCGCGGATATTCGACGGCATGGATGTTAAAAAGTATGAACCGTCCATGACGACGGCTGTCGAGCTTGGGGGTAAGCATGTCCTGAGCAGCATCTGGACGCTCGACAGAGAGTACGCCATAGAACGTTTCGCGGACCTGTGCGATCTTGCTGCGCAGTACGGCCTGACCGTTGAACTGGAATATGTGCCCATCGCCGGGGTCAGAACGCTGAGCGGTGCGGTCGATGTGCTCAGGAAGGTGAACCGGCCGAACGCCGGACTGATGATCGACATCCATCACTTTCACAGGGCACAGGACAACCCGGCGGAGCTTGCGAAGCTGCCGAAGGAATGGTTCCGCTTTGCGCACCTCTGCGACGCGCCCGCGGAAATCCCCTCGGAACAGACGGAAATGGTGCGGATTCTCAGGGAGGCGAGATCGTACGTGGGCGAGGGAGGGATCGACATCGCCCCGATTTTGAATGCGATGCCCGTCGTTCCCTATTCGATAGAGCTGCCGAATCTGGAGCGCGTGGCGGAGTCCGGATATCCGGAACACGCTCGCCGCTGCCTCGAGTCGGCGAAGGCCTTCTGCGCGGCGCATCTCAAGGGCCGCTCGGAGTAGAGTAGCCGGGGAAAGGAATTCGAGACTATGTTCAGCGCGACGGTGAATACACGCTTCTTCGGCCTTTTGGGTAACCCGGTGGGGCAGAGCGCTGCTCCATTTATGCATAACAGCGTTTACCAGAAACTGGGGCTCGACATGCTCTACGTTCCCCTGGAACTGGAAATGGGGCAGCTTGAATCGGTGGTCCGCTCCATGCAGTTGTTCAATTACGCGGGTACGGGCGTCACAATGCCCTTCAAGACGCAGGTCCACAAGTACATCGACGGGTTGGCCGACTCGGCCAGGTACACCGAGGTGGTCAACACCATCGTCATAGAGAAGGACGGGCGAAAGATCGGTCACAATACAGACGGAACCGGGTTTGTCGAGTCGCTCGAGAAACAGGCCGGGGTGAACATCCCGGATCACCGGTATCTCATCCTCGGTTCGGGAGGCGCCGCGACCGCAATTGTCTGCGCTCTCGCGATGAGGGGAGCGACGGCGATGCGTTCGCTCTGCATCCTCCGGGACTACTTTTGCGCTGAAACGCTCTACTCAAGGGTGAACGCCCATTTCCCCGGCGTCTGCGAGATCGACGAGATGAACGATCGGACGATCCGCAAGGGGCTGGAGGAGTTCGACGTTATCATCCACGCGACGAAAGTCGGGCTCTATCCGAAGACGGACGAGATTCTCTTCGACCCGGCGCTTCTGAGCGCATCGCATCTCCTCTGCGACGTGGTCTATGTCCCCATGGAGACAAAACTTCTTGTCGAGGCCAGGAAACGAGGATGCCGTACTCTCTCCGGCCTGTGGATGAACGTCTACCAGGCGGCGGAGCAGATGCGTCTTTGGGCGGGCATTGACGAGCCTCCTATTGACTTTATGTACCAGTGCGGTATTGAATATCTTACACGAGAAGGAAAATTGACAGCCTGAGCTTCCCTTGAGAGGGAGAGCGGGGCGTTGTAGAGGGGGATGTCATGCAAGGGTATACAGCAGACCAAAAGGCGACCGGAACCGGGGAGGAGAAGTCTGTCCGTTCAGTGGAACGAGCTTTTTCGATCCTGATGTGTTTCACTCTCGACGAGGACGAGCTGACGCTGATGGATATCGCACGGAAGATGCTCCTTCCGACGACCACAGTCTCTCGAATGGTGAACACCCTTGTCGGTCTCGGCTTCTCGAAAAAAGTCCGGGGAAGACTTACTCGCTTGGAGCAAATCTGTACTATCTGGGAGCTGTCGCACGGAATCACTTTAAGCTGCAGAAGATAGTCTACCCCTACATGAAGCAGGTTCGCGATACGACAAAGGAGGCGGTGTCGCTCTACGTTCTCGAAGGGGATGCACGGGTGTGCTACGAGCATGTAGAGAGCCTTCTCAGCATGCGCTGCGTGGTCCGGGTCGGAGACCGTTTTCCTCTGTGGGCGGGGGCTGCCGGCAAGTGTCTCTTGGCGTATGCCGACCCTGATCTTGTGGAGAGAGAAGTCGCGAAGGCGAAGCCGATAACGCGACCACGATTATCTCGCGGGAGGCATTTTTGGCCGACCTGGAGATAATACGGAAAAAAGGACATGCGATCAGCTACGGCGAACGCGAGGAGGGAATAACCTCCATCGCGGTTCCTATTTTCCATCCGAAGAACAAGGTGACAACCGTATTCTCGGTCGCAGGTCCGTCGGTTCGTTTTACGGACGAGATTATCGACGCGCTGCTGCCTGTTGTGAAGACGATGACGGAGGAGATTTCAAAGAGTCTCTCCTACAGGTAACACGTTGTTTGTTCCATTGATCTGAACCCCTGCGGAAAGTAGCAACTGACCCGATCAACGAAAAGGAGATGGAAACGGGGCAATGAAGAGAATACTCATGCTTCACGGTGTGAATCATAATATGTTCGGAAAGCGCGATCCGGCGCAGTACGGTACGATAACGCTCGATGAGATCGACGAGAAACTGCGTGGCCTAGGCGGAGAACTTGGGGTTGATGTTGTCAGCTTCCAGACGAATTCCGAAGGTGCGATGTGCGAACGAATTCACCAGGCGTTTCAGGAGGGTATGGACGGTGTCATTATCAACGCGGGAGCCTGGACACACTATAGCTACGCGATCCGTGACGCTTTGGCGATCTTGACTGTTCCCGTGGCGGAGATCCACATGTCGAATATCCACGCCAGAGAGGAATTCAGGCATCGCTCAGTCTTTGCGGAGGTAGTGAAGGGCCAGATCTGCGGCTTTGGTCTTGACAGCTATCTGTTAGGCCTTCGTGCAGTTGTCAGCGCGATAGGCGGCGCGTAACCAGGCTGTCCTCAAAGAGGGAAGGGGAGGTGGAAAAAACGCTCGTACTCTCCCTCCCTCTTTCTTTCTTTAGCCGTTTCAGAATTGAATCGAGAACAGCATGCGTACAGCTGTTCCTGCGATGAGGGCGGAGCAAATCATGATTCCCATCGAGGCGGCCATTCGACGTCCGCCAAGCTCCTTCCAGAGAACGATGAAGGTAGCGATGCACGGAAAGGTCATCGAGAGTGTCACTGTGGCGACGACAAGCTGCGCAGGAGAAAGACCGAGCGCGCCAAGCATTCCCATCGCCACGTCTTTTCGCAGGATGCCGAGGAGAATGGGACCGGACGCCTCGGCCGGAAGGTCCAGCAAACCGTTGAAGACAGGAGAGAGGAGTCTTGAAAGCAGCGCCGTAACGCCTGTTGCGTCGAGGAGGCCGACGATGAGTATTCCCCCGAGAACGAGCGGTACAGCCTCAAGGAGGAACCCTCGAACGCGTATCCAGAGCTTCAATCCCAGCGACTTGAACGACGGAATGCGGTAGGGGGGGATCTCCACGATGAGCTCCGGGCTGAATCCGGGGAGAAATGAGTGCAGCAAGCGCCCCAGTATGAGCCATGAAAGGATAAGCGTTGCGTAGACGGCAAGAACCCATCGTATGCCGAGCTGTCCCACCGTTCCCAGTATCATTGCCTGGAGGCCTGCGCACGGGATGGCGACCGAGATGAGAGTCGCGGCGATGAACCGTTCACGATCCGAGTCGAGCACCCTCGTGGCGAGGATCCCCGGGACGTTGCAGCCGAGTCCGAGGAGCGAGGGGACGATGGCGAAACCGTGGAGCCCCATCCGGTGAAGAAGAGCGTCGAAGATGACGGCGAGGCGCGGGAGATAGCCGAAGTCCTCAAGGAGGCCGAGTACAAAGTAAAATGCGGCGACATACGGCAGGACCATTGCCAGGGGGACGTACAATCCGGTGGTGAGGAGGCCGAAGCTCTGTTCGAAGTCGATATGTCCGTCGATGAGGCGTCCGACGACTATGTCGTGGAAAAGTCCCTCGCCTCCAAGAAACGAGGAAAGCCGCTCTGCTACAGGGAGCAGCCATGCTTCGAAGAGCGGGTCGAAAAACTCGCCGATGATTCCCTCTCCAAGGAAACGAATTGAGGCAAAACTCGCAACGATGACGAGTACGCCGATGATCAGCCCCCAAAACGAGTCCACGGAGGCGTCCTCAAGTTTGTCGAGAAGCGTGTGGTGCCTGTGACTCACTCTCTGGACCTTCTCGATTATCTCACCTATGGCGCTCCAGCGCTCTTCTTTGGAGGGCACGCCGGTTTCGGCAACGTGTCCTCCGGGGAGCGCGATCCTGCCGGGACGCGCTTCCGGGAGACGTTCCAGCAAACGGCTGATTCCCTGTCCGGTTACCGCGACCGTAGGGACGACGGGAACGCCGAGCAGGCTTTCCAACGCCTCCGGATCGACGTCTATCCCCTTGTGGCGGGCTTCGTCGACCATGTTGAGTGCGACGACGACCGGCAGACGCCGCTCCATGGTCTGGAAGGCGAGAAAGAGGTTGCGCTCAAGGGCCGTCGCGTCGAGCACGAGCACAACAACATCCGCCCCCTCGTTGACCATTCGCTCCGCCACATCTTCCGCCTCGTTGGTGGGGGAGAGCGTGTATGCTCCGGGAACGTCGATTACCCGCCATACGTCGCCGCTTCGCCGGAGCCAGCCTTCCAGGAATCCGACGGTAGTGCCCGGGTAGTTCGACGAAACGGCGTGAACTCCGGTGATACGGGTGAAAAGGGCGCTTTTTCCGACGTTAGGGTTGCCAACGAGCAGGAGTTTTTTAGTTTCCTTCCGCACGTCGTCCATGAGCGCTCTCTCTTTCTTTCACGGGAATAACCAGTACGCTCGACGAAATATTCCAGCCGACGGCTATCTGCCGACCGTCGAGAATCAGTGTTACGGGACCGTGAAAGGGCATCCCGGATACTTTTTCAACGATTTTACCGACACGAAGCCCAAGCGCTTCAAGCCGGACTGCGCAGCATGAGGAACTATGTTCCGGTGCGTTGTGCTGCGGAGACGTGATCTTGACGATACGTGCAAAAGAACCGTTCGGAAGGTCGCGCAACGTGAGCGTTGCATTGCCTTCTTTTCTTTTTGGACGTCCCCAGGAACGAGCGACACGTTGGAGGAGGTTCACTGTATTTATTGCCCCCTTTACATGCTTTGCGCCCGTAGCTGGCCGCAGGCTGCGTCGATGTCTGTTCCTTTTTCCTTGCGAATCTCGTTTTCGATTCCGAGTTTGGCAAGAATGGCTGCGAACTCCTTGATGCGCTCCGTCGTCGAACGCTGAAATCCCTGTTCCCCCGGCTGCAGGAGGGCGATCTGATTGTAGGGTATCAGGTTCACGTACACGCCGAGCCCCGAGAGAATGGCGGCCATCTCGTAGGCGTGTTCGGGTTCGTCGTTGACTTTTTGCAGCATGACGTACTCGATCGTGATCCGCTCCCCTGTCTTGTCTTTATAGGCCTTCAGCGTGTCGATTAGGGAGCCGAGAGAATGTTTCCGGTTCACCGGCATGAGCTTGCTCCGCAATGCGTCGTTCGGCGCGTGGAGCGATACGGAAAGGCGCACCGGAATCGGAAAGTCCGCAAGTTCGAGGATACCGGGGACGACGCCCGAAGTCGAAATCGTAATATGTCGCGCACCGAGGTTGCGCATCTTCTGCGAGTTCAGGATTCGGATGGACTTGAAAACCTCGGCGGAATTCAAGAAAGGTTCGCCCATCCCCATATAGACCACGTTATTGATATTCTGCCCCATTCGTTTTTCCATGGCCAAAAACTGGCCGACGATCTCTCCGGCACTGAGGTTGCGCGTGAAACCCGATTTCCCGGTAGCGCAGAAGGAGCAGTTCAGAGGGCACCCCACCTGGCTGGAGATGCAGGCGGTCGTATGCGAGCCGTGCGATAGTAGTACGGATTCGATCCGCTCTCCGTCGTAAAGCTGCCAGAGAAACTTTTTCGTGCCGTCCTTCGACGTGTCCTCGCGGACGGCGATAGGAGGGAGAATCATCAGCTCGTAGACGAGCTTCTCCCGCAACTCTTTCGAGAGATTGGTCATCTCGTGGACGTTGAAGACTTTTTTGTCGTAGATCCACTGACAGAGCTGGTCGGCTCTGTAGCGTGGAAGCTTCCATTGAGTGACGCTGATCTCGATCCATTCCTCGTACGAAAGATCGAGCGCGTTGACGCTTTCGTTCATACCGCTGCCTCCCGGGGCGTCCTTGGACGCCGTTTCAATTCTAACAGTGAATCATGTCATGGAAAGATGCTCTGTGTCAACACCTGTTCCGCCGAATTCACAATGAATACCCATGCAGGTTACGGAATCGCTCGGGATGCCGGCCCGTTTATGCAAGGATATGTTCTCTCTCCCGATACTCGCGAAAGAACGCAATAAAACGTTCGGTCCATACCGGGTCGAACTGGCTCCCGGCGCACCGAAGAAGCTCTTTCAGAGCTTCTTCCGGAGAGAACGGCGTTCTGTAGATCGTATCTCCGGTCATGGCTTCATAGGCGTCGACGATTGCCATGAGGCGGCTTTCGAGCGGGATTGTCTCTCCTCCGTCTCCTGCGGGGTACCCTTTCCCGTTCCACCATCGGTGGTGCAGGCGAATAGACTCCGCCAGATCCGCTAGTTCCGGAAAGAGCGAAGCGATACGCGCCCCTGTCTCCGGATGGCGTTGGACGAGAAGGTATTCTTCGTCCGTCAACGGCCCCGGTTTATCCGTAATCTCCGACGGGATCTCGGTAAATCCGATGTCGTGATTTTTCGCGAGGAGAATGAGAAACTCTTTTTTCTCGGGAGCAATGTCAGGCTGCGCACGGACGAACGCTTCCATGATCGCAGCGCATGCCGCCATGTGCCTCTTTCTGTCGTGAGATGCCTTCCGGAAATCGTGCATCCTGGAAGAGAGAAAATCCAGAATCTCGCGCTTCGAGTGCGGTTTTTCAAGCTGTTTGGCCGCGTACATCTCCTTGTCGGCCTCACTGAAAAGAGCCTCGATATTCTGTAGCCGGCCTGAGGTGGTTGCCGCTCCGCAGGCTATGTTCAGCGGAAGCGAGTCTTCTATGCGTTTGTATTTGTCGATTTCGGCGCGAATACGCCTGAGCACTTCTCCTGCGGTTGCCTCAGTTGATTCGGGGAGAAGCATCGCGAACTCGTCGCCTCCAATACGGGCGACAATATCCGTTTTCCGGCCGGCATTTGCGATCGCGTGCGCCGCTGCAATGATAAGCTCGTCTCCCGCTTTGTGTCCGAGAGTATCGTTGATCATTTTTAAACCGTTTACGTCGCAGACAACTACGGTCACAGGTGAATACCGGTCGGAATCGAACCTGCGCATCGCGTCTTCGAAGTATGCGCGGTTATACAGACCGGTGAGTTCATCATGGAACGAGCGGAACTCCAGCTCGGCTGTTTTCCCTCGCACAGTCTCCGCCATCGAACTGAACGCGATGCCGAGTTCACGCAGTTCAAAAGGAGCTTCCTCCAGCAGCGCAGGGTCGAGCGAGTTGTACTCTCCCTGCTCGGTTTTGACGACGCCCTCAAAAAGCAGGTTGAGCGATTTATCTACTTTTTTGTACACCTTACGGGAGAAAAAGAGCATGAAAAAAAGGAGCGCTGCGGATACAGTAAAGAAATAGAGCATATTGGTGATAAATGGAGCTAAGTATTCTCCGTAGTCCATACGAGCCACTAGGAAAAAATTCGTTCTTTCAAGCTGCTTTCCCCTTGCGAGGTATCTGTTTCCGGATGCGTCGCGATAGCTTATGGAGTGTCCTTCGGATGAGCGGAACGCGGTAAACATCTCATCGGAAAAACTTTTATCTCCCATTCCCGTTTGCTGCATAGATTGGCCTTGGGAGTTCAGAAGAAGAAAACGCCCTGTCGCTCCAAAAGGTGTTGAAAGTATGGTGTTTAACAGGGTGTCAAAACGAATAGAGCCGAAAATAAGTCCTTCGAAACTATCGGTCCCAATGAGCGGAATCGAGAATATGACGATGGGTTTGCCGGAAGTTCTGCCGATGATCACATCTGAAATATGCGACTTTCCTTCGACGGCGTCTTTGAAGTAGCGGCGGTCGGAGAGATTGATGTCCGGGTGGGTGTTGATCCCGGATCCGCTCTGTACAACAGGGTTTGCTTTCGTGTCCACAAAGACGATGGAGTCGAAGTTGCTGTTCGCGCGGGAAAAGTTCCGGAAGTCTTCGAACATGTTCTCGAAGGTTTTGCTCTGTACCGACGGAAGCGCAGCGAGTGAGCGAATAATGTTCTGGTTAATGGCAAACCATCGCTGAAGGGATGTGGATTGCATGTCCAAAGCATAGGACAGATCTCGATCGACGGTTTGCCAAGCCTTTCGTAGATCATATATTCCTATGAGCACCGGAAAGATGATCATCGCCGCTGCAAGGAGAAGCGTATAAAAGTTGAGCACGCCGCGAATACTTCGTAAATGTGCAGGCACTTGCATGTCCCTCCGAATCCTTTTTCTTTGTTCAAATGATACCATAGCGTTTTGTATACCGCAGCTGTGAATATGTTATTCAATCTGTCGCTGAAAAGAATGATAAGAAATATGGACAGAAAACTCCTGAAGGGTACACTTAATAAGAACGTACAAATCGTATATTCTATTTTAAAAGGAGGATGTGTCATGAAAAAAATAATACTTTGCGTAGTGGCAGCTGTTCTGTTCCTTTCCGCAGGTTTCGTGCTTCCGGATATGGTCTCTTCGGCAGCTGCTTCAGAGATTTTGCTTACCTCTGTAGGGCAAAGTCCGGATGCGACAATGATACGCGTAGTGCTTCGAAAGATGAAAATCAACGCTGAGAACCAGCCTCTGCTCAGGCCTGAAGGCCTTGGCGGCGAGAAGATTCTCGTAGCCGTTGTCGGAGGGAGCTCCAAGGGGCTTGGCGCCGCAGGCATCGACAAGGATCAGGAGATCGAGCGAGTGTCGGGGCTCTTTCAGGCAGCGAAGCAGAAAGGGATGAAGCTCCTTGTAATGCACATCGGCGGCGAGGGCAGACGAGGCACGCTCTCCGACGCCTTTATCGAAGCTGCCGTTCCTCATGCCGACAGACTGATTGTGGTCGACGGCGGAAACAACGACAAGATATTCGATCGTCTGGTTGAGGGGAAAAATATTAAAATTCTCACAGCGCCCAATGTGAACGGCACGGCCGAGCCCCTTAAGACGACTCTTTCAGAGTGGGGGGTATCCGCCCAATAGGCGGGAGGCCCTGTCATGGATTGGTTCTGGCCTGAAGGATTCTATACGATCGTGATGGTGGGGAGCTTTGTTCTCGGCGCGTTTGCGCTGAAGCTCCCCATAGCGATCGCACTCTCCGGCGCGGCCGTCGTCGGCGCACTCGCCGGCGGCGAATGGTTCCCTCTCCGCCATTTCGTGGAGGGTATGTTCGGCTATCTGGATACTATTCTTATCATTGCGTCCGCGATGATCTTCATGAAATCAGTGCAAAAGACGGGCCTCCTGGAGAGTCTTGCGGCGTGGGTTATCAGGAAGTTCCGCCGCAGCCCTCTCTTTCTCAGCGTCGGCCTGATCTTCATCATCATGGCGCCGGGTATGATCACGGGGTCGTCGACTGCGGCCGTTCTGACCACGGGAGCCCTTGTCGCTCCAGTTCTGATAAAGCTCGGTGTTCCGGTTGTAAAGACTGCCGCCGCCATTGCTATGGGGGCTATCTACGGTATGATCGCACCGCCTATCAACATTCCGGCGATGATCATCGGCGGGGGGATCGACATGCCGTATGTCGGGTTTGCTTTCCCCTTGCTTGTCTGCACCGTCCCCCTGGCAATCTTCTCAGCGTTGCTTCTCGTCTATCCTTCTTTAAAAAGAGGCGCCGGTGATGAAGAGGAACTGGAAAGCGAGCTGCGCCGGATGGAAGAGACGCCGCTTTCCGCGCGTCTTTTGCTTCCGGTAGTTCTCCTGGCTGTGTTGATGACCGGCGAGCAGCTCCTTCCCTCCGTCTGGCCCGCGCTTGGGATGCCGGTGAACTTCTTGCTTGCGGCTTTTTCGGCGTTGGTAACCGGGAGAAGGTTCAATTTTCTCGATGCGTCTACCGAGGCGCTGAATGAAGCAATACCTGTTCTCGGCATCCTCATGGGAGTCGGCATGTTCATTCAGATTATGACGCTGATAGGCGTCCAGGGGTTCCTTGTCGTTTCGGTGCTTGCCCTTCCGGCGTGGCTTATGTACCTGGGGATGGCGACGTCCATCCCGCTCTTCGGAGCAGTTTCAGCATTCGGTGCTGCTTCGGTGCTCGGCGTTCCCTTCCTGCTGGCCCTCCTTGGAAGGAACGAAATAATGGTGGGATCGGCGCTCAGCCTTCTCGCCGGTTTGGGCGATCTCATGCCTCCCACTGCGCTTGCCGGGATTTTCGCTGCTCAGGTTGTCGGTGAGGAGAACTATTTCAAAGTTCTTCGCCACTGTCTGATCCCGGCTTTCGTAACAGCGTTGTGGGCTGTATTCGTTATCCTCAACGCGAATACGGTCATGAGCTATCTGCCGTAAGGAGGAGAAAAAATATGACTTTGATCTATCGTGCGATCGTTCTTTTTGTCCTCCTCCTGACAATACGCTGTCAGTTCAGAGAGAAGGATTTCTGGAAGCAGGCGACGGCCGCGCTGGTTGTCGTCCCTCTGGTTTTGCGTCTCTTGATGATCAAGTAGAGGAGAGTGGAGACGATGAAAATAAAAGGTACGCCGTTGACGGCGGTTCTTCTTCTCCTTGCCGCGTTCGTGGTCGCAGCGCTTGCGGGGCTCAACTTCAAAGCGATGTGGGCGGAAGATACCTTTGTTCCTGCGCAGGGCTTCGAGAAAAAAATGCTCTCCAACTGGTTTGACGGTTTGGCGGGGACTCCAGCGGATACTTCTGTCTATATTCAAGATGGAGCGAAACCAGGCGGCGTTGTGCTCCTCCTGGGAGGAACGCATCCGACCGAGCCTGCATCTATGGTCACAGCCACACTCTTCCTTGAACGGGCGCAAGTCACAAAAGGACGTCTTATCGTCATCCCCCAGGCGAATCTGCTGGGTTTCACTCACAACTCTCCCCAGGAGGCGCATCCGCAGAGTATCTCCTTTACCACTGCGGACGGCGGCAAGAGGACGTTCCGATATGGGTCTCGTCTGACCAATACGATATACGAGTGGCCTTCGCCGGATATTTATATCCACCCGGCTTCAGGGCAGCAGCTTCCGGGGAAAGAGCGCGGCAATCTTAACCGGTGTTATCCGGGAGTTCCGGACGGCTCTATTACCGAACAGGTCGCGTATGCGCTTACGGAGCTTATCCGTAAAGAGCATGTCGATCTTGCATTCGACCTTCACGAGGCGTCTCCGGAGTACCCCGTCGTGAATGCCATCGTCGCGCACGAGCGCAGTATGGAACTCGCCGCCATGACGACGATGGATCTGGAAGCCGCAGGTATTATGATGCGTCTTGAACCGTCGCCGAAAAATCTCCGGGGACTGACGCACCGCGAATGGGGGAATTACACCGAGACGATGCCCGTGCTTATGGAAACAGGGAATCCCGTGCAAGGGCGTCTTCGCGGAAGAACAGACGAGCGCCTTGCGCTTACCGGCGAGGACAAGGCATATGTAAAGGCAGCCGCTCTCGGCCGTCTCTACATCCCTTATGAGGGAGACCAGAAGATTGAATACAGGGTCGGTCGCCACGCGGCAGCTATTATGTCGTTTCTGCTCAATCTTGATCTCCTCAACGAGGAGAGAGGAGTGCTTCTGGAGAACATCCCGACGTTTGAAGAGCTTCAGCAGAACGGGGTAGGTGCGTTCCTCTCGCCGCTAAAATTGTAGTTTTTGCAGCGCGAATCCATCTTTTCATTGTTTATTATATAATACGAGAGGATCGGGATGATACACAAGTTCAGAGGTGTGTTCCGCTTCAAAAAATCTACTGAGAGGAACATGTCTCCGGAACACGGCACTAAAAAAATCTTTTCAGGAGGTGTTGTATTGTGAGAAAGAGTTTTGTCGCGTTGTTCCTTATGGTTTTTGTGTTTGCGGGAAGCGCCGGTGCGGCCGACTTTGAAGTGCAGGAGGTTCTTGCCGGGGAGGGAATGGTTTCCTCCGCGCATGAGCTCGCTTCGCGGGCCGGAGTGGAAATTCTGGAGAAGGGCGGGAATGCCATCGACGCTGCTGTGGCGACGATGCTTGCCTTGAACGTGGTCGAGCCCAATGCATCCGGTATCGGCGGCGGCGGTTTTATGACCATCCGCTTCGCCAAGACCGGAGAAGTCGTCGAGCTTGACTACCGCGAGGTAGCTCCGTACTCGGCAACGAAGGATATGTACGCTTCCGAAGCATCGAAGCAGGCGAAAGAGTCAGTTATCGGCGGGAAAGCAGTCGGCGTTCCCGGAATCGTTATGGGTATCTTCACCGCGCTGAACAAGTACGGCACCATGTCGTTCGCGGAAGTCGCCGAGCCTGCGCTTCGCCTTGCGGAGGAGGGGTTCGAGGTTCATCCGATGCAGAACGGAATTATTGCCGACAACTTTGATAAACTCGCGAAGTACAGCTCCGAGAGCGCGTTCCTGCCGGGCGGACTCCCCGCCGAAACCGGAACGATCCTGAAGCAGCCTGAACTGGCAAAGGCATTCCGTTTGCTTGCCGCGGAAGGCCCCGCCGCTTTCTATCGCGGTCCTATCGGCGAAGCTGTTGTCGCCGCAGTCAACCGGGCGGGAGGCGCCATGTCCATGAAGGACCTGAACGATTACAAGATGATCATCCAGGCGCCCGTTATGGGAACGTACCGCGGATACTCCATCTACTCCACGCCTCCGGCGTCAAGCGGCGGAACGCACATCGTCCAGCTTCTCAACATTATGGAGAACTTCCCGGTTGCACAGTGGAAGCACAACTCGCCCGAGTATCTTCATTACCTCGCCGAGGCAATGAAGATGGTCTTCGCCGACCGCCAGAGATACATGGCGGACACGGCGTTCGTGGACGTCCCTCTTGCGGGCCTCGCAAGCAAGGAGTACGCGAAGCAGCTTGCCGGAAATATCGGCCGCTACAGCGTGATGCAGGAAGTCCTCCCCGGAGATCCCTGGCAGTTCGACGGCGGAAAGAAGACCGCCTACATCGGCCATGACGGCAACAAGCATATCTCTACGAGTTCCTTCTCAGTGGTTGACGGCGAAGGGAACATCGTCGCATCCACCAACACCGTGAATTACTTCTTCGGTTCCGGCGTCGTCGTCCCTGAGTACGGCATCGTTCTGAACAACGAGATGGACGATTTCGCTCAGAATCCCAAGAGCGTCAACGCCCCCGAACCCGGCAAGCGTCCCCTTTCCTCGATGTCGCCGACGATCGTTCTCGACCCTGAAGGCAGACCCTTCATGTCCCTCGGTTCCGCGGGAGCTATGAGAATCATCACTGCCGTCAGCCAGATCATCATGAACGTCGTCGACTTCGGAATGCCCATGGACGAAGCCATCGAACAGCCGAGGATCTTCAACCTCGCAAGCGGCGGCAAGGCGGGAAAGCTTCTCGTTGAAGGAGGCATCGATCCGGCGACCGTAATGTACCTCAAGTTTCGCGGCCATGAGATTGACGCGCGGGAGCGCGGCGGCTACTTCGGTACCGCGCAGGGCATTCTCATCAACTACGCCAAAGGGATGCATCAGCACGGCAGGATCGACGGAGGCGCCGACAGCAGACGCCTCGGCGTTCCTGTCGGTTTCTAAAAATCTGTTTTACCGTTATACTACAGGCGGGACCGGGATAATCCGGTTCCGCTTTTTCATTGCGAAGACGCATCTGATTCCCTGATATTCGGCTTGCAGGGCTCGGTTTTCCGGATGCGTCGTTACCGGAAGGCAGGGGAGTGTGCATGGAAAGAGTACCAAAAGTCGCAGTGATAGGAAGCGCCAATATGGATCTCGTGACACAAACTCCGCGTATGCCGAAGGTCGGCGAAACGCTGGAAGCCCGGCGTTTCCACACCGGGTTCGGAGGCAAGGGCGCCAACCAGGCGATCGCGCTCTCCCGTTTGGGCGCAGACGTTTTGATGGTGGCCAGAATCGGAGACGACATGTTCGGAGCGGAGATGAAACGCAACTTCGAGGAGAACGGCGTCGACGCCCGTTTCGTTGCGTCTGTTCCGGGGTATTCTACCGGCGTGGCTGCAATCTCTGTGGATGACGAAGGGAATAACTGCATCATGATCGTGAAGGGGGCCAACGGGACCCTCTCTCCTGACGATGTCGCCGCCGCCGGCGAGCCGCTCAAGCAGAGCGATATGCTCCTTCTGCAGCTCGAGATTTCATTGGATACGGTCTACGCCGCGATCAACTTAGGTGCGAAGAACGGTGTTCCCGTCTTTTTGAACCCGGCTCCCGGAATGCCTCTCAAGAGCGAGTATCTCCGGATGGTCGATTTTCTTGCGCCGAACGAAACTGAGCTCGAAATTATTACCGGAATGCCCGTGGCGTCGACCGGAGAGGTGCTGGCAGCCGCCCGGAGCCTTGTGAGCGCGGGTGTTCCGAGGGTGCTCGTGACGCTGGGCGCAAAGGGATCGCTTTTCGTCGATTCGAAGGAGCATTTCTTTGTCGACCCCATTCCTGTGAAACCTGTTGATACCACAGGAGCGGGAGACGCGTTCATCGGCGCTTTCATCGTAGAGTATCTTGAATCGAAAGATATCAAAGGTGCGATGAAGATGGCCAATCGTTACGCAGCGCTCTCGACGACGCGCGAAGGAACGCAGAAATCTTTCCTTCACCGAACCGAGTTCGATACGTTTCTTGAGGAGAGAAAGGCATGAACTCCGGCGAACTTGCCAAATACATCGACCACACCCTCCTGAAGCCGGAAGCCTCCGAGGAGTCGGTTCTCAAACTCTGCGCCGAGGCGCGCGAATTCGGATTCGCCTCGGTGTGCGTCAACGGAGGGTTCACTGAGTTGGTCGTCCGCGAGCTGAAGGGAAGCGGCGTGAAGACCTGCGTCGTCGTCGGATTCCCGCTAGGGGCGGGAACGTCTGCGGCAAAGGCTTTTGAAGCAGCCGACGCGGTTTCCCGCGGCGCCGAGGAGATAGACATGGTGCTCTCCGTAGGGAGGTTGCGTTCGGGTGAAATCGCTGCCGTACGCGATGACATACGGTCGGTCGTCCGTTCGGCGGAAGGCGCGCTCGTCAAGGTAATTATCGAAACCTGCCTGCTCACGGACGCGCAGAAGGAGCTTGCCTGCCGTCTTGCCGAGGAGTCGGGAGCACATTTTGTGAAGACCTCGACCGGCTTTTCCACCGGCGGGGCGACGGTCGAGGATGTTTCATTGATGCGCCGCGTCGTAGGCGACCGGCTTGGAGTGAAGGCCTCCGGGGGCATCCGTACGCGGGAGGACGCTGAAAAGATGATCGCCGCAGGGGCGTCGCGGATCGGCGCTTCCGCTTCCGTCGCCATCTGCGCCGGCTAAAAGCTGTTCGTGCGAAGTCCCCGGCTCTTTTCGGGCAAAAACGGAGACTTCGCATTCCGCTTCTTCCCATACAAGGAGTACAATATGCTCCATGAACAGCATTCATTCGATTCCCATCCGAATACTCGTCACAGGGAGCCGGGGAAAGAGTTCGCTCGTCCGCCTGCTTTCTGCTGCTCTGGTCTCCTTTGGTCTTAAGGTTCGTGGACGGATCACAGGAGTTCTCCCGAGAGAACTTCTGCCTGGCGACGGCGTCTTATGCCCTCTTAAGGAGACGCTTCTGCTTCGTTCGGGGCCGGCGAGCGTCGAGGAGATGCGCTGGTGGTTGTCTACGCTCCCCCGGGGCACGGACGCCGTAGTGATGGAAAACAGCGCGGTCGCGCCGGAGTTGCAGTCGCTAGCCTTTCGCTGGCTTCAACCCGGTTGCACCGTGCTCACAAACATCCGCCCCGATCACGAGGAGATTTGGGGAAGAGGCGGGAGAGAAAACGCCGCGTACGCGCTTTGTTCCGGAATAGGCGATACCCGGGAAACTGTCTGTACGGAGCATCCGGTCGTGCTTCCCCGTTCTGTTGCCGAAAAACCGTGTGTGCATCGCGTCCTTTCGGCACGCCGCTGCCGTCTTCTTCCCTGCGATGAAGGAAAGAGTTTCAAAGAAACGCACTTTGCCCTTGTCGAAGAGGTCTGTCGTATCTTCGGCTTCGACGTGCTTCAATGTCGCTCCGCGGCCGCGGCGTTGCCTCCGGATCTGGCGGATTTCGCCTTGTTCCACGAAGGGGAGGGGATTTCTTGCCGCCGCTTTTTCCGCAAACGACCCCGAGTCGACGGAGCATCTTTTTTGCTCCACCGGATGGAGCAGGGAGGAGACCACAATTCTTTTCAATGCACGGACAGACCGTGTGCGACGTCTCGGAACGTTTCTCCCCTGGCTGCGCTCCTTCCCCTGGAAGAATGTCTGCATTACGGGCGGCCGCCCCCTCTTCACCCCTTCCCCGGCTGTGTATTCGCCGCTCTTCGACGCCGCATCCCTTGCAGAGTATATCCGTTGCACGGGAAAGGTCTTCGGCTGCGGTAACGTGGCGGGAACGCCTCTTGAGTATCTTGAGTCAAAACGTCTGTAATTCCTTGAAAGGCAGGGTGTCGTATCGTGACGGACCATAGTGTGCTTTTGGTTGGGCTGGGGATCGCCCTGGGATTGTTCTTTTTCCATCGGACAGGGTACTCTCCGGGGGGGATCATCACGCCCGGTTTTCTCGCCCTTGAGCTCGGCTCGCCGGAAAGAGTCGTTGCCGCATTCGTCATTGGAGGATGTGTGGCTGTTCTTCTCTCGCTCATTGTGCGTGCAACCGGTGTGGTATGGCCGTCAACGAACGGGGAATGCCCTGCTGCTTGCTCTTGCCTTCAGGTTGTTTGCCGGAGGTGGAACGACGCTTTCCTTTCTGTGGGTAGGATGGGTAGTTCCCGGACTGATAGGCGCGGACATTCAACGACAGGGAGCGATTCCGACCATTGGCGCGGCGCTTTCCACGGCGTTCGCCTCCGCGATGGCGGCCCGCTTGCTGGTTTCCGCCGGAGCGCTCTTATGAACGGATTGAGCGCGCGATCCCGTGCCTTTGCGCAACGGGCAAAATGGGAATTGCTCTTGCCGGCGTGCGTGCTCGCTTTTCTCTGGTTTTTTCAGAGCGTGTCATTTCTCTCGGAGGAGGAAGCGTTGCTGTGGCGAAAGGTGCGCGCCGCCCAGACGAGTCTTGCCGCGTGGCGCGATGCGTCGCCGATCCCCGCGCTATACCCGGAATATGATTTTAGTAAAACAGATCTGTGGAGAACGGGGTTCATCGGTATCGAATGGAGTCCGGTGACGACGACTCTTGGAGCAATAGAAGCGAAGCGGACAGCCGCCGATCCTCTCTGGAGCGTCTATGCTTTGCGGGAGTTCCGGAAATTCGGGCTTAAAAAAGGCGAACCGATCGCCATGATCTCTTCGTCCTCTTTTCCCGGTTTGGTATATTCGCTTCTTGCCGCGGCAGAGCATCTTGGTCTTCACATTCTGTGGATCCATTCGCTCGGCGCGTCTACATGGGGCGCAAATATTCCGGAAATGCTCTGGCCTAAGATAGGCGAATTGCTTCGGAACGGAGGATTCCTCTCCCGAAAGCCCGATTGGTACACGTTGGGCGGAGGGAACGAATCCGGGAGCGGTATGTCACCCGAGGGCAGAAAAACGCTTCTTAACGCAGCGTTGAAGGACTGCGTGCCGATACTCGAAGCCGGTACTCTTGAAGAGATGATCGATCTGAAAAGCGAGCGGATACTTTCCGTAAAACCCAGGCTTGTTCTGGCAGTCGGAGGGTCGCATAGTACCTTCGGAAAAGGAGAGGTCGTTCCTTTAGGAGGGTGGTATACGCCCGAAGAGAGTGAACGAACCGATACGGGGGAAGGTGTTCTCCGGGCTGTCCTTCTTTCCGGTGTACCGGTGCTTCATTTTTTGAACCTTCGGCCGCTCGCACGGAGCGCAGGTATTCCATACGACTCCCCTCCACGCCCCCGTTTCGGCGGCGGAGCCGGTGATGCCGCGTGCGCCGCCGGGCTCCTGTTCTACACTGTTTTTTTGTTCCGCTTTCGTCGGTGGAGGAGGGACGAGTGAAGCGTTCCCATGACCTGAAACAGAAAATTGACCTTCTGGAAGACCTGGCGTTCTTGGACGGTCTCTCTCTGAAGGAGAAAGACGGCGAAGTCCACGGGGGACTTCTTCCTCGAGGAAGCGCCGAGAAATTTCTCTTCTCCGGTCTTTTTTTTCTGGGGTTGTGGCTGCTGGCGCAGGGCCTTTCCGCTAAGCCTGTGCTTGAGATTCTCGGCGGACTTCCCGAGACGATGGACAGCGGCGATCTTCTCTCGGCCGCATCTTTGCTCGTTCTGATGAACTCGCTCAGGGCCATTGCGTTGTATCTCGGCTGGTTCCTGCTGGGAAGCGGTCTGGGAGCGCTTCATCCCTCGCTCTCTTTTCTCTCGTGGTTCGTGCCTGTTGTTGCCATTCCGGTGACTTATTTCATTCTCCCCTCCTTGGGGGAGGGGGTTCAGCTCCATTTTGGCTTTCCTGCCGTGCTCAGTGTGAGCAGCGTGCTTGTCCTCCGCTATCTGACCAGGGGAATCGCCGACTGGGGGTACAAGGCCATTGCGGTCGCTCTGTTTGTTTTTTCTTTTCAGTGGCTCGATGTCATTCCTGCGCTCACCTCCTGGGGGGCGGGGTGGGGCGAACTCTCCTCCGCCGTGAAGACAGCGGCGCTTCTTATGGAACGGGAGTATCTGCTGAACAGGGCTGGAATTGCAGTCTTCGGCGGTCTTTTCTGCGCCGGGGTTATCACCACGGAACTCCTCGTCAGCTACAGCGCCCGCCTCTACAGCTTGGCTCTTTTACGGGACCGCGAGAACAAAGTAGCGCTTTTGCGAGAGGAGAGCCTTCGAAACCGGAGTCTTGTCGAGATGCAGCAGCTTGTTCACGATCTAAAGCGCCCGCTGACGACGATCATGGGGCTGGCCGATGTTATCGCCTCGGGAAAAAAACGCCCCGAGCGCAGGGAAATACGGCGCTGTCATTGTCGAGGCGGGACGTTCGATGGAGGAGATGATCTCCGAGATTCTTCACGAGGATTTTCGCCGTCCCATCGCACTCGAGGCGCTTCTGCAGTACGTCTTTACCCAGATCAGCCCTTTCGATTGGCGAGAGACCGTGTCGCTTTCTGCTGAAGAGGGAGTTCTGGATGAATACGTGACAGTAAATGTTGTGCGTTTTTCAAGGGCATTGGTTAATCTGCTGGAGAATGCGCACAGAGCGAATAGCCTTGTGAATGGGAGCAGGATTGTGATGCGGATTTCCGGAACGGAAGAGTTTGCTGAGATAGCTGTTTTTGACGAAGGCCCCGGGTTTGAAAGAACGCGAAGTAAAGAAACCGCAGATGCTTTGAAAAATGAAACTGTATTCGGAAAGAAGTGGAGTTCATCTTCAGGATGGAACTCCACTGGCCTTGGACTCCAGTACGTTACAATGGTCGTGCGGAATCACGGAGGAAAGTTTATCGTGGAGGACCTCCCCGACGGAGGGGCGAAAACGGCGATAGTCCTCGAAAAAAAACGGCGGACAAAGAGCCTTTGAAGGCGGGGACTGCGTCCTTCGGCATGAAAGATTCAAAGAAAGGATGGGAAATGCAATGCCTCTTCATATCGGTGCGATCGACGACGACAGATCTATTCTCTATACTCTTGAAGCCATGGCCTCAACGGAAGGGTGGCGTATGCTCACAACGAACGTTCCGGAGGAGTGCCTCGACTGGATCAAACTCGACGAGGTGGATATCCTGCTTGTGGACTACCATATGCCTGTAATGAACGGTCTGCACCTGATACGAAAGGCACGGGAACTCTCCGCGAAGCTGGTGTTGATAGCCTTGACCGTGGAGGACGGAGGAGACCTTGCCGGGCAGCTCGTACTCGCCGGAGCGGACGACTTCATCACGAAGCCGATTCGGCTGGCGGATTTTACCGCCCGGATCAGGCTGCACGAGAAACTCTTTGCTCATCGGGAGCAGCTGAACTGGGAAGAGAGAAAGAAAGGCGTCAGCAAGGATACGATGCGGAAAGTCCTCGAAAAGCTGAAGGAGTTCAGCTCCCCAAAAGACTGTGACGATGTCGCCGCTGTCTGCGGACTGGCGTATGTAACAGCTCATCGGTACCTGGAATATCTTGCCGAACGCGGGTTGGTCATTCGCAGCGCCGGAGCGCAGGATGGTCGTCCGGGGCGGCCCAAGACATACTACGCGGTACCCGCCTCCACCTCGAACGTTCCTTCTCAATAAAAAAACGGGGCTCCCTGCGAACGGAGAGCCCCGTTTCATTCAGTACGAGAAAAGAGTCCGAAATCTACTTAAACCACTGGGCTTTCAGCGCTTCCAGCTCTCCGCTTCCTTCGAGTTCGGCGAGCGCCTTGTTCACAGCTTCGATGAGTTCGGTTTCGCCGAGATTCATGGCAAGGGCTTTCCCTGAGCCGGTGATTTCCTGCTCGAAGGCTATCTTGATCTTCCCCTGGAAGTCCTTGTGCTCGACGTAGCTCTTCGCGACGGGTGTGTCCATCAAGGTGGCGTCGACACGTCCCAGGATAACTTCGCGAACGCAATCGTCGAACTTCTGGAAGGATTTTACCACAACGTCCTCAAGAGACTGGCTGTAGGTCTCCTGTACCGTTCCAAGCTGGACGGCTATCGTCTTCCCCTTCATGTCCCCAAGAACTTTCATCGAGTCGTTTGCCGCGGCCACGATAAACGCGCTGATCGAAATCTCGTAATTCGTGGAGAAGGCAACTCTCTTTGCCCGCTCTTCAGTGGCGCTCATTCCGGCGGCGACGATATCGATCTTTTTCGCGAGGAGAGAGGGAATAAGGCTGTCGAATGGCATGTCGACCCATTCGATTTTTTTCCCTATTTTCGCGGCTATCGCCTCCATCATTTCGATATCGAAGCCTTTGAGCTGATTGTTCTCATCCCGGAACTCATAAGGTGGGTATGTGCTCTCCGTACCGACGAGGAGTACGTCCTTGGCCATGACATTGGCCCATCCGGCAGTTCCCAAAAGCAACAGCGCAAGCAGTGCGAACAGGATTTTTTTCATCGTTTTCTCTCCTCCAATATGAACAGATGTTAACTGCTTTCCCAGTGTGTGATAAATATTGTACTTGCGAGCATACACGCCTCGTTTTTTTTCCTGTCAAGACCGCTTTCCCCCTTTTTCCAAAGACTGTTATAATTTCTTCTGACGGGAGTTCTTTCTCCGGTCGCCTGAAGGGTGAACAGGTATTCGGATCGATGGAAGGCTGGGACGAGGAGATGGCGGACAGGAAAGAGAATTTTTTTCTGGTTTTCAGAGTAGGAGAAAGACGATTTGCCATTGCCGCCGAGGAGATCGAGCGAGTACTTGCAGCCGTGGAGGTTTCCACTCTACCGGATACGCCGTCGTTTCTTCGCGGTGTGATTAACTGCGGAGGTATGCTTGTTCCTGTGATCGATCTTCGGGTGCGTTTCGGCCTCCCTGTGCGGAGAGTGCGCCCGAGCGACCGCCTCATCTTTGTCAGGAACGCCGCTTCAGGAGTTCAGGAGGATGGGCGCCTTTGCGCATTCCTCGTGGAAGGTGTAGAAGGTGTGTTCCCTCTAGCGGCTGAAACGATCTCTTTGCCCGAATCCTCCAGTGGTCTTTTCAAAGGAGTGCTCGCCGGACTCGAAAGCGGCGACGACAGCGTCGTGTGCATTCAGACCGCTGATACTCTGTTTTCCATGACCGATGCGGAGATTCTACAGGTAGAGAAAGTTTTCTCCGGTACGGAGGATGTGCTTTCATGAAGCGTTCGAGTCATTCTGCTCTCCCTCCGGAGGCGGAACAGGATCTTCGGCGCCTCGGCCTTTTGATCGAAGAGCGTCTCGGGCTTGTCTTCTCCGAAAAACGATCCCGTGATCTCTGGCAGGCGATGATCTCCATTGCCGCCCTCGAAAAGCGGCCTCCTGCCGAGCTTGTACGCAACTGGGCGTATGAAGGGCTTCCGGAAGCGGCCACTGTATCGCTAGCGGAGTACCTTACGATCGGAGAGACTTATTTCTTTCGGGAGCCGAAAACCTTGCGCGCATTTGAAGAACTGATTCTGAAGCGTTTTTCCGGGGGAAAGAGTCCTCGGCGTTTCAGAATATGGTGCGCCGGATGCAGTACGGGAGAAGAACCGTATACGCTCTCTATGATGTTGCACCGAACGCTTCCGGATGTCCGTTCAATGGATATCTCGATCCTGGGAACCGATATCAATCCGCGAGTCCTCGAGAAGGCGAGACGGGGCGCGTACTCATCCTGGTCTTTCAGAGGGCTCGAAAAGTCTTTGAGAGAAAGGTTCTTTGAACCTCTCGACGACGGGAGCTGGTCTGTAAAAGCGCTCTTCCGCCGTGGGGTATCATTCTCTCTCCTCAATCTTGCCGACGATGAGTGGCGTCTATGGGGCGACGACTCTCCTCCGGATGTTATCTTCTGCCGGAATGTGCTGATCTATTTTTCCGCCGATCAGCGAAAGAACGTCGTCTTTCGTTTCCACTCGCTTCTTCCCCCCGAAGGCTGGCTCGCGGTTGCTCCTTGCGAATCGTCGCCTTTGCTCGCGTCGAAGTTCACCCCTGTGCATTATGAGGGTGCGACTCTCTACAAAAAACAGACAGCAGAGCCGGGGGAGAAAGTCGGTTCAGTTCCCGAGCCTCTTTTCTCGCCCTTTACGACTGAGTGGATGACCGAGGAGACTGCTTGGGATGAAGAATCCGCAGGAGAGTGCTTTCTTTGCGAGGACTCTCTGGAAGAGGGACGTCAGCGCTTTGCCGCCGAAAACATTCTTGAGGCTGCCTCGGAGATGCTCACAGGCGAAGAACAGGAAGAAACTCGTTCCGAATCCGTTGCCGCCTGCCTTCAAAACGCCCGCATTCTCGCCGACAAGGGAAGGTATGAAGAGGCGCGTTTCTGGGTGTTGAAAGCTAAAGAGCTGGACCGGACAGCCCCTGAGCCGCTCTATTTGGCTGCCCTGATCAGCTCCGAGACAGGAGACGAAAAAGAGGCTGCGGCATCGCTCCGAAGCGCTCTCTTTCTTGCTCCTGATTTCATAATGGCGCACTATACTCTCGGAAGTCTTGCGTTGAAAAACGGGAAGTTTGACGAAGCGGAACGTCATCTTCGGAACGCGGAGGCTTTTCTCTCTTCCCTTCCGCCGGACGCCCCGCTGCGGGAAGGCGGCGGACTCAGTGCAGGCGATCTCCTGCAGACCGTTCGCGGGCTGCGGCGATAATCCCGGAGGAGGAAATACAATGTGTAGAGGGTGGTGAGGCGGAGAATGGAAACGAGTATCGATGTCGTTGAAGAAGAACGGATGGACGCCGTTCTCCGGAAAAGAGCCAAAAAACTCTCCAAGGAATTCCTGAAGGTGGGCTTGGATGAAGAACTTCTGGAGATCGTAGAATTCCGTCTCGGGTCGGAGCGCTACGGAGTTGCTTCCCTGCATGTCGGGGGAGTCATACCGCTTCGCGAACGTGCGATTATTCCGTGTACTCCCCCGTTTGTAGCCGGAATAATCAATCTGCGTGGACGTATCGTTTCTTTAATCGATTTGAAGTTTTTTTTCGATATCCCTGCGACGGAGATTTCGGAGGAAACGCGGGTTGTTGTGCTGCGCTCCGGGGAGATGGAGTTGGGAATTTTAGCCGACGCACTCGTCGGGATACGTATGATCTCTCTTCGAAACGTCCATCCGCCGCTGCCCACGATGGCGGGCGTCCGGTCGGCGTATCTGCTCGGAGTGGAGGGAGAGGATACCGCTCTGCTTGACGGAGGTAAAATACTGAGAGATGAATCGTTGGTCGTCGACGAGGAAGTTTAGCGCCGTGAGGAGGATGAAATGGTGACATTACAGAATATGAGTATTGGGAAGAAGCTGGGTTTTGGTTTCGGCACGGTTGTGCTGATTGCGCTGGCCCTTGGACTGACCGGTATGCTGGGCATATCGAGACTCTCGGACGATCTTGAATATATAGCGACGAACCGTTTCTCCGATTTGCGTGCGCTCGCGGGGTTGAACTATCAACGGATGACAATCAGGGCCGAGACGCTGGGCGCCGTTACTACGGAAGACAAACCGAACCGGGATGACGAGTTGAGAAAGACCTTGGAACATCGGAAAAAAGCATGGGAGCAGATCGACGAGCACTGGAACACACTTCTCTCGATCCCTCGACACATGGAGAAGGGGAGGCAGCTCCTGGAGATTTTGAAGGTTCAGTATCAGTCCTGGCGTAAAATTCACGGGGATATCGACCGTACCGTGGAGGAGATTTTACGAAGCGCCTCGGTAGACAGAAAGAATACGCTTTTCCAAGAGTTAAAGACACTTATATACCGGTCGATTCCTATCTCTGATGTCATGGGCTCCACGTTCAACGATCTCACTCGGCACAACAACGAACAGACCGATCTTCTCGTTGCGGAGGATTTGAAACGCGCCGACATGATGAGGATGTTTTCCCTTCTGGCGATGGTCGTCGGGGTGTTCATTGCGCTCGTTATGACGGTGAAGATATCCCGGAGTATCGCGCTTCCGATCTCTTCCGCGGTCTCTTTCCTCTCCCGCCTTCGCGAAGGGGAGCTGCGGGAGAACGTTCCGAAGGAGTTTCTTGCCAGGAAAGACGAGATAGGCTCTTTGGCGCAAGCGGTCCAGGACCTCACCGAAGAACTCCGGAAGCAGATCGCCTCCATGAAGGAAGTGACCGTAGCGCTTGCATCTTCCGCATACCAGATTTCCGCCTCTGTTTCCGAGGTTACCGCGGGGGCCGAAGAAACGGCGGTCGCGGTCGTGGAAACCACTGCGACCATGGAGGAGGTACGTACGACCGCCGAGGTGACCAACAGAAAAAGCAAAGAGGTCGCTGAAAACGCGCAACAGGGATTGCAAGTGGTGCAAAAGGGAAAGGCCGCGACCGACATGCTTCTCGAGGGGATGAAGAACGTTGGAGAGCGTATGACCTCCATCGCGGAAACGATCATCCGGCTCAGCGAACAGAGCCAGGAAGTAGGGGAGATCACAGAGACGGTGGAGGACCTTGCGGAACAGTCCAATCTGCTTGCGGTGAACGCGGCCGTGGAAGCGGCGAAAGCCGGGGAGCAGGGCAGGGGGTTCTCCGTTGTGGCGCAGGAGATAAAGAGCCTTGCGGAACAGTCGAAGCAATCGGCGAAAGAGGTACAGCGCATTCTCCGCGATATTCAGAAGGCGACGAGCGCCGCGGTGATGGCCATTGAGCAGGGATCGAAAGCCGTGGATCAGGGGGCGAAGGATGCCGTGCCTTCCAGAGAGTCGATCCAGGGGATCACGAAGAAATTCGTCGAGTCCGCGCAATCCGCTGCGCAGATCGCCGCGGCGAACAACGAGCTGCTGGCGGGTATCGACCAGGTGACGCAGGCCATGGAGAGCATCAAGGCCGCGGGGGAGCAGAACGTAGCCGGGATGAAGGATCTTGAAGCGGCTTCGGGCGGTCTGAAGGAGATGGGGCAAAAGCTCTCGCTTCTGATCGAACGGTATACTGTGTGAGGCCCCGGGGTACGAAGGAGCGCTTATGAACCAGGCGGAGAGGGAATTTCTCGAAGAACTGCGCAGAGATTTCGTTCCGGAGGCGGAGGAGTATCTTCAGACCATCGTCTCCGGTCTGCTCGCGCTTGAAAAGAGCCCCGCGAACTTTTCCGGTGTCATCGAGGAGGTCTTCCGGGCCGCCCATAGCCTCAAGGGGGCGGCGCAGGCGGTGCAGATGCCGGGTGTCTCTTCGATATGCCAGGTTGTGGAGAGCGTTTTTTCCGGCATGAAAAAAGGTACTCTTCACCTCTCGGAAGGAGATTTCGATATTCTCCAGCGGGCTGCGGACACGCTCTCCTTCATGATAGGCGCTCCGGAGAAGGAGGACTCGAGCGGAGTCGCCAGACTGATCCGTGAGATTGAAAGCCTGTTGGAGCCAGGGGACCATGCTGCTCCGGTAAAATCGCCTCTGTTGCCGGGAAGCCGCAGAGTCCTTGTGCAGGAAGAGGATACTGAGGAAAAACACGAAGCTCTCTCCTTTTCCGGGAGCGATCTTCCGCTGTATGCCGTCTCCGGGTCTGTTACGAAGGAGGCGCTCCCGCAGCCGAAGGAAGAGCGTTCGCGACAAAGCGTGCAGGAAACCGTGCGTATTGCCGCCTCGAAATTGGATTCTCTGCTGTTGAAGGCCGAAGAGTTGATCGCGGTGAATCTTGCCTTGGCGGTTCGCATAGAAAATATCCGGGAAATACTCTCACTTGCAACGGAGTTCGGAAGCGATTGGGAAAAAGCTCTTGACGTGGTCCGGGGGGAAGATCTGATCATTGAAAAACTCCCCCGGAAACTGCGGGATTTCTTACAGTCGGGAAGGGATTCTTTTCGTAAGATTCTCGAAACGCTGCGCGACATGGAAAAATCGCTGCGTTCCGACCAGCGGGCCGCGGGCGGGCTTGTCCGCGATCTCCTCGAAGGAGCGAGGACTGTACTGATGCTTCCCTTTTCGTCGCTCTTGCAGAGTTTTCCTAAAATTGTTCGCGATCTCGCGCGCGATCTCGGCAAGGAAGCGGACGTGATTATACGGGGCGGTGAAATCGAAGTCGACAAGCGGATTCTCGAGGGATTGAAGGATCCTCTTGTCCATCTGGTGCGCAACTGCGTCGACCACGGACTGGAAAAGCCGGATGAGCGCCGCGCCGCTGGAAAGCCTCCCGCGGGCGCGATCACGCTTACCGTTTCTCAGATCGACGGGGGTAGGGTGGAAATTTTTGTTGCGGACGACGGCAAAGGAATCAATGCGGTAAAACTCCGCGAGATCGCCGTCAAAAACGGCGCGATCTCGAAAGAGGACGCCGCTCTTCTTGACGACGCCGGCGCAATGGCGCTCATCTTCAGGTCCGGCGTTTCCACGAGCCCTCTCATCACGGATATATCCGGGCGAGGGTTGGGAATGGCGATTGTTCAAGAAAGCGTCGAGGCCCTTGGAGGAAGCATTGCTCTTGAATCGAAGCCTGGAAAAGGGTCTTCTTTCCGCCTTTCTCTCCCCCTGACGCTTGCAACATTCCGCGGCGTGCTGGTGGAGGAGTGGGGGCGTGTCTTCGTCATTCCCTCCTCGGGAGTGGAGCGCGTGGCCAGAGTGGAGAAAAGCAGGATCAGGCTTATTGAACAAAAAGAGAGCGTGTCGTTCAACGGGGCGCCGCTTGCGCTGGCGCGGCTGGGGCAAACACTTGAGCTGCCGCCTCCCCCTGAACGGCTCAAGCTTCGGGAAACGCTGCCTCTCGTCGTACTCGGAGCAGGAGGTGTCTCTGTGGCGTTCGGCGTCGACAGAGTGCTCAATGAGCAGGAAATCCTGCTCAAACCGCTCGGGAAGCAGCTGGCGAGGGTACGGAACGTCTCGGGCGCTACCGTGCTTGGATCGGGAATGGTCGTTCCCGTGCTCAATACGGCCGATCTTATCCGCTCCGTTCAAAAGAGCGGCGGAGGACGACGCTTCTTTTCCGACTCGGAAGAAAAAAAAGCGCGCAGAAACGTCCTTATCGCCGAGGATTCCATCACTTCCCGTACGCTCCTGCGGAATATTCTCTCCAGCGCCGGATTCGATGTGCAGACCGCCGTGGATGGACAGGAAGCGTGGAATTATCTTGCGAAGGGCGGGTTTCATATCGTGGTCTCCGACGTCGAGATGCCCCGGATGAACGGTTTTGAGCTGACGGCGAAAATTCGCTCCGACCCGGCGACAGCCGACATACCGGTAGTGCTGGTAACGTCCCTGGAGTCAAGAGAGGACAGGGAACGGGGCGCGGAGGCCGGAGCGGATGCGTATATCGTCAAAAGCGGTTTCGATCAGGGAAACCTTCTTGATGTATTGCGTCGTCTTCTGTAAAGTGTAAAAAAGAGAGGGGGCGTTCGGCATGGCGGATGTTCTCATTGTCGATGATTCCGCGTTGCTGCGCAGGATCTTGAAACAGATGCTGAGCAAGGATCCGGGGCTGAACGTTGTCGGGTGCGTCGAGAGCGGCGAAGCTGCATTGCAGTTCCTCGAAAGTACCAGGGTCGACGTTGTGACTATGGATATTCACATGCGGGGTATGGACGGCTTCGACGCAACGCGCCGGATCATGGAATCTCCACATCCTGTACCTGTGGTGATTATCAGTTCATGCTGGGATCCGAACGAAGTCGAAAAGACGTTCGAGGCTATGGATGCAGGCGCCGTGGCCATTCTCTCCAAGCCTGTGGATATCTCCTCCGAGGAAGACGAATACTCCGCGGAGCTTCTGAAAACCGTAAACGATGCCGCGATGTCGAAAGTGGGACGTCTTCGGCAGAGAAAAAGGCCGTTGAAAAGTGATGACGATACTCCCCGGAATCCTCTTCTGTCCTCTTCGCGTCAGGGAAGCGGTCGATCTGAACGACGGATATCGATTGTCGCCGTCGGCGCATCGACGGGCGGCCCGCAGGCTCTCGCGGAGTTTCTGGCGCGGTTTCCGGCGGATTTTCCGCGACCTCTCCTCGTCGTGCAGCATATTGCCGCAGGGTTTACCTCCGGGCTGGCGGAGTGGCTCGGAAAAGTGACCCCTCTTCCCGTACGTGTTGCTCAGAATGGACAGACGGCGATGAACGGCGTGGTGCATATCGCTCCCGACGGTTTCCATATGGGAGTTCGCCAGGGAGGTTTTCTTTCTCTTGTGAAAGACCCTCCGGAACACATGGTTCGTCCATCCGCCTCGGCGCTCTTCCGGAGCGTAGCCGGAGCGTACGGGGGAGCCGCTGCCGTTATCCTTTTCTCCGGAATGGGAAAGGACGGCGCCGCGGAAATGAAAACGCTACGGAATTTGGGGGCCGCGACCTTTGCACAGGACAAGGAAAGCTCCGTCGTGTGGGGTATGCCAGGCGAGGCCGTTCGCCTTGATGCGGCGGAGTATGTAGGGGCTCCCGCGGCGATCGCTTCGCTTCTGCTGGACTTGTTCCGGTAAAACGGACACACAGTGGGCAAGTTTTTAGGCGGGTATAGGGGCGTTCTTTATTCAGGGAGAAAAATACCGAAAAATGGAGGGAAGACTCCATGGCGAACAGGATTGAAAGGGCTGACGAGATGAAAGCACAAGCGGAGATCCTCATAGTGGAGGACAGCCTGACCCAGGCAAAACGGTTGGAGCGTCTCCTCACCGAGAACGGGTACGTTGTGCACGTAGCCCGAAACGGCGCCGAGGGGTTGAACACCGCCGTTCAGAAAAGACCCTCGGTGGTAATCTCGGACGTGATGATGCCTGAGATGGACGGCTACGAGATGTGCCGCCATATAAAGAATACCGAGGAAATCAAGGGGACTCCGGTGGTGCTGCTCACATCGCTTTCCGATCCGAGGGATGTGATCAAGGGGCTCGAATGCGGGGCGGATAATTTCCTTACGAAGCCGTACGACGGAGAGCATTTGATTCGTAGACTCGAGCATATACTGACCAACCTGGAACTGCGAAAAACCGGGCAGGCGCAGATGACGGTCGAGGTTTTTTTCGCAGGGCAGTACCATCGGCTCACTGCGGACCGAATCCAGATCATCGACCTGCTGCTCTCCACATTCGAAGCGGCCGTTCTGCAGAGCACCCAGCTCGAAAAACTCGGCGGCGACTATCGGAACGCCCTCGAAGACGTAAAACGAGCCCAGGCTAACTTTCAGACGCTGATGGAAACAACCGGCGACGCCGTGATTGTAGTGGGCGATAACGGCATGATATACTATGCCAATCCTGCCGCCGAAAATCTCTTCGACACCAAGGCTTCCGACTTGATAGGGCGTCCTTTTGCTTTTCCGATCGACGTCAAGGGAGAAGAACACAGGGAGATTACAATTTACCGGTCGGACGGGTCGAAGGTAGTAGGCGATATGCGAGTGGCGACCTCCAACTGGGACGGAGAGCTCGTTCAGTTCGCCACCATTCGTGATATTTCCGAGATGGTGCATCTCAGGGAGATGTTGAAGACCGAGGCGATTACCGATGCGCTTACCGGGCTTCATAACCGGAGAGGGTTTATGCTCCTCGGCGAGGAGCTCTTGCAGAAGGCTCTGGAAAACGAGTCGAACGTTCTCTGTTTCTTTGCCGATCTCGACGGGTTCAAGTCGGTTAACGATACACTTGGTCACAAGGAGGGGGATAAAGTCCTTCAGGAGGCGGCGGAAGCACTCAAAAAGACCTTCCGTTCTTCGGATATACTGGCAAGGGTCGGCGGGGATGAATTCGCCGCTCTCGTGCTTCACGATGCCATGGGGAAAGAGACGGACGTCATCGGACGGCTGCAGCAGGCGCTTGAGGCTGTCAACGCCCGAAGCGAGCGCCCCTACCGTATAGTGATGAGCGCGGGATTATCGCTCTGGGAGCCGGAAAACCCCATTTCTCTCGGCGAGCTCATGTCTGACGCGGATAAAAAGATGTACCTCGAAAAAGAGGAGAGAAAAAAAGTTTCGAAGTAGCGGTTTTTTCTGTTGACGTTTTCCTGTGTTCTGTCTATAATGTCACGAACTAATAAGATGTACACGCGATGATGCGGATTGCCTGCGTTCACTGCTGCCGCCAGAGAGAGAGACCCGGAGGCTGAAAGGTCTCTTCGGCAGGGACAAAAGGCGCAAAGACTGCGGAGCGGGGGCTGAAACGGTCCGAGATCGGAAGTACGCCCCCGGGGGGTTCCCGTTATAGAGCCGAGAGCGGGACGCAAAAATGCGTCCAAGCAGGGTGGTACCGCGAGACTTATGGCTCGTCCCTTCATTGGGACGGGCCATTTTTCATATTCCGCCGCGAATGAAGAAAGAGGTGCGCGTACTTTGGGCAACAGCGAACACGTCAATGAAAAGGGGCATTTTCTCTTCGGTGGATGGGATACTGTTGAGCTTGCCGAGCGCTTCGGCACGCCGCTGTATGTCATTTCGGAGGAGATGATCAGGGATCGCTGCAGGACCGTTCGAGAGACATTCCTGAAACGTTGGGAGAACGTCTTCGCAGTGTATGCGGGCAAGGCGTTTCTTCCGCTTGCCATGTGCAGGATCGTGCAGTCGGAGGGGTTGGGGCTTGACCTTGTCTCCGGAGGGGAACTTCACACGGCGCTTGCGGCCGGGTTTCCGACGGAGAAGACGTTTTTCCACGGCAACAGCAAGACCAGGGATGAGCTGTGCTTTGCTCTCTCTTCGGGAGTGGGGCGAATTGTTGTCGACAGTCTCAGTGAGCTGGAGACCCTTGAGGAGGAGGCGGCCGCAGCGGGGAAAAAGCCTGCGATACTCTTTCGGGTGGCGCCGGGGGTGGACGCGCACACGCATAAGTATATCCTGACTGGGCATACCGGTTCGAAATTCGGATTTCCTCTCGCCGGCAACTCGCTGAATATGGCCGTCCGCCGTGCTTCCGCTTCGGAGCATGTATGTCTCAAAGGGTTTCATTTTCATATCGGCTCGCAGATCTTCGAGAATACGTCGCACGTCATGGCCGTCGAAATCATGGTACGCGCCATTGCCGGATTCAAGAGGGAAATCGGTTTTGTTACCGAGGAACTCAACATGGGAGGGGGGTACGGGGTGGAGTTTGCTCCTGAAGGCAAGACTCCCCGGATCGACGCTTTCACCGACGCGATGATGCGCGCTCTTGAAAAGGAGTGCCGCTCCGCGGGCGTCGACCGTCCGCGCGTGATCATAGAACCCGGGCGCTGGATTGTCTCCGAGGCGGGGATCACACTCTATACGGTTCAGACGATGAAGAATATCGAGGGCATCGTGACCTATGCGAGTGTCGACGGAGGGATGACCGACAACCCCAGGCCCTCGCTCTATGGAGCGAAGTACCGGGCGGTTCCCGCCGGGAAGATGGACCGGGAAACCTCGGATACGGTGACCGTGGCTGGAAGGTGCTGCGAGTCGGGCGACATTCTCATCGAAAATCTGAAGACGCCGCCCCTGGAGCGGGGGGATCTGCTCGCTGTGCTCAATACAGGAGCCTATACCTTCTCCATGGCGAGCAACTATAACCGCCTTCCGCGTCCTGCCGTGGTGCTGGTGAGCGATGGGAAAGCGGACGTGATCGTTCCCCGGCAGAGCTATGATGACCTTATTCGCGGAGAAACGCTGCCGGAACATTTACGTTAGAACAGATCTCTATTTTATCGCATGGAGGTGGGGCCGGGGAGAATCGTTGCGGGAAAAGGCGGCAATCCGTGAAACGGGCTTCGCGCGGGTGATCAACCCGGCGCGGCGGAACACGAAACACATCACAAGGAGGTAGGAAGAGATATGAGAAAAAGTCTTGCGTTGTTTGGAGTACTGCTTCTGCTCGTCTTTGCCGGATCGGCGTTTGCGGCCGACGTCATCAAGATAGGCCATACGGTCTCTCTCACAGGCGGCGCTTCCATGTGGGGGCAGTCCGAGGCCAGGGCGCTCGACATGCTGGCGAAGAAGATCAACGAGTCCGGCGGCGTTCTCGGCAAGCAGATCGAGTTCGTCCGGTACGATAACCGGAACGACGGCGTGGAAGCGGTCAACGTGGCCCGGCGCCTTGTCTCGGACGGTGTTGTCGCCGTCATCGGTCCTGCGCAGAGCGGCAATTCCATCGCGTCGGCCCCTGTCTTCGAGAGGGGAAAAATCCCCATGGTCGTAACGACTGCGACCAACCCGTACGTTACTATTGATCAGCGCTCGAACAAGGTCCGCCCCTTCGCCTTCCGCCCCTGCTTCATCGATCCCTTCCAGGGAACCGTGGCGGCACGTTTTGCCGTGACCGACCTCGGCGCGAAAAAGGGCGCCATACTCTATGACGTGGGTTCCGACTACGGCCAGTGGCTGGCTCGCTACTTCGAAGAGGCCTTCGTGGCCAAGGGCGGAGAGATCGTTGCCAAGGAAGCCTTCCGTACCGAGGAGCTTGATTACCGCGCGCAGCTCGGCAAGATGAAGGATCTTGCTCCCGACGTTATCTTCATCCCGACAAGCCAGAAAGAAGCCGCCATGGCGGCGAAGCAGGCGCGCGACCTTGGGATCAACGCCGTTCTTCTGGGCACCGACAACTGGGGCAGCCCGGATCTCATCGAACTGGGCGGCAGCGCCATCGACGGCGGATACTTCGTCAACCTGACGGACCTCGCCGACCCGGATATCCAGGATTTTGTCGCCGAGTACAAAGCCGCATTCGGCGAGGAGCCCGTACTGCCGAACCCGGTCATGGCGCAGGATGCGCTGTTGATGATCGTCGATGCCTTGAAAAGGGCGGGAAGCGTCGAGGGCGACGCTGTTGCGGAAGCCCTGGCGACCATCAAAGATCTGAAAGTCACCAGCGGCCTGCTCACCATCAACGCGGAGGACCACAATCCGCTCGACAAGCCTGCGGTCATCCAGCAGGTGGATGTTGCCAACAAGACCTTCAAGTTTGTCAAGAAGTACGTTTCCGTCGACGACTAATCGCAGTTGTTTGCTTGGGGGGACGTCTATTCAGAGAACGTTTTCCGTTTATCGCATTGAATCCGAAGGGTGCGGGAATCTCTCCCGCGCCCTTCATCCGGAGGCCGGGGACTCCGCGCTTCGACGTTCCTCCCCAATATGCTCGAAGGATGTGTGAGCCGGTTTGTTTCTTCAAACTCTGATTACTGGCCTCTCGATTGGAGGCATTTATGCCCTGATGGCGGTGGGGTATTCCCTCGTCTTCAGCGTGTTGAATTTCAGCAACTTTGCCCACGGAGCGGTGATTATGCTCGGGGCGTACGTGGGGCTCGCACTGGCGACGAAGTTCAGCCTGGGGCTTGGACTCGTGATCGCAGGGAGCGTCGCCGGAGCGGGGATCATCGCAGTGCTTAACGAGCGTCTTGCGTACTCAAGCCTCCGGCGGAGAAAGGCGCCTTCTCTCTACCTGATGATCAGCGCAATGGGGTGCGCAGTCTTTTTGGAGAACATGGTGTACGCGACCATCGGCTCCCGTTTCTACGCCTTCCCAGAGTTCTTCGGACGGCAGATTATCGATCTTTGGGGGAGTAGCGTCAGTCTCCTTGACATGGGGGCGTTTCTCTTCGCGCTTGCCGCCATTCTGGGGCTGCATCTCTTCATCAGCCGGACGCGGACGGGCATCGCCATCCGCGCAGGCGTCTCGGACATGACAATGTGCTCCCTGATGGGAGTGGATCTTGACAGGCTCATCGCCATCGTCTTTCTTCTCGCGGGAGCGTTCGCGGGAGTGGCGGGGGTCTTTCTCGGGATAAAGTATCTTGTCTACCCGACCATGGGATGGGTGACCAACAAGGCGTATATCGCCGCCGTGATCGGCGGCCTCGGCAGTCTCCCGGGAGCGCTCGCCGGCGGACTCATCCTCGGCGTGGTCGAGACGTTCGTCTCGACGTACGTCTCCAGCGTGCTGCGCGACGTCTTTAGCTTCACGCTGCTGATCGCGTTCCTGGTGTTGCGTCCCAACGGCCTGCTCGGGCGCGACGGAGAGGAGAAGGTCTAGCCATGGACTATATTCTATCCATCGTTATTCTTGCAGGGATCAATATGATCGCCGTGCTCGGGCTTTCCATCTTCACCGGGTTTACCGGTCTTTTCTCGCTGGGGCACGCCGCCTTCGTCGCCGTAGGCGCGTACACCTCCGCGATTCTCACGTACTACTATTATGTCGACTACTATATTGCGCTTGCTGCGGGAGCGGCGGCCGCCGGAATCGTCAGCCTGATCATCGGTGTGCCGACGCTCAGGGCAAAGTTGCGAAGCGACTACTTCGCCATCGCCGTGCTCGGCTTCGGCGAAGCCCTCCGGGTGCTCCTGGAGAACCTTGAAAACACGAACGGCGCACGCGGACTTCCCGGTATCGACAACTTCACGACGCTGCCAATCGTCCTCGCGTGTCTCGCCGGAGGCGTCTTCGTCGCCCGCAACTTCCTCCGTTCCCGCTGGGGAGCGGCGTGCATCGCCATCGGAGGACCCTATCGCCGCCGAGACGGCGGGCGTCAGGCTCTTTAGGACCCGTCTGCTCTCCCTTGTTGTGAGCGCCGTCTACTGCGGCCTCTCGGGAGGGCTGCTCGCGCACTTTCTCTCTTTCATCCAGCCGCAGATGTTCACGCTGGTGCAGTCGACGCAGCTTCTCGCGGCGGTTATCGCCGGGGGCATGGGGAGCATCTCGGGGCCGCTGGTCGCCTCCTTTGTTTTCATCGCGCTCCCAGAGGCGCTCAGAGTTGCGCAGATGTGGCGCCTTGTGGCATACGGCCTCCTTCTTGTGCTCATCATGGTCCTATCGGCCCCAGGGGCTGATGGGGTACTCCGAGATCACTTCATTCTTCCGGAGAAATCCGCCGCTGAAGGGAGGCGCCGTTCATGACCGAAGCACAGACGTTGCTCTCCGTTTCCGGCCTCACAAAGGACTTCGGTGGAATACGCGCCGTGGACTCTTTCTCTTTCGACGTGCGCGAAGGTTCGATCACCGGGATCATCGGCCCGAACGGCGCCGGGAAGACAACGGTCTTCAACCTCGTCACAGGATTGTACAAACCGACTTCGGGAACGATCCGTTTTCCATGGAGATGAGATCGGGGGCAGCCGTCCGGATGCCATCGTACGACACGGGATCGCAAGGACGTTTCAGAATATCCGTCTTTTCAACCGGCGGACCTGCCTTGAAAACGTACTCACACCGCTGCTCCAGAGGGAGCGGTGCGGTTTCCTCGGCGCGATGCTCGGGCTGCCGTCCGTCCGAAGAATGGAACGCACGCTTCACGACAAGGCGCATTCCTGCTGGCGGCTTTAGGACTTGACGCGTTCGCTTCCTTCGAGGCGAGCACGCTCCCGTACGGTCTACAGCGTAAGCTTGAAATCGCGCGCGCGCTCGCCACGGAGCCTTCGCTTCTGTTGCTCGACGAACCGGCGGCCGGTATGAACCCGGAAGAGACGCACAGCCTCGCGAACCTTATCGCGGAGGTACGCGAGAAGTTCAATGTGACGATTCTCCTCATCGAGCATCACATGGATCTCGTGATGAACATCTGTTCGCCCATCGTGGTGATGAACTTCGGCGCGCTGTTGGCTACAGGAACGCCTGAAGCGGTACGGGAGAACCCGGAAGTGGTCAAGGCATATCTGGGTGAAAGGAAAGAAAAAAGATGAATGCTCTGCGGGTTGAAAATCTGAACGTCCATTACGGAACTATCCATGCCGTGCAGGGAGTTTCGTTCTCCCTTGAAGAGCGGGAGATCGTCTCGATCGTTGGCTCGAACGGCGCGGGGAAGTCGACCGTCATGTGGACGCTGGCCGGGGTGGTGGAACGCTCCGGAGGTTCGGTGGACATCTTCGGCGAACCCCTCCCGGCGAAGCCGCATGAGATCGTCGCGCGAGGCCTTGCTCTCGTTCCGGAGCGCCGCCGTCTCTTCTCCGCGCTCACTGTGTTGGAGAACCTGATCATGGGCGCGTACCGACGGAAGGCCGACGCGAGTGTCGAGCAGGATATGGAGCGCTGTTTTCAGCTCTTCCGATCCTGAAGAAGCGACTGAATCAGCGTTCGGGAACGCTCTCGGGAGGAGAGCAGCAGATGCTCGCAATCTCGAGGGCCTTGATGAGCAAACCGAGGATTCTCCTTCTGGACGAGCCGTCGCTGGGTCTCGCTCCGCTTCTCGTGGAAACGCTCATGGAGACGATTCTCAGGATACGGAACGAAGGTATGACCGTCCTGCTGGTGGAGCAGAATGCAACGCAGGCGCTTGAGATCAGCGACCGCGGGTTTATCCTGGAGGCGGGGTGTTTCCAGAAAAGCGGGCCTGGCAAAGAGCTCGCTGGGGATCCGGAGATCAGGAAGGCCTATCTCGGCGGGTAAACCGGAGGTTTTTCGGTGTCCGCGCTGCGGCACGGAGCAGGATTGCGGATGCCCGCAGTAGACAGATGCTCGTACATTCGTAGGGAGCGCTTCCGGGGGCGGCAAGCCTCGGTGGCGCTCCCTACGTCGTGTTTTCTACTTCTCTTTTGACGGATTCGTCAGACTACGGAGGAACTCCCGTTGAGCGTTCTTCTCACCGTGGAGATGCTCTCCATGATGCGTTTCGCCACGTCGGGGCGGTTCATCGTGTAGAGGTGGATGCCGTCGGCGCCCCAGGAGAGAAGATCGATGATCTGTTCCGTCGCGTAGGCGATCCCCGCCTCGGAAAGAGCTTCGGGAGAGTGCTCGTAGCGGGACATTATGCGGGCGAAGCGCGGCGGGATGGACGCGCAGCAGAGGGAGACGATCCTCCCGATCTGCCGAGCGTTGAGGACCGGCATGATACCTGCCAACACGGGGACGGTGATTCCCAGAGCGCGTATTTTCTCCATGAAACGGAAGAATATCTCGTTGTCGAAG
>CAXXRY010000048.1:0-152402 GCA_963668335.2 Aminobacteriaceae bacterium | reverse complement strand
AAACCTACCCCCTGCTCCAGCAATTCCTTTTTTTCCAAGGACTCAGAATCGCAGAACCGCACGGCAACACACTCAGCGACTTTTCGCGCAGCACCATTCAAAGCTTTGTCGAGTGGCACTCACTTGCAATTGAATCATCAAAAACCCTTCAGATCACACCCGCAATCGCCTCTTACATTCTCAACGTACAGTCGATTCACAAATACCGTTACCACGCCAAAGGCGGCATATCCGGCGGAATTTTCAACCTGCTGAGAAAGGTTAAAGCCGACCGGACCGACCTGTTGGTTATTGTTGCAACGCTGCTCGTCCTGTTCTGCGTGCACGCATGGTTCGATGTTCGCACGGCGCCGGAATCGATCGACATCCTGGAAACCCAGATGGACAATGCCTATCTCAATCAGGACGTAAAGCAAACGCTCTCCGCCTGCCAGGCCATCATCACGCACTACCCGGAAAAAGCGGCTCGCGCCCGACTGCTGACCGCCAACATTCTGATGACCAACAAACACTACAAAGACGCCGCGCAACTGCTTGAAGCCGTGCGCAAAGAATATCCCGACAGCCCCGGCCCGATGATCTCATTGGGACTCGCCTACCAACTTCAGGGCGAAGCCAACAAAGCCGACGACAACTACTATGAATTCTGCTACCTCTTCGATGAGATCTTTCCAGACATCGTCGAAGAGGTCAGTAAATTCCGTTTCCTCATGATGGAAGGCTTCAACGAACCTCCAAAGTGGAAGGAAATTTATCGATATCAGTTCATGCATGAACTATAGTCCGCGCTCTTTAAAACAGGATAACGGAAGGCCGTCATGAAATACCCACGTTTGACACTGCTGAATGCAATCATGCTGCTCTGCCTCTGCGGGTGCGGAAACCCGGGAAAACACAACGCAAAAGAAAGCCCCGCCTTCATGGCCGGTTGCTACCGCGAAGAAGTGGTAACCAGCGAATACTACATTCCGGCCATGACCACGCCTGAAATAGCAACATACATTCAGAACCTGCTTAAAGGCATGATGGGCCATGTGAAAAGTGAGTACGACCTCTCCACCCGCACCCTCTCCGTCAGCTATGCGAGCAGCACGATCCGCTCAATGAATATTGAAGAAGCCATTGCCTACTCCGGCTTTGAAGTTAACTCCCGACCGGCAAACCCCGCTGCCAAACTCCCTGAAGGACTCAGTAAATGAAAATCTCCGCCTCCACCATTACACTCTCAAACCAGAAAAAAGATGCCGTAATTCTCTTTTTCCAAGGGGACACACTCCTGCTCGACAAAGCAGAAAACGAACTCTGCAAACTCGCCAAGGATCTTGCTGAAAGCATTGCATTCAAAGGTCAGCCCGGACAGACCGCCCTTTTTCCTTTAAGCGGACAGATTACCGCCAAACGACTGATCGTTGCCGGCATCGGCGAAGCGAAGCACTTTCATAACGGTCTGCTCGAACAGGCGGCCGCCGCCGCAATCAGGACCGGTAATGCGTCCGGCGCAAAATCCTTCGCCGCGCCCGCCTCAATCCCGCTCGAAGGAGTCGACGCATCCGAATACCAACTGCTCACCGGTCGCGGCGCCGCATGGGGAACCTACAGCTTTTCAACCTTCAAGTCCGACAACGAAAAATCCAAAACCAACTCGCTCGCCTTCGCCGGAAAAGCTTCATCAAAAACATCCATCAGCCACGCCATCGCTCAGGGCGAGTCGTTGATTGATACCGCCGACCTGGCCAACCTGCCTGGCAACGAAGCCACTCCGACGGCCATCGCCGAATGGGCAAAAAACATGGCAAAAACCAACGGGCTGAAATGTCAGATACTCGGAAAGACCCAGCTCGAAAAGAAGAGCTGCGGCGGCATTCTTGCCGTCGGACAGGGCAGTGCTGAAGAATCGAAAATGATCATCCTCAAACACGAAGGAACCGATCCCAAAGCCAAGCCGATTGTGCTCGTCGGTAAAACCGTCACCTTCGACAGCGGCGGCATCTCACTCAAACCCGGCAAAGGCATGGGATGGATGCGATACGACAAATGCGGCGGCATGGCCGTTCTTACCGCCATGCAGATGATTGCCCGCATGAACGTAAAGACTCCCGTCATCGGCATCCTCGGCGCCGCAGAAAACATGCCCGGCCCCAATGCCACACGCCCCGGCGACATTATCAAGGCCCACAACGGAAAAACCATTGAAGTGTTGAACACCGATGCCGAAGGCCGGCTTGTACTGGCGGACGCCCTTGCCATGGCCGCCGGAATGAAACCGCGCGCCATCGTCGATCTGGCCACCCTGACCGGTGCCGTTATTGTGGCTCTGGGCTCTGCCGCATCGGCCGTACTCGGCAACGACGAACACCTGATTAAAGATCTGACCCATGCCGGTGCGCAGGCCGGTGAACGCCTCTGGCAGCTTCCGCTCTACAAAGACTATTCCGACGATATGAAATCGGATTTTGCGGATCTGTCCAACCTTGCGAAATCCGGTGGAGCCGGCACCGCAACGGCGGCCGCTTTCCTTCAGGAATTTGTTCCCGAGGATATTCCGTGGGCGCACATTGACATTGCCGGAACCGCCTGGACCGAATCCGCCAAACCGCATCAGGCCCCGGGCGCCACACTATTCGGCGCCCGCCTGCTGGCCCAGTGGATCGCCGCACAGGATTAGATACCGAAACCGAACCTGCCGAACAAATGCACTGCAACGCATGTGGCAGCACTCACGCTCAGGACACCAGACAAGATAACAGCTGCTATGTCCATAGCCTGGCCAGTGCAGTTCGGCTATGGATATCAAGAAAACCGTATATCTGCTCCAGATGCTTACCCACGGTACGCGGGGATATTCCCATCTGCTCACCGATCTCCCGGTTAGTCATCCCGGCCGCCACGCACTCCACAACCTGTTGCTGGCGTTTTGTCAGATCATTCACTAAAGGGTGCGATTCTTCAGAAACAGCACATTCGGCTCGCTGCTTAAGTTCTGCCATCCGCCGCCAATTCGTCCACGCAATATCAATATGCGGCTGAACCAGTTTCGCAACAAAACGTTCCTTATGCGAGAAAGGCGTATCCCGACAAAAAACAACCCCGGTCACTTCTCCCTGCCTCTGGAAACTCATCCACAGCTGATCCTCAATTTCCAGATCTTTCATGCTCTCGTTATACAGCCCCGTATGCCGGAATGAACGGCGCGTCATCTCTGTCAGCATCGTCCCCACCAGCCGCTGTTCCGGCCGCAAAAGCTGCTTCGGCCCCGGATGCTCATGCATGAACGGCGCGGCCTTCGTCAACAACTCCGGCGGCAGCGTTTCCGAAACCATCTCCTTCAATTCACACGTTTCAAGCTCCACCCGGTCAATCGTCAGATGAACACACGGAAACAACCCCGAAAGCACGACCGACAAATGATTACTGAACGGCTCGCCCGGCGCAACACAATGAACCCGTTCACAGATTCTCGAGATGCGCTTTATCTCATGTACTGATAAATTTTCCATTCAACATACCCCCATGAAACGAATCTATCCCCCGAGAATCGCTTATACGTCAAACAGCGTATTGACTTATAACTTAATCTTTCCCTTCAAAAGCAAAATCAGGCAAAACATTGTAAAAAGACAACTTTCAACAAACCTGTCTCGCCGGAAAACGCCCGACCAAAGCTTCATTTTAAACTTAACCCCTGGAAAACACGCACCAATGAAGATCCAATACCCCCTTCTTTCTGCCGCCATCGCCCTCCCTCTGTTCACACAGGCCAATACCTGCTTCTGGAGAGCCGGAATGACCTCCTACGGAACCGACCACAAAGATATCATCGATTATGAGCAATATTTTTCGGGGCACTCCAACGCCTATGAAAGCGACGTTGTGGAAAACGGATTTGCTAAACAAACCGGCGACATTTTGCTTACTGAAAACGATGCCGCCACCCGCGTCAGCTTTGCGGTTGACCCCACCAACCAAACGTTACAGGCCTACAGCTATTCCGAAATCCACCACAATCCGGTCGATGCCTCATCCTCTGCCGATGTTGCCCTGCGCGACTACTATCAGGCCCACGTTACAGCAGGAAAAACACTGGAAGTTAGAGTCAGCTATGAAATCGCCGACTGGTATTCCTGCACCTCTTCCGGAGCAGGCGGAGGAATTGCCATTTATGCATCAGCGTACAATACCGACGGAACCGTCTATGACATCATCAACCACTATTCGAATATGGCCGAAGGCGTGTTCTTCACCGACTCCCAAAACGTATTGCCCTACGAAAACATGCTCGTCTACACCAACGCGTATACCGATACCAGCAGCACTTCCGGCCTCAGTGACTTTGATTACACGATCACCGTCAGCGACGGAGACCTGATTGCCATTGACACCTTTGTAAATGTTTACACCACGGCGGCCAGCTGGCTGGGCGGAGACAGCGGCGAAGTGTATGCCGCTGTCCAGAAAGGTGCTCACCCCGGCGACTTAACCCAAACTCATCCGTATTACGTCCGCTACAACGTTGAGGTCATGTCCGGCTCTGGAACATTCATTCCCTACGAACAAAACGCCCCCGCAACAGTGCCGCCAGGAAAACTTAAACCCACAAAAAACGGGCAGTTCAACCTCATTCTAGCAGGGGAAAAAGGGATCACCTACCAGGTCGAAACCTCGACCACCCTGACCAACTGGACCTCCAGCTTCTACAAAACCGGCACCGGAACCCCGATAACCAACGCCATTTCCCCCGGCTCCACGAAGACCTGTTTCTACCGCATCACGCCGATCTCCAAGTGAACCCCGCCCCTCATCTGTAATCTCAGGAAACAACTCATCCACATAACTAAAAGCCCGCAAAAAGGAAAAATCTAAATGAAACATACATGGCACCTGTTCATTATCGGAACGCTAACGACTCTCTCTGCACAGGCTTCCCTCACCTTCAACGAAAACCTGATCGAAAACCCCGGATTCGAAACCACCTCCGGATGGAACGGCAGCGTTTACCAAACCACAGCCAAAGTACACAGCGGAACCTACGCCCTGTACGGCGGGGCAAATGCAGCGAACACGATCAGTCAGACCCTCACGCTCTCAGACATCACGGGATTCAGCGCAACCGATCAGGCCAACGGAAACTATACCGTCGAATGGGGCGGATGGTGCGCATCCTATATCAGTCAGGACACCAGCACGCTCATCCTCGAACAACTCGACAGCGGCGGAGAAAGCCTTGAAACCACCCAGATAGGCGGAGGCTACAACTGGACCGAATACGCGGAAAGCACAACGCTTCTTCCCAACACGCACAGCCTCCGGTTTTCCATCCTCACGGAACGGAACTCCGGAACGAACAACGATGGATATACCGACGATGTCTACATGCAGGTGGTTCCGGAACCTGCCAGTCTGGCACTGATATTCCTCTCCGGATGCGGCGCACTCTGCATCAGGAGAGGTCTTCGTCTGTAGGTTATCCTCGACTCACAACATTGACATCGGGAGCCAGTCGAATACCATGATCGGCCTTATGGAAATCGATTGGCAGGCTCTGGGATCGTTCGGTGTTTACACACTGGCGGCCCTGCTGTGTTTCCTCGGCTTCATTCTATCCTGCCTATCGCTCTCCGGCACCTGGGTTGTTTTCGGCGCCACGGTACTGGTTGCATGGAAGCGCTGGCCGGAATTCCCCGGCATTCCGACCCTCATCATCTTTCTACTGCTCTGTATCGGCGTCGAAGTGATCGAAGCCTTTGCCGGAGCATGGGGCGTACAGAAACGCGGTGGCTCAAAAGCCGCCGGATGGGCTGCGCTGGCCGGCGGATTTCTCGGCATGATTCTCGGCGGCTTTATTCCTGTTCCGATCGTTGGAAACCTGCTCGGCATGCTGATCGGCAGCTTTGGGCTCGCCTTCTGGGTGGAACATGCACGGCTCAAAAAAGCGGATCATGCCGCCCATGTAGCCACCGGTGCGGTCCTCGCCCGCCTTGCGGTCATCTTCCTGAAAGTCGGGATTACTCTTCTGCTTTCGATCATCCTGGCGGTCGGCGTGGTTGCTTCATGAAAAAGATCGCGTACTACATCACCGCCCACGGGTACGGACACGGCGCCCGCTCCTGTGATATTCTTAACGCACTCCACACCGCCGCACCGCAGATACCCATCATTGCCGTCACCGATCTGCCGGAAGCCTTCATGCGCAGCCGCATTCCGGAAACGATTCAACTGCGCCCCGGCGCCTTTGATGTTGGCCTGATCCAGAAAGATTCCATTCTGGTGGACCTTGAAGCATCGCTTCAGGCCCTCGAAACACTCTATGCCAGGGAAGAGAAACTGATTGAGCAGGAAAACGCATTTTTTGAACAGGAAGAGATCGGCATAGTTGTCGCCGATGTTCCGGCCATCCCGCTCGCGGCGGCCCAACGGTCCGGCATTCCGAACATTGCAACCAGCAACTTTGGATGGGATTGGATCTACGCCGAATTTGCGGAACACGATATTCGCTGGCAACGGTTTGTGGACAAATTCAAAACGGTTTACCAGCAGACCGACCTGCTGCTGCGCCAACCCTTTTCCGAACCGATGAGCGCCTTTCCGAATCAGGTTAATCTGCCCCTGCTTGCAAAGCCCGGAACAAACCGGCGCAACGAAATCATCCGAATCACCTGCGCCGATCCTGAAAAACACTGGATTCTGCTCTCCTTTACGTCGTTGAACCTTGATAAAACGGCGCTGAAAAACCTTGCTGCACTGAACGACTGCGAACTCTTTTCCGTTGAACCGTTGGAGTGGCCGGGCTCGGTCGTGCATTGCATCTCGCGCTCGGCCGTATGCTTTGCCGACATTCTCGCATCCGTCGATATCGTCGTCACCAAACCCGGCTTCGGTATCCTGTCCGAATGCATCGCCAACGACAAACCGATCATTTACACCGACCGCGCCAATTTCCGCGAATATCCCGTGCTGGTGGAATGCATTGAACGCTACTGCCGCCACGCTTTCATCCCAAACGCGGAGCTTTATTCCGGCAACCTGCAACGCGCCCTTGATGCCATAAAAAATGCGCCGGAGCCATTAGAGCCGATGCCGCGCGGTGGCGCCGAACGTGCCGCTACGGAAATCCTGAAAAGACTAACGGACTGACCAGTCGACGCCGTCGAGAACCGGGAAAACGGTTGCAGTATCTTTTTCCTCCGTCGCGTCAAACAGGGAACCGAGTCCGGCGCAGGATTGCTGAGCCATCCATTGAGTCAGATGTTCACGTGTTATACCCTTCGCTTCGAGATAGCTGCCGACCGGATTGCCGGAGAGGTTAAAATCCGGTTCATGGATTGAACGTTCAATCAATCCTTCAAACGGTCCGGCGCTTCCATGCACAAAATTATCGCGGCCGGGATAGTCCACCCTGAAGTCAGCATAGAGCATTCCCCTGAAACTTTCCGGCACCGCCTTGGCCGCATGGGTTGAACCCAGAATCTCCGATCGAAACCGTTTCCACGAAATGACCGCCGGATCAAACTCGACCACCATATAATCCATGCGTGTTTCAGGATGATAAAAATTGGCCTCCATTGCCGGATAAAACGCATTTATGCCGTAACAGTCGAGCGGCGCCAGCCACGCCGCCAGCAGGCCGGCCTGCACCTTCCGTGCTTCCGCTGCATTCCAGCATTCAAAAAGATAATCCGCATCGATCCTCTTTTGTTCGAGCAGTTGCGGATTGCTCTTGATCCGGCCGTTTTCCGTTTCCTCGTCCCAGCTGCGACCGAACAGATCGGCAAACACAGCCGCCCCTTCCGGCGTTATGCTGAAATCGCCGTATGAGGCACGGCTGTACATCTGGTAATGGCTTCGGATAATTTTGCGCGCCGCCAGTTCTGAACCGTCCACCTGCCGGCTGGAAACGATTTTAAATCCGTTTGCGGTAAAAAAGTCGCGCGCACGACAGCTCAGTTCATCCGGGCCGATATCCACCCTCAAATGATGAACGGGTTTGGTAAAGATAACGGCCTGGTTTTTCATGACGACTCCCTATTCGTGCCGATGCGTGTTGATGTGGTTTTCGCAGAAACATTTCCCACAGGTTGAGCAGTATCTGAAATGCATATCCGGATCGCTCTTATCTGTCACGCCGCACTCGGCACACTCATGACGTGGCTGGGCGGCGGTTTTGGCCGTGCGGGCAACATAGGCCTTGCGCCGGCGGGAGGCATTCAGATTAAGCAACGCATCACGCCCGAAAAAGAGGGCATAGTTCACCAGCGCCGCAATCACTGCCAGCTTGTTCCCGAGAACCAGCGCACCGCCAGGCACATTGACGGGAGCGAAAAGGGTGTAAACAAAATAGGCAAAGGTAAACCATCCCAGCCACTTCATCTTTACCGGAAGCACAAAAAAGAGCATCAGCTCAAAATGGGGAAACAGCGTGGCAAATGCCAGCGAAATGCCGCCGAGGAAATAGAAGTTACTGATCACCACGCCCGGATTAATAAACGCCATGATAACCGTCAGCAGATAGCCGATCAGAATAAACAGATTAAAGCGGAATGCGCCCCACGCCTGTTCCAGCGCCGATCCCATCAGGTAGAGAATGTAGAGTGAAAAAATGATAAAGATCGGACTGAATGTTTTCGGCACCATCATGAACGACAGCAGGCGCCACCATTCGCCGTTATTCATTGCGGAGCCTCCGTGCAGAAACATTTTTTCATAGAGACCCGGCTGGGCAACCACCAGTAGATACCCAATGACCTGCAGCAGAATCAGATAAAGAGTCAGGTTGGGAATGGCCATCGAGCCAAAACGTTTTTCAAGCGAAGCGATCCATTTCATAACGCAGAAAGGTAGTCAAAACAGGTAAGGGTTTAAAGTGCATTCGAAGCAATTCCAGCCGACAGGCTACGGCGCATCCTCCGTAACAAGCACCAGCACCGGCGCCTGCCCCGACTCTTTCGATGCAATGATGTAGAAACCTTTACCGCCGGAGCCCCAAAGACCGAACGTGGCAACAGGCTTTTGCGCAGAACGGATTTTTTCCAGCCACGAAACCGTGTTCAGCTTCAATCGAACCACCTCAGCGCTTTTCCAGACCGGAACCGTTGTCGCGATTGACGTCATCCATAATGCCGAATCATCCAGTCCGCGGGAAGGAACACCAACCGATCGTTCCCATGCAACATCGGGATAGGCGCAGCGAGAAAAGGTTGCCTCCCCGGACATGGCATTACGCCCCTGCGCACCCCGGCTTCCGGCGCCCTCTTTCCAACCGGCATTCTGCGAGGTATAAACCATTGGAGCCAACTGAAGCTTCAATGCAGTGTCATTATCATTCCGCGGTGTAAGGCAAAGCTCTGCGGAAAGAATACGGTTGGTTACGGACGAAAGGTCAAAGCTCACCAGCGCACGAAACATCGGCGAATGCGCTACATACAAGTCCGGACTCGCGCCGCTGTTGGTATTGCGCTCATTACTGCGCCCGAAAGCATCCTTCGCCGCCGGAAGCGTCACCGTTTCAGCAAAGCCCTGCGGAACACAGCTCAAACAGATCAACAGACAAATAAAAACAGCAATGGACTTCACAGGACCCTCTCTTTCTTTGCCTGAATTGTAGCAATGCCCTCGTGCTTGGCAAGCCGCGACCCCAAAAGGTTCACGAAGCTTTCAGCTGCAAAACCATTTCCATAGTCATACAAACTTGGAAAGCGCCGGACTTTAACGAATAATGCCCGTATGAAACTGCTAGAAGAGATTGTCCGGAATCGCTGTCATCCGCTTGATCCGTTACCGACCGAAACAGCCGGAAACACCTGCAACCTGCAGGGCGTTAAAGCGGTGCTGTTCGATATTTACGGAACCCTGCTCATTTCCGGCTCCGGTGATGTCGGGACGGCAACCGCCACCGATACTGCCGAAGCCCTGACACAGGCCCTGCAGGATGCACATTATAAAGGCAACCTGACTGAAGCCGGCAGCGCCGGAAAAGCTCTGCTGAAAAAAGAGGTCCTTGAATGGCATGCCGCAAGCCGGGCCAACGGCATTGAAAGTCCCGAAGTCGATATTGTCCGAATATGGAAAAAGATCATCGAATTCCTTCGTAAAGACGGATTGCTGGAACCGGCGGAAATCGATATCGAACCGATCCGGCAGCTGGCGGTTGAATATGAATGCCGAGTCAATCCCACCTGGCCTATGCCGAACGGTCTCTCAACGCTTCGTGCACTGAAAGAGCGGGGCTATGTCCTCGGCATTGTCTCCAACGCCCAGTTCTACACCCCCCTGCTCTTTTCCGCATTTTTTAAACAGACCGTTGAAGAAATCGGCTTTGACCCCGACTGTTGCATCTGGTCCTACAAAGAGCTCGAAGGCAAACCATCGCCCCGCCTCTTCCCGAAAGCGGGAAAGCACCTAAAACAAAAATACGGTATTACACCGAAGGAAACGCTCTATGTCGGCAACGATATGCTCAATGACATCTACACGGCCAACCGCGCCGGATGCCAAACCGCCCTGTTCGCGGGCGACAGACGTTCGCTCCGTCTACGGGAAAATGATGAACGCTGCAAAGATCTCCGCCCCGACGCCGTCATTACAGAGCTGAACCAGCTGACCGAGATGCTTTAAGCAATCTGAGGCCGTGCGGCCTTAAGCCGCTCCAGAGTCTCATCAGGAACGCGCAACTGGCCAAACCCGGTACCGAGCTTGAGATCAGGTGAATTGTCTCCATGATAATCCGTTCCGCCGGTACAGATCAGATCAAACTCCTTTGCCCAACAGCAGAACTTCGCAATATTATCCGGCTTGTGCTCAGCATAGTAAGCCTCAATGCCGCCGAGACCACACGCCTTAAGCCCTTTCACCAGTCCCTTCAACTGATCGTCCGGCAGATAAATAGTCGCAGGATGAGCCAGCACCGGGATTCCTCCGGCGGCCAGGATCAGCTCAATACACTCCCGTGCCGTATAACGGTAGCGTTCAGCATACGCCGGACGCCCCTTCCCCAGCAGAAGATCAAATGCCGCCTTGCGCGACTTCACATATCCCCGGTCCATCAGCGCTTCGGCAAAGTGCGGACGCCCTACAACATCACAGCCCGCCCGTTTCTCGACATCGCTCCACATCAGGACATATCCAAGCTTGTTAAGCTTTTTCAGGATTTCCATGTTTCGCTTTTCCCGACCGATGCGAACCTTGTCGATCTTTTCAAGCAGAGCGTTACAATGGTGATCAATAAAGTAGCCAAGCACATGCATTGTACCGCTTTCGCACTCTGCACTGAGCTCAATTCCCGGCACGCCCTCAACCGGTGAAGCTGCTGTTGCCGCCAGCAGCGAGTCAACACCGCCGACTGTATCGTGGTCCGTCAGCGCAAGTGCTTTAAGCCCTCGCGCCTCCGCCATCGACACCAGCTCGCCGGGGGTATTGGTGCCGTCGGAATAGATAGAATGTGTATGCAGGTCAATCACGAAAAAAACTCCAAATAGCGTATATTGGACCTTACCGGGACAAACTTCAAGCAAAGCAAACACAGATTGTGCATATCCAAACCACCCACCCTCAACACTCTTACGCGGAAATGACTTGTAAAACATTGGTGGATAAATATCTTTGATCCCTCATTTTTCAAATCCGCTAACCAGAAAAGGGAGAAAACCAAAAATGGATCTAAACCTTGTTGCTAATACAATTCGTGGACTGGCAATGGACGGCATTCAGGCCGCCAACTCCGGTCACCCGGGCATGCCGATGGGCATGGCCGATGTCGCCAGCGTGCTCTGGACCAAGTACCTGAAACATAACCCGGAAAACACAAGCTGGCCGGACCGCGACCGCTTCGTGCTCTCCGCCGGACACGGCTCCATGCTCATCTACAGCCTGATGCACCTCGCCGGCTACAAAGATCTGCCGCTTGACGAACTCAAACAGTTCCGCCAGTGGGGCTCCAAGACCGCCGGCCACCCGGAATACGGCCACGTCGACGGAATCGAAACCACCACAGGCCCGCTGGGTCAGGGTTGCTCCAATGCCGTCGGCATGGCGATTGCCGAACAGATGCTCGCAGCACGTTATAATGAAGAAGCCCGCAAGCTCGTTGACCACTTCACTTATGTCATCGCTTCTGAGGGTGAATTCGAAGAAGGCATCTCCCACGAAGTCTTCTCGCTGGCCGGCAACCACGGCCTCGGCAAGCTGATCGTTTTCTACGACCAGAACTTTATCTCCATCGAAGGCGACACCCACATCACCTACACCGATGACGTAACCAAGCGCATGGAAGCTTACGGCTGGCAGGTGCAGGAAGTCGACGGTCACAATCACGACGAAATTTCAGCCGCCATCGAAGCCGCACAGGCGGAAACCGAAAAACCGTCCGTCATTATCTGCAACACCAAAATCGGATTCGGCTCTCCGAACAAGGAAGGCACCCACGGCGTTCACGGTGCCCCGCTTGGCGAAGAGGAAATCGTGCTGACCAAGAAAAACCTCGGTATGCCCGAAGACAAGTTCTTCGTTCCGCAGGAAGTTCGCGACATCTTCGCAGCCCGCGGTGATGAAATGAAGCAGGTTGAAGCCCTCTGGAATGCCGAATTCGCAAAGTTTGCCCAAGCCAATCCGGCGGAAGCACTCGAATGGGACAAGGCACAGAAAGGCGAGCTTCCCGCAGACCTCGAAAGCAAGGTTGATATCTTCGAAGCCGGCTCCTCCATGGCCACCCGCGCCTCTTCCGGCAAGGTAATCAACGCCCTCGCAAAGGAAATCCCTTACCTCGTCGGCGGCTCCGCCGACCTCGCGCCGTCCAACAACACCTATATGGCGGACATGGGCGACATCGGCAAGGGCGCTTTCGAAGGCCGCAACTTCCACTTCGGCGTTCGCGAAATCGGCATGGCCGGCATCATGAACGGCATCCAGCTGCACGGCGGCTTCCGTATCTTCGGCGGCACCTTCTGTGTCTTTGCCGACTACGTTCGCCCGGTTGCCCGTCTGGCCGCCATCATGGGTGTTCCGGTGGTTTATGTCTTCACGCACGACAGCTTCTGCGTCGGCGAAGACGGCCCGACCCATCAGCCGATCGAAACCGTGGCCAGCCTGCGCATGATCCCGAACATGACGGTTATCCGTCCGGCCGACGCCACCGAAGTGGCCGCCGCCTGGGTTGCCGCCCTCGAAAACAAGTCCGGCCCGACCGCTCTGGCCCTCACCCGCCAGAACCTGCCGACCATCGACCGCTCCGTATTCCCGTCCGCCAGCAACGTCAAGAAAGGGGCGTACACCCTCTGGCAGAGCGGCGAAGGCGAACCGGAACTGCTGATGCTCGCCACCGGATCCGAAGTTGAAATGTCCCTCAATGCCGCGCAGAAGCTCGGCGAAGAAGGCAAAAATGTTCGCGTTGTGAGCATGCCTTCATGGGAACTGTTCGAAAAGCAGGACGCCGACTATCAGGAATCGGTTATCCCGAATGCCGTTACCAAGCGTATGGCCATTGAAGCCGGTACCAGCTTCGGATGGGAACGTTATATCGGCCGTTGCGGCGTAAAGGTTACCAAGGACGACTTCGGCGCTTCCGGCCCGTATGCAGTCCTTCAGGAAAAGTTCGGTTTCACCGCCGACAACATCTACGCCAAGGCCAAGGAACTGCTCGGCTAACCCCGACCGCAGATTCTGCAAAGGACGCGCCCCGGATTCTTCCGGGGCGTTTTTATTATAGAGAGACAGCGTCCCCGCTTCCCTTGGACGACGAGGACGTCATCCATTCAAGGGCCGATGTGATAATCGAGCAAAAACCTTGCGATAAACCCGCACCAACGCACCGACCGCCAACGCAGCCAGCACCGTTCCTTCACGAATTCCGAGCAACCCCCCAAACAACACCAGAGAGCTGACCACACCAACAACGACGAGCGAACAATCGACTCCGATCTTGGACGGGCCGAATGCAACGGGAAACGTTTCTGCCAAAGCCATCGCCATGCCCTCGCCGGGCAGATACGTCACATGGGCTTTCACTTCAAGAAAAACCCCGAAGGCAATCACCACCAAACTGAGCAGACACAACAGCAACTGCATCCAATAACCGGACACTTCCAGACCGGAAACCAAATAAAGCGTAAGATCGGTAAAAAGACCGAACACCAGAACAACGGGAAGCTGCACGAGCTGGATCAGATCATAATTCCTCCGGCGCACCAGAATCTGCAACAGAATCAACAGGACATTCAGAACAATTGTCGTCATGCCCATGGAGACCGGAAAGTGCTGACTGAAAATATACGGAACGCAGGAGATCGGAGACACCCCCAGATTCGCTTTCACTGAAAGCGCCACCCCGAAAGCAACCACAAACAGTCCGATCACAAATATTCCGATTCGTTTGGCTAAATTTCCCATAAAATAATCCTTCAAAACAAAAACAGACACGCAGACTACGCAGGTTATCCGGTAAAATCCACGCAATCCGAAGATTCAGTTATCACACCTCAAGGCATATTTGTTTGGTGTTGCGTGGATGGCGGCGGACCCGTAAAGTCCCGCGCAGTTTTAGAATCCAAATCGAGGAGAGAATATGAACGCAGCAACAACCATCGAACTGCCCGGCATCGAAAAATTTAAAACCGGCAAGGTGCGCGAGGTCTATGATCTGGGCGACCAATACCTGTTTGTCGCATCCGACCGCATTTCGGCCTTCGACTGCATCATGCCCAACGGCATCCCGAACAAGGGTCAGGTGCTCAACATGATTTCCAAGTTCTGGTTCGACCGCACCGGCGACGTTGTCAAAAACCACATGATTTCAACTGACGTCAACGACTTCCCGGCCGAGCTTCAGGAACACGCAGAACTGCTCAAAGGTCGCTCCATGCTGGTAAAGAAAGCCGAGTTGCTGCCGGTTGAATGCATCGTCCGCGGCTACCTGATCGGCTCCGGCTGGAAGGAATACCAGAAGTCCGGCACCATCGGCGGCATGCCCCTGCGCGCCGGCTACGAAATGGCAGGAAAACTCGATGAACCGATCTTTACGCCATCCACCAAGGCCGACGAAGGCCACGATGAAAATATCTCCTTCGAACAGATGAAGGAAATCGTCGGCGAAGAGCTGGGTAATAAACTCAAAGAAGTCAGCCTCAACCTCTACAAAACCGCCGCAGACTTTGCACTGACCAAGGGCATCATCATTGCCGACACCAAGTTTGAGTTCGGCATGGTCGGCGACGAGCTGATCCTGATCGATGAAGTACTGACGCCCGACAGCTCGCGCTTCTGGCCGGCCGACACTTATAAGCCGGGTTCATCGCCTTTCTCATTCGACAAACAGTTTGTCCGCGACTACCTTGAAACGCTCGACTGGGACAAAACTCCTCCGGCGCCGGCGCTCCCCGAAGAGGTCATTATGAAGAGCCGCGAAAAATATCTCGAAGCCTACAAGCTCCTCACCGGCGAAGAACTCGAAGTCTAAATATCACATCCACAGATTACGCAGATTTGCACAGATTCAATCCGCGTAATCTGTAAAATCTGTGGATTAGCATGAACGCCTTGCTGGAAACCTTTCTCGATCACATCTCGCTGGAACGCGGGCTGAGCATCAACACGCGCAAGGCCTATGCGGATGATCTGGGCCAGTTCCTCGGATGGCTGGAACGCAAAGGCGTAACCTCGCTCAGCCAGGTCAGCCGCAAACAGATTCTCGACCACCTGATGGAAATGAAAGCGCGGGGAATGAGCACCAACTCCATTTCGCGCCATCTCGTGTCCATCAAGGTCTTTTTCCGCTTCCTCCAGCAGGAAGGACTGCTTGACCGCAATGTGACCGACACCATGGATTCGCCCAAGCTGTGGAAAATCCTGCCGGATACGCTGTCGGAAAAAGAGGTCACCCTGCTGCTGCGCGCGCCGGACATGCGAAAACCGCTAGGGGTACGCGACCGGGCAATGCTCGAAATGTTCTATGCCTCCGGCCTGCGCGTATCCGAACTCGCAGGGCTCAAACTCGCCAACCTGCATATTGAAGACGGCTATATACGCGTCATCGGAAAAGGGCGCAAGGAGCGCGTAATTCCCGTGGCTCAGGATTCCTCCAATATTCTCGAATGCTATCTCAAAGAGGTTCGCCCCATTCTCTGTGAAAACCAGCATGTCCCGGAAGTCTTCGTCTCCAACAGCGAAAAACCGCTCAGCCGGCAACGGCTCTGGCAAATCATCAAAAAATATACAAAGGAGGCAGGCATCATGAAGAATGTCACACCGCACACCCTGCGCCACTCCTTTGCCAGCCACCTTCTGCAGAACGGGGCCCCTTTACGCGTTATTCAGGAAATGCTCGGTCACGCCGACATTGCCACCACCCAGATTTACACCCACGTAAATCCCGAACGCCTGAAATCAATCCACCAGCAATTTCATCCGCGGGCATAACACCTTGTATTCCACTTTTATTGGAGGGACAGCGTCCTCGCTGTCCGCATGCGTTTAAGGCTCATCTTTCACGCGGGCGACGAGGACGTCATCCCTCCATCTTCCTGCTCATTTAACCTGTAATCTTTTTCAGAAACATTTATCTTCCCGACCATGAAAAAGATTGGTTTGGCATTAGGGGGCGGCGGCGCCCGGGGATTTGCTCATATTCCGATTCTCGAAGTATTCGATGAACTGGGAATCAAGCTGCACTGCATTACCGGAACAAGTATCGGCGCAATCCTCGGGGCACTGTATGCTTCCGGCCACTCGGCCAAGGATATTGCCCAGCTGTTTTATGAACTGATTACCCCTCCGCATGCCACATGGAAGGATCTCTTTCAGAAAAAGGATATGCTGAAAATCCTGGAGCTGATCGACCCGCACATCAGCTTTAAACCGCAGGGACTGCTTAAAGGCGAAAAACTGCTTCACTACCTTTATGACCAGATGCAGATTGAAACCTTCGAGGAGCTGAATATTCCGCTGAAAGTGGTGGCAACCGATTTCTGGCGACGCGAACAGGTGGTCTTTTCCTCCGGCGACCTGATGCCGGCTATTCGCGCCAGCATGGCCCTTCCCTATATCTTTGCGCCGGTATCCAACGATGAACGCGTGCTGGTGGACGGAGGGCTCGTCAACAATGTTCCGTTCGACCTGCTCGACAATGCCTGCGACCTTAAGATTGCCGTGGATATTATGGGCGAAAGCTCGGCACCATTGACCAAAGTTCCCTCCCCGCGCGACGCCATCATGCATACCTATCAGGTTATGATGGATGCCGTAACGCAGGAAAAACTTAAAAACAATCCGGTCGACATCTATGTCCGTCCACCCCTGCAGGATGTTGAAATCATGGATTTCCATAAACCGTGGGAAATCTATGAACAGGGCCTTCAGGCCAAAGACGATTTCAAACGCCTGCTCGAAAAGAAAATCGAAGAAAAAAAGTGGAAGTTCTGGTAAACCGATGCAACCCGACTGGCTCATCATCGACGGCTACAACCTGCTGCATCAGGAAAAGGAACTGGCCCGTCTGCTCTGCACCGACCTGGCGGCCGCACGTCATCGGCTCGTGCGCATGATCGAAAATACCGCGCACCGCATGGCGCCGCAGACCACCGTTGTTTTTGACGGTCGGGAGTCCGGCGCCGATGAGGCCCTTACCGTGCGGCATCTGGAGGTTTACTTTTCCCCCGGCAACCTTTCCGCCGACACGATTATTGAACGGCTGGTCTCCAAATACCACAAACCGGAAAAGATTCTGGTGGTCACATCCGACCACGCCGAACACGCCACCGTTTCAAGTGCCGGCGCGCAGGTGATGTCATCGCAGGAATTTCTCGCGCAATGCGAGCGCGATGCCCGCAAGCCGTCCGACAAACGGACACCGCCGGGAAAGGAACCGAAACTCGGCGATCTTTTCCCGGACATGTAGATCACTCAAGCACGCGCACCTGACTCAGCACCATCCCCGGATCGAGCAGGTAAATGGTCACGGAATGCGTCTTCCGTTGCTTCAGTTCATGCTCCGAACGACCGAATGAATAGCCGCGCAGCACATTATCCGCCCAGGTTCCGGACTTTGACGGAACATTGATATCCCGAACCTCCACAGGACCGCCGTCCACCTGAACCGCATAGCGAAGCTGCATACCTTCGTTGATGCGGTGCGTCGGAAGAAACCGGGATTCGATCGAACAGGCGGATGCATCACTGCTGAAGGTGTAGGCAACGGCCGGTGCCTGCGCCAGCTTTCGTTCCGAAAGCGGCTCTGTTTCATACGGCATAACCGCCAACGCGCCGGACTCAATTCCAAGGCCGCTGATCTTTTCCCACTTCGAGGCGGCCCCGTTTTTGATTTCAGCGTAGTCCGGCGCCGCAAAAACATAAGCCGGATCATTGGAGGCTTCCGGCGGCGCACAGCCCGGCTCCATCAGCACCACCTGACGGAGCACAGCCCCCGGTTCCCGCTGGACAACAACAAGCTCATTGCGGCCCTTTTCCAGCTCCACATCCATGATTTTAAACCAGCGCACCTCTGCCCCGGTCGCATGATCATTGCTGACAATCTTCTTCCCGTTAAACGAAACAAACCAGGAGTCATGCTCCTCATCAGCGCACTGCGCCAGAAAATAGAGATCAGCCTTGCCGCCATGATCAGCCTTAAACCGGAATTCCGCCCGGGAATCCGAATCCTCCTTCTGGATACCGGAATCGCCGGAGAGGATTCCACCGCCCGACAGCTCCATCTTTCCGGAACACGTTGCATCCTTCGGCTCCAGCGAAACCATCGGCTCCGCAGTCGAAATCCGATCCGACGACGGTTTTTTAAATACCGGGCGCCGGCGCGGCGCGGAATCCATAATGCCGGCCCATTTCCCGTCGGCGATTTTATTGTTATACTGTTGCGTCAGCTCCTGAATCTCGCCATAGGCTTCAACGGCCTTTTTCCCTTCGCCCCAGTTCGAATAAGTCCATTTCCGGTTCATCAGGTCAGCACAGCGCACAGGATAGAGTACCAGCTCGAAGAAGGCATCGAGGTCCGCCTTATCCAGGCCGGCATAGATGGCTTCCGCCCGTTTGGAAATGTCGGCATAGGCCTCAAGGCGCTGTTGCTGTTCCTTCCGCGAAAAGTTCACCTGATCCATGTGCTCCGGACGGGCCTGCTGGACCAAGCGATAGTATTCACGATAGATCCCGCCGATCTCAGCGGCGTGCGATTCACCAAATGTACGCGCCGCCCATTCATCAATAAAGGTCATCGCCTTTGCCGCCGGCCACCGGTTCACGTCATAGGCCAGCTGCAGCGCAAAATCCATCTCCATCTCGCAGGGTTTAATGTCACCGACATTGAAAACCCAGAGCTGTTCTGCGCCGTAGGCATAAGCTTTCTGCATTTCATACGCAATTTTCGCCGGAGAGGAGGAACTGATCCACAGATAATCCTGCGGCGCACCCCAGTAGGAAAGATGATAATAAATGCCTGATCCACCGGATCGTTTACGCTCAACCGGCGTTGAGAGATTACGGATATAGCCGTGGTTGTCGTCCGGCCAGACAATCGTTACATCATCAGGAAGATTGAGCCCCAGTTTATAGATATCGAGCACTTCTTTGTAGGGACAGAAAATCTGAGGCACCAACGCCGGATCCGGGTTCACATAATCGGAAAGAATCTTGCGCTGATCGCTAATAACCCGTTGCAGACGATTCTTTTTATCTTCTCTGGATCCCCCTCCCGGTACGCCGGAATCGTGAATCCCCCGCATACCGACCGTATACACATTTTCATACCGGCCGTTTTCCTTTAGCCGCGATTCCCAATAATCATAGATTCCGTCGGGGTTGGTTTCATAGTTCCAGTCCCCCATCGTCTTCTTATCCCACTCCGTCACATTATTGCACAGCATCGGTTCACAGTGCGAAGCGCCCATAACGATGGCATAGCGATCGGCCACCACCTTGTTTTTCTCATAAATATTAAACGCCTGCGTACAGGGATGCATTGCCGGCCAGATAAAATTCGCCTTTAACCGCAACAGCAGTTCAAACACCTTTTCATAGGTATTCGGCCCGATATCTTTGATATCCGCATCCATCTGCCGTGCTGCCCACGGCTGCAGCCCCCAATCTTCATCGTTAATGAAGATGCCGCGATATTTCACTGACGGCGGCCCCTGCACAATGGTTTTACGGGAAACATGCACCTGTTTTTTCTCTGCAACCGGAACATCCGCCCACCAATACCACGGCGACACGCCAATCGACCCGGAAAGCTCAAATAGACCATAGGCCGTACCGCGCCGGTCACTGCCGGCAATCACAAGCACATCCCCGAGTCCCTCAACGGGCTGCTCCAGAACGGTGATCACATAGGATTCCCACTGTCCCTTAATTGCGGAAACATCCAGCTTTCCCGACCGCACCAACGCATCAATAAAGCGACTCTGCCCCACGGTCCCCACAACAACCACCGGCTTACCATCCTTCGACAGCGAATCGCAGACGTCCGGCTTCCGACCGGTTACCCGCCGGATATCCGTCGCCAGCAGGTTAACCGCAACATCCACCACTTCGGCGTCCGCTTTATCGCGAACAATCGTGGCAGCACAATCACCGACCAGCGGGAAAGAGGATGCAGAGGCCTCTTCATAAACATCAATCTGCTGAGCCCGCACAACAACTCCGGTCAACAACGCATAAAAACAAATCCCGGCTTTAACAGCCTTCCCCAACATCACTCGCATAACGCCTTAATCTCCACTTGCATCATTAACTTTTTCACATCATCCGACTTCAAAAAACCTGACTTCAAATTCAGCGCATTGGCTGCACCGCAGGCCATCCCCTGAAGAAGCATCTCCTTAAGAGGCAATTCCTGCGCCAGCGCCACCGCTATTCCCGCCGTCACCGCATCGCCGCTGCCGACCGGATTAATCGCATCAATCCGGGGCGGCACAAGCTCAAACGACTGTGAAGCATCCATATAAAATGCCGACCGGCTCCCGCGTGTGACCAGCACCGATTGCGCACCACGTTCCAGAATGCTCCGGCAACCTCCAATCAGACCATCTCCGCCGACCGTCTGCAACAGCTCAACATCATTAATCTTCACGATAAAAGGCCGCTGCTCAAGCGTTCGCATCAGCGGATCGCCCGGCGCATCAATAATCAGCTGACCGCCCATTTGAGCCACCAACGCAGCAATCTGCGCATAAGCATCCTCCGGCGCCCCCGCCGGAAGCTTTCCGGAAACCGGCACCACCGCCCCGTTCAGATCCAGCTCACCAAACAGATCCATCATCCGGTGCCACTCATCATCAATCAGCGCCGGCATCTCCTCAACCAGCTCCGTTGTTTCCGGATTCCCCTGTTCCACCAACGTCTGGCAAATTCGCGTCTCGCCCGAAACCTCCACATTCCGGAATTCAACATCCTCCTGCCGCAGCATATCCTCCAGCAGGCGCCCGTTAGCACCGCCCACAAAACCGACCAGAAGCGGGGTACCGCCAAGCTGCCGCACCATGCGCGCCGTATTTGCGCCCTTCCCTCCAATCCCGATCGTCACCCGTGCCGCACGGTTCACCGATTCTTTTTCAACCAAATCAAACTCCAGAATGCGCTGAACGCAGGGAGTAAAACCGCCGCAGATAATCGTTTTTTCCTCAATATTCATAGTGTTTCCTATTAATCCGGTTTTTTTCTGAAATTCATAGTAGACAAACCCAAAAATTTAGGTACCTTAGTCGCTCCTTTAACGGAAACGGTGGGGTTGCGGAGCGGTCAAACGCAGCAGACTGTAAATCTGCCCTCTACGAGTTCGATGGTTCGAATCCATCCCCCACCACCATTTTTATAAACCCTAGGAAAACAGAAGATTTCCTAGGGTTTTTTCATTTTACAACCACATTGGTAAGCTCGCTTTTGAAAATACCTGCTCCCAATAGCTCAATCTGCTGAATCCCCGTTACCCCCTCTTCAGCATTGCATCCCCGCTTGATGCCATACATTTGTCTTAACTGGCAATAGGTATTAGTTGATACGAATCAACCTAAACATGATTATTTCAGGAGGCAAAAAGGACTATATCAACGTTTAAACGTGCCAATATCCCATATAATCAATTACAATTTATGCCTAAACCGTTTACTGGACATCATCATGAAACGTAGTAATCAAAAACCCGCACCATACCCATTAACGGATGCAACCGAACGACGAGCCGTTCATATTTTTGAAGGGGCAATTGATTTTGACAGAGTTAAACCTGATATAAAGACATGCGACAAAGTCCCCAATATTGACGGCACGCTTGAACTAACCGACATAGATGGAACCCCTATTGGGAATTTCTCCGTTCAGGTCAAAACTTTACCTAGCGGACAGATGAAATACAGTTGCCCCATTGACCTATTTTTTTATTCTGAACGCAGCCCTCAGCCTTTACTATTAGTATGCGTCGACATTGATTCTAAATCGGTATACTGGAAACATATACATCCCCTAATGGATGGTGCGAAACCTCAACAAAAATCATTTACCATACATTTTTCGGACAATGACCTAGTGTCTCCAGACTCTTCTTATCTTGCCCGATGGGAAGCTATTGCAAAGCAATACATTCTACGCATAACTGAGTACCCGTTATTGAAAGACAAGATCGAAAAAAAGTTACTGTTACCAGATATCAGCAAAAATGACCTAGAATATTTCCAGAGGTATATAAGCGAGATTAACAATCTATTGGATAATGATTTTGTTTCGGCCAAGACACTGCTAATGGCCGATGTCTGGAAGCTTGGAGTTGCAATCACCAAAATTTCTGACAAGGAAATGTCATATTTCTTGTACAAAATTGCATTCGGTAGCTCGGATACGATTATTTGCAAAGCAGATGCTGAAACGTTTGATCTTTCACAGATGAAAGGCAGCCCATTTGAAAAGAATCACCTCTCTTATCATTGGTCCTCGCGTCAACGAGCGGACTCTCCTGAAAACGAAGCACTTAGATTTGTACTTGCAGAGGTCGATAAGATAGCCAAATCACGAAGGTTTCCAATAGCTGGAGAAGCATTGGCGAAGGATGTGATCTTTTCCTTCATGAAAAGATATGCACATACCTTTGGTTTAGAACATGCTGCAAAATATAGCTTAAGTGATCTATCCAATGGTATGTTTCAAGTTCTTCCTAATTTTTGTTCTGCAGTTGCAGATGGAATTGGATCGAAACCTCTAAACTTCTCCTCCGTATTGGATTTCGACAATATATCTAATGCCATGAGAAGAAATCCCAAAATAAATGGAAATCACAGCCACAGGAATAACTGGATTCTGAGATCATTTTCTCAGAATCTTAATACCATAAGAGATGCAATTGAGTACCTTTTGGGCAAAAATAGGCCAGAGATTATCAATGAACTATGCCCACCAACAAATCCGAATTCTAGAGGATGGGTCTGGTCTTACTATACTCCAGATGAGCAAACTGCTAATGCTGAATATTTGCTCAAAAATGCAATCCCTGCCTACGAAAGATTTGTCAAAAAGAATCGTCTCAATTTCAGGGACTCTCCATATTTGAATACCAATATGACGGTTATTTTCATGTTCGCTGCAGCTATCGGCAAGAACTCGCGGGGACCGGTAATTGGCGAATTTCACATAAAAAATTCAAGGTATGAATTGCCAAAATTTATAGTCCAAACAAAGGATGACGTGACATCTCTCCAATCAGCGATGACAAATGACATCACTCTTCTCGGGAAGAAATATACGCCAGAATTCTCATCGTTTGGAGATGCCAGTTATTTATTTAAAAACACTCCGCTCTTAAACCTGGTATACAAACTACTGGGAAGGGATTTCACGACGCACTATGGATTGACTCGCCATCCATATGAGTTAGACACATAAGTGATGACCCGAGCATTCAGAAGATAATCTTTAATAGCACTTCTGTTCTACAGGAAGAGGCGGATTTAAGATTTAGGACCACGGGTTAAGTTAGGTTTTGGCGCATAGCTCCTCAGATGAGAAGGTAAAGGAGTTATGAAAAAGCAGAGAAGAAAACATACGGCCGAATTTAAAGCTCGTGTTGCGCTTGAGGCGATTCGGGGAGTTGAAACCATCAATGAAATAGCCGCCAAATATGAAGTGCATCCTGTTCAGGTCGGCAACTGGAAGAAGGAGTTGCTTGATCGGGTGCCCGAGGTTTTTGAGCGCAAGAATGCGGCAAAGAATAAGGGCGTTGAAAAGGAGCGGGACGCTCTTGAACGTAAGGTGGGCCAGCTGACGATGGAGGTGGACTGGCTCGAAAAAAAGTGCGATCAGCTGGGGATTCCCGGCAGAGGGCGGCATTCGTGAGTTCGGAATCGAAACTGAGCATTCGGCGGCAGTGTCAGTTACTGGGTATTTCACGTTCATTGGTCTATTATCATATCAAGGGTGAATCCGATCAGAATTTGGCGATTATGAGGGCGATTGATGAGCTTCATTATGAGGATCCAGCCGCTGGCAGCCGTCGCATGAGATCTTTACTGAAGCGTCGGATGAAAATAAGGATCAGCCGAGGGCGGACCAAACGGCTTATGCGTAAAATGGGCATTGAAGCGGTATATCCCCGAAAACGAACCACGATTCCGGGGGGACCATCAGGCATTTATCCTTACCGGCTGAGGGGGCTTGAGATCAATCGTTCCAATCAGGTCTGGTGTGCGGATATTACTTATATTCCTATGGCCAAAGGGTTCATGTATCTGTTTGCGATTATGGATTGGCATTCCAGGAAGATTCTTTCGTGGGAGCTGTCGAACACGCTGGATACAGACTTCTGCTTGCGGGCGATGGATCAAGCGGTGTTGAAGTGCGGATGCGTTCCTGAAATCTTTAATACCGACCAAGGCTGTCAGTTCACCTCGGAGGAATGGATAAGTCGTCTGAAGTCGCTGGACATCACAATCAGTATGGATGGCAAAGGCCGCTGGGTTGACAATGTTATGATCGAGCGGTTCTGGCGGAGTATAAAATATGATGATATCTATCTGAACTCGTACGAAAACGGCTGGGATCTTGAACGGGGAATTGATAAATACATTAAGCGCTATAATACCGAGCGTCCTCATCAGGCTCTCAACGAGGCCACGCCGGATGAAGTGTATAAAGGAGCTGTCAAATTGGCGGCGTGATTTTTCCTCCCTCCTCCGGAGGAGGGAGGAATCAAAGAACAACCGGAGTTATGCACTATAACTAAAACTGACCACCGAGTGGTTTAAAGGGTGAGTCCACTTCTGGACCGCGCCTAGATCACCTCTCGATCCTCTCCTGCCAACTAAGACAAGTGTCTGTGATTACAATGGTACATTTGTCTCATGTGGAATTTTGAGAGGTATTTGAAACCGTGCTAAAGGAGTACCGCATAACCGATAATGGCGTAGCATATCACAGCTACACGGAAGAATACCTTTCAAGCCTTGGTGCATTCTCCGATGTCGTAATATCGCTTCTTGCAACAATAGCCCGTCAGGAAAGACTACGGATTTCGGAACGAGTGAAGGCTGGTCTGTCCTATAGAAAGAACGTCCTCAAAAAGCCCCTAGGACGTCAGCAGGGAACGAAACTTAAGGGAACTGACCAACAAAAGGTTGAACTTGCAAAGAAACTCCGTGAAGACGGCTTATCTTTCGCCAAGATTGGAATGGCAATGAACATCCCCCGTCAACGTGCCTGCCAGTTGGTGCAGATGTAATTCCGAAAAAACAGAAAAGGGCCATTCCGAAGAACAACTCTTTCTGCAATTGAATTAGATGCGGATTAAACCTCTTAACTGCCAATATCAGGCAGATATAAAAAAACGCTCTCATCACAGAAAGCGTTTGTTATTCAATGATTCGCACCGGTTCAGTTCCCGACCTCAATCGTCACTCGGATCCCAGCCATCCTCACCGGAAAGTACCTTATCGACGGTATATTCTTTGGCCTCGGACTTTTTGAGCTCACGCAGGCCGGCCCAGTCGGCGCGGTCATCCATATCGGCACCTCTTCCCTTGTTGCCGTATTCATAGAGATGCAGGTCTGCGCTGGTGGCGGCATAGTCCATACGCCAGGTATCGCCCCATCCTTCCGGGTGAACCAACCGGTCCATTTCACAGTTAATCCATGCAACCTTGGGATAATTGTGCCAAGGACGCCCCAGCCGGAACGGGTGACCATCGTCTCCTTTTCTCGGACTTCCGCTATCATAGGTGATTTCGCACTTATTGAAAATGAAGCCATACTTCTGCTCTTTCGGGGTCGATGGTGCCGTAATCCAGCCCCCGCCCCAGCTTCGGATTTCGCATTCGTCGAAGAATGCAATGCCATCGCCATAGATATAGTCGGTGCGTCCTATCACCAAGCAGTCTTTAAAGTAGCTCCGGCGTCCTGCGCCCCAGAAATAGATGGTATCCTGATAACTCGCCAGCTTGCAGTTCAGGAAGACCACTTTATCCGAGCGCACCGTAATGGCCTGCGCCTGACCGACGGGACCGGCGGAATTTTCGATCGACAGGTTTTCGGCATGGAAGCCGTTGGCCAGAATCGTCAGCGTTGCCGACGTCCGGATATTTTCACCTTCCCACAGCTTGACCAGTTCCGGAGGGCATTTTCCGTTGATGGCTTCATCGCAGCCGCAATCATGAATCCCATAGCGGATTATAGTCTTTTTCCAGCCCTCGCCGAGCAGGGTGATATTCTGTTTGGAAGCAGGGACAATCAGCTTTTCTTCGTCGTAGAGACCTTTCCGCACAAGGATCACGGTACGCTTGTCGCGGTTATCCTGCACGGAGTTGATTGCATCCTGAAGACTCTTAAAGTCACCGCTGCCGTCGCACGCCACCACAATGTCCGGCATGGATCCGCCAAAGGCGGCGCCTGCAACCAAAAGCAGGAGGAGGAGTGTGTTTTTTAACATAAAAAATCCTTTCTATCGGAACGGAATCCATCGGTGGCGTTTTCGCACTATGTTCATCTCCGGCAGCGATCAAAACCGGCTCTTGATCCCCCCGCCCCGTTTCTTCAGTCCATCAATATCTTCAGTCAAAATAAGCCTGCAGTTCGGGAACGACCTTGCACAGCTCGGGAATAATCAGTCCGGCAATGGAGGCAGCGCCATCGGGACTGAAATGCGTGGTATCCGTTCCCTCAAAATTATAGGCCGCGCTCGCCTCCGGCCCGATTTGGTTATGGAGGGCCACGCTGAGGGAATAGAGATCAATAAACGGAAGCGATTCCTCGTCCGCAATCGCCTGAACGGTTTTAGCAAAGGTGGGCAGATCCGCTTTCAGCGGTATGCCCGGCTTCTTTTCCGTGCGCGGCTCAATGCGGCCGTCTTCACCAAAAAGGCGCCGGGTAACGGAACTCAGGAGAACCGGTTTTCCGCCGGCCGCCCGGATCCGGTCAATGTAGGACATTAATCGCTCACGGTACTCCTCCGTCCCATACTTTTTCTGGTCGTTGTGACCAAACTGGATGAGCACATAATCCGGCTTTTCCAGCAACAGCTCATCGAAGCGATCGGAGAGCGACTGCAGCGTCGCACCGTTTTTGGCATAGTTGAGCACGGTGAGCTGATCCCCGCATCGGTCTGCAAAAGCCGGCCCCCAGCCATAGGTTGAGGCCACGGTCGAATCGCCGATCAGACCAATCCTGAGGCTTTTCAGCGGAACAGTATTAACATGTTGATCAGCAGTCATCAGGCACCCTGAAATGGAGATCAGTACGGAAAACAGCAGAATAGAACGATAAATCAGCGACATATTATTTCTCCTCCAGCGCGGACTTAAGCGCCTTTACAAATTCAGAACTGACCGGAAACGCCGTACCATGACGAATACCGGAGGGGAAGCTGACCTGATCTGAAACATCTTCCCACGTCTTGAGATCTTTTGAACGAACCGCTCCGTAGCAATGATTACGGTATTTATCAAAGTAGACATAGACATATTCGCCGACCTTCAACGGCGTCGGGCCTTCGGCCCAATAGTCGCCGGTGATCGGTTCGGACACCTCAACAGGATAGGGTCCGGCGGCGTCTTTCGAAGTCGTAATGCGAATATTCTTTTCAGGCGGAACAGGATTTTCATTTTTCACAAACATCACATACTTCCTGCCAAATTTAAGGATCGCCGAATCGATGGCGCTGAAGTCGGGATTGAAGAACATTTCAGTCGGTGTGAAGGTTTCGAAATCCTTGGTCTTCGTGTAGTAGATGCGATGGTTCCATTCGCCTTCTTTCTCCGACATTTCGATTTTGGAATGACGGCCCGGAATGGTGGTTGCCCAGAAAATCAGGAATTCATCGTTCTGGTCATCGTAAAAGATTTCCGGCGCCCAGCTGTTTTTTGCTTCCGGCTCGTGCTCCATCACTGGAATGGTCTTCTGCTCCGACCAGTGAATCAGGTCTTTCGACGAAGCATATCCGATATCCTTGCTATGCCAGCTCGTGGTCCAGACCATGTGAAACGTGCCGTCCGGTCCCTGTGCAATACTCGGGTCGCGCATCAGTTTATCCTTTCCGACCTTCGGAAGCAAAAAGGACTGATCGTTGTTGAGCGCCTCCCAGTGAAGGCCGTCCCTGCTGTGCGCCAAATGCAGACCGGTCTCGCTCCGGCCGGTAAAATAAGAAAAGAGGTATTCTTTACCGCCAACGGACTCAACCGATCGGCACGAACTGATAAACAGGACTGCAAACAGCGCAATGAGATTGAATTTATTCATGTTCCAACTTTCCGATTAAATGACGACGGATGCAGTTAAGCTGACTTCACAAGACATCCGCCAAACCAAAAATAGTGTTACAAAAAAGGAACATCAACGACAAGAGCCGAACCTCTTACCCACAAATCCGAACAAAACAGGCGATCTGCCAAACAGATTTTCATCTTTAGATGCGACCTAATCCATGACTTGGACATCAATTTCCGCAGCGCATGCAACGACCGCTTCATCGTGGGTCGACAACACGCGCATCCGCAAGGTGCTTCCGCCGGCCGGGTGATCAAATTCAACCGCCTGCTGACCGGAACCCGGCGCAAATTCCCCGCGGGCGGCTTCGAGCCAGCGCTCGCCGTCGGAGCTGACTTCGATGACGTACTTTTTGATCCGGCCGGCCTCCTCGTCTTTGCGAGGCAAATACGTGATCCCGGAAATTGACGCCGAGCGGTTCAGGTCGATTTTGATCCACGCCTCGCCATCTGCCATTTCGCCGCACCAGTAGCTATTCCAGTCACCGTCCTGAACGTTTTCCGCCGACTGCTTTTCGCTGCTGGCCGTTACAGCCTCGACAAACACATTGATAAAGGTCAGCCCTTCATTCATCTCTTCGGTCGCCGACGCCACCTTGCGGTACGGACCGGATTCTTCCAGTTCGACATCCAGTTCCGGGCCTTCATAAATCACGGCGACATTGGAGAAGGACGAAACGGTATCCTTTCCAAAGCCAGCCAGCGCAACGACCTTAAACTGCGCCGCCATTATGGTTTCGCCGAATTCGATGCGCTGCGGTTCAAATGTGGACTCCAGTTTGCCCGTCTTTACGCTCGCCCAGCTTTTGCCGTCGCCGGAGATCTGAATGTCATATTTCCTGATATCGCCCTCATGCGCCCGCTGATCCTGGCGGTTCATCAGGATCAGGCCGGAAAATTCGACTGGATTGTCAAACGAGACGGTCACCTCGTGCGGGAAGCCGCCGGCATCAAAAGAAGAGAGCCAATAGGTGTTCGGATTGCCGTCGACCACGTTTGCCACATCGCAGCGGTGCGACTCGGAGCTCGCGACCGCTTTGGCCCCCAGCTTGCGCATAATGCGGTTATCAAAGAACAGACCGGCCAGCGCTTCCGCCCGAACATCCACCCCCGGATTGAACGCATCGCTCTGCATGTACACCATCAGGCTGTTCCGCAGCTGACGCGCCGCCGGACGGCTTTCGATATTGTTGACCAGATCCGCCGCGCTCATCATCAGGCGGCCGGTACCGACGCGGCACTCAAACAGCGCCGCCAGTTTGTAGTTGCGGTTCCAGTCGTCGATCACCTGAACCACCGGCTCCAGTCCCTGCGGGAGGCTGTCCAGGTTAATGGCGCGGGTACCCGGCGCAAACACCGTTTCCCACTGCCAGTCATAATGCGCGTCCGTCACAAAGCCGTTCAGCGCCGCATGCCCAATATCACAATCCAGCCCCAGGAAACGCTCCCAGCTCGGCCCCATCAGGCGGCACCAGAAAATCGGCAGCGTACCGATCGGCGGACATTCCCACGCCAATTCACTGTAACGCGGCATCAACAACACCTTGCCGCCTGCGGTCAGCACCGGCAGCGCCTCTTCCATCGTACGGGCTATCGTGATGCCTTCATCCGACACATCCTGCGGTTCGGCCGCATAGAGCCAGAATTCCCAGTCATTGATCGCGTTCACGCCATCGATGCTCAGCGTCAGGATATATTTTTTATCCGCCGGCAGGGCGGACAGATCCACCGACAGCTCGCCCAGCGACGTGCCGTTACCAACAGGAACGTCGCAGACCGGAAGCTCCCCGCCGGCCATCTGATTGCCTGCTGCATCGGTGATGCTCCAGCGCGGCTGAACCGACTTGAGTGCATCCACGCCGAAATGGGCAACTTCAAACGGAACAGAAAGGGTTTCGTCGTTGGTGTAAACATATTTACTCAGACGCGCCAGCGGAACGGTCACATTGCAGAACCGACGCCACGTTTCCGGCGTCACATAGCCTTTATTTTCCCAGAAAACATTCAGCGGCCCGACCAGCGCCGTGCCCTGCCCCGGATAGTCGTAGAGGCCCAACAGCTGGAACCCACCCATGTTTTTTGTGCGCAGCAACGCCTCCACATCCTGCTTGTAGCACTCGACCTGAAACTTGCCGCTCGATTTCAGGAAGGCTTCCGCGCGATGCAGCATGCCCTTCTCCTCCAACTCCTCTTTGAAGATCTCGAAGTTTTTTGCGCGAAACGCGCCGGAATGTTTATCGATTTCGCTGAAGTCCGGGAAGGCGCAGAACTGACCGGTTTCGTGGGAGATTACCGGATAATCCACGCCGTCGAGCGACGCGTTAAAATCACGCCCATGCCAGCCGGTTTCGCCACGAAAGGCGTAACGACCGATGTAAATCGTATCCAGAAAGTCGATATGCGGCACCGGCCCCGGACGCGATCCGAAGAAACGGCCGGACTGACTCGCATAGAGGAAGCGCGGATCCTTTTCCTTCCAGCGCCGGCACCAGTCCAGCGTCGGTTCCTGCCAGCTTCCGCCCGGCTCGTTGCCGGTGGCAAACAGCATGAAGGAGGGATGATTTCCATAGGTGTCAATCAGGCGTTCCGTCTCGCGCTCCAGCCACGCCATAAAGTTTTCTTTATCCCCGGCAAACTGTCCCCAGTTGGAACACTCCGGCTGCAGGTAAATGCCGATTTCATCCGCGGCATCAAAGGCCACTTCCGGCGGCGTGTAGGAATGGAAACGGATATGGTTCAGGCCGTATTCCTTACACGTCTTGAAAATGCGGCGCCATTCGTCGATGTCCACGGACGGGTAGCCGGTCGACGGAAACACGCAGTTTTCCAGCGTCCCCCGGAAATAGGCCTGACGGTTGTTTACGAAGAACCGCGTACCGCGCTTTTCAACCTTGCGCAGACCGACGTTGAACTCTTTTGAATCGTCGGCGTTGTCGCCGGAAAGGGTTACGGTGAACGGGTAGAGCGTCGGCGTAAACTCATCCCACAGCTGCGCGTCTTCCGGCAGCTGGACGGTCAGCTTGGCAACCGCGCCCTCGGCGGTCCATTCAATGTCCTGCTCCACATTGCCGGCAGACAAAACGCCATTACCGGACTGACCGGCGATATTGCCGATTTTCGTCTTAAAGGTCGCCGTTTTGGCGTCAATGTCCGTGAACACTTTGACGTCTTCCAGATAAACCGGCGACGTAGCCCGCAGCTCGACCTTCCCGATGATCCCGTTCCAGTTGGATTGCGTGGAGTCGGTCACACTGTGGGCATCCGCACGAACCGACTGCAGGATGCGGTTGTCGATGCGTATGGAAAGTGCGTGTTCCCCCGGTTCCAACATGCCGAGCTCATACACATGCGGCGCCGAGAGACAGTCATCATACCCGATCTTTTCGCCATCCAGCCAGACCGTGGATGACCAGTGCGCGCGTTCCAGGAACAACACGATTCGTCGGCCGGACCAGTCGGGCGGAATCTCGAAGGTGCGGCTGTACCATGCGGTGCCGGTATAGTGGCGCGCCGCTTGCAGCAGTAGGAGAGGGCAGGACAAAATGTGCTCTTTAGGAAATATCGATCGCCTGCTAAATTATAGTATATTTAAATTATTTATTTTTTTCTTTTTCCAATTTGATACGCGCACCGTCTATTGACAGTGACCGAAGCTTGGTGTAGAATCGCTCCTGTCGCTTGCGGGAGTGTGGCGGAACTGGTAGACGCAGCGGACTTAAAATCCTCCGGGGCAGTGGCCCATTACGGGTTCGAGTCCCGTCACTCCCACCAAGAATAGGTTATCGCGGGGTGGAGCAGTCAGGAAGCTCGTCGGGCTCATAACCCGAAGGTCGCAGGTTCGAATCCTGCCCCCCGCAACCAATTTGGCGGTGTAGCTCAGATGGCTAGAGCATGCGGTTCATACCCGCAGTGTCACTGGTTCGATTCCAGTCACCGCCACCACAAAAGCAAAAGTAAAGGCGGAGGGCCTCTCCGCCTTTTTTCCTTTTCAGGAGGTCGCCGTGACTTCAAAAGAGAAGGTTACTCAATTCAAAACCATCCCTTTTTCCCATTCTCAGGAACATTTACGTGATATTTTTCATGATATCGGTGTCCGGCAGGGATGGTGGAACACTGACCGTCCTATGTTACTCGCGGTTTCCGGCGGGAGCGACTCCATGGCGCTTATGTGGATGTTCCATACCCTGTGGGAAGGAAATTGCATCATTGCCCATCTTAATCACGGCATCCGTGGTGAAAACGCGGACAAGGACCAGCGCTTCGTCGAGGAGATTGCCGCTCGTTTTTCATTTCCCGTAGAAAGCGCGGCGTATCCAGTACCTGAACTCCTCAAACGCGGCGAATCTCTTGAAGACGGCGCACGGCGTATCCGTTACGAATTCCTCGAAAAGAAATTGAAGCAGACAGGCGCTTGGGGAGTAGCCGTCGCGCATACTTCGGATGACTCCGCGGAAACTTTTTTAATGAACCTGATTCGCGGAACGGGAGCCCGAGGTTTAGTTGGCATCCCTGAAAAAAGAGATTCTTATATTCGACCTCTCCTCGTTTTTTCAAAGGAGTTTCTCAAGGAAATTCTTGAGTTTTTATGGAATTCCATGGCGGAGGATCTTTCAAATAGAGACAATGCATACACCAGAAACAGAGTACGAAATTGTCTCATTCCATTTCTTCAAAAGGAATTCAACCCAAGGATAAAAGAAGGAATCCTTGGTATATCAGAGGACATGAAGCATTTCCGGGAAAACGAAGAAAATGTGCAATCAGCGCTCGTCAGTCTCCTGGAAAGACAGGCTCCTTTTACCAAGTACGCGTGTTCATTACAGGCAATTCGCTCGCTCGACAACCAGACGCGTGCGGTTTTCATCAGAGGGGTCGGAGCGCGTCTTGGGCTTCGTACACTTTCCCGAGACAGGACAAACACCCTCTGCCGCCTTGTTGATGATTCTTCGCAGTGGTGTTTCCAGTGGCAAAAAGAGATCTTTCTTTTCTGCAGTTTTCACCTTGTCGCGTGGATTGACCCTGATATACTAGTTCAGTTTACCGGTACTTCAGCGTCCACTTTTTCTCTTGAAGAACAGTCCGGTTCCTTTGAATGGGGAAATTGGCTCTTTTCTTGGAAGAGGGAATGGGCATCCGCAAGTAATTACGGTACAATGGGAGCCGTGTTTCCAGAGAGCAAGAGCATTGAGGTTGTTCCTCTTTCGCTGTGCGGTAAAACAATTCGGAAGAGAAATTTTCCTGAATGGGCCGCGTCTCTCTTTCCGGTGGTGTGTTCTGAACGAATACAGTGGATTCCCTATTGGCAGGAAGTCGTTGCGGGGAACGTCTGCAAGGCGTTGCAGTTCATCTTTCTGCAACAGCCCTGCAGAATATCGATGGAAGGAAAAGGTGACTGATCGACAATGGAGTATCAAATTTCTACTATTCTCCTTTCAGAAGAAGAATTAGCTGTACGCGTCCGAGAGATAGGAGAAAAGATTGGACGCGATTACGCCGGGAAAGAATTGGTAGTCATAGGTATCCTCAAGGGAGCTATAATTTTCCTTTCCGACTTGGTGCGGGCAGTTCCCTCCGACGTCAACATAACTTTGGATTTCATGGCTGTCTCTTCTTATGGAGATTCTACGAAAACGAGCGGTATTGTTCGTATCGTAAAAGATCTGGACAGCAGCATCAAAGACAAAGATGTACTGCTGGTAGAGGATATCGTTGACACCGGCCTTACCCTGTCCTATCTTGTAAAGATGATGGAGGAGCGTCAGCCGAAGAGCGTTCGCGTATGCGCGCTCCTCGACAAGGAAGAACGACGCAAAGTACACGTGGATGTTGATTACAGGGGTTTTTCCATACCAGACGAGTTCGTCGTAGGATATGGGCTTGATTATGGCGGACGCTGGCGTCATCTGCCCGCTATTTATACAGTCGAACAGAAGTAATATTGAAAATAATACTTTTAGTCAGGAGGCGGCGATAATTTGGGCCGATTAGTAAAAAATCTTGGTTTGTACCTCATACTCATCGTACTTGTCGTGAGTCTTGTCAACGTATTTCTCTCGCCGACACAAGGTCCTCAGCAAGTTCAGGAGATAGGATACAGCACGTTTCTCTCCGAAGTAGCGGCTGGAAGAGTTTCAAATGTCCTGGTACGCGAAAACTCCATCAAGGGCAGATTCTCCGACGGCAAAGAATTTGTCTCATACGTGGTCGGAATAGGCGATTTGGCAAAGGAGGTTGCTCAAAAGGGAGTCGCCGTGGAGGTTGAACCCCCGCAACGGACTCCTTGGTGGGCAAATATGCTCTCTTCACTCTTCCCGACGCTGCTGCTTATCGGCGTGTGGATTTTCTTTCTCTATAACATGCAGGGTGGGGGTGGCAAGGTGATGAACTTTGCGAAGAGCAAAGCGAAGCTCTTCCTTGACAACCGCCCGAAAGTCACATTTATAGACGTCGCCGGGTGCGATGAATCCAAAGAAGAACTTTCGGAAGTCGTCTACTATCTGCGGGATCCTTCCCGTTTTACCGCTCTCGGAGCTAGAGTTCCTCGCGGCGTTCTGCTGCTCGGACCTCCGGGCACAGGAAAAACACTCCTCGCCCGTGCATGTGCCGGCGAGGCGGATGTTCCGTTCTTCAGCGTGAGCGGCTCCGACTTCGTCGAGATGTTCGTCGGCGTCGGCGCCGCCCGTGTTCGAGATCTTTTCGAGCAAGCCAGGAAGTATCAGCCCTGCATCATTTTTATTGACGAGATGGATGCCGTTGGTCGTCACAGAGGCGCTGGACTCGGCGGAGGACACGACGAACGTGAACAAACGCTCAACCAGCTTTTGGTTGAACTGGACGGTTTTGACGAGACTACGGGAATTATCCTGGTCGCAGCGACCAACCGTCCTGATATCCTTGACCCGGCGTTGCTGCGCCCCGGCCGATTCGACAGGCATATTGTCGTCGACAGACCCGACGTCAAAGGACGAGAGGCTATTCTTGACGTTCACGTCCGTGAAAAAAAAGCTTGCAAACGACGTCGATCTTGCCGTTCTCGCACGCCGGACCCCTGGTTTCGTCGGCGCGGACCTTGCGAACCTTGTCAATGAAGCTGCGCTTTTAGCCGCGCGTACGGGTGAAAAAGAGATCAGAATGAAAGATTTCGAAGAGGGCATCGACCGCGTCATAGCCGGCCCGGAAAGAAAGAGTCGTCTCGTCAGCGATAAAGAAAAGCTGATTATTGCGTACCACGAAACAGGGCATGCGCTTGTGGCCAAACGGATTCCTTCATGTGATCCGGTACATAAGATATCTATAATCCCACGAGGACACATGGCGTTGGGATACACGCTCCAGCTTCCGGAAGAGGACCGTTTCCTCATGTCGAAAAACGAACTCCTCGACAAGATTTGTGTTCTTTTTGGTGGCAGAGTTGCCGAGGAACTCCGTTTCGGGGACGTAACCACCGGTGCGAGCAACGACCTCGAACGGGCCACGCAGATCGCCCGCCAGATGGTTACCGAATTCGGAATGAGCGAAAAGCTCGGACTTGTTAAACTTGGACATAAACACAACGAAGTTTTTCTGGGGAGAGATATCGGAGAAGAAAGAAATTACAGCGATGTGATCGCGTATGCTATCGACCAGGAAGTTAAGGCAATCATCGACTCCTGTTACGAGAAAGTACGTAACATTCTAATAGAAAACTCGGAAGAAATGGAGAAAATTGCAAAAACTCTTCTCGAAAAAGAAATCATTGAGGGGAAAGAACTCAACGCTCTTCTTGGTCTGGAGAATCCTGAAGAGGAAACAGTCGCAGAAAAAGAAGAAGACCATAATGAAACGCAAGAAGCCGTCGCCGATGGAAGCCTTGCCGGCGAGAGCGTGAACAGCGACGCTGAAAGCAACGCTGCTGTATAACGGACGAACGAGGAATATCGTCTTTTCAGAAGGATCCGGGAATGGGCGCGACGCTCTCCCCCGGATCCCTCTTTTCTTTCACTGGGGGGATTCCGGATGTTCATTGAAAAGCAGTTTGAACTCCACTCTGATTGGGCCCCCTCCGGCGATCAGCCTCAAGCTATTGAAACGCTTGCCGGTGGTATTGCTGGAGGACTGCGATTCCAAACACTTATGGGTGTCACAGGAAGCGGAAAGACATTCACCGTAGCAAATGTGATTGCCTCCGCACAGCGTCCCGTTCTTGTCCTCGCACATAATAAAACACTCGCAGCCCAGCTTTACAGCGAATTCAAGGCATTCTTTCCCCGGAACGCAGTGCATTATTTTGTCAGCTACTATGACTACTACCAGCCGGAGGCGTATGTTCCCTCAACCGATACATACATCGAAAAAGATGCATCGGTCAACGAGAGAATTGAGCGACTTCGACTCGCCGCAACAAAAGCGCTCATAGAACGGCGCGATGTCATAGTTGTGGCCAGCGTATCCTGCATCTACGGCCTCGGCTTGAAAGAGGCGTATGAAAGCGTCATCTTTCCTTTTACTGTCGGTGAACAATGGGAACGCCGTGCTTTCCTCGAAAAACTGATGGAGAACTACTACGACAGGAATGATCTCGTCCTCGAACCGGGCAAGTTCCGGGCTAGGGGCGATATCGTAGAGATCTTTCCCGCGTATGGAGAAAAAGCCCTCCGAATCGCTTTCTTTGACGAAGAGATCGAACGGATCGACGAATTCGACCCCGTCTCGGGGAAGGTGATTGAAAACATGGAAAGGGCTTCTATATTCCCTGCACAGCATTACGTCACCGACAGGGACGCCATCTCCAATGCTGTGGAGCCGATTCAAGCGGAGATGGAGCTTCAGGCGGCTGAGTTTGAAAAACAGGGGAAATTCCTTGAGGCGCAGCGGATTCGTATGCGCACTCTCTATGACCTTGAAATGCTCCGTGAAACGGGGTACTGCTCCGGGATAGAAAACTACTCCCGCTATCTTGACGGAAGGAATCCGGGCGAACCCCCGGGCACGATGATCGATTTCTTCCCCGAGGACTTTTTATTGATTGTTGACGAATCGCATATCACGCTGCCTCAGGTTCGTGGGATGTTCAACGGCGACAGGGCCAGAAAGCTCACGCTCGTTGAGAACGGGTTTCGTCTTCCATCGTGTCTGGATAACCGACCGTTAGCGTGGAACGAATTTGAACGGCATATTAATCAGGCGATCTTCGTTACCGCTACTCCCGGCGATTATGAAATGCAGGTTTCCGGAAAGATGGTGGAGCAGGTTATTCGTCCCACGGGCGTAATTGATCCTGAAGTGGAGATTCTTCCAGCCAAGGGGCAAGTTGACGATCTAATATCACGTCTGAGGGATATTGCAGGAAACGGACAGCGTGCGCTGGTCACCACGCTCACGAAGAAATCCTCTGAAGATCTCGCGGAATACCTTGCTGAGCTTCGTCTCAAGGTAAAATACATACATTCGGAACTGAATGCCTTCGAGCGTGCGGAACTCATTCGAGATCTCCGCACAGGCGATATCTCTGTTCTGGTTGGCATTAACCTCCTGAGGGAAGGGATGGATCTTCCCGAGGTCGCGCTTGTTGCCATTCTCGACGCCGACAGGGAAGGTTTTCTCAGATCCTACCGCTCGCTCATTCAGATGATGGGGCGTGCAGCGCGAAACATCTGCGGCAAAGTCATTCTCTATGCGGACGAGATCACCGAGAGTATCAAAAAATCAGTGGACGAAACAGTCCGAAGACGAAGCCTGCAGATGAAGTATAATGAAGACAATAATATTACGCCTATCACAATACAAAAAGAGATCGTACATCTTCTTCCGGAAGAGCTACTGGACGGTCAAGCCCGCGAAGAGGGTCGGGCCGAAGCAGAAACCTACAAAGAACTCTCAGTAGCGGAAATGGAAAAGTTGATGTGGCAGGCCGTTGAACGGCTTGATTTCGAGAAGGCGGCCCCGCATTAGGGACGCCCTTGCTTCGCTTGAAGGGAATGAATGGAACCGTGTCGCAATGGATACACATAAAAGGAGCACGAGAACACAATCTAAAAAACGTAGACGTTGATCTTCCCCGCGAGCAACTGATTGTCATAACGGGTCCGTCCGGTTCCGGAAAATCGTCGCTTGCCTTCGATACGCTCTATGCGGAAGGACAACGAAGATATGTTGAGTCTCTTTCCACATACGCGAGGCAGTTTCTTGGAGTACAAAAAAAACCCGATGTTGATGACATTTCGGGACTTTCTCCCGCTATTTCCATCGAACAGAAGGGAACGTCGCACAATCCTCGTTCCATCGTAGGTACAGTTACGGAAGTATACGACTACCTCAGGCTTCTTTTCGGCAGAGTAGGAACGCCGTATTGCTCTTCGTGCGGGAAGCCTGTTCTTCGTCATACTCTTGACGAGATTATTAACTATCTTCTTCAGGACTTCTCCGAGAAGCGTTTGGAAATTCTTGCCCCGCTCGTTCGAGGGAAAAAAGGTGAGTTTCGCAACCTCTTCGCCCAGACACGGGAAAAGGGTTTTCTCCGCGTTCGTGTCGATGGCGCTGTGCTTTGGCTTGAAGAAGAAATTTCTCTTGATAAGAACAAACGACACTCTATAGAGGCTGTCATCGACCGTCTTCGAATCCGTGAGGATCGCCGTTCACGGATAGCCGAAGCTATCGAAACTGCATTCTCCTTAAGTGACGGATACGTTCTTCTCCTCGACGAAGAGGGGAACGAAAGGATCCTCTCGGAGAAATTTGCCTGCGCCGACTGCGAACTGACCTTTCCGGAGATAGAACCGAGGCTTTTCTCTTTCAATACGCCGTACGGAGCCTGCCCCGACTGTTCCGGTTTGGGGAGTCATCAGTATTTTGCCGAGGAACTGGCAGTAGATCCCGGAAGGACAATCGCCGACGGAGCCATTCTGCCCTGGAAGAAAAAGCACTATATGCTCACAAAACTCGAGAAATTTGCGAAACATAACGACTGGGATCTTTCGTCGCCCTACGGGGAATTGCCCGAACATGTCCGGTCGTTTATCCTCTACGGGGCCAATGATCGCATACCTCTAACATTCAGAGATAACGGAGAAGAAAAAAGCTACATGGGCCGTTACGAAGGACTTCTCAACTGGCTCGAATCACGCTGGAAGGAAACGGAATCCGAAGGCGTGATAGAAGAGCTGGAGACGTACCGTGCCGACGATCTTTGCCAGTCCTGCAAAGGTCTCCGCCTTCGCCCCGAGGCTCTTAACGTTCGCCTCGGAGGATACGGTATAGGCGACCTTATATCAATGCCTGTCGACTCGCTCCGCCAAACGTTGGAAACAATCTCATTCACGTCGGCCGAGGAACATGTTGTGCACCAGGTCTTGCTGGAAATCAAAAAAACGACTGGACTTCCTCTCAGACGTCGGAGTGGGTTATCTCTCTCTGTTGCGCCGAGCCGATACACTCAGCGGGGGAGAGAGCCAGAGAATTCGCCTGGCCACCCAGATCGGCTCGAAACTGAGCGGTGTTCTCTATGTCCTTGACGAACCAACAATCGGCCTCCACTCAAGGGACACGGAAAAACTCGTAAAAACCCTTGAAGCTATCCGTGATCTGGGCAATACCGTCGTCGTCGTCGAACACGACAGAGAGACCATGACTGCTGCCGATTCAATAATAGAAATGGGTCCCGGCGCCGGAGAAGGCGGCGGAAGCATCGTCTTCTCCGGTAGCTATCAGGACGCATTGCATTCAACACACCTGACGGGCCCCTACCTTCGGGGAGAACGAACAGCTGTGATCGGTGAGACTAGACGGACTCCCAAAGGCTGGCTGACCGTAAAGGGAGCATCACACAACAATCTACAAGGAATAGACGTATCGTTCCCCACAGGAGTCTTCGTCTCTGTCACTGGGGTTTCCGGCTCAGGAAAAAGCAGCATGGTACATGACGTGCTCTATAAAGGTCTCAGAAGGCTTTTAGACAAGGATTTCCGGGAGAGGGCCGGCAATCACCGTTCAATCGAAGGGGGAGAACAATTCAGGAACATTATCCTTGTCGATCAAAGTCCTATAGGACGGACCCCCCGTTCTAACCCGGCAACATATACGGGCCTTTTTACACTCATACGAGAACTCTTTTCGGAACTTCCCGAATCTCGCCTGCGTGGATTTGCGCCGGGGCGCTTCAGTTTCAACGTCAAAGGCGGAAGATGTGAATCGTGTGGGGGCGGAGGAGTCACCAAGGTTTCGATGCTCTTTCTCCCTGATGTCTACGTGCCATGTGAAGTATGCGGCGGGAAGCGATATAATCACGAGACACTTGAAGTAAAATTCAAAGGGAAATCCATAGCCGATGTTCTTGATATGACGGTAGATGAAGCGTATTCCTTCTTTCGCGATATACCCCGAATTGCTTCCAAGCTTCAGTTGATCGCAGAAGCCGGGTTGGGATATATTCGTCTTGGACAATCGGCGCTCACTCTGAGCGGAGGAGAAGCACAGAGAGTCAAGCTCTCCAAGGAGTTGAGCAAACGATTCAGCGGCCCCACTCTCTACCTCCTTGACGAACCGACAACAGGTCTCTTCTACACAGATGTAGAGAAACTGCTTCACATCATTAATAAAATAGTGGACAACAGTAACACGGTCATTTTGATCGAGCATAATCTGGACGTTCTTCTCTCCTCCGACTACCTAGTCGACCTGGGACCGGAGGGAGGAAACGGCGGAGGGCGCCTCGTCGCATCCGGAACCCCTGAAGATTTAATGGCGGCGGGGAAGGGACATACCGCATACTTCCTACAGGAATATGCGAAGCAAATCGCCGAAAGGGTGAAGAAGAGTGGAAAAAAGAATGGACCGAACTCCGGACAAAAGAGTTCGAAGTGCGCCGAAAAACGAGGAGAAACGGAATTATCGCAAAGCTGTACCACCGAGAGGAGAACAAAACGAAGAAAAACGAAGTGAGGATATTCATTGGGGAAGACAGGTCGTCCTGCAACTTTTAAAGGAATCACCTGACAAAGTGCAAAAGGTCTATCTCGGCAAAAATGTAAGCGACCGTTTTTCTCTCCAGATAGGCGCCCTGGCTGAAAAGGGAAAAGTCACCGTCTTGAGAGTTACCCCTGAAGCGCTCACCGATATGTGCGGAACCAATAATCATCAGGGAGTGGCCTGCAGAAGCGGAGAGGTATCGATGCTTGAACTGCAAGACATACTCCCTCTTCTTGATGGAAAGAAAGGACCCGTTCTTCTTGTTCTCCTTGATCACGTCCAGGATCCCCACAACTTGGGAGCTGTCGTCCGAACCGCCGAGGCATGCGGCGCAATGGCGGTCATCTTCCCCAAAAGACGTGCCGCGCTTCCCGGTGGAACTGTCGTCAAGGTGAGCGCGGGAGCGGCATTGCGTGTTCCTATGGTGGCAGTAACGAATGTTGCACAAACCATCAGGGAGATCCAGCAGAACGGATTCTGGACTATTGGTCTGGACAATAAGAACGGTCGCTCGCTTTGGACTGAAACAATGCCGGAAAAGGCTTTGCTTGTTGTTGGCGCGGAGGGAGAAGGCCTTTCTCGCCTCGTGGCCGAGACGTGCGACGAAATCGTTAGAATACCGGTAACCGGTTCAACAGGTTCGCTGAACGCAAGCGTCGCCTGCGCCGTCGGCATGTTCGAATGGGCCCGAAAGTGGGGGGCACAATCTTAGTTTTTGCTGTGTAGAAAGTTTTCCGTTTCAACAAAGCACCGGTTCAAGGATCGCTCCCTGAACCGGCTGCTTTTTTACACATGATTTTCCTTAAATTGTTCTATTTACCCGTTTTTTGGTTTCTTTCCCAACTCCCACGAGATAAAAAAGACTTTGGTGGACTACATGGGATTTAAACAATTCTTTTAAAAACGTCAAAAAGCAGCCAAGGAAAAGCAAAAGGCTGGTCGACAAGTGCGAACAGCGTTTTTTCTGAGCCACCTGGTCGTCGATATGAGAACCGCCTCCGCGCTCTAAGAGAGCCACCGGCGCGCAGGTCGAGAGTCACCCCTCAGGAACGAGGCAGTTCTGCCTATAGGTCAGGCGGAGATTACGAACGGATTGTTTCGCGCATGGATCTGTTGTCCTTCATGACGATCGTGTACGCCTAAGCACAGAAGCGGTCGGTTATCGTCTCGGCGGCAACCTGGACCAGAATCTCTGGTCCAGCCATTCGGCGGGCTCGAACTGGGACACGATGATCGTAGTTGTGGTTGTACCGCCGGTCGAAGAGCCCGGGCATTATCTGGCCTCCTCTACGGAGATGGGAAACAGAAGCCATTCGTCAATGATCAGGATGTCGTACTTGACAAACTGCTTTCTCGTGCGGTCAAAGGCTTCAATGCCCTTGGTTTTGGCTTTTAGAAGCTCGTCCAGCAGATCGGGCAACTGAATGTAGCGTGTTTTCAGAAAGCATCTGCAGGCGGCCTGATAGGAACAACTTCCCGCAACCCGTTGGTCCGGCGAGAATGACGTTGCGTGCGTGCGGAATGTAGTTGCACGACGCGAATTCCATAATGAGGTTGCGGTCGAGCTGCCGATCGCCGTCGTACCTGATGTCTTCGACGCAGGCGGTCGAGTTCTGGAATTTGGCCGCGCCGACGAGGATTACCCTCTTGCAAAAAACCAGCCGACTCAGGCCGCGGTAAACGGCCCGTAAAATGGTGATGAAATCCGACATTTGAAAACCTCCTGAGAAAGGTTCTGCCTTCCGGCAGCAATTCGATCTTACAGGAGTTTCCTTGAGTGGCTCCGTATCAGCGCGTCGAGTGGCTCTTTAGGTCCGCGCCTATGGCTCTAATTCGCCGCGTTTTCCAACAGTCGCAGCACCTCACTTTTTAAGACTTTCCGAGTAGCGATGAAAACAACAGGAATCCCCATTCATCAAACTGGAGGATCTTGAAAAATGCAAATCAGGTGAAAAACCTTCAGCGATGGCAAAATCTACAGCACAGTACAACTTGCCTTCCTCTGCCATACCGCTTCGTTTCCATTCGTCTGCCATCGGACAATAAGTAACATCGCTTCCATTTTTCTGCTTTTCCGATTCCCATGCATACGCGAGCGGTAAATCGTAATGCGCATTCAGCGCTTTCAAATTCAATTCATCGCCTGCTGAAAGCGCTTCCTCCCGGATACGCCGCCCACGTTCTTGGCCGAACTGTTGCACAACTTTCTCAACGAGAGCGTCCCCCTGATCTTTCCCCAGCATCGCTTTTGCCTCGCGGGCAAAAATCGCGTGATAGAGAGCCAATGCACGGGCCATTGCATCGACGTTCTTTCTCAAAAGATCATTGTCTTCTCTCATACTCTCCCCACCTTCTTTCTTTTCAAGTTTTTCCGCCGATACTGGCTTACTTTCCCAGGTCCATAGCTTTTCCATTCTCCAAACCCCGCTGGGAAAGATACCGAGCCACAAAAAGATCAAATGCTGCATAACCGACGGATTTGAAAAATACGCCGGATTCAGCGACAAAGTTTTCTTTTCCCTCAGAGAGGAAAGTCCCCAATGGACGGATATCCTTCCTTGAAACAACACCGGATCGAAGCGGTTCAATTAAATCGCCGGTTTCGTCGAAGGCGTGTTCTGTATCTACAAATATGTTTGGTATTGCTCTGAAAACAGCATCAGGATACTCTCTCATGTCAGGACGGTACGAACCGATTCCGACAAATGTTTTCCCTTCAAAATACGCTGGTCTGTCCTCAAAAAGAGGAGTAGATGTATTGGAAGCTGTTATTACCACATCTGAGTTTTTCAGTAATGTTGTGGTGCTCTTGGAAATTTCGATTTCCAATTCAGGAAGAGTTTTTCGTATGCGTTCAGCACAAAGCTCCGCCTTTGATTCGATTGAATCATACAGAAGTACCACGGGAAAAAGAGCGAACTGAACATGCAAAACGGACCTGCCAATAGCCTTGTTCCCCCGTGCCAACAACACCTAACTGCGTTGCATGAGTATCGGCAAGAGTGCGAACAGCCAAGCCTCCAACGCCTCCGGTCCGAATAGCGGTCAATGTCCGTCCGTCAAGAAGGGCTGTTGGACTGCCGTCAGAACCGTCAAAAAGATAGAAAGAGACCGTTAATAAAGGGTTTGAGTTGAACCAGGATTATCCGTGAAAGAGCGTCAACTATCCTTCAGGTCCCCAGTCTGTTTTGGAAAGACAGGGCATCATCATCAGTGTGTTTTTCTCAAGAGGAACAGAAGTGCGGAGAGGAGCAACAAGGTAGCTTGCCGATGTCTCAAGTTCAATCATAGCGTCGGCAACAGCGTCCATTACACCGGTGTAAGAAAATGACGAAATGATACTTTCCGCATTCATATAAAACATAACATATTACCACCCTTTGTTAGAGTAAAAGAAGGGAAAATGAATATGCAAGGAACAAATTGAGCAATGTAAAGTACAGGATATATTCAAATCTCTTTTTAAGCAACCCCCATAGCGTTCTTCTCTTTTTTATCTAATGGTATCATATGGATAAAAAAGAAAATTACTCGTTCAATCAATTTTGTCTCTTGCAATTGCTTTCGAAAAAAATCACGAATTGACTCTTGACAAAGTTCCACCTCACGGAAGAAAATTGGATTCAGTAAACCCTATCCTAATTCGGGAGGAGATATCGACCCGAGCTAAAAAACACGTTATAAGTCCATCTTCTTCACCGCTCCAATTTTTTCCAGATTTCGCGCATAACGGCGGACACAAAACAGATACCACCCTTTTGGGGTAGTACGTCATGTGATTTGTGCATGTTTTTGATCTGCGAAAGGAGGAAGCTCTTTTGGATGAGAAAGTAGGCCCGGGAGGAAAAGGAAACAAACTTGCCCTAATCGAAGAACATCCTATTCTGGATTTTGAAACACGGGGAAAAGGTTCGCTTCTTTTTTGACGGTAAGGAACTCGAAGGATTTGAGGGAGAACCTATTTCAATGGCGCTCCATGCCAACGGCGTGAGAATCTACCGGGAAACAGCGGAAATGCACAGACCAAGAGGTTTCTTTTGCGCAATAGGCAAATGCAGCAGCTGTTTCATGATCGTCGACGGGGTTCCTAACGTTCGAACCTGCATTACGCCGTTGAAAGCCGGAATGAAAGTCGAAACACAGCATGGTAAAGGGAACGTTCCCGATTTAAACGACGGGAGGCCGCGTTCATGAAAAAAATAGCCACAGAGGTCCTTGTAATCGGTGGAGGGGCCGCAGGACTGAGCGCAGCTGCAGAAGCAGCATCGGCCGGAGCAAAAGTATTGGTTGTCGAAAGCGATCTTCGCCTCGGAGGGCAGCTCATCAAACAGACGCACAAGTTCTTCGGCAGCAAAGATGAATATGCCGGAACCAGAGGGTATAAAATTGCAGATATTCTGCTCAACGAAATTAATTCCTTCAAAGACAGCGTTTCAATCCTTCAAAACACCACAGTTACAGGCTATTACATTGAAGATGACACCTTCACGGCCATGCGGGGCGAGGAGGAAGTTTTTCAAATAAAACCACAAAAAACCATCGTCGCAACGGGAGCGCAAGAACGCCTCATTCCCTTCCCGAACAACGACCTTCCCGGCGTCTACGGAGCCGGAGCTGTGCAGACGCTCATGAATGTCTACGGTGTTCTGCCCGGTAAACGAGTCCTCATGATTGGAGCGGGAAATATCGGTCTTATTGTAAGCTATCAACTAATGCAGGCAGGCGTTGAAGTCGCCGCCATCGTCGAGGCTGGTCCACGTATCGGAGGCTATTGGGTCCATGCGGCAAAAATACGGCGCATGGGCGTCCCTATTCTGCTGCGCCACTCAATAAAGAAGGCATTGGGAGAGAACGTCATCACCGGCGCAGTTATTACGGGGCTCAATGAAAAATTCGAACAAATCGGTCCTGAACAGGAGATAGCGTGCGACTTGATTTGCATCGCGGTCGGATTGAGTCCTACCACAGAACTTCTTTCGCAGGCCGGTTGTAAAATGATGTACGTTCCGCAGCTTTGCGGAAACGTTGCACAAAGAGACCGCACAATGAGAACCTCGAACCCCGCTTTTTATACTGCCGGAGACGCCAGCGGGATCGAAGAAGCCAGCGCAGCCATGGTTGAAGGACGTATCGCAGGTCTTTCAGCAGCAGCAGCTCTTAGTTATCCCACCGAACATGGGAAAATCGACGAATACTGGAGCCGTCTTGAATCGCTCCGAATGGGCGAAGCAGGGGCCAGAATCTGTCAGGGGATCGAATGCGTTCTCGTAAAAGGCTGGGAGGGTGCATCTCATGAGTGACAAAAACATGGATATGCTGTTCAACAGCGGCGTCTTGACCGGAGAAAGAGAAGGGGCCCTTCTGCCTCCACGTGAACTCTGGGAGAAGAAAAAGGGCGGTGTCGTTGTTATTGAATGTCCTCAGAGAATCCCGTGCAATCCCTGCCATACCAGCTGCCCAACGGGAGCCATTCTCCCATTTGAGGATATCAACAACACTCCGAAAGTTAACTGGGAAAAGTGCACAGGTTGCACTCTCTGCGTCTCCGCCTGTCCCGGGCTCGCATGCTTCGTTATTGATCTTACGTTCTCAGAGGAGAATGCGCTGTACAAGCTGCCGTACGAAATGCTTCCCCTTCCGGTGAAGGGACAGAAAGTTCAGTGCCTTGACCGCGAAGGTAAGTCCGTCGGCGAGGGAACCGTCGAGAACGTCACTCAACCGCGCAAGGATCGAACGCACGTCGTTCATGTCTCTGCGCCGAAGAGCCTGGTGCAAATATTCCGTGCGATAAGGGTGGTGAAATAATGAGTACTTCGCCTGAGAATAATGAAAAGGTCTATGTCTGCCGGTGCGAGGAAGTCACACTCGAAGAGATCGACGAGTGGATTGACCGCGGATACGACACCGTCGAGGAATTAAAACGCGTTCTTCGCGTCGGGATGGGCCCATGCCAGGGACGCGGATGCCAGGATATACTTATGAGGGAGATCGCGAAAAAAACAGGGAAACCCATTTCAGAAGTAGCCCCGGCAACGGTTCGCCCCCCAGTAAAGCCAATAAAAATTGGACTCCTTGCAGAAGGAGGTGAGAAGTGATGGAGTGGAAATCAAGTGCTGAAGTCGTAATCATCGGGGGAGGTATCATCGGAGTTTCCACCGCCTACTACCTCGCGCAACAGGGTGTAAAAGACATCGTCCTTGTTGAGAAGGGAACCATCTGCGGTGGCTCCACAGGACGTTGCGGCGCAGGAATCCGCGCGCAGTGGGGAACCGAAATGAACTGCCGTCTCGGCATTGCCGCCCTGGATATATTCGAACAGCTCGACCAGGAACTTGGGATGTCTGTTGGACTGAACCAGGGAGGCTATCTCCTTGTCGCCTATAACGACAATGAGCTGGAAACACTCCGAAATGGTATGCTTCTCCAAAACTCCCTTGGAATACAGTCGCGCATGGTCACTCTCTCAGAGGCCCGCGAAATATGTCCTGGCCTTGCTGCGGACGACGCGGTCGGCTTCTTTTTCCATGGCAGAGATGGACATGCCGACCCCTTCCTGACGACGTTCGCCTATCTTGAAGCGGCCAAGCGCCTCGGCGTAACCTGCTACAGAAACACTGAATGTACAGGCGTCATCGTCCGAGACAATACTGTTCAGGGGATTGACACCAGTAACGGAAAAATAAACGCCCCGATCGTCATCAACTGCGCCGGAGCGTATGCGCAAATAGTCGCACGTATGGCCGGCATCGAACTGCCCAACTGGGCCGAGCGCCACGAGATAATGATAACAGAGCCGGTAGCTCCGGGCGTCTGTCCGTGCATGCTGATGAGTTTCTCCGGTAACTACTACATCCAGCAGCGGCCGCACGGTTCCATTATCTGCGGAATGAGCCCGCAAGGCCATCCCGAAGACTTCGAGAACAAGACGACATGGCAATTCATCGAGGCGATGTCAAAAATCCTCGTCAAGCTCCTCCCGAGAACCAAAGGCATAAGGATAGCGAGGCAGTGGTCCGGGCAGTACGATATGACCCCCGATGCGCAGCCTGTTATCGGAGAAACCGACGTCAAGAATTTTTATCACTCTACAGGGTATTCCGGACACGGATTCATGCTCGCTCCCGTAGCCGGCAAAATTCTCGCCCAGCATATCACGGGACAAAAACCAGACATCGACTTCTCGATGCTCGATTATCGTCGTTTCAGCCGCGGAGAACATATTAGAGAGTCAAACGTGGTATGATGGAATGGGAGATCATTAGAAAAGGAGTGCTTTGTTGTGAAGTTTCTGAAACCTTTACTCGACAAGTGCGTCATGTGCGGAGCATGTATGTCTGCATGTTCCAAAGCATGGGCCAAAAAGGATACCCCGGAGATGTCCCGCATCGCTGTCAAGAACGTGACAGGTCTGCCGGATATCCGGGTGTGCGACCAGTGCGGCGGCTGTATCGCCGTATGTCCGACAATGGCCCTGCATAGGGACAAGAATGGCGTTGTCCAGATTGACCGGAAAAAGTGCACATCTTGCCTCATTTGCGTCGAGTTTTGTCCCTCCGCTTCCATGTTTTTCCATGCGGACATAGACTCTCCGTTCAAGTGCGTCGCCTGCGGAGTCTGTGTAAAGGCCTGCCCCGAAGGCGCTCTGTCTATTGTTGAGCAAAAACAGGAGGGATAGGAGAATGGACCGGATGAAACTTCTCACCGAATGGAAATACACTCCTGTAAAACTTCATAGAGGATATACCCGCCATTTTCTCTCCGTGGACCTCGGCAAGACCGACGGCGCATTCGCCTGTGAAACACACCCGATTTCTGACGAGATGGTGGAGAAATTCACCGGCGGACGGGGTTTCGGTCTTCGGATCCTCTGGGATAAGGTAACTCCGACGAGTAAATGGAACGACCCGGAAAATGCAATAGTCATCTCCGGAGGGCCGCTTTCCGGAACCACACAGTATCCGGGAATGGGAAAATTTTACGCGGTATTTCTTTCTCCTCTTACGCAACAGACGTACAACAGCAATGCTGGAGGGTACTTCGGTCCGCTCCTTAAGGCCGCCGGGTTCGACGCTCTTTCCGTATCGGGGAAAGCGCAACGCGACGTCGTAGTATATATCGACGGAGATGAAGGCGCGGTGCGTATTTTCGAATGGACGCCCGAGAACCGAAACTCCTATGCTGTCACGGAAGCGCTTCATGAGTTCTTCGCCGAGAACGAAGACGACAAACGCAACATATCCGTCGTCTCTGCAGGAGAGGCCGCGGAACACAGCTGGTGGGGAGCTCTGAACGTCAGTTTCTACGACCCCAGAAGAGCGCTTCCCAGACTGAAGCAAGCCGGGCGCGGCGGCGGCGGCACTGTGCTCAGAGACAAGAAAATCCTCGCGCTTGTTGTAAAAAAGCGGGGCTTTTCGGGTACCGATAACGCGCCGGCGGACCTTTCAACGTTGCAGAAAGTGGGCACGAAGCTTCACCGTGAAATCCGTCAGAACGACGACGTGCAGTGTCTCATGAGAAAAGTGGGGACGGCGCACCTTAACCTTGTTATGAACGATTACGATATTCTTCCGGTGAACAACTTCAAGTTCGGAAGAAACAAGGACATTCATAATATCGACCCCGACGCCTACGAAAAACTTTTCACTCAAGGATATGCTGATGGTTGCTGGTACGGCTGTTCCATGGCCTGCGCAAAGGCGGTCGACGGGTTTGAACTGACGACGGGGCCTGATAAAGGGAAAAAAGTCACCGTCGACGGTCCGGAATATGAGACTGCGGCAAGCCTCGGCTCCAATGTAGGTATTTTTGATCCGTTGTGGACCATCGAAGCGAATTACTACGCGGATCACTACGCGATCGATACAATTTCGCTTGGTACCGGACTCGCCTTTGTTTGTGAGTGTTACGAGCTGGGGCTGATTAACAACCGCCACACTAACGGGCTTGAGCTTAAATTCGGCGCGAAGGCCGATCTTATGGAGCTCATTCATCGCATGGTGGATGGGAAAGACGAATTCGCCGCCGCCGTAGGTAAAGGCGTCAGGAAGATGAAAGAGATTTTCTCCGAGAAATACGGTGCCGACCGGACTGTCATGGAGTGCATCGGCATGGAGGGGCAGGGTCTCGAGGTTTCCCAGTATCGCTGCCAGGAATCGGTTGCCCAGTGGGGCGGTTATTTCCTCACGCTCAAAGGTCCTCAACATGACGAAGCCTGGGTTATTTTCATGGACATGGTAAATAAACAACTCCCAACCTTTGAAGACAAAGCCGAGGCGCTCTTCTACTTTCCCAACTTCCGTCTGTGGTTCTCGCTCACCGGGGTCTGTAAACTCCCTTGGAACGATGTTGAACCCTCGGATAACCGAATCCGTCACAAAGGAATCGAAGCTGCGAAAGTTCCGGAACATGTTCAGAACTATCTTGACGTCTATACCGCCGTTACAGGAAAACCGTTGAGCAAGGAGGAGATGATTCTCCAATCGGAAAGAGTCTACAATTTCGAACGGGTTTTCAACCTCCGCATGGGGAAAGGGACGAGAGCGCACCACAACATCCCGGACCGCGCGCTCGGTCCGGTCTTTGAAGACGAGTGGAACGCCCGTCCGGAATACTTCGACGGAAAACTCCTCGAAGCTGGGATTTCTCCGGAGGGACTGTCGGTACCCGAAAAGATGAAAAAACTGCTCGAATACAGACGGAACGAGTGGGAAAAACTGGTCGACGCCGTGTACAAACGCAGAGGCTGGACCTCGAACGGAGTGCCTACGTTGGAAACGCTCAATCGTCTCGGCATAGACTATCCGGAAGTCGTCGACGTCGTTAAGGCACACCAATAACCACACAGAAAACAGGCGGTGGCGAAGTAATGATCAAGGTTAACGGCAGGGATATGGAATGGCGGCAGGGCATAACCATACAAGATGTCCTTAACGATCGCGGTTATACCTTCCGAATGATTGCAGTATGGATCGACGGGACTCCCTACCGGAGAGAGCATTTCGCCACCGCCGTTGTTCCCGACGGCGCAGAGGTACAGGCTCTTCACATGATCAGCGGAGGTTAGACTACAGAATGCTCTTTGGAAAAGAACCGACAGGATTCATCTTCGATGTGAAACGGTACTCAATCCATGACGGGCCGGGAATCCGTACAACCTTTTTCTTCAAAGGATGTCCTCTTTCCTGTTGGTGGTGCCATAATCCGGAGGGCATTTCGCCTCTTCCGGCGCCCAGGTATCATGGAAACAGGTGCATAGCCTGCGGAAGATGCGTTCGTGAATGTCCCCGCAGCGCTCGGAACCTCGGCCCGAACGGTATTGTGCTGGACTCCACGAAGTGCGTCGAGTGCAGGATATGCGAACAGGTTTGTCCTACGCGTGCTATCGAGTTCGTCGGCAAAGAAATGGCTGTAGAAGAAATTGTTCGCCTCGCAAAAAAGGATCTCGCTTTTTATGATGAATCGGGCGGGGGAGTGACTTTCTCCGGAGGAGAACCTTTGATGCAGCCCGAGTTTCTTATCTCGTGTCTTCGGGCGCTCCGTTCCGAGGAAATTTCTACGGTAGTGGATACTTCCGGCTTTTGTCGCGAGGAGGATATCCTTCTTGCCGCGGAAGAAGCGGACCTTTTTCTTTTCGACATCAAGCTGATTGACCCGAAGCTGCATGAATACTATACTGGTGTAGGTAATAGCAGAATTTTGGCCAACTTGAAGAATCTCGATAAAAAACTGGCAAAACAAGGAAGAGGGCGCATCAACGTCAGGATTCCCCTCATTCCCGGCGTAAACGACTCTCCTGATAACCTGGAGGCAGTCATTGATCTTGTGCTTTCTCTTGGAAGCGTTTCGGGGGTGAATATTCTTCCGTATCACTCAATAGGAGCCGGAAAATATAGAGATTTGGGACTGGAGCTCAAAATGGGATCTACTCCGCCCCCGTCTGAGTATGAAGTTTCACAGGCGCTTTCACTGTTTGCATCGCGGGGAATCCACGCGGTGAAAGGAGGATAAGAGAAATGAACGAGAGAATCGCACGTCTGAGAAAAGAGAGTTTCGAAACAACTCCGAGCATCTCCATAGAAAGAGCCCGTTTGACCACCGAATTCTACAGAACCAATGAGGGGAAATACCCGGTACCCGTCATGAGGGCGCTTAACTTCAAAAATCTTTGTGAAAAAAAAACGCTCTACATAGGGAAAGATGAGCTGATCGTGGGGGAGCGAGGGCCTTCTCCGAAGGCAGTTTCCACATTTCCTGAATTGAATTGTCACACGGCAAAAGATCTTGAAATTTTGAACACGCGTCCTATGACCGGATATCGGGTTCACGAAGATGATATTCGTATTTACACGGAGGAAGTTGTGCCCTACTGGACCGGCCGCACTCTACGGGACAAGATTTTTTCCAATCTTCCCGAAGAATGGCTTGCTCTCTACGAGGCAGGGTGTTTCACTGAATTCATGGAGCAACGAGCCCCGGGACACACAGCGCTTGACGGAACAATCTATTCCACCGGACTGCTCGACATGAAGAAAAAAATTAAATCTGCTCGCGAAAGTCTTGATTGGATCAGCGATCCCCACGCCACTGAAAAAGACGAGGAACTGCAGGCAATGGATATTGCCTGCGACGCCACAATGCTTTTCGCACGCCGTCATGCCGATCTCGCCGAGGAGATGGCCTCATCCGAGAAGAACGCCGGCAGAAAGGCAGAACTTCTCAAGATCGCCGACGTCTGCCGCCACGTTCCGGCAAACGCGCCGCGCGATTTTCACGAGGCTATCCAGATGTACTGGTTTACACATCTGGGCACTATCACCGAACTGAACGGCTGGGACGCCATGTCACCGGGGCATTTCGACCTCCATCTGCGCCCCTTTTACGAAAAGGGAATCGCGGACGGATCTCTCGACCGTGAGAAAGCGAAGGAGCTCCTCTCCTGCTTCTGGATAAAAGTCAACAATACCCCCGCTCCTCCGAAGGTCGGCGTTACTGCTGCGGAGAGCGGCACATACAACGACTTCACCCAGATCAACCTGGGCGGTATCGCCGAAGACGGAAGCGACGGCTCGAACGACGTATCCTACATAATACTCGACGTTCTCGACGAACTTCAGCTGCTCCAGCCCCAGGTCAGCGTGCACATATCCTCAAAATCATCAGACCGTTTCCTCCGCCACGCCTGCAAGGTGATGCGACGGGGTTCCGGTTACCCTTCGGCATTCAACGCGGAGGCTGTCTTCATGGAGCAGCTGGGAATGGGAAAAACCGTCGAAGATGCCCGTACCGGAGGAACAAGCGGCTGCGTTGAAACCGGCTCCTTCGGCAAGGAAGCCTACATCCTTCACGGATATCTGAACGTACCCAAGATCATGGAACTTGCGCTGAACAACGGAACTGACCCACTTTCAGGAAAGCGCATTGGCCTGGAAACAGGAGTTCCGCAAGTATTTACCTGCTTCGAGGACTTCTATAAAGCGTTCGAGAAACAGCTGCACTATGTAGTCGACACAAAAATACGTACGGATAACTACATCCAGAGGATGTTCGCACGGCACGCTCCGGCCCCGTACCTCTCCGTCCTCATTCACGACTGCATAGAGAACGGCAGAGACTATTACGACGGTGGCCCTCGCTATAATACGGACTACATCCAGTGCTGCGGAATTGGTACGGTCACAGATAGTCTCTCGGTTCTCAAGAAGCACGTCTTCGGAGAAAAGGCATTGCAGCTCGCCGATCTTCTTCGCGCGATTCGCGAGAATTGGGAGGGGTGGGAGGAGATGCGCCAGTTCGTCTGGAACCGCACCCCGTTCTTCGGTAACGACGACGAAGAAGCCGACTCGATTATGCAGAAAGTGTACGCGTCGCTTCTGAACGCCATCGACGGGAAGCCCTCTCCAAAGGGACCTACATACCACGTGAATATGCTCTCTACAACGTGCCATATCTATTTTGGGAAAAAACTGGGCGCCACCCCGAACGGACGATTTGCCTATGCGCCCGAATCAGACGGGACGTCTCCATCCCACGGCGCCGATAGAAATGGACCAACGGCAGTTGTGAAATCCCTCAGTCGGATGGATCAGCTCAAATCCGGAGGGACTTTGCTCAATCAGCGTTTTCTCCCCTTGGTTCTGAGTGGAGACTCCGGGCTTGAAAAAATGGGACAACTCATACGGACCTACTTTAAACTCGGAGGACATCACATCCAGTTCAACGTAGTCGATACGGAAACACTACGCAAGGCGCAGAAGAATCCGGACGAATACCGCAGTCTTCTTGTTCGAGTCGCAGGGTATAGCGACTATTTCGTCGACCTTGACCAATACCACCAGGAAGAAATCATCGCCCGAACAGCGCAGGAGAACTTATAACACGTTACTCCGTGCGCGTTTTTACGGTGAAGGGAGGGGATATTTGCCCAGTGAAAAAGTAGACATAACCATCACGCGACACAAGAGGCATCATCGATGAGTACCGCAAAAACGAAAGGAGTGCTGACATAATGCAGAAAGCGAAAAAATTTGTCACCTTGTGTATCCTCTCCGCCCTTGTTTTGTTCCTCATCGTTCCGAGCATGGCTTCCGCAGCTCCCGATATGATTCTGCGCTTCGCCGGGCAGGTCCCACTGGAGCACACCGCCACCAAACTGATGCATCAGGTTGCGGATGAAGTAAAAGAAAAGACGAACGGACGCATCGAAGTAGAGGTTTATCCCGCCAACCAGCTGGGAGACTATACTCTTGTCTACGAAGAGCTCATCCGTGGAACCATCGATATGGCTGCCATATCTGTTCCCAGCCAGTTCGATCCTCGCCTTGAGGTAACCTACATCAACTGCTTCGTCCGGAATTTCGACGAGGCGAAAAAAGTGTTTGCACCAGACGGCTGGCTCTTCAAGAAGATGGATGAACTGAGCGCACGTCTCGGCGTTAAACTTCTTGGATTCCAGGTTGAAGGCTTTATCGGAATCGGCAGCACCAAGCCGGTAAACGAACCTCTGAATCCGAACGTGGACAAGGGAGTACTCGTTCGCATTCCCAACATGGACGTTTACAAGCTCGGCGCGGAAGCAATGGGCTACCGTACCGTCACCGTTCCCTGGGCTGAAGTTTACACAGCCCTGCAGACCGGTGTCGCCGACGGTGTTGACGGAATGACCCCCACAGCTGCGTACACAATGCTCAAGGATGTTTTGAAGTATTGGTATGATTTGAACTATTCGGTCGAAAACTTCAACTACATGATCAGCATGAAAACCTGGGAAAAACTCTCGGAAGCCGATCGTAAGGTTATCGCAGACGCTTGCGCAAAGGTTACGGAAATGAGCATCGAGCTTGCCAAAAAAGACCAGGAGAAGCACCTTCAGCTTATGCGCGACGCCGGCATAGAGGTTCACACCTATGCTGCAGAAGAGCTGAAGCCCATCTTTGAAAAAGTATCCGCCACATGGGATCAGCTTGCCGATAAGTTTACTCCTGAACTGATCGGAGAGTTTAAGAAGGAATACGCACCCAAATAGACAATTCAACAAACACGTAGTGTGACGGTAGGGGTCTCCCTACCGTCACACTACAAGACGGAAAGGAGATCTTTATGGCGGACAACGAGACCATCGGCTGTTTTCCTGAAAATCGTCCCGAAAAACAGAGCAAGGTTGATTTGCTTCTGCTTTTCTTTTTCTCCCTTGTAACTGTTTCCTGCTCTCTTCTCCTATCTATAATCATATCAGCAGCAGCATTCACACGATATATCATCGGCGGCGACCTGTACGGCTTCGAGGAATGGGTCCGTCTGTTGGCCTTCTGGCTTTATTTTATGGGGGGAGCATACGGAGCGTACAACGATACCCACGTTTCCGCCGACGTTATTGATTCCTATATGAAAGAAGGCTTTTTCAAACGCCTCGTCATTGTTCTCAGGAATCTCATCACCACGGGTATCAGCGTTCTCTTTACCTGGTACGGGTACGAGTTCTTCATGTTCGGCTTCATGGGACCTCTTGGCACAGGGATCGCCATTCCTAAAACAACTATCTGGCAGATTCCTCTATGGACATCCTATCTGGCTGTTTTCCTCGGGCTGATCTTTATGACATACTACTTTGCAATGAGACTGTTCAGGAATCTCCGGCTGCTCATCAAAGGAGGAGTATCATGATTTACATAGCGGTATTGATCCTTCTAGTCTGTCTTCTGCTCGGAGTTCCAGTACCCATGAGTTTTATGGCTTCAACCGCATGGTTGCTTTTCTTCGGTGGACCTACCGGCGCCGGCTACGCTTCTTCAATGGTACTTCCATACGGATTCAGTTCCATGAATAGCATCGCGCTTATCTCGATCGCCCTTTTCATCATGGCCGGAGGTATCATGGAGAAAGGACGAATCGGTGAGAAGCTCATTGACTTTGTCGACGTCTTCGTGGGCAGAATCAAAGGCGGCCTTGGAGTCGTGGGGACAATCTCCTGCGCAGTGTTTGGATCGATTACGGGCTCTGCCTGTGCAACTCTCTCCTGTATCGGTTCTATCATGTTTCCCCGACTTGAGGCAGCGGGGTACCCCCGTGGGATTGCTGCGGCAATCATGTCGAACGCATCGCTGCTTGGAATGTTGATTCCCCCCAACTCGACACTTATCATATTCGCATGGATCAGCGGTCAGTCGATCCTGGCATGTTTCCTTTCCACAGTACTCCCGGGTATTATGATGACAGCTTTGATTTGTCTCGTGAACTGTTGGCTCGTCAGGAAAAATCCCAATGTCAAGGTAACCGATCCTCCTAAAGGGAAAGAGCGTTTCAATCTGATGAAACACAGAGGTTTCATAGCTCTTCCTGCGCTTATGCTCCCTTTCATCGTCCTTGGCGGTATTTACGGCGGTATCATGACGCCAACGGAAGCGGCTGCAGTTGCGGTAATCTATGCTATCCCGACAGGAATGTTCGTATATAAAGGATTGACCCTTCGCGGATTGTGGGACTCGCTGGTCGAGTCAGCTGTGACCACGGGAGTTGTCATGGTCATGCTTTATTCTGTAATGATGCTGAGCCGCCTCTATATCATGGAAAATCTCCCTGGGAAGATGCTTGGACTGTTTAGAGCCGTTTCAGAGAACCCATGGATCATTCTCTTCATGATTAATATTTTCCTCGTCGTCATGGGAATGTTGATGGACGACATAAGCAGCGTCACGCTTGGAACGCCGATTCTGATCCCGATTATTATCGAGCTTGGATTCAACCCGATTCACTATGCTGCGATAGTGGGCGTCAATACAGGTTTAGGGTGTATCACGCCGCCTGCAGCCCCCGTTCTCTACCTAGGAGGACGCCTTGGGAAAGCTCCGATCAATGAAATGATGGGTCCAACCCTCTGGATCATAGCTCTTGCATGGACTCCGACCCTGATTATTACAACCTACTTCCCGAGGTTCTCTCTTCTTCTTCCGCATCTTTTCCTCGGGACCCCATGGTAAGGAACGGGGAAGCCACGTGACGTACAGAAATTTTTTCGGGTGCATCTGTCTTCTTTGTTTCTTTATAGGTCTGTGGACAAAATCACCGTACGCTTATTGGGGAGCGCTTTTTTCCGGAGCGCTCTCCAGGGCGTCTGTGAAAAAGGGTTGGGAGTCCCCTACGTGGATGAAGAAGCTTTCACTTTCAACTCTGAGAAAATCACTTGGACTCCTTGACAAAGACGACAACGATCTGTAGAATATCTCCTCGTTGGGTGGTTAGTTCAGAGGAAGAACGCTTCCTTGACGCGGAAGAGGTCAGAGGTTCGAGTCCTCTACCACCCACCATTTGATCAGTAAAGAGCTTCAGCCATTAGCTGGAGCTCTTTTTTCGTATTTGAAAACAGCCTATATTCTCATACACACAGGACCACCTTCTCACAATGACACTCCGCTCTTTGCACTACCCTTTTTTGCATCAAAAACTGATTACGCCATTGAAAAAACGCTTCGAGAGCCACGCATGCCGCTTGCGGAAAATTTTCTAGGGATGTAAGATTGTTGAAATATTGAAGCCGGTATTTACCTTCCGGCAGGAAATACTATCCCAAGAGAGGAGTTGGTCTAATGAAAGCTTTACGGGTGCTGTGCGCTCTCATTGTCGTTCTTGTTTTTGCGCTGTCTTCGGGGGCATCACAACTATCGATTGCAATGATCACTGACGTAGGGGGCGTAAACGATCAATCCTTCAACCAATCCGCATGGGAAGGGCTTCAAAGAGCTGAAAAAGATCTGGGTGTGAAAGCAGCCTATATTGAATCGCGGCAAGATGCTGACTACGGCCCCAACCTTGAAACCCTTTTCGATGCAGGAACAGATCTGATCTGGGGAATTGGTTTCAAAATGGCCGACGCAGTCTTGGAAGCTTCTACAAACAATGTAAATCAGAAATACGCCATTATTGACTTCGCTTGGGAAAAAACACCGGAAAACCTTATCGGCGTCCTCTTTAAGGCTGAAGAAGCATCCTTCCTCGTCGGTTACATAGCGGCGAAAATGACGAAGACAGGGAAGGTCGGCTTCATCGGCGGCATGTCCTTCCCTGTGATCTGGGGATTCGAATACGGGTTCCGCGCAGGTGTTGCGCAGGCTGGAAAGAACGTCGAAATCTTGAGCCAGTATGCAGAATCCTTCACCGACGCTGCAAAGGGCAAATCCATTGCCAACAGCATGTACCAGCAAGGCGCCGACATTATCTTCCATGCCTCAGGGGGCGTCGGCGACGGGCTGATCGAAGCGGCTAAGGAACAGGGAAAGTGGGCTATCGGCGTTGACAGAGACCAAAACTATCTTGCTCCCGACAATGTCCTGACCAGTGCAATGAAACGCGTCGACAACGCGATATTCAACATCGCAAAGGAACTGACCGAGGGTCAGTGGCAAGGCGGGCACACGGTTTCTTACGGGCTCGCGGAGGGCGGAGTAGATATTGCCCCCACAACATCTAAACACGTTCCAGCGGAGTTACTCACGGAAGTAGAAGCTATTAAAGTGCGAATAATCGCTGGAGAAATTGTCGTCCCATTCAACAAAGAGACCTTCGCCTCCTTCGAGGTGAAATAGAAACGAGCGCGAGGGAGTACATCAAAAACTCCTCCGCGCCCCTTTTCTATTCCGAGGAGGTGGGGTTTTGCCGGAATGGGAAAAGAATGCTGCCGAACTTGCGGTAGAGATGAAAAATATCACAAAGCGGTTCGGGAACTTCGTCGCAAACGACTCAATCGATTTCGATGTTCGCCGTGGCGAGGTACACGCGCTCCTTGGCGAAAACGGCGCAGGGAAAAGCACGCTGATGAATCAGCTCTATGGCCTCTATCTCCCTTCTTCGGGAGATATTTTCATCAATGGTAAAAAAGTCCGGATAACCAGCCCTAAGATGGCCATCGCCAGGGGAATAGGCATGGTACATCAGCATTTCATGCTGGTGCAGCCGTTTACAGTAACGGAGAACATCGTCCTCGGCTGCGAATCGGTGCGAGCCTTCGGCATTCTTGATACCACACGTGCGTTCCGAGAGGTAGAAGACCTTTCGAACCGCTACGGCCTCGCTGTCGATCCTGACGCGCGAATCCATGATATTTCGGTTGCCATGCAGCAGCGCGTAGAAATTCTGAAATGCCTCTACCGTGGATCGGAAATCCTAATACTGGACGAACCGACGGCAGTCCTTACCCCCCAGGAGATTGATTTTCTTGCCGAGATACTCCAAAACCTGACAGCTGAAGGAAAAACAGTCATCATTATCACCCACAAACTGCGAGAGATAAAAAACATGGCGCATCGCTGCACCGTTATCAGGAGGGGCTTGAAGATAGGAACTGTCGACGTTGCGTCCCGCTCCGAGAGCGAGCTGGCCGAGATGATGGTCGGACGCGCCGTTTCTTTCAATGTAGAGAAAACACCTGCAATAATGCAAGAGCCTGTGCTCTCGCTGAAAGATATTTATGCCCTCAATAACAGGGGGCTTCCTGCGCTCAAAGGGATATCGCTCGTAGTAAAACGAGGTGAGATTCTAGCCATCGCGGGCATCGACGGAAACGGGCAGAGCGAACTTGTAGAAGTCCTGACCGGCATCCGCCCTGTCGAATCGGGCTCCATCCATTTCCGCGACACTGAGATCAGGGATTTTCCATCCGGAAAGAGAATCGACATGGGCTTGGCGGCAATCCCGGAAGATCGCCAAAAACGCGGCCTCGTCGGCCCCTTCACAATCGCCGAAAACCTCATCCTCGAAGAACACGCGCTCCCGCCTTTTTCGCACAGCGGTATTCTTGATATGCAAGCTATCAGCCGTCATGCCCAAACGCTCATTAAACGTTTCGATATACGCCCTCCCCGCGAAGGCTACCTCGCCTCGTCGCTCTCGGGAGGAAACCAGCAGAAGGTCATCCTCGCAAGGGAAATCACACGCGATCCGGAGCTTCTTATCGCGTCCCAACCGACAAGGGGACTTGACGTGGGCGCCATTGAATACGTACACAAAAGACTCGTCCAAGTTCGGGACGCCGGGAAAGCTGTTCTCCTTATCTCTCTCGATCTCGACGAAACGCTTGCTCTCGCCGACCGTATCGCAGTCATCTACGAAGGCCGAATCGTTGCCGTCCTTGACCGGGAAGAAGCGGACGAGCGCACACTTGGGCTTCTAATGGCAGGAGGTGGAGCAGTGCATGCCTGACGAAAAAAGAAAACTACTTGCGGCTTCACCTCTCTTCTTTACCCTTTTTTCCGTGCTCACGGGGCTTCTCGTTGGCGCCGTTGTGCTTCTAATCAGCGGATACAGCCCTCTCAGGGCGTATCATGTAATCATCGACGGGATTTTCTCCAAACCAAGTTATATCGCCTACACAGTCATCTACTCGACCCCGCTCATCATGACGGGCCTCTCTGTCGCCTTCGCTTTCCGGACAGGTCTTTTCAATATTGGAGCGGAGGGACAGTTCATCATGGGTGCCTTGGGCGCGGCGCTCGCAGGCGCTTTTTTCAACCTGCCGCCTGTGCTCCACGCCATCGTCGCCGCACTGGCGGGCATCGCAGCAGCAGCTGTCTGGGGAGGTATCGCAGGCTTTCTCAAAGCGCGTTTCGGCGTCAATGAAGTCATCGCCACGATCATGCTCAACTGGACTGCACTCTACGTGAACAATTTTATCGTTACGCTACCGGCGATCAAACGACCTGCGGCAACGGCTACGGCATTCATTCTTGACTCGGCGCGAATTGAAATCCTGCCGCTGTGGAAAGTGAGCGAATCAGGAAGAGCCTGGCGCGCTCTGCACCCATTCTGGCACGACATCTTCAGAACCCCCTTTAACGCCGGAATAGTGCTCGCGCTCTTCCTTGCCTTTTTTTGCTGGTGGATACTAAACAGGACGACGCTTGGCTACGAACTTCGGGCCGTTGGTCACAACGCAGACTGTTCCGAGCATACCGGCATCGACGTCAAAGCCCGCATGATCTCCTCAATGGCCATAGCGGGAGGACTTGCGGGAGCTGCGGGAGCGTTGCACGTTCTCGGCTGGACTCGTCAGGTCGCGGAATTGGCTGCTATGGAAGGCCTGGGCTTCGACGGTATCGCGGTCGCCCTGATCGGCGGAGGCTCGCCGATAGGGTGCATTCCGGCGGGACTTTTGTTCGGCGCGCTCAAATATGGAGGGTCCAAACTCCAGTTCGCCCTCAGAGCACCGATTGAAGTGATTAACATCGTCATCGGCTCTATCGTTTTTTTCGTCGCCATGCCCAAACTGCTCCGGATCATTGGACGGTGGCTGCAAAGAAAAAAAACGCAGGGAGGAGATTCCCATGCTTCTTGAGAGCATTGCGTTCATCATCGCCACAACGCTCATGTATTCGGCCCCGCTTATCTTCACCGCCCTCGGCGGAGTGGTTTCAGAGAACGCGGGCGTGGTCAACATCGGGCTTGAAGGCATGATGACCCTCGGAGCCTTCGTCGGAGCGGCCGTCGGCTACTTCGCCAACGACGCTTGGATCGGTTTTCTCGCTGCCGGAGCAGCCGGAGGAGCGTTAGCCTTCTTCCACGCCCTGGCATGCGTCACGTTCCTCGCCGACCACATTGTTTCGGGCATTGCGATCAACTTCATTGGCCCCGGTCTTTCCCTCTTCCTCTCACGGTACTTCTTCGACGGTGCGACGCAGACGCGCTCTCTCTTGCTCAACGCCAAAATACCGCGGCCGTTAAACGGGGTTTTCGAGCAGAACGGCTTCTTCGATATGGTCTTTAATCAGTACGCAACGGTCTACCTTGCTCTCTTCCTGGTCGCTTTTCTCTGGTTCATTCTCTACAGAACCCGCCTCGGCCTGAGAATTCGCGCCGTAGGCGAGCACCCCAAAGCGGCGGATACATTGGGCATAAATGTTCTCAGAATCAAGTACCTTGCTGTTATCACTTCCGGAGTTCTTGCAGGGTTCGGAGGCGCCGCGCTCAGCGTGGCTATCGTCTCTCGCTTCAGCTCGACGCTCGTGAGTGGTCAGGGGTTCATCGCCCTCGCGGCGATGATTTTCGGGAAGTGGAAACCCGTAGGAACGCTCGCGGCGTGTCTTCTCTTCAGCTCGGCGCAAGGACTCACTGTCTACCTGGGACGTGGCGACCTCCAGAGAATGCTCCCTATCCCCTCCCAGCTCCTGGCAACAATTCCGTTCTTGCTCACGCTTGCCGTGTTGATAGGCTTCGTCGGCAAGTCCCGCCCTCCTGCAGCAGACGGCATTCCTTACGAAAAAGAATAGTGAAAAGAGCCCGGAGGAGAGGTATTCTCCGTTCCTCCGGGCTCTTTTCCAGACTTCATTAATATTCTGTTACCGGATAATGCGTATTCCACGGTCATCCATACGAAGATGGTTTGTGTCCATCCCCAGAATCTCGATCATGGACTGTCGCGCAAACTGCTTGAACGATTCGACAGCCTCGCCGTCGCCTGCCTCTTCCGCCTGTGTATATCCGGCAAGGGCAAAAACCGCCATGCAGACCATTATCTCTGCAAATTCCCTTTTCTGGGTGTTTGAGGCCGAAACAACCCCCGGCTGCTCGGAAAGCAGCATATCCATCTGCAATGCCGCTGCCAGAATAGCGTCGTCATCCACTTCGTTTTCTGTTGTTAATCCGACACACACTCCCGCCAAAAAAGCCATTGCAAACCCTACATCGTACGAACGTCCAGCCTGTTGAGAAAACCGCTCGAAACTCTGTAACCCCTCTTTGAAAAAGACGGTCAGCTCTTTCTTTGTTTCGTTCTCGTTGCTCAAGGCAGCGGCAACCTTGGCGGGTATGGCGGACTGAGAGGAATGAGGGCGGTAGAGCGTTCTCGCCTGTATCGAAGCCCCGACTCCTCCAGAAGGTATGCGCTGCATTTTCTTCAACGACGACTCGGCCATCATCCTGTTGTATATCATCGTGTCGATAAGCGCGGAGCCAGGGTTGTTCCACATCCCGCTAGTGTATACGTTGTACCACGTAGCGGCTCCCTCGGCCGAGGAAACAAAAACCCCAAAACATACGAGAAACAGAATCTCTTTTTTCCTCATCTATATCGCCGCCTTCAAAAAAGAGTCACTGCCCGGACGGGGTTTGCCCGTTCCGAGCGTATTCTACTCTTTGCTGTTTCACGTGTGCAAGAAGCCTCGTCATAAACGGGGAAGAGAAGGAGGAAGAGGGCATTTTGGGGCGAATGGATACTGGAGAATCTGTTGAAAAAAGTGTTTTTTTGGCGTATGGTTCTCTTGTTTATAATATACTTCATCTATGCTCCTTCGCATCTTTCTATGTATGCAGAATACGTTTTTTGCCTCTATCCTTTGTGAATGAGCGGAAAATGGGTGAATTGCCGATTTCTACTTCTGTGGGATATCATCTCAATTCAGAAAGGGAGTGATTAAAAATGACGATCAAACGATGCCCGAATGGTCACTTCTACGATCCCGACGCCAATATCTCCTGTCCATGGTGCGCAGTTCCCACCGACGACTACGAAAGAACGCGGCGAATCAATCCCGCTGCCGTTCCAATGGAGGGCAACGCAGGTTCCACTGTAAAACTCTCCCCACGAAACGCCCCTTCATCCGGAAGCTCGATCGACGAAGGATACACCGTCGCCGTCGTCAAGCGCAAGACGGGAATCGATCCCGTAGTCGGCTGGCTTGTTTGCATCAAGGGGCCCGACCGCGGGCGCGGACTACCGCATACGGTCAGAGAAGAATTCGGTCGGCAGGTCCGACTCCATGGACATCTGTATCTCCGGGGACGATACCATCTCCAGAAACGACCATGCTTTCGTCGTCTACGACCCAAGAAAGAAAACGTTCAGAATCCAGGCAGGATTGAGTAGAGGACTCATCTATCTCAATGGAAAAGAGGTCATTGCCTCTGAGTTGCTCGCAACCTACGACATAATCTCAATCGGGCAGAGCGAACTTCTCTTTATTCCTTTGTGCGGGGAGCGCTTCCAATGGGAAACCGAACAGGAATCCTAAAGTGCGCTCTCTTGGCGACCTGTCTTCTTCTTTCCGTTTCAGTCGTCGCGTTCGCCGCGCCCTCGACATTAAGAGTCAGGCAGGCGTACCTCGACTTTCCGTCTTTAACCGTGTACGCCGACCTTCTTGACGACGTCGGAAAACCTTTTGTCCCCGGGGAAGCCGGACAGTTCACCGCCACAGTAGGAGGACGCGCCTTCGACGTGAGCCGCTGGGGCGGTTTTTCTGCGAAGAACGACGGAATCCTTATCATCTTCCTCATCGATATCTCCGCCTCCATAGGACAGAATCGCTTCACCGAGCTGCAGGAGACGGTCTCCGGATGGATCCGCCGCATGGGTCCCTCCGACCGAGCGGCCGTCATGTCGTTCGGAGAGAACGTTTCCGTCGTCCAGGGCTTCACCGCCGAGCAGAACGCGCTGCTGTACGCCGTCCAATCGCTTTCACCACAAGATCCCGGCGCGCAGCTCAATCTTGGCCTTCTCCGCGCCCTCGAACTGGCGAAGATCAAAAGCTCCGGACTCCCGGCACGCCGGATGATCCTCCTGTGCAGCGACGGCTTCCTCGAGACCCCGGGAGGCGCGACAGCAGACGAAGTCCGGAACGCTCTCTCCTCCGACCCTGTCCCGGTGTACTCCATCTTCTTCGACTCGCCCGAACACGAAAGTACCAACAGCAACACTGAAGTACAGCAACTTTTGAACGAACTGGGGTACGACGCCGGGCCCGTCGACGGAAAACTGGGACCGCGCACGGTTGCGGCCATCCGGATTTTTCAGCAGAGCAGGGGAGTCGCATGGGATGGTTCTGTATCAAATAGAACTACTGGGAGTGCTTCGGACGATGGTAAAAAAACAGAAGGACGCCGCACTGGCAAGCATAGGGGAGTTCTCCAGGCGCTCCGGCGGACAGCTCTACCGCGTAGGTACCTCTCCCTTCGCGTCCATCTTCGACTCCGTCGCCGCATCCCTGGGCAACGCCCTCGCACTGCATATCACGCTCGAGGGTCTCGTTCCGGACGCAACTGTCAAACGGCTCGAAATCACATTTTCCGACGGCACGCGCTCACTCTCCGACGGAATCGAATTCCGTCTGCTCGGCAATCAGGCGGAACAGGCTTCCTCACAGCTTCCCGGGGCAACTAAGGAATCGTCATCTAAGCTTGCAGGTTCTTCAGCGTGGGCATACCTTCTCGCCATCACAGCGGTCGTTATTCTCCCACTCTCCATTTGGCTGATGCAAAGAAAAAAGCGAAACGCAAGGATCGAGTCCGCCAACACCGGCGCCTCCGGGAAGCGGTCGCTCCAAGTGAAAGACGAATCCAGCCCAACCGTCGTTCTTTCAGAGACAGCTCCGGCGGCTTCACTACATGTGGAACTGACACCTTCCGGAGCCAGGGGAACTGACACAACGCTTAGGGCCGTCATCACCGACAGAATAGTTCTCGGTAGAAACAGGGGGCCGTCCGCGCTCTCCATACTCGGTGACGCAACCGTCTCGGCGAGACACTGCGAGCTGGTCTTTTCCAAAGGCAAACTCTTCGTGAACGATCTCCACTCCTCCAACGGAACGATGGTCAACGGCGTTCCCATACAAGGAAACTACCCACTGGAAGACGGCGACAGGCTGCAATTGGGCAAGACCGAGCTTCGCATCCGCATTCTTGAAGCGAAATAACCGCTTTGCAAAAGGGAGATGATGTGTCATGCACTACATCGCGTTGACAGGAGGAGGAATGCTCGTTGTAGGTTGCCTCTTACCCTGGATTTCGCTGGGAACGATTTTCGTTCAACATGTGCTGGATACCTTCTTCGGAGCGGTCGCTTTTTTTTTCTGGACCTTCTTGCTGCAGGAGTTGCCATTCACAACATCGTCAAGAACCAGAACAGAATGAAATATGCCTACCTGGCCTTCGGTTGCCTCTGCTTCGTTATCGGCTTCTACGGCCTCCTCGGGGTACGTGATATTCGCACAACACCAGAACACGTCGACGTGCAGCAAAAGCAGATAATCGAAGAAAAAGAGATGCTGGCCGCGACTAGAATCATGAACACAGGTCTTTGCTTGGTCGCCATCGGCGGGCTGCTGCTCGCCGGGACAGGCCTTTTCAACGTCTTCTCCCAGAGGATCCGTACCTTAGGGAAAGAGCTTTCCACCCCAGGAGGGGGAGCAAACGACGGTCTTCCAATCTTCGTTCCGGGTGCTCAACGTATAGCAATACTCAAGGGAATCGCCGGAGCGTACGCGGGACAGCTGATCCCGATACCCCCTGAAGGGATCATCATTGGAAGAGATCCGTCGTACTCCAATCTCGTCATCAATCGCCTCGGTTTCCCGAAGACACGCCCGCATAATGCAGGGACCCTCCCCGACAGCTGGACGCTGGAGGATTTGAACTCCACAAACGGCACTTTCGTTATGGAAAGAAAACGCTTGGGTACGATTGACCCGCTCCCGTCGTCCTCACCATCTTCAAGCGCTTCGCCTGGGAGACGAACACACGGAATTCGAAATCCGCTAGGAGAGGCCGAAGATGATTTTCCACCCCGGGAACCACCAGCACATCGGCGCCAGAAAAGAACAGCAGGACGCCTTCGGATTCAGCGGACCTTTCCGACGCAGCCTTCGTACAGCACGGGGGTGTTCTTGCACTTCTCGCCGACGGAATGGGCGGACTCCAGGAAGGAGCGGCAGCCTCCCGTATCGCTGTACACGCCTTCATTGAATCGTATACCAAAAAATCCGCGGACGAAACAATAGAAGACGCCCTCGACCGCTCCCTTCGGGAGACCAACAAAGCCGTCTACACATTCGCAGTTGAAAGAAACCTCGCAGGGAACTGCGGTACTACCCTCGTCGCTGTCGTTGTTCACGAAAGCGGTATCTACTGGACATACGCCGGAGACAGCAGGCTGTATATGACGGACGGACAGAGCCTGACGCCCCTCACCGAAGATCATATCTTCGCGAACAAGCTGCAGAAGGCCGTAGAAAAAGGACTGCTGGAACCAGAAGACGCACTCAAGCACCCCGAGAGAGACGCCCTGACAAGTTACATCGGCAACAGGACGATCGAGATCGTTGGGAAAGGCTGCCTTAAAAGCTCTCCAGACGGACTGCCGCCGAACGGCTTTATACTTCTCCTTTGCTCCGACGGCTTATACAAAACTCTTTCCGAGGAAGAAATTCTTGCAGTCTACTCGCCAAACCCGAAGAAATGGGCCCGGTTGCTCGTTAAAGGCGTTGTAAAGCAAAAACGTCTATTCCAAGATAATGTCACTGTCCTCTGTCTCGCCGGAGGATCACTTGCGCCCAGCAGGACCAAAACGAAATTTTGGTGATTAAATTTTCTCATACCACCAAATACGATGATGTAGAATAAGAGCAGCACGAATCATAATAACATCGCGAGGACAAACGCCAACCACAGGATGTGAACAGCATGGTCACCTCTAACGGAGAACAGGAGCAACAGGAAATTTCCACACCGAGTTCAGGGCAGCCTCTTTGCCCGGCGTGTTTTTCCCCGTCCGCGGGGGAGGATGTGCCGTGCCCTGTCTGCGGGTACTCCGCCTCGCAGCCCGAGGAGAGCGGATGGAACCGTCTGAAGCCGGGGACGATCATCCACGGCCGTTATATCGTCGGGCAGCCGCTGGGGCAGGGCGGTTTCGGCATCACCTATCTCGGCATGGACCTGCTGCTGAACATAAAACTCGCAATCAAGGAGTACTTTCCCGCCGGTGCGGCGATTCGCAACCCGGAGAACCGTTATGTTTTGCCCGCTTCCGCGGAGGTGAGCGAAGACTTCCAAAAGGGGATGGAGAAGTTCATCGAAGAGGCGCGCATCCTGGCCCGCTTTGAGGAACACCCTTCCATCGTCTCGGTAAAGGATTTCTTCGAAGAGAACGGCACCGCCTACATGGTGATGAATCACCTGGAGGGGCGTACGCTGATGGCGCATATCAAGGAGCGGGGAGGGCGTCTTCCGTTCGGCGAAGCGATCGGCATCCTTTCGCCGCTGATGGACGCGCTCGACGAAGTCCACGCCTCAGGTCTGATTCATAGGGATATAAGCCCCGACAACATCTTTCTGACGCGATTCGGGCAAGTGAAGCTGCTTGACTTTGGGGCGTCAAAATCAGCTTTGGCACTGATGCAGCAGCGGCATCATTCGGTCATACTGAAAAAAGGATACAGTCCTCCAGAGCAATACCAAGGGAGCAGACATCTCGGCCCGTGGAGCGATGTTTACGGTATGGCGGCGACCCTGTATCGCTGCATTTTAGGCATAGTTCCCCCGGATGCGCTTGACAGGATGGAGGAGGACCCGCTTGAACCGCCAAGCCGCTTGGGAATTTCTCTTCCTCAGTATGCTGAGACAGCACTGCTTCGGGCTCTTTCGCTTTCCTCTCAGAATCGGCCGCAGAGTATGAGGGAATTTAAGGAAGGCCTTCTCGGCGAACTGCTCTTTTCCAGCGGAGAAGAGAGTCATGCATGTTGGACTGAAAGAAAGCCCCGCATTGATTTGAAAAAACAAAGTCCGGAACGTGCCGAGAAGCTGGAAGTACGTTCCACGGGAAAAATCCGAAGGTTCTGTACATGGTTGATTTTCTTCCTTTCGGTGCTGCTGCTTGGAACTGGGGCATTTTTCTTCTTCGCGGCAAGCGAGCTGATGGAACGAGCAAAAGCGGGGGACGCTTCCGCACAGAGAAGTATTGGAAGGCTGTACGAGATCAGTGGAATCCTCGGAAACGACGAGAAGGCTGCGGAATGGTATTTAGAAGCCGCGAAACAGGGAGATGCCTCTGCCCAGTTCGCCCTTGGAAGACTGTATTCCGGAGGAACGTTAGGAACCCCTGATTTTACAGCAGCAATGGAATGGTACGAAAAAGCGGCGGGACTTGGTCATGTCCACGCCCAGTTTGCTCTCGCACTCTCTTACGAAACCGGACGAGGAAGAGCGCGGGATGATACACAGGCTGCTCGCTGGTACAGGAAAGCGGCAGAACAAGGGGATGTTCGCGCGCAGTTCAACCTTGGGAACATGGCGGAACAGGGACGCGGCATGAATCGGAGCTATACCCAGGCTGCAGACTGGTATCACAGGGCAGGGGCAAAGGGGCATACCGAAGCGCAACTCAGCCTTGCGAGGATGTATGAACAGGGGCGCGGCGTTTTACAGAGCGAAGATTCAGCGGCACGCTGGTACCTGAGCGCTGCCGAATCGGGCGAGGTTTCCGCCCAGTTTATCATCGGCAATATGTATGAAGAGGGTCGGGGAGTCACCCCTGATCCTGCGCAAGCCGCGAAGTGGTATAGAAAAGCTGCTGAGCAGGGGAACGCGGCGGCTCAGCACAGCCTGGGGCGGTTGTACACGAACGGACTTGGGGGGAAGCAGGACGATGTCGAGGCCGCTTCCTTGTACATGAAGGCTGCGGAGCAAGGGTATGCTCCCGCGCAGTTCAGTCTGGGATGGAGCTACGAGTTTGGTAGGGGAGTATTTCGAAACACAACGAGGTCGGTCGAATGGTACAAGAGAGCCGATGCACAGGGGCACACACTTGCGCACATCGCTCTTGACCGGCTCCTTTCCGGAGATGAATAACCTGAACTAGATGTGGTCGCCAAACTCTTTTTTCTCGGGCGTTTTTGGAGGTAGAATATGATTCAAGGAATAGGTGTTGATTTATGCAGCATTGCACGGATGGAAAAGGCAGTGGAATCCGCGCACTTTATTCACAGGGTTTTCTCCCCTGAGGAGATTCAGTACGCTTTCGGGAAAGCTCGTCCAGCCCGCCATTTTGCAGGCTGTTTTGCCGCGCGTGAAGCTTTTTCGAAGGCCTCGGGTATTTCCATGTATTCCCTGGCTTTCGGTGGCGGAATATGGATTGAGCGTACAGGATCCGCTCCAATCATCTGCTGTTCTCAAGCTCTCCAAGGCCTCCTGCCGCACAAAGGAGCGGAACGGATCTACCTCTCTCTCTCTCACGACGGAGACTATGCGGTCGCGATGGTCGTCCTGGAGATAGACTTCCAATGAGCAGATTTTCTGCATTCCTTCCCCAAAGGACGGAGAGTATTCATAAAGGCGACAGAGGGGGAGTGCTTATAGTCGGGGGCTGTTCACTGTACAGAGGAGCCCCTGTCCTCGCAGCGCGGGGAGCGCTTCGCTCCGGATGCGGTCTAGCGGTAATTTTTTCGGATGAATGCGTTTGCTCAGGAGCAGCCGTTTCTCTTCCTGAATGTATTATGCAGTCCGGACTTTTCTCTTCCTCACAAAAGGAGATCATCAATGTCTTGGAATCCTGGGAATCACGTATCGAATGCCTGGTGCTTGGCCCGGGTATTGGAAGATCAGCGGAAGCCGGGGAGATTGTCCGCCTTGTACTGGAAAAGTGGGAAAAACCTTTGATTCTTGATGGGGATGGTATCTTTTGGCTTTCACAGTATGAAAGTGTTTTTGAACGTCGCGTTTCTCTTCTCCTGACTCCGCACGAAGGAGAGGCAGCTCGCCTTCTTGGCGCTTCGATCGAATCGATCCGTTGCGCTCGTAGGGAATCCGCCCGTAGGATCGCCGCTCGGGACGGTATTATTCTTTTAAAAGGACCGCAGACACTTGTAGATGATGGAGTCCGCTGCGAAATGATCGACGAAGGGAACCAGGCGCTTGCGATTCCTGGTTCCGGGGACGTTCTCTCCGGCTCCATTGCAGCCTTTTCGGCCGCAGGATTGCCCCTCTTCGAAAGCGCATGCCTCGGCGCTTTCGTACATGGCCGCGCAGGACGACTCGTATCACGAAAATTAGGGATCGACGGAGTTTTAGCTTCGGAAGTCGCGGACGCTCTTCCGCTGATCCTTCAGAAAATGAGGATGAGAGAACGTGAGACGAAAAAGAATTGACTGGGATGAGGAAATTAAAAAAACCGAGCATGTTCGCTGGAAAGGTCTTCGCTTCAGCATCGCGAGTTTTGCACTTGCCGCGTTTTGGATTTTCGGCGTGGGACAAATGGGAAGAAAGAATTTCTCCATGGGGCCTCTGGCTCTGGTACTTCTCTTTGTAGCCGCCGGGACTCTTCTTTTTATCATGTTGATGCGGAGAAAACAGAAATGATAGGGGACACCGAACCGATGAATTCGATCTCATGCTGTGAATACATATCTTTTTCCGAGGAAAGTACCATGCAAATTGGAGAGCTTATGGCAGAACACTCCTTTCCGGGACTTGTTTTTCTCCTGGAGGGAGATCTGGGAACAGGAAAGACGACGCTTGTAAGAGGTTTTTGCCGTGCCGAACGCTGCAACAGCGTTCGGAGCCCTTCTTTTACACTGGTGAACCGCTATTTTTGCGGAGAGAAAACCGTAGTACACTCGGACCTTTACCGTCTGTCTACCGTCGATCCTACCGAAATCGATCTAGAGAGTTATATGGATGAACAGAGCGTTCTCTTCGTTGAATGGGCGGACCGAGGGGTCCCCGGAGACTTCAGCGAAATATGGACAATCCGTTTTCGATACGAAGACAAAGCAGAGGACGAGGGACGAAGAATCCTCTCTTTTTCTGCACATGGCCCCCGCGCGGAGAAAACCTTGGAGTCCTTCCTGGGGGAACTCAAGGAGAGGATGAAAATACAATGAAAGAATACACTCTTTCAATAGACTGCTGCTCGTCATGGACCACACTCGGGCTGGCGGAAGACGAGAAGATACGCGGAGAAATCAACATCGATGCCGGGAAAAATCAGTCGGTTATCCTTCCGGGGCTTCTTCAAAACTTTCTGAAAGCCTTCTCCCTCACCCTAGAGAATATCTCGCTTTTTAGTGTTGTCACCGGCCCCGGTTCCTTCACCGGAATCAAGGTTGGCATTTCTTTTGTGACCTTTCTTGCGTGGGCTGGTGGAAAAAATATCGTTCCGTTGTCTTCGCTTGAATGCATGGCCTTCGAAAAAATCAGAAGATGCGGAGGTCTGGCCGCTTCGGTACTTTGGGGGGGAGGAGGGAAAGTGTATGGCAGTCTTTTCAAAGGAGAAGGAGACACGCTTCCACCGCTCAGTCTTTTTTGCAGCGGGTCCTTTACTCCAGAGACATTCCTCGAAGCTTTTTCAGAGACGAAGCTTCGTCATCAAGATGTGTTCTGGCTAACAGACGCTCCTGAGAAAGTAGCCCCTCTCTTTCCAACCTTCGGGGACTCTTTCGAAAAAACCATCCCAACCGGTTCTGCAACAGTCGAACTGACGAGACGCCACAAAGACCTTGCACTTCTTGCGTCCAATATTCACGCCGACTATTTTAGGGATCCCGATCTTGGATAGTATTTATCATTTTTTTCTCTATAAAAGATCTGAGATAAAAAAGATATTATCATATTTAAGGTTGAACTGTGTTACGGTTCAAGCTATCCTACTCACTAGAAGAGCACTTGAAGATGCGCACACTCCTTTTCTGTTTAGGAGAAATTCTTAGGAGGTGACTTTTTTGCCGAAGAAATTCGAAGTTTTGGTGAATAATTCTTGGTGTAAGGGATGTTCCTTATGTATTAATATCTGTCCAAAAAAAGTTCTCGAGCTTGACGAAGTCCGTTTGAAATCGGTAGCGGCAAGACCTGAAGATTGCATAGGATGCAGACAGTGCGAAAACATCTGCCCCGATCTTGCGATCACAGTGAAGGAGGATACGAAGGATGCCTGATGTCGCTTTCTGGCAAGGTAACGAAGCGCTTGCACACGGAGCACTTGCGGCTGGATGCCGTTTTTTTGCAGGATACCCCATAACCCCTTCCACCGAGATCGCAGAGATCATGGCGGAGGAACTTCCCAAGCTTAACGGACGCTTTATCCAAATGGAGGATGAAATTGCCGGAATCGCGGCAACCATTGGAGGCTCCATTGCTGGTAGGAAAGCTTTGACAGCCACTTCCGGCCCCGGGTTCTCTCTAAAGCAGGAGAATCTTGGTTTTGCCTACATCGCGGAGATTCCTATTGTTGTCGTCGACGTTATGAGAGGCGGTCCTTCCACCGGTTTGCCAACAAGAACCGCCCAACAGGATGTCATGCAGGCTCGCTGGGGGACACACGGCGATCATGGCACGATCTGTTATGCCCCCTCTTCCGTGCAGGAGTGCTACGAGATCGCGATCAAGGCGTTCAACGCCGCTGAGAGGTACCGTCAACCGGTTCTGATCATGAGCGATGAGATCATTGGGCACATGAGGGAGAAAGTTGTCCCTCCCACTATCAAACCTGAGGATCTTGTGGAGAGAAAACGCCCCACCGATATTCCTGAAAAATTCGTTCCCTACCGACCCGACCCTAAGGACGATCTCCCCTGTATGGCTTCCTTCGGCGACGGCTATACATGGCATATTACCGGACTGACTCATAACGACTGGGGATTCCCCACGAATAATTCCGACGAAATTGAAAAAATGATGAAGAGGCTTATGCGGAAAATCGACCGTTTCCGCGACGATATCGTCGAGTACGAAACAGTTTTGACGGATGATGCGGACGTCCTTGTCCTAGCCTACGGCAGCGTCGCGCGGACAAGCCAGCGAGCGGTTCACGAAGCAAGGACTCGGGGCATCAAAGCCGGATTTTTCCGTCCGATCACCCTGTGGCCCTTCCCCGATAAGGAGCTGGAAAAGCTTGCCCGCAAGGTAAAAACTATTATTGTTCCCGAGTTGAATTGCGGCCAGATGGTGCTCGAAGTCGAACGCGCTGTTCACGGTAAAGCGAAAGTCGTGGCGCAGAACCTCGTTAACGGCGAGCTGTTCAAGCCCGACGATATTCTTTCCGTCATCGAGGAGGTGGCCTAATATGCCTAGTCAGGAGGTATTCAACTGGCTCCGCACGCGCTTTTTCCCTCATATTTGGTGCCCCGGCTGCGGACACGGCATTATCATGCACTCTCTTTTAAGGGCGCTGGTCGACCTTAAGAAAAAGAAAACGGAAACAGTCATTGCATCCGGAATAGGATGTTCGAGTAGAATGGTCGGCTACATTGACGCATGCACTGTACACACCACACACGGTCGCTCCCTCGCTTTCGCGACCGGGATTAAACTCTCAAATCCGGAGCTCACGGTTGTTGATGTTATGGGAGACGGAGACTGCACCGCTATCGGTGGTAACCATTTCATCCATGCGTGCAGGAGAAATATCGACATAACCGCTATCGTTATGAACAATAACATCTACGGTATGACAGGTGGGCAAGTTTCGCCGACCACACCCGTCGGAAGTCTTGCAACGACGAGCCCCTACGGCGCAATCGATCCTTCCTTCGATATTTGCAAACTCGCCCAGGGCGCCGGAGCATCCTACGTTGCAAGAACCACCATTGCCAACCCGAAACAAGCTGAGCAGTTTATTAAAGCAGGCATAAACAATAAAGGGTTTTCTGTCATCGAAATACTGACGCACTGCCATACTCAATTCGGCAGAAGAAACAAACGGAGAACACCTATCGACAACGTGAACTTCTTCAAGGCCAATTCCGTGCCGCTGAACAAAGCGCAGGAGATGTCTCCCGAGGAACTCGCCGATAAAATCGTCGTCGGCGAATTCGTCAAACGAGAGATTGCGGAGTATACGGCGCAGTATCTCTCCATAATCGAAAAAGTAGGGGGGCTGAAAAATGGCAAGTAGATACGAAATCCGTTTCGCCGGTTCCGGCGGACAGGGCGTGATTCTCGCAGCCGTCGTCGCAGGAGAAGCTGCCGCTCTTTTCGAGGAGGGGTTGAGCGTTGTTCAGACGCAATCTTATGGACCGGAGGCCAGGGGCGGCAAGTCAAAGGCGGAAGTGGTCATCTCCACTGAAGCCATCGACTATCCGAAAGTCATGAAACCCAACCTCCAGGTCATCCTGACGCAGCAGGCTGCAGAAGAATATGCGGCGGAAACACTGCCGGGGGGGCGTATAATCTACGATGATTTCTTCGTCACCAGTTTCCCGCAGGTCGACGCGAATGTATACTACCTTCCAATCGTCCGTACTGCCCGTGAGAAAATCGGGAAGGAAATCGTGACGAACATGGTTGCTTTGGGCGCCGTTGCGCGCGTTCTTGAGCTTGAAAAGATCGTGCGGCCGGACTCTCTGAAGAAAGCGATTTTAGCAAAGGTTCCCGAAGGAACCAAGCAACTCAACGCCCAAGCCTTTGACGAAGGATATTTGTTGTTTAAAAACAGCGCGCATCTTTAGCAGCTTATCGCTTAAGCCGCGATGCCCTTCTTTTCAACAGAAGGGCATCTTTTTTTTAAACTTCCTATACACCCTATACACTCCGCTGTATGAGGAATACTCTCATCGAAAATACGGTAACATCTTTCTGCTCAGAACCATTCCCTCTTTTGAAAGGCTTTTGCGCTCTCTTCCGTGTATAATGTAGTCGTGCTCGGAAAAGAGGAGATGATCTGAGTGTACGAGAGAGGCGCTTCCGTCCTTCTACGGGCGGAAAAGATCAGCAGCGACGGGAGCGGGATTGCGCGCACCCCCGAAGGATTGGTTATTTTCATCCCCGGAGCTCTGCCGGGAGAGAGATTGAGAGCCACCGTTTCGCTTCGAAAAAAAGAGTATGCGATTGCATTTCCCGACGAACTGCTTGAACCCCACCCTCTTCGTCAGCAACCGCTCTGCCCGGTTTTTAATTCCTGTGGCGGATGCCAGCTTCAACACGCAACATACGCTCTTCAGCTTGAACTGAAACGCGCAATCGTCCAGGATGCTTTTGAACGTATCTATAAAAGACCATTCCCCCCTATACCTTCGTGTATTCCAAGCCCTGAGCAGATAAAATATAGAAACAAGACGTCTCTTCCTGTACGCAATAGAGCAGGAGCAAGTGTAATGGGGTATTTTGCACGAAGGAGTCATGACGTAGTCCCGATAAAGAATTGCCCCGTTGCGGCGGAACATATTAACAGGGCATTTTCAGTCGTTGCCGAAAATATACATCTTCTCGGTCTCGCTCCATACGACGAAAAAAAGGGGAAAGGGATACTCCGCCATCTAATTTTCCGTCAGAGTATCGAAACCAATGATACCCTCATTTCCGTTGTTCTAGCGAACGCCCTCTCTTCCAGCAAGAAAACAATTTTGGAAGAACGTATTCTCCCTGCGCTTCGTGAAGCGCTTCCTGGTTTGCGCAGTTTGACCTTGAACATCAATCAGTCTCGTAGCAATGTGATCGTCGGTCCCAAAACAGAGGTTCTCTTCGGAGACGGCCTTATTGAAGAAATTCTTTCTCCGTTTCGCTTCGAATACGATACAACCGCATTCTTCCAAGTCAACTCGAGACAGGCGCGCTTCTTGTACGAATATGTTTCAGATGCAGCCAACCTCACCGGCGATGAACGAGTTCTCGAACTTTTCAGCGGTATCGGAAGTTTAACGTCTTTTCTCGCCGCCAGAAGTCATCATGTCACAGCGGTAGAGGAGTGGGACTCTGCTGTGCGGATGATGCAGAGCAACCTATCGCGTAATGGAGTAGGCGACAAGGTAACGGTTATTGCAGGAGCGGTAGAAAAAGTAGTGCCTTTTTTTGAGGGCGTTTTTGATGTACTTGTCCTCGACCCACCGCGCACGGGCTGCGATGCCTCCGTGCTGCGCAAGGCTCTTTCTTTGAATCCACACCGGATTATCTATGTTTCATGCAATCCGGCAACCCTGGCCAGGGACGCCTGCATACTTAATGATGGGGGTTTCTCTCTTGATAACCTGGCATGTTATGATATGTTTCCTCAGACTGTTCACGTAGAAACCGTGGCGCGATTTATCCGCATGAAATAAGAAAGTACCCTATTAATTTGACAGTCGGACTCATTTGCATTGTACTTCTTGCTCTTCTAAAAAAATTATGCTACTGAATACTGTTTCTAGATTCCGCATTTCATCGAATGGAATCACGTAGATCAGGAAAAAGATGTTGCAAAAACGGGATACGACGGCTATAATACCATCGTTCAAACAAAAGAGGCGGACATAGCTCAGCTGGTAGAGCATTAGCTTCCCAAGCTAAGGGTCGCGGGTTCGAATCCCGTTGTCCGCTCCATTTCTTTTCCCATATCCCCTGATTCAATTATTTTTCCTGTAAGTGAATATTCTTTATGTCTCTTGCCTTGTTACGTTTTGTTGATTAAGATCTGGACATATTGTTACGTTTGACACAAATTTTGTCTGGTAATAAAATAGTCAATGTTTTTATGTTGACCGTGTGCATTTCGCGTGTACATGTGTTCAATCCAAGGAAGGAGGTGGGTTTATATGGCAGCGAATCTGGCTGAAGAAATCAAGGAGGTCGAAGCTCGTTCAAAAGATATTGTGAAAAATGCAAAGAACGAAGCCGCTCAAATGATCAACGAAGCACAGAACGAAGTTGAGCGCCGTATCAAGGAGGCCAAGCAGAAAGCGTTCAGGCTTTTCAAAGAGAACACAGTCTCTGTGGAAAGAGACGCGGAAGAAAAAGCAAAACAGTCTGTTGAAGCCGGCCAAAAAAAGTCCGAGCAACTTGCCAAGAAGTACGGACAGAAGGTTGATAGCGCGGCACAATGGATTTCGGAAGAGGTGATTTCTCGATATGGCAGTGGCGAGAATTAAGAAAGCCGAGTTGTACGTTCACAAAGCCGATCTGGACAATGTCCTGCATGCTCTTCAGAAAACAGGATCATATGAAGTTGTTCCTTTCGGGTCGGAATCAGTGCCAGAGGGTACCTCTCCTATTCACCCTGACTTGTCACGGGTGGAGGGACTGCTCAGCGAAGCACGTTTTCTCCTTCGTTTTCTTGAACCTCATTTCAAAGACAACGTGTCTTCCTTGGCAAGAGCTATGGGGGAGCGAGAAACAATCTCGCTACACGATGGGAAAACTCTTGAAGACAGAACGGATCTCATGAGCCTGTCGGCAAATGTGAGATCGCAAGAACGCCGACTCATGGAGATTCGTTCTGAACTCACACAGATCGCATCGACGGAGACACTGCTGAGCGCGCTCTCCGACTTCCCTTATCCTTTTGAACTTCTCACCACGGGAACCGAGCGTGTACGCGGTATGCTGGGAACGATACCGGTCTCGAAAATTCCGCTCTGGAAAGAAGAGACTGAGGCGCTTCTTTCATCAATGGGAGAGATTTATACCTCAACTCCGGGTGAAAAGGATCAGGAAGGGTGGATTGCTGTCTTTTTCGACGAATCAATGACTGCGCAAATCACAGAACTTCTCGCCCGCAACTCCTTTAGCAGAGTGGACGTACCGCTTTTCCTTAAAAAAACGGCAGAGGAGGAACGGCTCTCTCTCGCAGAAAGAAAGACAGCCTTATTATCTGAAGAAGAAAGCGTCCTCGCAGAGATTGCCGAAGCTGCAAAACAGTGGGTTCCGTCAGTGCGAATTTTAAGCGACTACTGGACTGTATTGCGCGACAGGTACCAAGCTCTTGCTTCCGGTGCTTCTACGGAACAGGTGATTATGCTTCGAGGCTGGGTCCCTGAATCGTCTGTTCCAAAACTCACAAAGGCAATATCACCCTTCGGCTCATCTGTGGAACTTTTTCTGTTTGACCCGAAACCGGAAGACTCTCCACCCTCACACATCGTCAACTCAACCTGGTGTTTCCCGTTTGAAAACCTTACGAGACTCTACGGCGCGCCGAAGTACGGAGAAATCGACCCCACACCGTTGCTTGCACCGTTTTTTTTCATCTTCTTCGGTATGTGTCTTGGCGATGCCGGCTACGGAGCTATCATGATAGGATTCTTCTTGTGGTTTCTCAGAAAATATAAGAAAATGCCCGAGAGTTTTAAGGGTTTTTTCAAACTCTTCGTTCTTTCCGGTGTTTCTACAATCGTGGTCGGGGCGCTTACCGGAAGCTGGTTCGGAGATCTTGTGGACGCTTTTTCCGTTTTTGCCTTCCTGCGTCCGATTAAGAACTTCATGCTCGTCCTTAACCCTATGGAGAATCCTATGATTTTCCTTGCGATTTCACTCGCGCTTGGAGTTTTCCAGCTTTTCTTCGGACTCTTTATCGCTTTCTACGATGCGCTGAGGAAAGGAAACTATATGGGCGCCTTTGCTGACACGGGCGGTTGGATTGTCTTTCTTACCGGATTGCTCCTTTGGGGAGGAGTTGCAAGCGGATTTCTCTCTGCTCATGCGGCCTTCCTTGCAAAAGCGCTTACCTTCTTTGGAGCAGCTGTGCTTGTCGCAACTCAAGGGAGGGAGAAAGAAGGTATTATCGGAAAAGCAGTTTCCGGGTTGCTGAGTCTGTATAGCGTCACATCGTATCTTGGCGACGTTTTGAGCTACAGCCGTCTGCTTGCACTGGGGCTTGCAACATCTGCAGTGGGCGTGATTATCAACATGCTCGCCGGTCTTGCGGGGGACGTTCCTTATATTGGCTGGATCATTGCACTCCTTCTTCTCATTGGAGGGCATATTTTCAGCATTGCCGTCAATGTACTGGGTGCTTTTGTTCACTCTCTCCGTCTCCAGTATGTCGAGTTTTTTAGCAAATTTTATACAGGAGGGGGAACGATTTTTTCTCCTTTGACGTATAAGACAGCATTTGTCGCAATTAAAAACGAACCCGAAGAATAATCTGTTCAGATTTTTCACGAATACGAGAGGAGTGTGTCTATAACTATGGATCTTCTTGGAATAATGTTGGCAATACTCGGAGCGGCAATGGCGGCTGGATGGGCCGGTGCAGGTTCAGCAATAGGCGTTGGAATCGCAGGAGAATCAGGAGCTGGAGTCATGACGGAAGACCCGGGGAAATTCGGTCTTGTGCTTCTTCTTCAGGCTCTTCCCGGTACCCAGGGCATCTACGGTCTTCTTATCGCTTTCTTCGCCATTCTCAAGGTTGGCCTTCTCGGCGGCGGTACGGAAGTCACCGTGAGCGTATGGCAGGGACTCGGCATTTTCTTTGCCTGCCTTCCTATTGCTGTCGGCGGTTTCTTTTCGGCGATCGCACAGGGAAAGACATCTGCTGCCTGCATTCAGATGATCGCAAAACGCCCCGAGGAGACGGGAAAAGCCGTCATTCTTCCCGCGATGGTGGAAACCTACGCTGTTCTCGCACTTCTCATGAGCATTATCCTCCTCAACGGAATCACTCTGTAGATTGTCAAGGAGGAATGCTGAATGTCCTTGGCTGATATAAAAATAAAAATAGAGTCTGATGCGCGCGTAGAGGCTGGAAAGATATTGGAAAAAGCCAGAGGAAACGTCGAGGCGATTAAGAAAAACGCCTCTGACGAGATAAAAAAAATGGAAAACGGCTATACCGACCGATTTAAAAAGGAGCAGCCCGAGATTATCAGAAGACGAGAGATCGTCGCGGGTCTTGATGTGAAAAAAATCGAACTTGGGGTCAGGCAGCAAGCTATCACGGATGCTTTTCAAGGAGCACTGAAGAAACTTACGTCCCTACCTGGAGATGCATACATTTCTTTTCTCGGCAAGCTCTTTAAAAAAGCTGTGGAGACGGGAAATGAAACAGTGTATATTGCGAAGTCCGAAAAAAACATCTCTTCCGAATGGATTTCGAAACTCAATGCAGAGAATGGATGGTCGCTTTCTCTGAGTGAGGAACGCCGGGATATATCGGGTGGATTCATTTTGGAACAGGACAATATCGAGACAAACTGTTCGTTTGATATGCTTGTCCGGTGGATTCGGGACGAAATCGAGGCAGACGTTGTCAAGCGGCTGTTTTCGGCGTGATCGGAGGTGACGCTCCATGGCTCCGGCTGAGCGTTTTGCCTATGCGGTCGCGCGACTCCGGGCAATGTCCGGACGGCTTCTAGAAGAAGCGTTGATCCAACGGATACTGGACAGCGAAGACCTCGACTCTGCACTGAAAGTTCTGGCCGAGACGACGTACTCCTCTTGGCTCGTCGAATTGAAAGGCGGAGCTGACTTCGACAGAGTAATCGAATCCGAGCTTTTGCATGTGTATACCGAAGTGCAGAAGTTCGTGCCCGATCCTCGTCTTGTGCATTTGTGCCGCATTCCTTATGACTTTCATAATGTGAAAGTTCTTTTAAAGAGTTTGATTCTCGTACGGGAAGGCGGAGAACGCAGGTTTGATCTTTTAACCAGTCTTGGCGTTATTCCCACGGATGATTTAATTATGGCAATGGAGAGCGAAGACTACCGTCTTCTCCCCTTTGGCCTTCACCGTCTTGTTCCGTCATGTCTTTCACATTGGGAACAGACGAAGGATATTCTTCAGGTTGAGAACATTCTTGACGACGGTCTTTTTTCTGTCTTAACCGAAATGGCGGCTGCAATAGGTTTTGATTCCGCTGTTCGTTGGGTAAAGGGCCGCATCGACGCTGAAAATATTCGCAACCTTCTTCGCTTGAAACGTATGGATATGGACACGGGAAATGTTGCATCTTTTCTTCATAACGGTGGTTGGATATCCCGTGAGAAACTACTTGTACTGCTTCCTGAACCTGTGGAAAGCTGGCCGAGAATTCTTTCTTTCGCGGACGTTGCAGGTGCTTTTTCCCATATTCAGGACCTCGCTGATCTTGGCTCCCTTTTAGTGGAGATGGAAAAAGTCCTCGACGAGTATGTGTCAAGTATTTTAGCAAGAGCAAGATACGAGGCATTTTCTTCCGAAAATGTGATCGCTTTCCTTTGGATGAAGGAGCTTGAGGCCAAGAATCTCCGTATTGCGTTGGTCTCTGTGGCGAATAACACGGACAGAAATCTTGCGAGGGGGTTACTTCGACATGGCCGCTAAGAAAACAGGTTCTCCAATGGCTGCCGTCGGTGAATATGAAACGGTCCTTCCGTTTCAGGCGGTCGGGGTGAAGCCGTGCATTTTAAAAAACGATGAAGCCTCTGATGTCGACGCGACGCTTCTTGAACTTGCCAAGACGGGATACGCTGTCGTTTTCGTCCAGGAGACATTTTTCATTGGACATAGCCGAAGGATTGAGGAACTGAACGACGAGTACGATACAAGTTTCATCCCAATTCCCGGACTGAAGGGAAGCATGGGAGTCGGTCTGGAATCCATTCGAAGCAGCGTCGAGCGAGCGGTCGGAATGGATATTTTTGCAGTGAAGTAATGAATAGAAGTTTGGAGGCGATAGATTGTGGCCGCTGAGAAAGTCATAAAAGGTACTATCGAAAAAATATCCGGCCCGCTCGTAGTGGCGAAAGGTATGTTCGGCGCCAGCATGTACGACGTGGTACGGATCGGCGAGATCGGTCTCGTCGGAGAAATCATCGAGCTTAAGGGCGATACGGCATCTATACAGGCGTACGAAGAGACCTCGGGTCTTATGCCCGGAGAGAAGGTTGTCAGTACGGGAGAACCTTTGAGCGTCGAACTGGGGCCTGGCCTTATCGAACAGTTCTACGACGGCGTACAGAGACCTTTGAACCTGATAGAGGACGCTGCAAAGAGTCATTATATCTCCAGAGGAATCGACGTCCCCGCCATCGACAGAAAGAAAAAATGGGAGTTCACTCCGAAAGTAAAAGCGGGCGACATCGTGGAACAGGGCGATATTCTTGGTGTTGTGCAGGAGTCGGTTCTTGTAGAGCACCGCATCATGGTACCGGTAGGCTTGGGGGGCAAAGTAGTCAAGATTGAAAAAGGCTCCTTCACTGTAGAGGAAGTTGTCGCAGTCCTTGAACAGAACGGCGAAAAAAAGAACGTTACAATGCTTCAGAGGTGGCCCGTACGAAAAGCACGACCCGTTGCGAAGCGTCTTCCTCCTGTTATTCCGATGACAACAGGGCAAAGAGTCATCGACACGTTCTTCCCGATCGCTATGGGCGGAACGGCGTGCGTACCCGGTCCGTTCGGTTCTGGAAAGACCGTTGTCCAGCACCAGCTCGCGAAGTGGGCAGAGGCGGAGATTGTTGTCTATGTCGGCTGCGGAGAACGGGGTAACGAAATGACAGACGTGCTGCTTGAATTCCCCGAGCTGGAAGATCCACGTTCAGGACACCCGCTCATGAAGCGGACTGTGTTGATCGCCAATACATCCAACATGCCTGTTGCAGCGCGTGAAGCAAGTATCTACACCGGCATAACGATGGCCGAGTACTACCGCGATATGGGGTATTCCGTCGCCCTCATGGCAGATTCAACCAGCCGTTGGGCGGAGGCCCTCCGCGAGATGTCCGGACGTCTCGAAGAGATGCCCGGCGAAGAGGGGTATCCGGCGTACCTCGGCACTCGACTTGCCTCTTTTTATGAAAGAGCAGGCAGAGCGATCGTACTCGGCGGAGACAAAAGAGAGGCATCCGTCAGCGCAATAGGCGCAGTCTCCCCTCCGGGAGGAGACCTTTCCGAGCCGGTCAGTCAGAATACACTTCGCGTTGCAAAGGTCTTCTGGGGATTGGATGCGACGCTTGCTTATCAGCGTCACTTCCCTGCGATCAACTGGCTCTTGAGCTACTCGTTGTACACGGAAAAGCTCGATGAGTTCTGGGATGTTAAATTCGACGACGAATGGAGTCCCATTCGTATCGAGGCCATGACGCTTCTTGAAGATGAGGACAAACTTCGAGAAATTGTTCGCCTTGTCGGTGTCGACGCTCTCTCTAAAGAGGAACGGATGGTTTTGGAAACAGCGAAGTCTCTCCGCGAGGACTTTCTTCACCAGAATGCTTTCCACGAAATTGACACATACGCTTCCATGGAGAAGCAGTTTAAGATGCTGAAGACTATTCTTGCATTCCATCATATTTCGATGGATGCTCTCAAAAAGGGCGCCTCTATGAATGAAGTTTTCAACCTTCCCGTCAGGGAGGCTATCGCCCGTATGCGTTATCTTGAAGAGAAGGACATCGGGAAGATCGACGACATTGAAGATCAAATCAAGAACGAGGTCGCCGGAGTCACTCCCGTTGGAGGTGAAAGCGATGCTGCCTAAGGAGTATAAAACGATCAGCGAACTCTCGGGTCCGCTTCTTTTAGTCAATAAAACAAAGAACGTCCGTTACGACGAGTTGGTAGAGATAGAACTCGGAAGCGGTGAACGCCGTCGGGGAAGAGTTTTGGAGATCACCTCGGACAAAGCGCTTGTTCAGGTATTTGAAGGAACTGACGGCATCGACATTAAAGACACGAAGATGCTCTTTCTCGGCAAGGTACTCACTCTTCCCGTAAGCAAAGATATGCTCGGCAGAGTCTTCAACGGCCGCGGCGAGCCTATTGACGATGGAGCTCCCATTCTCGCGGAGAAAAAACTGGACATAAACGGCATGCCGATGAACCCTTTCTCCAGAGACTATCCTTCCGAGTTTATTCAGACGGGTATTTCGACGATCGACGGAATGAATCCGATGGTTCGCGGCCAGAAACTGCCTATCTTCTCCGGCAGCGGTCTGCCACACAACAGAATGGCTGCACAGATCGCTCGTCAGGCCACTGTTATCAGCGGACATGAAGACTTCGCGGTCGTTTTTGCCGCAATGGGAATAACTTTTGAGGAAGCATCCTTCTTCATGGAAGATTTCCGTAAGACTGGTGCCATTCAGCGGACGGTTATGTTTGTCAACTTGGCGGACGACCCCGCGATCGAGCGTATCACCACGCCCAGAATAGCCCTTACCGCAGCTGAATATCTTGCGTTTGAGCAAGACATGCACGTCGTAGTTATTCTGACTGACCTTACGAACTACTGCGAAGCGTTGCGTGAAATTTCCGCGGCACGCAAGGAAGTTCCAGGCCGTAGAGGCTATCCTGGCTACCTCTACACCGACCTTGCCACAATGTACGAGCGCGCCGGACGCCTGAAGGGGAAAAAGGGCTCGATCACACAGATTCCCATTTTGACCATGCCCGAGGACGACAAGACGCATCCTATCCCCGACCTGACCGGATACATCACCGAAGGGCAAATCATTCTCAGCCGTACACTCCACAGAAAAGGCATCTATCCTCCCGTGGACGTTATGCCATCTTTGTCTCGACTGAAGGACAAGGGAATAGGCACAGGCAAGACAAGAGAGGACCACGCGGACCTCATGAACCAGCTCTTCGCCGGGTATGCGCGCGGCAAAGAAGCAAAAGAGCTTGCAGTAATCCTCGGCGAAGGCGCTCTGACAGAAGAGGACAAGGCTTTCGCAAAATTCGCGGATATGTTCGAGGATCAGTATGTCCGTCAAGGAGAGTATCGGAACAGAACCTACGAAGAAACCCTTGAACTGGGCTGGGATCTTCTGAAGGTCATTCCGGTAAAGGAATTGAAACGAGTCCGGGATGCGTATATCGCGAAGTACCTCCAGCCGAGGTTAAAAAGCGAAGAAAAGGCCGAAGCCGTCTCCGGGAAAGTATAAGGGGGGGTCATCATGGCCCGTATGAATGTCAACCCCAACAGAATGGAGCTTTCGAGGCTGAAGAAACGTCTTGTCGTGGCCAAACGAGGTCATAAGCTCCTGAAAGACAAGCAGGACGCCCTGATCAAGGCATTCCTCGAAAGAGCAAGGCAGGGGAAAACGCTGCGTGAGGAGCTGGAGGCTGAGCTTGCAGCGTGCTACAAGAGTTTTCTACTTGCACGGGCTCAGACATTACCTGCTATGTTGGAGCAAGCTCTTATGATATCCGGCGCAAAGTGCGACCTCCACGTCGGATTTCAAAATGTTATGAGCGTGCTTGTCCCCGAGTACCGGGTGGAGCAGGGCGGTTCACCGTTGAACTATGGCCTCGCGACTTCGCTTGGCAGTCTTGACGTGGCGCTTGAACGTTTCGCAAAACTGATTCCGAAACTCATTGAGCTTGCAGCCAAGGAAAAGGCCATCCGATTGATGGCTGTCGAGATTGAAAAAACACGAAGGCGCGTCAACGCTCTGGAACATGTTCTTATTCCAGGTTTCATCGAGACCATCCGCTATATCACGATGAAACTTGACGAACAGGAACGCTCAACCTTGAGCCGTTTGATGAAAATAAAGGAAATAGTCAGGTCTCATTGACCGGATAAGAAAACAGGTCAATCCAAAAAAGAAGAGGGCGGGTGAGCCGCCCTCTTCTTTTTTGAATTGTTTTTCTCACGCAGGCTTCTGATAAAGAAAAGCTCCCGCAGATTCAAAACCGATTTTCCTGTAGTCGAATATCTGCTCCGTGGATCCCACCAAGAGATAACCTCCCGGGCGAAGGGCTTTGAAGAACTTATGGTACAAAGAGGTTTTTGTATCGGCGCAGAAATAGATAACAACATTCCTACAGAGTATAAGGTCTAAATCATCCGCAAATTTGTCTTCTATCAAATTTAACCGTTGGAAAGAAACCCTGGACTTCACCTCGGAATTTACCAGGTACGTTTCTCCGCCGTCGTTAGTGGTAAAATATCGCCCTACAAGATCTTTCGGAATGTTGATAAGCTGGCGTTTGAGATAATGACCGCGTTTGGCTATCGCGATTGCCCCTTGGTCGATATCGCTTGCGAGAACAGGAGATTGAGGACCGAGCTTGGCCTCCATTGAAAGAATCGCAAGTGAATACGGTTCTTCACCTGTTGCCGATCCAGCGCTCCACAGCTTAAGCTGTTTCTTCCCTCTCGATTGAATCAGTCTTGGGATGATTACGTCCTGCAATTCCGCCCACTTGTTCGGATTCCGAAAAAACTCCGAAACATTTATTGTAAGATAATCGAGGAACTCACGCAGTTTCTGATCATTCTCCTTGATCGTCTTGAAAAAAATGTCGTAGGAAGACACATTCCACCGTTGCATCAACATGTGCACGCGACGATGGATCTGATTCTTGTAAGAATTCAGGTCAAGCCCTGTCAATTTTTTTACATTACTCTTGAAAATATCATATTCCGGAGAATCGTAGCTTGTTTTCTCTATCATAACTCTCTGGCTCCTTCGCTCGATAATGCACACCATCTTTGTGTTCCGCGTTCTATTGTATCGCATTTTGTGCTCGAAAAACCATTTCGCTCTCTTTTAGAAAAGATGATATAATGTGCCTCCGGGAGTATCCTTGGTGGCCGCTCTTCATTTACGAAGAGAGGAAAGTCCGGGCTCCACAGGGCAGGACGCTGGGTAACACCCAGTTGGTGCAAACCAAAGGAAAGTGCCACAGAAATATACCGCCCTTTTTTAGGGTAAGGGTGAAAAGGTGGGGTAAGAGCCCACCGGGTGGAAAGTGATTTCCATGCCAGGAAAACCCCGTCCGGAGCAAGACCGAATAGGAGGGGACGAGGCTGCCCGCCGACCCTCGGGTACGGTCGCGAAAAGAACACCGCAAGGTGTTCTTCAGATAAATGGTCACCCATGACAGAACCCGGCTTACAGGATGCTCCCGCTTTTCATTTTTCCCCACTAAATAAATAGGCCTTAGGACTCATTTTATTAGTAGCTTAAAAGGGTCCTGAGGCCTACGTATCTTTTACAAATGATGATACTGTGGGTTCTAGTGGGAGAGAGTGTAGCAAAGTGGGAGGCACTGCCATGTTGGTGGGAACGTATGAACATAAAATCGACAGCAAGGCAAGAATTGTTCTTCCGTCGAAGTTCAGAGAAGAGCTCGGGGAAAGCGTCTTCGCAACCATCGGCATTGATAAATGTGTCTCCCTCTACTCTCCCGAAGAGTGGAGAAAAGTGATGGAGCGTCTTCAGGAGCTCTCTTTTTCAAAAAGTAAGAGCAGAGGTTTGCTCCGTCTCATGCTTTCCAGCGCTCATGAGCTTCCAGTCGACGGCGCAGGACGTATTTTGCTCCCCCAAGTATTACGTGAATATGCCGAGTTCATTCAGGAGGTAGTCTTCGTAGGTGTCAGCGATCATGTAGAGATGTGGGACAAAGAAAAATGGAACGACTATAGAAAACAGGTCCTTGACGATCTCCCCGAGATCGCCGAAGGAGTGGAGGGGTTCTGATGGAACATGTTCCCGTTCTCTTAACGGAAATACTCGCATTCCTTCGGGAACACCCTTCCCTTCGATCTGTCCTTGACTGTACACTTGGGCTCGGAGGCTACTCGGAGGCCATACTCCTTTCTTTCCAATCAACGGAAGTACACGCTGTAGATCAGGACAGTCAGGCTCTTTCATTAGCAAAAGAACGACTTCTTCCTTTTGCCACCCGTTTTCACCCCGAAAAAGGGAATTTTGCATCCCTTCCTCCTTCTATCACCTGTAAAGCCCCTTTCGATGCAATTGTGTTCGATCTTGGAGTATCTAACCTTCAGCTTGTCGACGAAGGCAGAGGATTTTCCTTTCAGGCGGATGGCCCGTTGGATATGCGGATGGACCGTGAGTCTTCCTTTTCTGCTGCCGACCTTGTTAATACTCTTTCGGAAAAAGAGATTGCCGATATTTTCTGGAAGTTCGGAGAGGAGCGCTTTTCAAGACAGCTTGCCAGAGGGATAGTCCGCTACAGAGAAGAATCCGGCAGAATAGACCGTACGTCCACACTTGTAGAGATCGTTAGAAAGACATTGCCGGCCCCGGTCCAACGGAAAATGGGAGGGCACCCCGCAAGAAGAATATTCCAGGCCCTCCGCATAGCAGTAAACGACGAAATCTCAATTCTGGAATCCGGATTACAGCGTGTTCCCGATCTTGCAGCGCCCAACGCGCTTCTTATCGTAGTTAGTTATCACTCACTTGAAGACCGAATCGTAAAAAATCTCTTTAAAAAATGGCGCGAAGAGGAAAAAGGAGATATTTTGACAAAACGGCCTCTCGTTCCCTCGGATGAAGAGATTGAAGTAAATCGCAAGTCACGAAGTGCAAAAATGAGGGTTTTTTCATTTACGAAAAGAATAAAGGAGGTGAAAAAATATGCGATTTCGCGAACAAGTTGAAAATGAAACCGTTTCCGATTCCTTCAGGAAGATTTCTCCGTATATCATTGTTTTTACGCTCTGCGCTTTTGGCCTTTTTTTGGGACTTGGAGTCCTGCGTCTTTATTCTTTCCGTCTTGAATGTAAACTAAATTCTGTTAACAAACAAATAGAATCATACAAAGCGAATCGCATCGTACTCAAGCATGAACTCTCATCACTTGTTTCTCCTGCTCGCATCTACGGATTTTCAAAGCAAGAGATGGGTATGACTTTTGCATCGAATGTCCGTATCCTCCGGGTAGAAGAGCATCTTTTAGCTGACGCATCTTTCGAGAGTTCTCCTGTAGCAGCATCCAAACAGGAGAACAAGGGCTGGTTTTATTTCTTTCTTAAAGGCGCAATGGCCGGAGAATAATCCCCGTGCATCCTGAACGGAGGGTGAACTTGTGACGCGACGTTTTGGATCTCCTTGGTTTCTTATCTTTATCTTTTTTGGCATTGTGATCTGGAGGCTGACATCTCTTCAACTCTTCCCTGACCCAAGGGTTGAGAATCAGGCGCGTCGTCAGTATTGGATTCATGTTCCTGTCAGCACCAACAGAGGTTGTATTTATGACAGGAACGGAAATGCTCTTGCAGTTTCCGTTCCTTCGTCCAGTTTTTTTCTTGATCCCGCCTTTTGGAATCCTTCAGACGCAGTACACCTCAAAGGGATACTTCCTGATAGTTTAGTTGATTCGCTCGCAAAACCTCTTTCCGGACGGTTTTTATGGTTAGCGAGAAAAGTCGATGTCGAAATGGCTGAGAAGATGCGCTCGCTCAAAATAAAAGGGATTTTCGAAGTCGAGGAGAAAAAAAGACTGTATCCGAGTGGTTCCCTTCTCTCACATGTTCTCGGTTTTTGTGATATAGACGATCAAGGTCTTTCAGGCATTGAACTCATGTGGGATAAAGCGTTGTTTTCTCCTCCCGGTCTTCGCGTTCTCGCTAAGGATTCTTCAGGACGAACTCTTGATATCAGCAGAAATTATCATGATCATACACCTACAGAAGGCGGAAATGTCTCCCTCACAATAGACTCCAGAATCCAGTTTATAGTGGAACGGCGTCTTGACGAGGGTATTCGCGAACATAACGCTCGGTGGGGCAGCATTATCTGTATGGACCCTCGAACTGGAGCCATTCTTTCGATGGCAAGCTGGCCTTCTTTTAACCCGAATGTACGGACGGGACTATCAAATACGCAAAATCTTTTGAACAACTCTATCGGCCGTACCTATGAGCCAGGTTCGACGTTTAAACCCGTTATTCTCGGAATAAGTATGGAAAGAGGCTCTGTGCATCCCAATGAATCATTTCACTGCCCATATAAAATCAAAATTGCAGACGGTCATATTTCCGAAGCGGGGAAAAACGGTTTCGGGAAACTCTCCGTTTCGGAGATTCTCGCAAAATCATCGAATACCGGAATGGCACAAATCGGCCTTCGAGTCAAACCATTCAACATGTATCATTCGGTTCGCGAATGGGGTTTCGGAAAATCGACAGGGATAGAACTTCCCGGAGCGGAGGATGGCCTTTTGGCTTCACCAGAGCAATGGAGAGGTGTCGTACCTTCGAATATCGCCATCGGGCAGGGGCTTGCTATAACGCCGCTTCACCTGGCAACCGCAATCTCCGCGATAGCGAACGGAGGGAATCTTCTGCGTCCGCATATCGTGTCGAAGGTAGTAGATTCCTCGGGAAATATCGTATACAATGAAGAGAGGGAATTGCTGCGGACTGTATTGTCTCCGCAGGTTGCTCTCTGGCTTAAGAGAGCTATGGTTGATACAGTCGTCAAAGGAACAGGTCGAAATGCAGCAGTTCCAGGTATTTCAATTGCCGCCAAGACCGGTACCGCCCAGATCGCCGAAAAAGGAGAATACGCAAAACGCAGATGGGTTTCTTCCTTCGCAGGTTTTTGGCCTTCAGATGACCCCCGCTACGTTGTGCTTGTTGTGATTGGAGAGCCAACAAAAGGGAAATACTACGGCGGCGATGTTGCTGCTCCAGTATTTCGGCGAATTGTTGAGGACATGGAACAGATTGGACTGTTTGCTGCAGTAAAAACGGAAGGATGATACCTGAATGATTCTCTCGAAAATACTTGAAGAATATGCAGCACGATATTCATCTCCGTTACGGCTGCAGAACCACCCTATCAATGAAGGGGCGGATATTTCCGTTTCTCATGTCGATTGTAACAGTATGACAATAGAGAAGGAAGGGATGTTTTGCTGCATTCCGGGCGAGCACAAGGACGGCCATGTATTTGCTGGAGACGCCTTGCAAAAGGGGGCTTCCGCTCTTTTAGTGGAGCACACTCTTCCACTGGAGATACCTCAGATAGTGTCCTCCAATGTTCGAAGGGACATGGGGCGTTTGTCCTCTATAGTCTATGGAGATCCGGCCAGATCTTTAAAAATGTTCGCAGTAACAGGAACAAACGGTAAAAGCACGACCACGTGGATTATACGTCACCTCCTGCAATCTATAGGGATACGGACAGGCCTTTTAGGAACAATAATCTACAATGACGGTATTGAAGAAGAGGATGCCGAAAGAACAACCCCGGAAAGCTGCGAAGTCCAGCGGATTCTTTCAAAAATGGTACACAACGGATGTGGGGCGTGTGTTATGGAAACATCCTCACACGGACTCTCTCTTGGAAGAATTGAAGGGTGTTTTTTCGACGCGGCAGTATTTACTAATCTGAGCGAAGAACACCTTGATTACCACGGCACGCTCGAAAACTACTTTTCTTCAAAAAGCCGTTTGTTTTCTGACTATATGAAGCCGAGTTGGGCGGGGGGAGCGAATAGTGATGATATATTTGCCCGGCGCCTTTTTGAGTATTTTCCCGACAAGCTTGTTGCTTTCGGAATAGAGAAAGATCACGCCCCCCTCCTCCTTGGCAGCGCTATTCAGAGTTCACTTGAAGGAACGCGTTTTTCTCTTACACTTCCTGGAGTTAGCGACCCCATTCCGGTTTTTCTGCCACTTCCCGGGAAATTCAACGTGTACAATGCTTTAGCTGCGCTTTCTGCAACACTTCCATACGCCACGGACAAACTGGCCCTTGTTAATTCCTTGCACTCAATGATTCAGGTCCCGGGAAGAATGGAAAGGTATTCCTTCGATAATGGAGCGAGTTGCATCATCGACTTCGCTCATACTCCTTTTGCGCTCAAAAACGTACTGACTGAAGTCCGTCGTCTTTGCGGAGGAAAGATTATTTCTGTTTTTGGACACGGAGGAGAGCGCTTTCAGCCGAACAGGTTTTCATTGGGGAATATCGCAGCTACGCTTGCTGACGAGGTCATCGTCACGATGGACAACCCGCGGAACGAACCGGCAGAGCAGATTGCGGCACAGATAGTGGAAGGCGTTGTATCTTCCGAAAGAAAGGTTCCGTTGAAAACAATTCTTGACAGGTTCGCTGCAGTATATGAAGCTTTGGATTCAGCAAAATCAGGAGACGTCGTTGTGGTATCCGGAAAAGGACCGGAAAAATACTTGCAAATAGGTTCTGAATCCGTTCCGTATTCCGACGCCGCAACACTTCGCCGATGGGCGGATGAAAGAGGGGTGCATTGGCGATGAAGTCGGATCTTCGCCTCTCCTGCTTTGCTGAGCTTGCCGATACTCATCTCAGCGGCCCTGATGGTCCTATTCCTCGGCGTTTCGTCGCCGACAGCAGACTTGTCGTTCCCGGCGTCGCGTTTGTCGCCTTTCGGGGCGAACAAGTCAACGGACATGATTATATTCACGATGCAATTTCACGCGGGGCTTCGCTTATCATCTGCGAAGACTGTACAGGCATACCGGATCATGTTGCTTCCATTGTTGTGGACAACTGTTTTTCTGCAATACCTCGAATGGCACGCAAATACCTTGAAATACACCGTGAATCCATCGAAGTGCTTGCCGTCACCGGAAGCGTGGGGAAAACGACAACTCGCGAGATGATCCGCACATGTCTGGCGCCCTCGTTTAAAGTCCATTCAGCGGAACACAGCTATAACACTCTTATTGGGTGCGCGCTCTCAATACTTGCCATGCCGGCAGACACTGAAATACTGATACTGGAAATGGGAACCAACCATCCCGGCGAGATCGAAGAAATGGTCGATTACTTCCCTCCTACGATTTCTTTGATTACCGAAGTCGCCCCCGCCCATCTTGAAGGACTGGGCAGTGTGGAAGGCGTTGTACAGGCGAAGTTTGAAATCGCCAGTTCTCCTTTTCTTAAAGCTTTTTTCTATTTCGGAGACAATCCGCTGCTTGTTTCGAAAATTGCTTCGCTTCCTTCCCATGTACGTTCTCTCAGCGTAGGCTTCGGAGAGAATGACTTTTCAATCCGCGATGTCGATTTTATGCTCGTCGACGGAATCCCCCGACTTACTTTCGACGTAGACTACAAGAAAGAGGCTTTTCATGCATCATCTTCCCTTTTCGGACGGCATTCGGCGTTGGCGGCGGGATTCGGAATCGCCCTGACGCTCTATTTGGGAGCGTCCATTGAACAAGCCCTTCATTCTCTCCATGCTCTTCAGCCACCCTGTGGAAGGGGGCGTTTTTTTCTTCTTCACTCAGGAGCAATTCTGCTGGACGACTCCTACAACGCGAATCCCGCTTCGATGAAGGCGTCGCTCTCTGAATCTCTTCGTATTCCGGCGAAGCGCCGTATAGCCGTTCTGGGCGAAATGAAAGAGCTTGGGGAAAATGCTTTGTACTACCATCAAGAACTGCTTCCTTTTTTCAACCAGTTTTCCAAAGTATTCATTATGGGTACACTTTGGCGGACTCTGTTTCAAAATACCAGGCTTCCAGCAAATGCTGTTTTCTTTGAAAATCCAGTCTCTCTCGGAGCCGAGTTAACAAAAGAACTTCGAGAAGAGGATCTCGTTGTAGTGAAAGGATCACATGGAAACAGACTGGATTGTCTGGTTGATGTGCTCGTCGAGGGGGGAGTGCAATGAAATACGCTCTTTCCTGGGCCTTCCTTTTTTTACTGCAGATATTCTGCTCGAGATTCTGGATCGCCAGGCTCAATGAATGGCGCGTTGTGCAGATTCAAAAAAGCTACGGACTGCAAAGCCATATTGAAACGAAATCATCGACTCCATCCATGGGAGGAGTCGTGTTTCTACTCATCGGATTTGCAAGCCTTTTACCAGTAGCATTGTTTTCGGAGACACTTTTTTCCGATGCAGTTCTCTTCTGGGTTCTGCCTTTTGGAGCTGCATGTATTGGTTTTATCGACGATTGGATCAAACTCACAAGGAAATCCAGCGAAGGCTTTCCGAGCCTCTATAAACTTTCCGCTCAGATATTGTTAACAGTACCGTGGTCGTTTTGGATTGTATTTTCACAAGGTCTTTCCCTCTGGCCGGGTGTCGCTGTCCAGCCTGTCTACGCTGTCCCGCTTTTAACGATAGTATCAATAGGGATGTTGAATGCCGTAAATGTTACTGATGGATTGGACGGGCTTGCCGCCGGTGCGGCGCTTCTTTCATTCATTGGAGCAATCGTTGTGCTGCAGCTTGATAGCTTCTTGCTGTATCCGGCTCTTGCGGGCTCTGCTCTCTGTGCGGGATTTCTCTGGCATAATGCGCACCCGGCAAAGGTGTTCATGGGAGATGTAGGTTCTCATTTCCTTGCAGGAATGCTCGTTGCTCTCTGTGCGCACAGCAAATACTTTCTCGCTGTTATTCCCCTCGGCTTTCTCTTTGAAGTTGAGATAGTCTCCGTTGCAATGCAACTGATCGCCATTCATTTTTTCAAGAGAAAAGTCTTTCGGATGAGCCCGCTTCACCATCATTTTGAACTACTGGGATGGGGAGAGACGCAGATAGTCATTCGTTTTTGGATAATTCATGGAGTGGGGCTCACGCTTCTCGCTCTTTTTGTACAGGGTATTCTTCAGAAGGCGGTGTGAGATGATTCCGTTGAGCGTCGATAGTTTCTCAGGAAAAAGAGTTTCCGTCATCGGGGCCGGAATAAGCGGAGCTGGTCTTGCTCGTTTAGCCCATCGTCTTGGCGCCCGGGTTTTTGTCTCGGATGAAAAAATTCTTCAGGACCGATCACTTGTCGCTTTCTTTCAGTCTCAGGGAATCGATTGGGAAGAAGGGGGACACACACCCCGTCTTTATGAAGCAGATTGTGTTTTGGTCGGTTCGGGTATTTCTCCCAAAGCATTCCCTGTAGCAGAGAGCAATCGCAGAAATATTCCAGTGATAGGGGAGTTGGATTTTATCGCACCGTTTCTCCGAAGTAGAATCATCGGTGTGACGGGAAGCAACGGAAAAAGTACAACAACTGCGCTTGTCGGCTTCCTTCTTCGGAAGGCGGGCTTTTCTGCGGAAGTTGCTGGAAACATAGGGAAGTCCTTAGCCGACTTCGCATTTGAACAACGCGACTTTCTTGTTGTCGAGTTGAGTAGTTTTCAACTTCACTGGAACAACAGCTTTGCATGCGATCTTGCTATGGTAACGAACCTGGCTCCTGATCATATCGATTGGCACGGCAGTTTTGAAGAGTACATCCGGGCCAAGGCGAAGATCATCTCCACACAAACTCCGGGAGGTATTGCTATTGTTCAAGAAACCGAGCAAAACATGCTGCTCGGAGGTCACGGAGTTACCGGCCGCGAAGTCCTTTCCTTCTCCTGGCATGATACACAATCGACTCATGGAAGAAGGCTTCGGCTTCTTGCTGATGAGAACGCACGTCACGTCGTGTTCATTGATGAAACGGGCGGAGAGGAACTTCTTTTCTCGTTTGACGACGTTCCCCTTATTGGTAAACATAACATGGAAAATGCAGCTTTTGCAGCCGGAGCTGTACGGATGCTCACAGGAAAAGGAGTCATGCGCGGCCCTCTTTTCTCCGGTTTCAAGGGATTGGCTCATCGATGCGAATTCGTGGCAACCATTCGGGGCGTTTCCTATGTGGATGACTCTAAAGGAACAAACGTTGCGGCCAGCGCGACTGCACTCAGATCATTAAAAGGGCCCAAAATAGTAATACTGGGAGGACAGGGAAAGGGCGAGGAATACGCTCCGCTTGCAGAAGCGGTAAAGAGTGAAGCAATAGACGCCGTCGTCCTCGGAGCTGAGAAGGACCGAATCGTCGAAGCTTTAATAGAGGCGGGGTTTTCTCATATTCACGAAGTGACTTCTATGGAGGAAGCTGTTCAAACAGCATCAAAACTGGCTACTCCACAAAGCACAGTACTACTTTCTCCGGCATGCACCAGTTGGGATATGTACCCCAATTACAAAAAACGAGGAGAGCACTTTCAGCAGCTTGTGCTGGCCCTTAAGGAAGAGAGATAACAATGAAAGTCGGCGCCGAACAGACGATCGAATTCCGATATGAAAAACCGAAGCTTCAAACAGGCGGAGATCCCTTTTTATGGCTCATTCCGCTCGTGCTCAATGCTTTCGGAATTCTCATGATCTTCTCGTTGACGTCGCACACAGCCCTCGAGGAGTTCGGTTCTCCATTTGCTCTGGGGATACGGCAGATTCAATGGTTGTTGGTCTCTTTGCTGTTCATGGTACTCGTCTACCTTGTACCCCTTTCAGTATGGAAGGAGTTCAGCGGCGTTCTCTGGGTTTTTTCACTGTTTTGCCTTATCTTGACATTAATACCCGGCATCGGAATCAAAGCCGGAGGGGCCAGAAGATGGATAGGTTTCGGAAACCTTCGTTTCCAGCCGATTGAACTGCTTTCTCTTGCTGTCGCCGTTCATCTCTCCAAATTAATGACGAAGTCTTCAAAGCAGGGGCTGCACGCGTTCTTTTCACTGACGGCGCCTATTCTCGGTTTTTCTGCGCTTCCTCTTATCTTCCAGCCGAACATGGGAGGAACCATTCTTATTTTCGCGCTGACAATGGCTATCCATGTTGAGACCAGAGGGTGGAGCTGGCCTATCCTTTTTGGAGGCACAGGGTTTGCTTTTTTCTTCTTTATCATCATTCAGGCTGGTTACCGGCTTCGCCGCTATATGGCGTTTCTTGATCCGTGGGAAGAACCGCTCGACAGCGGATTCCAAGTTATTCAAGGGATGGTGGCTTTTGCTAATGGTGGTCTCCTTGGCGTAGGAGTAGGAAAGGGACTCCAGAAATTGAACTATCTTCCCGCCGCGCATACGGATTATATTTTTGCCACAATAGGAGAGGAATTCGGTTTCGTCGGCTCTTTCATGCTCGTTCTCCTTTTCTGTATCTGGACCTTTCGCGCGTATGCAACGTACCGTAAGACTAAAGACCCATTCGATGCATCGCTCATCTGGGGAATTTCAGCCTCAATGCTTATTCCTTTTTTCATAAACCTCGGCGGCGTCTTGAAGCTGATGCCGCTCACCGGCATCCCGCTTCCTTTTATCAGCTACGGTGGAAGTTCGCTTCTTTTTATGTGGATACGTGTCGGATTGATGATGAGAGTATGCAAGGAGGCGAATCTCTCATGAAAAGGTTCTGTCTTGTCGCAGGAGGCACAGGCGGACACATTTTCCCGGCAATCGCTTTCGGCGAATGGCTAAAATATCATCATCAAAAGGAGGTGGAAGTTTCTTTTATATGTGGTTCCCGTCCTCTTGAACAGGAAATCTATGAGGCATCCCAAATTAGTCCGTATTATCTTCCTACAAGCGGCTCTCCTTTCGGAATACGCTCTCTTTCCGGGAAGATGCGCCGACTGATGGAATTTGGAGCCTCCTTAAAATCATTTAAAAATTTCTTAAAGAATCAACAGGTGGATGCATGTATTCTGTTCGGAGGATACGTATCGTTCGTTCCGTTAATCGTGTGCCATTGTACAGGCATTCCTGTTATCATGCATGAACAAAACAGCGTTGCAGGCAGAGTAACACGGCTTTCTTCACGTCTTGGAAAGAAGGTGGCGTCAGGTTGGAAAGTGTGCTCACCTCTCTCTCCGGACAAGTTCCATTGGACCGGAGTCCCAGTTCGCAAATTTGCGTTAAAAGAACCGCAAGAAGCTTGGGGAAAAATGGGTTTAGGGGAAAAACTTCCTGGGAAAAGAATAATTGGAGTTCTCGGAGGTTCACTTATGAGCCAACGACTGATACAATTAGTGGGTCCCATGCTTCAGGCAGAAGAACTGGAAAATTTTTATTTTTTATTTCTCGGCGATTTTCAGCTTTCAGAGATTGCAGGGAAATTTCAAGGAAGCCCGGTTAATATTTCTGTTATCAGTAAACAATGGGACATGAGCAATTTCTACTCTGTTGTCGACGCCGTAGTGACACGCGGAGGTGCTTCCACGCTTTCGGAAGTTGCATCCCTGCGTATTCCTGCGGTTATTGTTCCGTGGCAAGAGGCTGCTGATAACCATCAGGAGAAAAATGCTCTCTGTTTTATTGAACAAAATGAAGGCGCGATCTGGCAGGAGAATGATTCCCCGAAAGCGTTGCAAGAATGCATACTGAAAATTCTTCGGAATACACAGAGAACAGCACGGTGTCTTTCGGAGGGAGATGAGTCTGAATCTTTATGGCGGCTGATCTCGTCCAGTATTGGAAGGGAGATTATATAAGTGGATACAACTATATCGAATTTTGATGGCATTCACAGAATTCATCTCATGGGAATCGGTGGCGCAGGTATGAGCGGATTGGCCCTTTTGCTGGCAGAATTGGGTTTTGAAGTGAGCGGCTGCGACATGATCCATACTTCATATATTGACAAAGTACTCAAAGAAGAAGTGGCTGTTGTCCTAGGACACGGACATGCTCATATGGAAAAGTTCCTTCCGGATCTTTTGATCTACAGCAGCGCTATCCCTGAGGATAATGAAGAAATCCTCGCCGCTAGGGCACGCGGGATCGCAGTGGCAAAAAGAGGAGAAGTGCTGAGCTGGATTTTTGATTCACGCTGCGGAATAGGTGTTGCCGGAACTCACGGGAAAACCACAACGTCTTCTATGATCTCCCTCATTCTCGAACAGGCTGGTTTTCATCCCACCTTGGCGATCGGGGGGGAGTTGTGTGATATCGGCGTCAACGCAAAGCTTGGAGAAGGACGGTTCATGGTTGCCGAACTGGATGAAAGCGACGGTTCTTTTGAAAAATTTCATCCCGAAATTTCCGTCATCACAAATGTTGATTGGGATCACGTCAACTATTATCCCACTTTCGCAAGTGTCCTCGAAGCTTTTTCACGTTTCATCTCCAATCTCAAACCAAATGGACTTCTCGTTTTCTGCGGTGAAGACACGGGCCTTGCGCAATTGTTCTCTCTTGGTTGTATTCCTGAAGGAGCTGAATCGTACGGCTGGGGACCTTCTTGGACTTGGGGTGCAAGCAATGTCTATCACAAACCGGGCGGCGGGGTCAATTTCACTCTTCTGCACGAGGGGTTACGGGTAGGCGAGGTAGAACTGGCGATATCGGGCGAACATAACATATTAAACACGCTTGCTTCATGTGCTGTTGCACATCGTCTCGGCATTCCTCTCCCAGTCATCAAGAAAACCCTGCGTGACTTCAAAGGTGCGAAACGCCGTCTTCAGCATATCGGGAGTTTTGAGGGCATTGACGTCTATGACGACTATGGTCATCACCCTCGAGAGATCGCAGCCACGTTGGGAACGTTAGAGCATATGTTTCCTGAAAGACCCCTCCGAGTCGTCTTTCAGCCGCATAGATACACAAGGACACAAGCTTTGTTTAAAGACTTCGCTTCTGTTCTCGCGGTCGCAGACACACTGATTCTTCTGCCGATCTATCAGGCTGACGAAGAACCGATTTCCGGGATATCCTCTCTCCTTATTGCCGACCATCTTCCGGCTGAAAAAAAACGAGAGTGCCTGATGTCCGGCACTCTCGATGATGCTGTTTTGCTTTTAGAGGACCTTTGCGAGGAAGGAGACATCGTCTTAACCATCGGTGCAGGAGATGTATCCCTTATCGGTGATAATTTGCTTGCAAAGGCAAAAATGCATTTAGTTCGTGTGTAATTTTCAAAACCAGTGTTCAAGGGTTTGAAGAAAAGTGAAGTGCATAACCTCTTACTGTCCTGTTTTTTCTCGAGGCATTTTTGTGATGTATAATGGGTAGATGGCGTGGTTTATTTTTTCTTTTCGCCTTCTTTACGGGAATGCTTTTAGGAGGCGAAAACTTTTTTCAACCGTTCTCATTACGAAATATTCAGGTGAAATCTGACGATCCTGTTGCAGAGTTGTTTTTCTGGAAGAACATAAGTTCACGAGCGTTGCGTTTTTGGCCGGCGTTTTTCCTTGAAAAAGACGAGTTGCAAAAGACAGTTGAGACACAGGCTCCTCTTTTGTGTACGATCAACCGAAAAGGAATCGCAGGGGCTGAAATTCGGATTAAGCCATTAGAACCTTGGATCACGGCTCAGTGGGGCGGCCGTGAGTATTATGTTTCGAGAGACGGTTTCGCTTGGGACACAGCGAATGAGCTGAACGAAATGCTCAAGGGTATCGTCCGCCCTAAGGCGCCTTTGATAAATTTTACCGATGACTTCCCATCTCCCGTTTTAGGAAACACTTCCGCTATTGTTTCCAGAGTTGTTTTTCCCCTGGAGCTTCTCCAGGGATGGTTGGACGGTTTGGCAGAAAACAGGTGGGGCGCTCGATTAGAACAGATAAACGTTTCGAGGAGAGAGGGTAAGTACTTATTAAAACTTGTTTTCAATAAAGGAGGAGCGCATGTTCTTCTCTGGGGGGAGCGTCCCCGTTGGAAAGAACTGTCATCCGCGCTTTCGCAGATAATGGAGCAGTTACATTTTCTCGGCGACAACATTATAATAGATACTACATATACCGATAGAATTATCGTCCGGAGCATGGCGCGCGGCGATCAGGAAGGGAGCGGGAGATAAATGTACAAAGAGCCGGAAATTTTAGTAGGGCTGGATCTTGGTACGAGTAAAATATCCGTCGTTATTGCAGAGAGGGATTCCCGTTTCCAGGAAGCTCAAATTATCGGCGTAGGTTACGCGCCATCTCAAGGCATCCGAAAAGGACTAATAATAAATCTTGAACAGGCGGTACGCTCTGTACGTCAGGCAGTAAAAGACGCCGAAAATATGGTTGGTTTTGAGATAGATGAAGCAACCGTTTCTTTCAGCGGTATGGAAGTCGCTTCCGTTACTTCAAGAGGAATGATTTCTCTTGGAAGAACGCCTCGTCAAGTTTCTATCTCCGATGTGGAACGTGTTATTGAAGCCGCTCAGAGCGAGCTCTCAATACCTCCGAACCGTGTTACATTACACACTATCCCTGTGAAATACTCAATTGACGGAAATTCAGGCATTGACGATCCTCTCGGCATGACGGGTATTCGTCTTGAGATGGAACTTCAATCGGTTATTGTGCCGACCACGGTGGTTCAAAATATCATCAATTGCGTGGAAAGCGCGGGTATAGAAGTTAACGGACTGGTTATTAAATCGCTTGCCAGCGCTCTGGGTTCGTTAACCGACGAAGAGACACGCGCTGGTGTGATTTCGTTATGTATCGGAGGAGGCACCACCGGAGTAGCCCTCTATACCGACGGGCGCCCCGTAAAACTTTCGATTATCCCGATAGGCGGAGATCATATTACGAACGACCTCGCATACGTGATGAAAATTCCGATCAGCAAAGCGGAAGAAGTAAAAAAGATGGTCTCTCTCAATCCGGAGGAAATAGAACAGCAGGATCTCGACGTCGACGTTCGGGGACGCATGAAGACTTTCAGCATCGGTGAAGCTGCCGAGGTGGTGAATTGCAGATTGGAGGAACTTTTCGGCGAACACGTTCTCCATCAACTTGCTGAGTTCAGTTTGCACATGTTCCCGGCAGGGATCGTCCTTTCAGGAGGAGTAGCAAAAACACCCGGTATTGATGTTTTCGTCTCTGAAACGCTTAATTTGCCCGTTCGGATTGCCGAACCGCTTGACGTGTACCAGATGCCCCCGGGAAGGAATGATTGTGAGTATACAACTGTGGCCGGTGTGGTACGATATATGACAAGCAGAGAGCGCAATCCTTACAGATATATTGAAACGCCTATTTCAGAACTTCGCTCAGGAGCTGCCCAAATTACTTCGGGTATTACGGGGAAGCTCCCGCGTAAGAGCGGAGGCGACAGGACAGAAGGTATTCGTGGTTTTATGGATTATTTAAAGAAGTCTGTTAAAGAGCTTTTTTGAAGCCGCATTCCGCATTCGGGGAGGAAATGAATATGGAGCACGTATTTCAGGTTAATGATACTCCGAGGCCCCACAGGGAAGAGATTAAAGTAATCGGCGTGGGGGGCGGCGGCGGCAACGCCTTGAATCATATAATTCGAAGCGGTGTTTCCGGGGTTCACTTCATCGCTGCGAATACGGATGTCGGTGCATTGCACCTTTCCCAGGCAAGCTCGAAGGTCACTCTTGGAGAAAAACTGACCAAGGGGCTGGGCGCCGGATCCGACCCGTCAGTGGGTATGAACAGCGCGAAAGAATCCATTGATAAGATTCGGGAAGTTGTTGCCGGAGCCGATATGGTCTTTATTACAGCGGGAATGGGAGGAGGTACCGGAACAGGCGCTTCTCCGGTCATTGCCGAAGTCGCAAAGGAAGCGGGAGCGCTTGTTGTCGCAGTTGTCACATTCCCCTTTTCTTTCGAGATGAACAGACGCCGAAAACAGGCGGCAGAAGGAATTGCAACGTTAAAAGAAAAGGTAGATGCGCTTCTTGTTGTAGAAAACGACAGGCTTCTTGAATTGACTGATGAGAAAACCAAGCATTCAGAAGCTTACAAGCTTGCCGATGAAGTGTTGCGGCAAGCTGTTCAAGGAGTTACCGATCTTATTCTGAAACCAAGCCTCATCAACGTCGATTTTGCAGATGTCCGTACGGTGATGCAGAATGCCGGCTCAGCTATTATGGGAATTGGCGCGGGTGAAGGCGAAAATCGCGCGGAAATTGCAGCGAAGGGCGCCATAAAATCACCACTGATGTCAATTCCAATGAAAGGCGCCAAAGGTATTCTGTTCAATATTACCGGAGGCTCGGACCTCGGTATCCACGAAATCCGCAAAGCAGCTCAGATCATCACAGAGACAGCGGACGAAGACGCTATCGTAATTTGGGGACATACGGTTGCGGAGGATATGGCCGAAAAAATCCAGATCACAGTGATTGCAACAGGATTTAGCTCAGAAAAAGAAAAACGTACTGTAACGAATTTTGCAGCCAAGCAGCCTGTCCCAAAACAAAAGGCTCCGGGAGTCGTTCTTGAAGAGGCAGAGGTGCTGCCTATCCAGGATGAAGACATGTTTTCCATCAGTGGAGTACCCAAAAACCCTTACGACATTCCTTCGATTATTCGAAGAAATAAAAAAGCCGGCAAGTAATCATCTGAAATCCCGTAAATCATTTCTGCGAGCGAGTTGTATTTGATTGATCCGAAATCGTCCAACGCAAGCTGAAGAAAGCAGGGGTCTTGAAAGGGATTCCTGCTTAATTTTTTCGATTTTTTTGACACATTAAACTTGCATAGGGGAGTATAGTGGATTCATTACGCAGCGAAGTACTTTTGAATGTGCCGGACGGGAAAAGTCCGCTGATGTAAATTTTTTTGGCCGCAACTTTTCGGAGTGAGGCAGACGGAAAGGGAGGGATAGAAATGTCCATAAGAGAAAGTAGAAGACACAAAGAAAGGCGATCCGTTATCCCTTTCGGCGATATTATGCTTCCCGTCATCGGACTTGTGGCGGTCGGGCTCCTTATTGTGGGCGTTAAACTCTTTTTTCTTTCCGGTGACAGAAACAAGCCCTATACGCCGTTACCTATCCATCAAGAGGAGAAAAGTACGCCGACTCCTTCTGTTGCAACTCCACAGATTCAACCTGGACACCCAGAAAAAGAAGGCGCATCGGAAGCAATCCTCGCAGTCCCAGTTGCCCCTGGCGGAAACACAGGACGTGGTGTCAAAGTAGAAACCGCGGCGCCCCCTCCTGCAATAAAACCAAAGACTCCTCCCCGTCCGCCGGAAATCCAGAGTCCTGCGCCTCCGCCTTCTAATAGCCGTTGGGGCGTCCAAATAGGTTCATTTTCGGCACGACGAAGCGCTGAAACTGTACAACAACAGGCAGAAAGAGCGGGTTTCAGAGCTACAATTTTAACAGGAAAGGTACGCGGAAAGACATACTACAGGGTAACGGTTCCGGCTGGCAATACACGCGCCGAAGCGGTTTCTCTTTCTCAAAGGCTTACAAAATCAGGATTTCCTGTTTTTGTGGTTTCGATACGTTAAAGCACTTTTGGTATTTATCCACTTCGTGTAGGCTCTGGGATTTCAGAGAGCACACACATTGCGGAAGGAGATAAACTATTGGCTGGTTTTGTTCGAGAGCTTACTGACAGAATGTCCGCCATTGAGTACACAGCCGCATCGCTCTCATTTCCTTGGCATGGAAACGAGAAGTTAAGAAACCTTGATGCTGCGGAAGGATGTATTCTTGCTAAAAATATCCATACATCGGAAGATTTGCCGCCTTTTGACAGAAGTACCCGCGACGGATATGCTATCCTCAGCGAGGATAGCTACGGAGCATCGCATTCAAATCCTGCTTTCTTAACTATTTGCGGGGAGGTCCCAATGGGCTCCGTTCCTGCATTCGCCTTGAACAAAGGCGAATGCGCGCTGATACACACCGGAGGCGTACTACCGGCCGGTGCGGACTCCGTGGTAATGATAGAAAACGTCGAGCAAACAGGAAAGTGGCTGGAAATACGAAAGGCTGTTCAGAAGGGCGAAAATATCATCTCTCGGGGTGAAGAATTCTTAGCTGATTCCCTCCTTTTGAAAAAGGGCGTCCAGATCGACTTCAAGTCTTCCGGCCTTCTAGCAGCCGCAGGTATTTCAAAGGTGCCCGTGCAACACGTGAAGGTAGGTATAATCAGCACGGGAGACGAAATAGTTCCCTGCGAAACTCATTTGTTGAATCCAGGTCAATTTCGCGACGCCAACGCATTCATTCTTTCATCGCTTTTACGGCGTTATGGTTACGAACCTGTATATTTAGGAATAGTAGAAGACTCAAGTGATGCTCTTGAAAAAGCTTTGTTCCGAGCATTGAAAGAGTGTGATGTTGTTCTGCTCAGCGGGGGATCTTCAGTCAGCACGAGAGACCACTGTTCAACGATTTTGGAATCCCTCGAAGAGCCTGGATTGTTGGTCCGGGGTATTCTTATGTCCCCGGGGAAACCCACTCTCATCGCTGGTATTAAAGAAAAAGAAAAGCTCGTAATGGGACTGCCGGGACACCCTTTTTCGTGTTTTCTTTCTGCATTTACGGTTTTTCTTCCTCTTGCGCACGCTATGATCACAGGTTCGGTTGAATCGCCTTGGAAATCTGTCGTGCTTCCAGCGGCCAATTCCGTATTCGGCCACTCGGGGATCGAGGAGTTCCTTCCATGCGCCCTCCGCGACGGAAAAGTTTTTCCTCTTCCGGTAAAATCTTCGTTTGCAAAGGCGCTTGGAGAAGCCGACGGACTTCTCCGGCTTTCGACATCACGTGAAACCGTCCGTCCCGGCGAGGAGGTAGAAGTATGGCTTTGGTAAAGGAAAATATGCACATTACACTGAAACGGGCGTGGACTCTTCTTCGAGAGGCAATCACGCAGCTCCCCCCCGAGTCATGCCCTGTTCGGCATTGTCACGAACGCGTGCTCGCCGAGGATCTTCTCTCCCAAAGAAACGTCCCGCACTATAATGCATCGGCAATGGACGGATTCGCTCTCTCTTCAGCCTCTACAGCGCACGCGACTCCATCTTCCCCCGTTTTTTTTCGCCGAGATGAGTTCGCGCGCCTAAATACAGGCGGTGTACTTCCTGCTTCTTTCGATGCTGTTGCTATGGTTGAGGACGTCTCGCTTTCTGATGACGGAGAACGCCTGACCGTCACAAAAACCCTCGTTGCAGGAGAGAATGTCCGTCCCGTTGGGGAAGATGTCTTTCGAGGGCAGATAATAGCCCGCGCAGACGAGCGGATTTCACCCCCGCTGGCATCTCTGTGCGCCACCGCGGGTATTTCTTCGGTGAGCGTACGGTCTCTCCCGAAGACGCTCTTCATCCCTACAGGAGATGAAATCATCCCAGTAGATGAATGGCTTTCCATGGAGGAGCCGCCTGCAGGAAAAGTCGGAGAGAGTAATTCATTTCTCGTTCAGGGCTACTTCTCACGGTGGGGCTTCCCTGTCGATATCGCTCCATGCCTTCCCGATAATCCTGAGGTTCTCTCGGAATTCCTCTTAAAAAAAGCCGAGGAGTACGATCTACTTCTCGTAGGAGCCGGCTCGGCAAAAGGAGAAAAAGACTACACATTTTCCATCTTTGAAAAACACGGGAATCCACTCTTTCGATGGCTTCTGATGAAACCCGGAAGACCAGCGTCAGCAGCTTTGTTGCGACGTGCAGTCGCGGTAAATCTCCCCGGTTTTCCGATGTCCAACGCGGTTATCCTCTGGTCGATCGTTTTCCCGATCCTGAAGCTTCTCCAAATTGGAGATTTCGACGAATCCTCAGTAATCAAAGAAGCTCTCGGAGCAGAAGGTTCCGCAGAAATATCTCTGCTTGTCTCCTGCTCTTCCTCACCGGGAAAAGAGGAGTGGCTTCGTTTAAAATGCGTGGAGATAGACGGGCGAAGAATGGCATATCCACTGCCCTCAGGGGCAAGCGCACTTTGGTCTTTGGCGGAAATTGATGCAGTGTCGCTACTTCCGTTGGAGAGTGCGGAATTACCTAAGGGAAGTACTGTTTCGATGTGGACGACACGGCATATTCCATGGAAGGAACGCATTCTTTTTCAAGGGTCAAATGATCCTGCCCTGGAACGCCTCCCCTCGTTTGTTCGCAAAGAGGGCGGCGATCTCCTGCTCAGATCAGTCGGAAGCCTCGCAGGACTTGCCGCTCTTTCGAGAAGAGAATGTCATATCTCGGCGGCGCATCTGCTCCACGCCGAGACGGGCGAGTACAATACTCCGTTCATCGACGAGCTTTTTTCCACTCCGGAGACAGTCGTCCGCCGGAGGGTATTCTTTCGAGAACAGGGGTTCATCATCAAAAAAGGCAACCCTAAGAAGATCTCAGGAGTACGGGATCTTGACCGGGAGGATATTGTGCTTGTCAACCGGCAGCGAGGTGCAGGAACCCGGGTGCTGCTGGACGCGCTTCTGGAGGAAGCGGGCATTCATACTTCCGCGGTCAGGGGGTACAATAGCCTAAGTCCGACACACTTTGAATCGGCCAACAGAGTAGCATTAGGTTTTGTTGATGTTGCTCTTGGAATAAAATCTGTCGCCGACGCGCTTGACTTGGACTTCATTCCGGTTGCGGAAGAACTTTATGAGCTCGTTTTCTTGAAAGAGTTCGAAAACCTTACAGGACTTAAAGCAGTACTCAAAGCATTGGACGACAAGGAGTGGCGATCCGGCGTACTGCGTATGGGAGGATATCGATGGGCAGAATAATACGAGACCCCTTTGGAAGAACGCTTGACTACGTGCGAATTTCTATCACTGACCGCTGTAATTTCCGCTGCATCTACTGCATGCCGGCAAATGGTATTGAATGGATTCCTCATGATGACATTATGACGTATGAGGATATCTTCTTCTTAGTTTCCGTCCTTTCTGAACTGGGAGTAAAAAGATTGCGCTTCACAGGCGGAGAACCCTTTGTTAGAAAGGGTTTTGTTTCGTTTCTGCAAGAAATCCGGCAGAAATTCCCGTCCATCGGTGTTGCGGTGACGACGAACGGAGCGTTTCTGGAACAGGATGCATCAAAACTTTCCGCTCTCGGCCTTCATTCGGTGAATGTGAGTCTTGATACGCTGCACCCAAAGAAGTTCGCTGAAATTACCAGGACAGGCGACCTCGGAAAAGTGCTCCGCGGAATTAGTGCTCTCCTTGCAAAGCGAGGAGTTCCTGTCAAAGTAAACACCGTGGTTATGCGTGATTTTAACTTCGATGAAATCCGGGAGCTTGTTCGTTTCGCCGAAGATATTGGGGTACTTCTCAGGTTTATTGAATTCATGCCGCTTGACAAAGATGTCTGGTCGAACCGGCAGTACGTCTCCGCATCGGAGATTCTCTCTCTTCTCCCGGACGCGATGCAGTGGTCGCCGTTACAGACAAGCTCCGAGATAGAGCCGAATGTGTGCACCGTAATCCCCAACGGTCCCGCGAAGTATTTCAGGAATGCAAAGACTGGGCAGGATATCGGTATCATCTCGGCTGTTTCGGATCACTTCTGCCATACGTGCAATCGCCTTCGGATAACATCCACTGGAGAAGTACGCCCCTGTCTTTTCAGCAATACAGGCGTGCCTATCATCGGCGCTTTGCGAAGGAAGGACCCCGACGCCGCTCGCGAAGGTATTCTGAGTGCGGTGAGAAACAAGCCTCGAGAAGGGGGTACGGGGATCCCTGAAGAACGTCGGAAAACCAATGTTTTCCAAGAAGAACGGCACATGTCTCGGATCGGAGGATGAACTCTCTGTGAGCATTATTGAAGATGGGAAGAAAGAATTGACGCATCTGGATGAGCAGGGGCGACCTTTAATGGTCGATGTCGGTGAGAAACCTTTTTCCGCCCGTACAGCGGAGGCAGAAGGATGGGTTTTGTTGGATCAAGCGATATGCGATCTCTTGGGCGAAAAAGGCCTCTCAAAAAAAGGAGATGTCCTTCGTATTGCCGAAACTGCCGGAATAATGGCCGTGAAAAAAACGTGGGAGTTGATCCCTTTATGTCATTCGATCCGAATTGACAGTGTTCGTGTGCAGTGTGAGTTGCTGGCGAACATCCGAAAGATACATATCACGAGCATAGTGAAGGCAAATGACGTTACAGGAGTCGAAATGGAGGCGCTTACCGGCGTCTCAGTAGCAGCTCTCACAGTGTACGATATGTGCAAAGCTGTCTCGAAAGGGATGGTTATTGACGGCATCCGTCTTCTCCGTAAAACCGGAGGGAAAAGCGGCGACTACATCGTTTCGTCTACCGTCCCCGGGGAGTGTGTCTGAAATGAAGGTCCTCGCTATTCTTGAAAGGACTTCTCGAACTTTTCTCCCGCACACACTCAGCTACGTAAGCATCAATAGGGCCGGAGAAAACGCTTTTAACGGGATTGAAAAACACTTATTTCTTCTCACTCCGGGAGAGCGAGAAGAACTTCCTGAAAAGAGCGTTGGCTTTGTTCTCCCCAAAGACGCCCAGAAAATGTCGTATTTTCTCTCTCCAGGCGAGGACGTTCTCTTTCGCATAGTTGAGGGCACACCCTTGCCGCGTCTCCAGGTTGAACAGGGAGGGTTCGTCTCGGTTTCCCATGAAGTACTGCTCATCCGTCCTATTTCGGTTGGAATACTTACCGTGAGCGACAAGGGAAGCAAGGGAGAGAGAGAAGACCTCTCGGGTCCAGCTCTTGCCCGCTGCGTCAAGCCGCTTGGAATGCTCGTCGAGGAGACTGCGATTGTCCCGGATGAGATCGGAATCATCTCGGATACGCTCAAAAAATGGAGCGATATAAACCGCCTCAACCTCATACTGACTACCGGCGGAACCGGTTTATCCAGAAGGGACATTACTCCCGAGGCACTCTTTTCCGTTGCTGAAAAACACGTCCCAGGCATCGGAGAAACAATGCGCGGCGTCTCAATGAAGATAACCTCGAAAGCCATGCTGAGCAGAGGCTGCTCCGTTATCCGTGGAGAAACGCTCATAATCGCTCTTCCCGGGAGTGAAAAAGCAGCAGAGGAATGCTTCGCTGCAATAGCACCTGCACTGCGCCACGGAATAGAAATCTTGTGCGGATGGGACAGCGAATGCGGTTCACGTCCGCATCACCATCATCATGGAGCATCCCGATAACCGGAACAACCGCGCTCGGGCGCAAATTTGCATGAAGGGGGACGAAGCGTGGATATGGATGCCGTCGGAGTAAACATGTGCATAATAATCACCGGTATGTCCGGCGCAGGCAAATCCACGGCGCTGAAAATCCTTGAAGATCAAGGGATGTTTGCAATTGACAACATACCCCCTGTTCTGCTTTCGCAACTGCTCTTTCTTCTGGAAAAGCATCGAGCAGCCGTTCGCTGGGGAGTCGCAGCGGTCGTAGATGTTCGTGGAGATTCGCTTCTGGATGATTTCCCGGCGGCTCTTGCCTTGTTGAGAAAACAGACGCCTCATGTGCATATTCTCTTTTTCGATGCCAAGGATGATGTTTTGCTGCGGCGTTTTGAAACGACACGGCGCCGGCATCCTCTAGAACCTGAAGGTTCTTTTCTTGACGGTATCGCAAAGGAACGAGAACGGCTGAAGCCAATTCTTGACTACGCCGACACAATCATCGATACTTCGGAGCTCTCTCTTTCTTCAATTCGGAAAGAGCTGATCTCGCGTTTTTTTCGAGGATGCTGCGGCTGTACCCCTCGTAATATCCTCCTTCGGCTTCAAGCACGGAGCTCCAGCTGATTGCGACTACGTTTTCGACGTTCGTTTTCTGGATAATCCCTTTTATAATCCGGTTCTCAAACCGCTTTCCGGGAAAGATAAGCCTGTTCAAGAAGAAATCTGGCGTTCAGTTGAGGCACGCGGTTTTTGGGAGAAACTCATTTCTTTCCTTGAGTATATCGTCCCACTGTATCTCCGTTCGGGGAAAGCACATTTGCATATAGGTGTCGGCTGCACCGGAGGACGGCATCGCTCAGTAGCCGTTGCGGAACGTCTCTACGCTCATTTCAGAGAGTATTCAGGCGGGTGTGTTCTGCGTCATAGAGATATTGACAAGGAGCAGGGGTGGTGATCATGGACCTGCTGATAAGCTATGGACTCGGTCTTTTCACCGCTATGATTCTCGTCCTTCTTTTACGCTTGAGAAATTCCGGTCGTACCGGAGATCTTCTTCCGCGGGTATCGAGAGAACGCAATACTGCTCTCTCGAAAGCAATCGAGTATCGCCTGTCAATGGGGCCTTTTGTTGCGGCGCTTGGAGGAGGCACCGGTCTTTCTACCCTTTTGAGGGGGCTAAAAAGTTTTACACGCAATATTGTAGCGGTCGTCACAGTAACTGACGAAGGGGGCAGTTCCGGAAAGCTACGCGAAGAGTGGGGGGTTCTCCCCCCCGGCGACGTCCGCAACTGCATAGTTGCGCTCGCTGAAAACGACAATGCTCTGAAGCGTCTCCTCGATTTTCGATTTGATCGCGGAGGCTTGGCTGGCCATAGTCTGGGAAACTTAATGCTGCTCGCCATCTCAGAGCAGTTCGGCGACTTTCGTCTCGCAGTTGAAGAAATGAATCACCTGCTTGCTATACGAGGTAGAGTGCTCCCTGTAACAACAGAATCCGTAAGTATCGTCGCTGAAACCCGCGACGGTTCGCGAGTCCGGGGAGAGCTTTCCGTATCCGAGCATGGATCCCAGATTCATAAAATTTGGATTGAACCAAGGGACGCGAAGCCGCTTAAGGAAGTGTTGCTGTCGCTTGATGAAGCGGATGTGATCGTTCTTGGTCCCGGGAGCCTCTTTACCAGCATAATTCCCAACCTTCTCATCCGAAAAGTTGCAGAACGGCTGCGACAGAGTGAAGCCCCCAAAGTGTATATTGCTAATCTTATGACACAACCTCAGGAAACACAAGGTTTCAACATACTTGATCACGTCCGCTGGGTCACCGCGGCCATGGGAGTATCTCCGGATTATGTGCTGGTAAACGAGGGAATTATTCCTCCTCTTTTAGAAGAAAAGTACCGTTTGGACGGCGCAGAACCTCTTTATATGACTGGAGAAGAGGAGTTAGAGCTGGAAAAAATGGGGTGCACGATACTGCGGGGAGATTTCGTTCGGATCATGGACGGTAATGTAGTGCGACACAACGGACAAGCGCTCTCCGAAATCCTGATACGACTGTGCCGGGAACTGGATGAGTGATGAAAGCAATGGATTCCCGATCAACGCTGACATCAAGCATGTGGGACGAATGGACATCGGCTGCAATCGTTCCCGGTCGTGCTGCCAAGGAGGAAATCGGTGGGATTGTCTTCGGTCTTTCCGAGGTGGCCTCCCAAGAAGTGGAGACTGTTTTCTCGAGCGCTCGCCTGTGGGTTTTTCGACGTCTCCGAACGCTATGGTCTGAATGGGAAAACGCACGGAGTTACGAATTTGCCTCACTCCTTAACATTCCGCGTTCGATGAAGGGGCGCGTTTTTTTCCGTCTTCCTTCGGAGCTGTATACAACTCTCGGTGAACAAGAGTCACTCTCTCGGAATACGCAGTTTCTGAGGGGATTATGGGGAAGTTGCGGCTCTTTGTATTTACCGAAAACGGGGTACTATCTCTGTTTTCGCATCTCCTCTCGGCAGACGGAGGAGAAAGCGGCGCATCTTTTGAAAAAACACGGCTTTTCCACTGGAAGAAGGAAGATTCAGGGAAAGTATGAAATCACTCTCAGAAATCAGCAGGAAATTGCCGACATACTTGCAAGTTTCAACATGGTAAAGACAATGCTCCATCTTGAGGAAAAAGCGATCTTCCGTTCACTGAGAAACCAGGCAAACAAACTGGTGAACTGTGACGCTTCGAATATACGAAAGAGCCTGGAGGCTTCGTCGCGCCAAATCGAAATAGCGCGCAACGCACTTATACTCCCAGAATACGAAGATTTTCCTGCCGTGTTGAAAAACCTTATCTCCACACGTCTGGCCAACCCAAGCATGACGCTTGAAGAGCTCGGCCGTATTCAGTCTCCTCCTGTGAGCAAAAGCACGATAAAGTATCGCTGGAAAAAAATAGAAGACCAGGCGCCCCCTTTATGGCAGCGGCGAAAAAATCAGTCTCAATCTCCCCATTCCTCTCTGCCGAAGTGAAGGAATACATTATATAATAGCAAGACTCACGACGAAGAAGCTAAAGGAGGTCTGAAACACGTGAAACTACGTACGTTTACAGAAAGTGATATCCGGGGGAAAAAGGTACTTGTACGGGTTGATTTCAATGTTCCGTTGAAGAACGGAAAAGTAACGGATTCCACCCGAATTCTTGCTCACAGGGAAACTGTCGCGAAGCTGCTCGGATGGGGAGCCAAGGTTGCACTCTCTTCCCATCTTGGGCGTCCCAAAGGGAAAAAAGTCCCTGAAATGTCTCTCGAATGTGTTTTGTCGGAAGCTGAAAAGGCGTTCCAAGTTCCAGCCCGTTTTTGCTCCGACTGCATCGGCCCTTCAGTACAGTCTGCAGTTGACGATTTGAAAACGGGGGAGTTGCTTCTGCTCGAAAATCTTCGTTTTTATCCCGAAGAACAGGAGAACGACGCGACGTTTGCAGCAAAGCTCGCTGCGCCCTTCGACGTCTTTGTCATGGACGCATTCAGTGCTTCCCACAGGGCGGATGCATCCACAAACGCGATTATGGGTATTCTTCCTTCTTTCTCAGGGGCTTTGCTTCGAAGAGAAGTTGAAATGCTTTCTGCAGTTAGCGAGAAACCTGATACTCCTTTTGTCCTCATTCTTGGAGGAGCCAAGGTTTCGGATAAAATCGGCGTGGTCGAACATCTCATGGACAAAACCAGTACGATACTGATCGGCGGCGGTATGGCCTTCACATTCCTCAAAGCAGCGGGGAAACGGATTGGATGCTCTCTGTTCGAAGCGGGGAAAAAAGACTTTGCAGTAGAGATGATGGAGAAGGCGCAGCGCTCAGGAGTCGAAATCCTCTTGCCTACGGACGTTGTTGTAGGAACCTCGCTTGAAATGACGAGCGGTGAAAAGATTGTATCTGTTGACGCCATTCCTGACGATGCAATGGGATTGGATATAGGACCGAAGACGGTATCGCTTTTCGCCGAGAGAATCGCGGGAGCAAAAACCGTTCTCTGGAACGGACCGATGGGCGTTTTTGAAAACCCGCTCTTTTCCTCGGGAACGAAGGGAGTAGCAGAGGGTGTGGCCGCGTGCACCCGCAAGGGAGGCGTTACTGTCGTCGGCGGGGGAGATACTGCCGCAGCGGCAAAAGCGCTCGGCTTCGACCAAAACGTTTCTCATGTCTCAACAGGAGGCGGCGCAAGTCTTGAATTCTGCGAAGGGAAAGACCTTCCCGGAATCAAACCGCTCGAAGTGTAAACAATCAAGGAGGCTGATGAGCATACTATGAAAAAAATCTATCTCTACGGCAACTGGAAGATGCATATGCTTCCGTCGGAAGCGGAAGCATTTTGCAGCGAACTTCTTTCCGGAACGGCGGGGGAGCAATATAAAACCAGTTCGATCGACATCGCTCTTTTTCCGCCCTCCATTTCTATAGCCCCGGTAGTTCGCATGCTCCCCAAAAATACTTTCTTCAAAGCTGGCGCTCAGGACGGCTGGTTCGAAGACCGGGGAGCGTACACAGGGGCGGTATCCATGGATATGATTCGTGAAATAGGGTGCACGCATGTTCTCGTGGGACATAGTGAAAGAAGGAGCATATTCGGTGATACAGACGAGATCGTCGGGCGAAAACTGAAACAGGCCATTCAGAAAGGCCTCGTACCCGTGCTGTGTTTCGGGGAGACGCTCGAGCAGCGCGAAGCCGGACAAACGCTCGCAATCCTCGGGAAACAGCTTCTTGCCGCGTGGAAGGATATCGAAGCAGACGAAATCAAAGTTTCGGATAACCTTCCCGGTATTCTGCTTGCGTATGAACCTGTATGGGCTATCGGTACAGGACGAAACGCCAAGTCTACAGATGCACAGGAGGCATGTGTTTTTTCACGGAATCTTTTCAAAGAACGATTCGGTAAGCACATGAACTGTCCCGTTTTGTACGGAGGCAGCGTCAAAGAATCAAATGCCGCGGAGCTTTTATCGCAGCAGGATATCGACGGTGCGCTCATCGGAGGTGCTTCTTTGAAGGTCGGTTCGTTTCTCTCCATTTATGAAAACTATCGGAAGTCAGCGGAATGAAAAGAGAAAATGTAACATAAGATACATTATAGGACACCTTAAAACGAACCATTGAGAAACCGGGCGACCTCGTTTACTTGGTCCGCCCGGTTCTCCTTTAAATCTCTCTATAGAAACGAAAAAAACGCAGCGTTCTCAATCATGGTACGCATAATGATACGAGCGCGCGTCTCTCCACATTTTCTCCAGGTTGTAGTGATCTCTCCCGGCCTTGCTGAATACGTGCACAGTCAGGTCTCCTGCGTCAATCAGACGCCAGCGCATACTGTCGTTTCCCTCGACGTTTGTTTTGACTCCCTGAACGTGAAGCGCCTCCAGTGCTGCGTCCCTCAGCGTGTCCATATGAACGTCGGAATTAGCGGTTACCAGAATGAAAACATCAGAAATCGCCGAAGCCCCTTCCAGGTCAAGCGCCACGATATCAAGTCCTCTTTTATCCGCAAGCGCTTTGTACAGGAATTCATACTCTTTGAGCCGGTCATCCTGTTTCTTCAATCCTTCAGCCTCTCCTTTCTAAAAAATACCTTTTACTTACTGTTTTTGTTCAGCAAGCTCCTCTAATCGCTTTAAAACAAGCGCGTGATCCTTTCCGATGATTATTGTAGCATGCGAAACATTTGAAGTACGGGATATAAGACGAGGGTTCACGCTGAGAAGTTCTGCCAGAGTTTTTCCTGTCTCTGCAACCGGTTCTGGTGATTTTTCCGGAAGATGTATCGTAGTTGTGCGATAATCAAAGTGGCGCGCATTCCCTACGTGCGTTACGTCGATACCGATTTTTTGCAGTGCCGTCGCTGTTGTCTTTCCAAGACCTGAAACACCGGCCCCATTAAGAACAGCCACCGGGGTATTTATAGAAGAAATCAATGCCGAAATATCCGTTTTGCTGAGAGCAAATGTTCCCGCATCAGATTCTTCCTCTGCCACATCTCTGGATACCGTTCCGTTTCCTTCCGGCAACCCCGTCAAAAGCGCCGAAGCAGCTGTAATATCGCCTATCCAGTAGCTGATATTCGATATATAGGCCGCTTTTCCCGGCATTGTGAAAAAATGAATGTTATCACTCGGCATCGAAACAAGGTATGATGCAAGCTGCAATCCTTGAGCAGGCGTCATATCCGAGTTCACCATCTCTATCACTTTATTCGCTAAATCAGGTATCTTCGGTATCATGTAGGGGCTCTGCAATTTCCCCAAAACGGCTTTGATAAAATCCTGTTGACGTTTAACGCGACCTATATCTCCAAGTGCATCATGACGGAATCGAACGTAATGGAGCGCGTTCTTTCCGTCGAGGACCTGCAATCCCTTAGGAATATTGATAAAAAGCTTGCCCGCATAATCATTGTAGACCATACGTTTTGGCACATCGACCTCGACGCCTCCGAGAAGATCAACAATAGCAGGAAATGTATCATAATTAACAAGGATATAGTAGTTGATCGGCATGCCAAGGTAGTTTACAACTGTTTCACGTAGAAGATCTACTCCTCCATATGCATACGCATGAGCTATCTTTTCCCAGCCTCTTTTCGGCAGTTGAACCCGCGTATCGCGCGGTATCGACATGAGACGGACAATTTTATTATCAATATCAATGGTTGCATACGCGATCGCATCTGCGCGCCTTCCCCCGTCTACATCATCAATACCGATGAGAAGCATATTTATAGCCCCGGACTCCTCGGTGAAAGAGATAGACTCCTTAATTGTCTGCGGTTGAGGCTCTACGAACGTCTTTACCTTGAAGGCTGCCCCTGCGAAAGCCGCTCCCATTGCCAAGAGAAGAATTGCCACTATGCGCAGTATTTTCATTGTTTGTCGCCCTCCAGTTTTTCCGGTAGAGTCCTTTCTTGTATATGTACTGCTCCACCGTTTCAGGAAGAAGATATTTTATACTCCTCCCCGTCTCTATTCGCTGGCGTATTTCCGTACTCGAAATAGAGAGGAGAGGAATTTCGAGAGGAAGAATTGCATCCCGGAGAGTCGGTGGAAGCGTATCCAATGCGTTCTGAGCGTATCCCGGCCGATTTACCGCTACAATACGGCATAACTTCGGGAGTTCAGCGTATTCTTTCCATGTCGCCATGCTTAAAACAGCATCCAGCCCCGTAATGAAGAAAAACTCTACGGTTTCGGGAGCATACCAGTGGCGCATCTCCCGAAGCGTATCGACAGTATGGCTTGGTTCTTTTCTGTCGATCTCGATCCTCGATGGTGTAAAATTAGGATTCTCCAATGTCGTTAAGAGCGTCATGATATAGCGGTCTTCGCATGAAGCCACACGCCGCTGGCGTTTATGCGCCGGGTCTCCTGCCGGTACGAAAATCACTTCATCCAAGCCAACAGCCGTTCTGCTCTCTTCCGCAGCCAAAAGGTGACCAAAGTGAATCGGATCGAACGTACCGCCCATAATACCTATCCTTCGAACGTCATTGCGGACTGTATACGACACGTCGTCACCCCCTTCAACCCTGCTCCCCGCGCTTCACATCTACTCGGAACGAACAGATCCCGCCATATCCGGTTCAAAGTCGAATTCATGCTCGCCAATAAATACTTTATCACCTTTTACAGCGCCCATTTCCTCAAGACGCTCCTCGATACGGAATTTCTTAACGAGTCGGGCAAACTTAGGAAGCGCATCTTCTTGTTCAAAGTCATACCGAAGAAGCGTTTTTTCGAGGTTCGCATGAACGACACGGAATCCGGCGGCGTCGCCGAGCTTGATGATTGTGACAGGTTCGAGCTTGCGTCTCCAGCGCCGCGGCTCCTGAATATCCACTACAAGGGGCATAAGCCTGGTCTCCCCTTCATGCCGTGGATTTTCTCTCGCGTTCTCCGCGATGAGCTGTATAAATTCCGGTATACCTTCGCCGCTAAGAGCGCTCACCGAGAAATAAGGTATTCCCCGAGCCTCCATAAATGAACGAATAGGCGCATCGTTGCTCGCAGCGTTTTCAAGGTCTATTTTATTCCCTACTACAATATAGGGCCTCAATAAAAGATCCTCTCTATGGTATCCGGGAAGACCGCTCTCCTCTGAACTGCTGTAGGCTTCGAACTCGTTGCGGATGATACGCCACTGCTCGATCACATCATCTATTGTTCCGGTGCTTAAGTCGAGAACATGCACGAGAAAACGCGTTCGCTCCACGTGGCGAAGAAAATAGACGCCGAGCCCCTTGTTCTGGTGAGCCCCCTCAATGAGTCCAGGAACATCGGCGATCACAATCTTCTGATCGTCGACTGAGAGAACGCCTAAATTCGGTGAAAGGGTTGTGAAAGGGTATCCTGCAATTTTAGGGCGCGCAGAAGAAATCGCCCCGAGGAGACTGGATTTTCCGGCGTTGGGTAGACCGACAAGACCGACATCTGCAATCAACTTGAGCTCAAGAAGCAGCGTTCGGGTCTCGCCCTCATCTCCTTTTTCCGCGAAACGGGGAGATTTGCGAACCGAGTTCGCGAAATGCGCATTTCCTCTTCCGGGTCGACCGCCCTTCGCCGCTATAAGTCGATCCCCAGGTTCGACAAGATCGGCAAGTATCTCGCCGGTATCGTCATCATAAACAATGGTTCCGCAGGGAACGATGACAATTTTGTCTTTCCCTGCTCCTCCTGATTTCATACCGCCCTTGCCCGGTTCTCCGTTACCGGCCTGGAATTTCTTTTCGTATTCAAAATCGGCAAGTGTCAACGCTCCCGGAGCCGCCTCCAGAATGATGTCGCCACCTCTTCCTCCGTCGGCGCCGTCAGGACCGCCCTTCGGGATGAACTTCTCCCGTCGAAAACTGAGACATCCATTCCCTCCGCGTCCTCCGTGAACCGATATTCGTGTAAAATCAACAAATTTCATGCAATCACCGGCCTAAAGGCCTTTTCCCTTATTTTTAAATAAATCAAGGGCCTTGATGATCCCCTAAGGGTGAGAGCCGACGTAAAAAAGCAGACGGTCCGTTCTTAAGGTGATGCGAAGGCCCTTGTTGAATGCGTCGTGTTCAAAAAAAGTCCGGAGAATTATTCTACCGCTTCCAATATCACGGAAACTATCTTCCTGCTCCCTTTTGTTTCGTAACGCACGGTTCCAGCGCTCGTTGCAAAAATCGTGTAGTCCTTACCCAGACCGACGTTCTTACCAGGGTGGATTTTCGTCCCTCTTTGGCGAACCAAAATGTTGCCCGCTTGCACCGTCTGGCCGGCATATATCTTTATTCCGAGCCTCTTTCCTTCGCTGTCTCTTCCATTCGTACTGCTCCCCTGCCCTTTTTTGTGGGCAAAGAGCTGCAGGTTAAAATTCCATTTCATCAACACGCACCTCCAGAATACGGACATGCTCCGGGTAAACCCGGGCTATTTCCTTCAAGGATCCCACTACTGTTTCCACGAGAACCGCCGTCTGTTCCGGAGGGGATCGTCTCCAGTCCAATACCATTCTCGCTCTGTCCTCATCTATGCTGAAAGAAAAACCGGGAGAAAGTACAACTCTCTCGAAACCGAAAAGAAGCGCTTGTAAAAGCACAGAAACTCCAGCGCACACTATATCTTCGCCTCGTTCGGCATACCCCGAATGTCCTTCTGCAACAAGAGCCACAGGACGCTCCCCGTCGAAAGAAACGGAGATCTCGGTCAAAATCAAACTCCAGCAGTCAGAGAATCGATTCGTATCTCAGAGTAATTCTGTCTGTGTCCCTTCATCCGCCGATAGTTCTTTTTGCTCTTGAACTTGAAGACGAGAATCTTCGGTTCTCTTCCATTCCCCGTCACCGAAGCGGTCACCGTAGCTCCCTTGACATAGGGAGCGCCGACAACGACAGCGTCATCCTTACCTACAAGAAGTACCTTATCAAAAACTACCGAAGAGCCTTCTTCAAGACCAAGGGATTCGACCTTCAAAAGATCGCCCTCTTGAACACGGTACTGTTTGCCTCCTGTTTCAACGATCGCGTACATTATTTTCCTCCTCCCGCCGGAAGATCAGGCGCCGCATCGCAGCTTCAACCTGTTCCGTGCGATTTATACATCCAACCGTAGTATTATACGGAGCAAAAAGAGTAAAGTCAAACTTTTCTTGGCGGAAAAGCGAGAGTACACTCTCAGGCGAGGGGTTTTTTGTTACCGGATTGATTCAATTCCGTACTCTGCGCAGAAAAAAGGAGACGTTCTGCATGTTCTCGCGCTTCCTGCAAAGAGGCATCTCCTGAGAGCATTCGTGCCACTTCTCCAATGCGGTCGTCTCTTTCCAGCTTCTTCACTTCTACGTAATCCGCCGCTTTCTTGACGAGAAAATGATGATCTGCGAGCGATGCGATCGTCGCCTCGTGCGTTACAAGAATCACTTGCGTTTTTTTGGAGAGAGCCAGCAGCTTGTAACCGGCAAGAAGCGCAGCCTTTCCGCCAAGCCCCGCCTCCACTTCATCGAAGACAAGGGTCGGAGGGAGTGATTCCTCGGGCAGCGCAAGCTGGAGCGCAAGCAAAATTCTGCTTAGCTCTCCACCGGAAGCAGATTTATTGACAGGCATTTCCTCGGAACCTCCGGCGGAGAGAGTAAACGAAACTTCGTCAGCTCCGCTGCTGCGTATTTTATCCAGCGGCAGCAGTTTCACTGAAAAAACACTCTCACCCATGCCAAGCTCTTGAAGATGTCTGTTCACTTCTTTTTCCAGCGATTCCGCCGCCCGCTGCCGTAGAGCACGCAGCTCCATTGCCAAGGAGCTTGCCTTGCGACGTAAGCTTTTCGCACACTGAAGCAATTCCGATGAAATATGCGCCTCCTCCCTCAACCATCCGATAGCATCCTGTGCTTCCGAAGTCCAAGAGAGAAGTTCTTCCGCTGTACGGGTTCCAGTCGTCCGTTTGATCTTCCGAAGTACTCCCAGTTTCTTTTCAAGGAGATCCCGTTCGCGCTCTATTCTTTCAGGAGAGAGATCGGAGGCTTGCGCTTCGATGGAGCTGATAAATAAATGCAAAGAAGACAACCCCTCGTTGAAAGAGGATTCGACGTCCGTTTTTTCCAAAGAGAGCCGACGAATGAGTTCCAGTGCATTAAACTCGAGTTTGTCGAGCACGCCGTCGTTGGACGCTCCTCCAGTCAGCTCGAGGAGACTTTCTCTTACTTTCCGTGCCTGTTGAAAAGTGCGGTTTTTTTCGTCCAGCTCCCTCTCCCAAAGAAGGTCGCAGCCGGCAAAAATTTGAAGCGGGCGAAGAGTCTCTACTATTGTCTCCGCATCTCGAAAACGACGTTGCAACTCCTGTTCTTTTGATTTCACCGCTTTAAGCTCACGGTCGCAGCGAAGAGCTTCCTCAAATGTATCCGCAAGAGCCGCACGCAAATGCTCCGCCTGTGCGCCGCAACAGAAGTCGAGGATATCCATCTGACGCTTCGGATCAAGAAGCTCTATCTGGGCAAACTGGCTTTGAATCCTCATTCTGTCGTTCATCACGGAGGCAAACGTAGAAAAGGGAGTCGCTTTTCCCTGAAAGAAACAGCGATTTCTCCCTGCTCTTGAAAGAACACGCCGCGCAAAGAGCATTCCTTCCTCGTCGCACGGTTGGAGTATTTCCGAAACGTGTTTGATCGATCCGGAAAAGACTGCCTCCACCAAGGCCTCTTCCTCACCGGAGCGAATAAAGAGTGCCTGACTTCTCTTCCCTCCAATCAGTTCCAACGCTCTTACAAAGCTGCTCTTTCCTGCTCCGCTTTCTCCGGTGATCACTGAAAAACCGATCTCCAGGCGCATCGATACGGAGGCGATTCCTCCTACGTTCTTAATGGAGATCTCTTCGATCACCCTCGTCACTCCTTTTCAAAGGTGACAATACCCTGTCCCCATCGGAGTTTCTCCTGAAGCAGATCGAAGTAATTCCGTGACGGGAGAAGAATAACATCGATCTTTTGCGTGCGGCTCAGCGAGATTTCAATACGATCCCCCGGAAGAATCTCGTAGCCAAGCTGACCGTCCTGAGTAAGCAGAAGATCTCTGTGATTTCCTCTCGGCACTAGGGTAACCGTATCATCCTCTCCGGCGACAACTGGTCTCGAATAGAGTGTATGAGCACATATAGGCACGACAAGCATGCACGGAACGTGTGGGGGAATAATGGGACCGCCTGCAGAGAGTGCATACGCAGTCGATCCAGTCGGCGTTGACACGATGATACCATCAGCCGGGAGAGTGTTCAAAAGCTTATCTCCGATGTGCACTTCAATATGCATTACCCGAGCAAGCGCGCCTTTCGCCAAGACGAGATCATTAAGAGCATACAAGGAATAAGTATCGTGTCCATCCCGTGATATCCTGCCGTCAAGCACTCGGTGCATCTGCACGGAGTACTCTCCGCGGAGGATGCTTTCTACGTCCTGTATCGCTTCCTCGGCCTTTCCCGAAGCCAGAAAACCAAGATGTCCCAAATTGATTCCGTAGAGGAGAATGGAAGCCCCTAAAATATAGCGGGCAGCGCGCAAAAAAGTCCCGTCACCACCGATAACCAAAGCGATTCCGACAGTCTCTTTCCACTCTTCATCGCTTACTCCCTGTACTCCCAGCACCGACGCCTCATGAGGAGGGAAAAGAAACGCAACCCCGTTGTCCATCCCCCACTGCAAAAGCATTCTCGCCATTTTTATTGCTCCTGGCTTTCGCGTATTGACAAGCATGCCTATATCGGGAGCATTCATGATCCGCTACGTCCTTTCGTGAAAAAAGAGTGTGCTTCTTCCACTATCGAAACAGGGTGCGGAATCGAAAGCGTCGCGTCTGCTTTTGACAGATACAAGAGATACTCGATATTCCCCATAGGACCGGTAATGGGTGAAAACGTCATACCACAGGGCGAAAAAGACGTTTCTCGTAAGCAGAAAACCAGGATGTCCTCCAAAACGGAAATATGATCCTCGTGAGAACGGACCACTCCGCCCTTCCCCACCTTCCCTTTTCCAACCTCAAACTGAGGTTTAACAAGAACAACGGCTTCTCCCTGACAGGAAAGAAATGCATCCATGGCCGGGAGCAATAGCTTCAATGAAATGAACGACGCATCGGCAACCGCTCGTTCAGGGATTTCGGGGAAATCATCCGGGAGCAGATTTCTCGCATTCGTACGCTCCATGACAACGACTCGCTCATCGTTACGAAGCGACCAAGCCAACTGCCCATATCCTACGTCAACGGAATACACACGGAGAGCGCCCCTGGAAAGGAGCACCTGGGAAAAACCTCCTGTCGAGGCGCCGATATCGACGCAAACCTTGTTTTTCGGGTCAAAAGGGAAGACATCAAGGGCTTTCAGCAGCTTCAAAGCGCCGCGGCTTACCCAATCGTTTCCGCTCCCACTCACTTCCATAGCAACGTCAGGAAAGACAAGCGTTCCGGGTTTTTCCACCCGATTTCCATCGACGAAAACTTTTCCGGCCATCAGAAGACTTTGCGCTTTCGTTCTGGTTTCAACGAACCCCCTGGATACCAGAACCTTGTCGATGCGTTCTTTTTTGATACTCTTCATACATTGTCACCACTTTACGCGGGGTAAGACCGCAGTACTCGGCCTGTTCAGAAACCGTCCCCTGAGGAACGAAAAGATCGGGGATGCCCAACGGAACCACCATGGCTGTTCGGGACGACGATCTAAGCTTTTCGGCAAGGGCTGCGACCGCTTCGCCCGCTCCGCCTTCTTTGTACCCGTCCTCGGCAATGATGACAAGATCATTGTTTTTCAAAAGTTCCTCCATTACCGGAACGCACATGGGTTTGATACATTTGATATCCACAACGGACGGGGGAACTCCTCCGTCTCGCACGATCAGTTCTCGCGCCTCAAGCATCATTTCGACGGTCTTTCCATACCCCAAGAGCGCACACCCCGTTCCTTTTTCCAGGATCTCCGGAACAGGGAGGTCGTTCAGAAAAACTTCGCCGCGATTCCTGTGAAGGGAGGGAATCGCCTCGCCCCTCGGGAAACGGATCATCATCGGCCCGTCTCTTCGGAGTCCAAGATCGAAGAGGGCTGAAAGGCCTATCTCATCTCTTGGAGCCGCCACGACAAGATGAGGTATGGGACGCGACCATGAAATATCGAGCAACCCCTGATGTGTCTCTCCATCATCGCCGATGAGCCCCGAACGGTCGACAGCGATGGTAACCGGAAGATTCTGCATAGCGATGTCATGGACGAGCTGGTCCATTGCCCGCTGGAGGAATGTTGAATAGATGAATACCACCGGCCGTAGACCTCCGGCCGCCATTCCAGCAGCCATGGTGAGCATGTGCCCCTCCGCTATGCCCACGTCAAAGAAACGATCAGGAAAACGCTCCGCAAAGGGGTCGAGCTTGCTGCCGCACTTCATTGCAGCGGTCAGACAGACAACCCGCTTGTCGCGATCCGCAAGAGAGCATACCGCGTTTGAAGCGGCTTCGCTCCATGATCTTCGGGAAACGGTCTCCGGGACAGCAGCAGGTTTACAAGGAGGAACACCGTGGTACTTTGTGGGTTCTTGCTCCGCTTTCCGATATCCCTTCCCCTTCACCGTGACGAGATGAATGAGTACCGGTTTTTCATATTTCTTCGCAAGTTCAAGGACATTTTCAATCTCCTCAATATTATGTCCGTCGAAAGGCCCCCAGTAGTTGATATCCATTTCGTCGAAAATATTGATTGGCTTGACTATGGATTTTATATGATCCTTTAGCTTCCCGAGCGCATTCTCAAGAGTCTGTCCCTTTGGCAGTGAAGCGCAGGATTCCTTAATCGCCTTCTTTAAGGAGTTATACGCAGTACTGGAACTAAGTTTCGCAAGATGTGTGGCAAAACCGCCCACTCTCTTACTGATGGACATAGTATTGTCGTTGAGGATATAGATGACCTTCGTGTTCGAATCCTTGGTGTAGTTGAGCGCCTCGAATGCCAGTCCGTTCAGGAGCGATGCGTCCCCTATCACCGCTACGACATGGTTATCCGCACCCAGGACATCTCTCGCCTTCGCATAACCAAGCGCTGCGGAAAGCGACGTGCTGCTGTGCCCCACGTCAAAATGGTCGTAAGGGCTTTCGGAACGTTTCGGGAAACCGCTGATACCCCCCCACTGGCGCAGCGTCGGGAAACGGTCTCTGCGACCCGTAAGAATTTTGTATGCGTACGCCTGGTGCCCGACATCGAAGAGGATTTTATCGTCATCCGGATCAAATGAACGAAGAAGTGCAAGGATGAGTTCAACCGCCCCAAGCGAAGAAGCCATATGTCCCCCGGTTTTTAAAACAACCGAGACTATATACTCTCGAAGTTCAGCGGCGAGCGTATCGAGAGTCTCTTTCGAATACCCCTTCAGCTCCGAATAGTGCTTCATACGCTCCAGAACAGTCATGTCTACCGCGTCCTTTCCATAAGATATCCGGAGAGCGCCGCGAAAAACTCCGTGTCTCCTTGTATCGAACGAAGTGCATGTATTCCTTTTTCGCTCTCTATCCGAGCTAACCGACGAGTCTCTTCAAGACCGAAGAGAGAAACAAATGTCCTTTTGTTTTGTGTGACGTCTTTACCAGGAGTCTTTCCCAGTTCCTCCGCCGAGGACGTGACATCGAGAATATCGTCGACCATCTGAAATGCAAGACCTAAATGATTGCCGTACATACGGAATGAGCTTGCAACCGCCTGATCGGCTCCTCCGATCACTGCGCCGCTTTCCACACACGCGGCGATGAGAACGGCGGTCTTCTGGGCAGCCACCTTGAACGGAAAATCGTTTCCCGTTTCTATGCTTTCGGGGTCGGTATCGAGAACCTGTCCGCCGCAAATACCGAAAGGCCCTAATGAGTTGGCCAGTATTCGCATTGCCTCGCAAATCCGTTCAGCTGGGACATTCTCCCTGGAAAGCGCAGTGAGAGGGTATTCGAACGCCCAAGCCATCAACGCATCCCCGGCAAGTATGGCGAGAGATTCTCCAAAAAGAACATGATTCGTCGCCTTTCCTCTCCGTAAAACATCATCGTCCATGGCCGGGAGATCGTCGTGAATAAGAGACGCGGTATGGATCATCTCAAAACTCAGTGCCAATGGAAGGGCCGCTTCCCATGACATACCAAAAACCTCGGCGGCCTTTAGGCAAAGAATGGGACGAAGGCGCTTCCCTCCGGCAGTTAAGGAATACATCATTGATTCCCGGAGCCTGCGGGGAGCAGGGGCTGGAAGCATCTCGACAAGTTCCAGCAGGCGCGCCTCAACAAACTCCCCGGCCTCTGAAAAAAGCGCCTGAAAAGAACGTGTATTCTGCGTCATTTACTTGACTCCTCTTCATTATTGTAGGACGCAACAAAAGGAACCGTAGTGTTATCTTGCGTAAGGAGAAGAATCCGCTGCTTTGCTTCCGAAAGAAACTCACGGCACTCTCGTACCAGCCCAATCCCTTTTTCAAAAAGCGCGAGAGAGTCTTCAAGAGGCAGAGCTTCCTTCTCAATACGGGCTACGATACCCTCAAGTTCATCCATTTTCCCGCTAAAACTCATTTTGTCCAATCCTCCCCGAGGAATTCTACAAAAAAAATTTGCTCCGTGCACCCCTCTGTGCTAAAATTCTTCTGTTTGATCGAAACTACTCGCAGCAAGGGGGCGAAATCAATGGCAAAAGTATGTGAATGTTGCGGTCGCGGGCCTGTCACCGGAAATGCCGTAAGTCATTCGAATCGGCATACTCGCAGACGCTGGCTTGTCAATCTTCGAAGCGTCAAGGCTGACGTCGGCGGCGGCGAATCTCTTCGCATGAGAATCTGCACACGGTGTCTCCGTTCCGGCAAAGTGAAACGGGCGGTGTAAAGCCCTCTTTTGCTTTCTCAGAGCCATCCGCAGTATACACCAAGGATTCCCTTCTGCAACCTGACTGAGATATTTCCTTTCCCCTCGGTTCTGTTGCTCACTGTGTAGGGGTGCTTTTGCAGTAGAAGGGAATCCTTCAACTCCCAACGGACATTCTCGAGGTCCACGCCGGTGCACTCCGGAGTAAGCGGTAACAATGAAATTACTGTATTTTCATGCCCGGACAAACAGATTTCAAGAGATTCTTTTCCCTCCAAGAGAAAAAGGCACTCTTTTTCATCCGCAAAAGCAAGAATACGAACGTCCTGTTCACGCAACCATAACGCGGAGAATATGTTCGCCCAGAGATGGTCGAATCTTCCCCCCCAGCATCCTGTCACAAGAAGCGGTTTCCCGGGCAGTTCTTTTCCTGCCGTGAAGAGCGCCAGCTGAAGATCCGTCAAATCCTTATCCACTGGGTGTTTCGTTACAGAAACTCCCGCCTCCACAGCGCGCCTCCATTCCTCCGGAGGAGTACTGTCTCCATCTCCCACGAGCCTGTCCGGCAGAATACCCGCTTCAAGACAATACACAAGGCCGGAATCAGCACACCAGCGCATCGCGTACGAGCGAAAAACCTCCGTTAACCACGAAGCATCCGGCCTTCTTCCCCCTGCAACCACCAAAAGAGGCTCCTGAAAAGCATTCAAGAAGGTTGCCTTTACATTGGGAAGAGAGATTGTAAACATGTCTACTCTCCCTCCCCCGAAAGCACCCGGGAGAGAAGACTCCTTGCCGTTTCATCGTCAACGAGAATTTCACGGGGCTTCGACCCTTCGGGAGGTCCGACAATCCCTATCTGCTCCATGGTATCCACAAGCCGCGCAGCACGGGTAAAGCCGACGCGGAGCTGCCGCTGCAGGCGGCTTGCCGATGCGATACCGGTTTCCATAACTATATCGACGGCCTCTTCCAGAAGGGGATCATCGGCGAAGGATGTATCCCCGTTATTTGTGCTCTCCCCTGCGCCCTGTGCTTCGATATCCACATACTCCGGCGGGCCGAAGATATTCCCCAGGTACTCGATGATCTCGAGGCTCTTGCCGTCATCGATGAAAGGAGCCTGAAGACGCAGAGGGCGCGGATACTTTGAACTGACGAAAAGCATATCGCCTTTTCCCAGGAGACGCTCCGCTCCCGAGACGTCGATAATAGTACGCGAGTCCGTCTGCGAAGGAAGAGTAAATGCGACTCTCGCCGGGATATTCGCTTTGATAAGCCCTGTAATTACATTGACGGACGGACGTTGTGTAGCAAGAACAAGGTGAATACCAGTCGCCCTGGCCATCTGAGCGAGGCGGCAAATATAATCTTCAACATCTTTCTGCGCGGTGAACATGAGGTCGGCCAGCTCGTCGACCACGATAACGATATGAGGCAGCTTGGCCTTGGGCAGAACATTCTGGTTGTACGACTTCAGATTACGAACCCTTGCCCTGGCGAAAATTTCATAACGGTGTTCCATCTCTCGGACAGCCCATGCAAGCGCCTGGACCGCCTTTTTGGGGGAGACTACAGGCTTTGCAAGAACATGCGGAAGATGTTCGTAGATGCTCAGCTCTACCCGTTTTGGGTCAATCAGGATCAGCCTGAGCTCTTCGGGAGTCCGATGCGTGCAGAGCCCGGTGATACAGCTTGTGACGAAGACGCTTTTCCCCGAACCCGTCGTTCCTGCGACAAGAAGATGCGGCAGGTCCTCCAATCCGACAACAAGCGGGCGTGAGTCTACTCGAACGCCCATAGCGAGAGGAAGGTCGTTTTCAGAGTCCAGAAACACTCTCGATTCAAGTATGGTACGAAGAGCAATTCCCTTTCTTTTTGGGTTCGGTATCTCCACACCAACATACGGTTTGCCTGGAATAGGCGCCTCAACACGAAGCGAAGGAACGGTGAGCGCGACGGCAAGATCATTGCTCAAACCGGCAACCTTGCTCACCTTTATGCCAGGAGCAAGCTGCAATTGGAACTGAATAACCGTCGGACCGATCACAACATCCGCCATCTCCGCGCTTACGCCGAAATCGGCAAGCGTTGTGATGATCGACGAAGCCTGTTCACGGACAGTCTCATTCTCATCGGATGTCTCAAACTCCTGTCTGGGGCCGAAAAGTTCCGGAGGAGGAGGGAATGTACCGTTCCGAACTCGCCCCTCCTCTTCCACCACGTGAAACTCGATATCGGGCAGAGCATGCGGATCTGTGAACTCACCTTCGGCATATTCCTCAATTTTAGCGACACCAACAGAATCAGCATCGGGGAGTTCCTCTTGTGTTCCGTTTGTTTCGGTATTCTCCTCCGGTCTCCTCAGGACGAAAATATCCTCTTCGGCGCCGATATCCGTGTTGTTATCGAATTCTCCGCTCATTTCTCCCCTGTCTGAAGGAAGTTCGGAAACACCAGGTAGCGAAACACTGGGCTGTACCTGCTCTTCTGGAACATCTTCGTTCGCAGCTTCGGTTTGAGCGAGCGACGCTGTTACATCTTCCGAAAGAAATTGTTCACCCTCGGGGAGTGTTTTTCTTTTTCGCTTGAAGAATTCAAAAAACTTCCCGCTCTTTTTTTCCTCGAATCTTTCAGTTTCCTCCTGAGGGAGCTTCTCGTCGGAAAGCCGAGTTTCTTCAATGCTCTGCAGAACATCCGAAGGAATTCCATGGGAGGGGGGACGCACCAAAACAAAACGAGACGGGAGTTTGGCCTCGTCGTCCATTTCTGTCTTTTCAACGGGGGATGCACCCTGGTGTACAGTTTCAGTTTCGATTCCAATGCGCTTCGGTAATGAAAGTGAACGGAAAAAAAGGAGAATCTTTGAAATCCTGGATATGATCGAAGCAGGATGAATAAAGCCATAAAGAGTTGCTGAAAGAATCAGCAATGCCACAGCGAAGAGCGTTGTCCCAAGGACGCCTATCTCCCTGGTGAGAAAAACCGCCAGCCCCTGCCCAAGATATCCCGGAGAAAACAGCGAAAAACCTTGGAAGATATGAGCTTTCTGAAAAAGTCCAAACAGGAGGGCAGTACATAAAAAAAGCAGAAACGTACCCAGAGCTTGCGAGAGAAGCCCCTTCGCACCGGTCTTTAAAAAGTAGGCGATGCACAGATACCCTCCAAAAAAAATAGGTATGAGTATGGCGCCGCCCCAGTTTCTCAGAAGAGAAAAACGGATCGCATCTCCCCAAACACCTGTTCTGAGGGAAAAGACTGAAGCAAGAACATACAAAAGAAAGGCAAAAACTAAAAAAGTGAGCGTTTCTATCCAAAGCGACAGTACGCTGGAGTTTTCTCTCTTCGCCCTTCCTCTTGAGCTCGCAGACGTTCTAACGAACGTCTTCTTTTTTTTACTCGAAAATAGCGTCATCACACGTGTTTGCCCCTCCGACGGTGAGATTTCCAATGAGCAACGATGGTTGTCCATCGGTAACAGGTACGTTCTGTCCTGATTTTCCGCACATCCCTGGCATGAAGTGTAGGTCATTTCCCACCGCCTCGATGTTCATAAGAACATCCGGGCCGTTGCCGGTAAGCACAGCTCCCCGCACAGGATGCAGCACTCTCCCGTCCTCGACAAGATACCCTTCTGTTACATGAAAGACGAAATCGCCAGATGTGGGATTTACTTCCCCTCCTCCCATTTTTCTGACGAGAAGGCCTCTTTTCATCGAGTGAAGCATTTCCTCCGGAGCGGAGTCCCCCGGTTCGATATACGTGTTCGTCATCCGCGGTTGCGGAACGGAACGATACGAGCTCCGTCTGCCGTTTCCAGTCAGGGGAAGAGCGCCTCGTCTCGACGAGACGATGTCGCTGATGTAACTCCGGACAACACCCTTCTCAATAAGGACGTTCCGCTTACAGGGAGTACCTTCATCATCAAAGGAAGCACTTCCGAGATACCCCGGAATGGAACCGTCATCGACAAGCGTAATCAATGAGCTCGCGGCCTGTTTGCCTATTTTATCCCGGTAAACGGAATAGTCCTTCTGAATAATGTCCGCCTCAAAACCGTGCCCGCAGGCCTCGTGGATCATAGTGCCTCCCGCTTCTCCAGAGAGCAATACCGGCATTGCACCTGCGGGACACTGAGGCGCGTCGAGCATAAGAAGAGCGCGTGAGAGCGCCGTCTTTGACACTTTGAGCGGAGAAACCCTCCTGAAGAATTCACAGCAGTCCACTGAAAACGCCTCGGATTCATATCCGGTTTGCAGTACGCCGCCTTTTTCAACAACGACTTCTACGCTGAAAATCGTATAAAGACGCCGATCTCCAGCGATAGAACCGTCACTGTTAAAAACGCTGAAACTCTTAAACGCCGTGTCGAGATTCATGGATACCTGCCGTATCCACATAGAGCTCGCCTTTATACGTTTGTCAAGATCATAAAAAAACTCGTACCCAGGAGAAGGGAAGGGCGACTCCCTCTCCATGACACGAATCGCAGACATCTGGCGACAAGGAAGCGAAAGACCGCTGTGTTCCGCCGCTTCGTGAAGGCAGGTTGCTCCAGTTTCCAGGGCAACTCCAGGTGCATACGAAAGAGAAGTTGCTTCACCTAAAAGAATTCGTGCGCCGACTCCTTCGGAAGAAGACGAAGAAATTTCCTCGAAGCTGCCGCCTTCAAATGAATACGAGTGCGACGCGGCAATCTCAAAATACAGATCGGCAAAATCAGCGCCGTTGTGCGTCACAGCTCGCAATAAATCTCCAAGTTTTGCGTTGATGCTCATAGCGTTTCGAAATCCTCCAATGTACATTCTGTCGCGGAATCCTTCAGGGTATATGAAGATGGCATCTGATCAAAAAGAAGATCAATCTCTAAACCTTCATTTGTAAGACCCCGTAGTAATTCTAACACGTCATCCCGTTTCTTCTCCGGAAAAAAGAGAGAAACATAAGCATCTCTCCTCTTAGAGGAGGTTCCGGCGACATTCTCCGTCTTGACGAATCCAAGGCCGTCGTATTCAGAAACGATCCAGCTCAAGAAGACAATCTGCGCAACAGGCAGCCTAAGCCCAAAACACCCCATATCAGGCGCGAAGGAGACTGTCGGAGAAAAAGGCATCATTTGGATCGGACCTTCACGATGTTTTTCTGGTGCTCTGCAAAGGTTTCAGCAAACAGGTGATAGCCGTCAGACTGGGCAACATAATAAAGAAAATCATGCTGCTCAGGATTGAGGACAGCCTTCCAAGAAACTTCGGAGGAGGTACAAATCGGAGCAGGAGGGAGACCTTGGATTATGTACGTATTGTAGGGAGAGTCTATCTCAAGGTCTTTGAAGAGGACACGTGTTATATCCCGTCCTTTCCTTCTCCAAGCATAGACGACTGTTGCGTCGATTTGAAGCTGCATCCCCTTCTCCATTCTATTGGTAAGTACACCGGCGATTCGGGGGCGTTCGTCGTCCCGGAACCCTTCGCGTTCTACAAGGGAAGCGAGGATTGCCAATTCCTCAAAAACATCCTTGCTCCTCTGCTCGGGCGATATGGAGGAACCTATTCGTCTCCACCAGAGCGCAGCAGCCGCAGAAAGCAGCTCTCTTTCATCCAAGAAAGCAAGGTGATATGTTTCTGGAAGGAGAAAGGCAAGCCGTCCTTCCGTTGTTTCGGGGAGCAAATTGCGCATTTCCGATGGATACAGGCTTTCATCCGCCAACAATTTTTCTAGTGCTTCTCCGAAAAGTGATTTTTCCGGGAAGAGTTTGCCGAATGAATAGATATCGGTACCGGGCACAAGCGTCATTGAAAGAAAGCCCGGCTCTGCAGTTTTCATTTGCATCGCTACTTCCCAGGGAGAGCCCTTCCGAACATGGTACACCCCGGGGCGCAGACGGCGGTCGATGGAAAAGCGTACCATCCAGCGAGCGAACGCGGCAGCCCGGCCTTTCTCCACAACACCGGCCGCTACAAACTCATCCGCTGCCTGCCGCGCATTCATCCCCGTCTGGACCATCACCGGAAGCAGTTCACCGCTTCCGCTCGGGAGAGGAAGCGGCCACCGTTCGGGAGAGAACGCTGTGGTCCGGATCAACATGAAGAGTCCGGCAGCGGCGAGGAAAAAGCACAGTATTTTTTTCATCGAAATGCATTCCTCCTAAAGACAGCTAAAGAGTGATCGGCGTCGGCGATTTGCAGAAAGCGCACCGCCCCTTTTCGTCAATATTCTTTTCAAGAAGAGTATAACGGCGTCTTCGAAGCAATACACCGCCGCACTCCAAACAACTCGTACAACTCTCTCCGTCGATATTTCCGGTATACACCCACGGAAGTCGTTCCTTAGCAATCCGCTCGAACTCCCTGATACGTTCCATAGGAGTCGCAGGAACGCGCCATTCGCGATTCGGGAAGTAACGGGAAATATGAAGCGCAGGCACCGGACGAAGAGACGCCAGCCATGACGTCATCTCCGCAAAGGAGGAAACGTCATCGTTGATTCCAGGCACAAGAAGAAAGGTAACCTCTGTGTGAGTTCCTGTGTTGGAAAGCATTCTGATCGTTCTTTTAACCGCATCGAGTTCTCCCCCAATAAAACGGTATGCCTCCGGCGTAAAGGCTTTCAAGTCGATGTTCGCAGCGGCAATATACGGAGCGAGTTCAGCCAACGGAGCTTCGTTGATCATTCCATTGCTTACTAGCACGACGGGGATCTTTTCCGCTCGAAGGAGACGGCAGGAATCCTTGAGAAACTCGAACCAGGTTAAAGGCTCATTATAGGTGAACGCAACGGAGGGCGTTCGATGCTGTATCGCGAGGCGCGCGGGATCCTCGGGTTCTATCCTGTGCAACGAAACGGACGGTGAGCACTCTGCAAGCTGCCAGTTCTGACAGAAGGGACAGTGCATCGAACACCCTACGGATCCCAGGGACAGTACCGAGGTTCCCGGCTTCCAGTGATAGAGAGGTTTTTTTTCAATGGGATCTACCGCGAGGGAGGCTGCCATGCCGTAATTCGAGAGGTAAAGACCTTCTCCCGTTACGTGAATACGCACGCCACAACGCCCCGCTTTTCCCGGAGAAATGAGACATGCATGGGGGCAAAGCATGCATCGAACGTTTTCTCCTTCAAAGCGCCACCACTCAGCCTCGCGCAATATTTCTTTCGAACCCTCCGCGTTCTTCACTCCGCATCCTCCTTGAGCCTGCGAACAGTAAAACGAGAGAGAGACGCCCTCTCCAGAGAAAGTATTCCTGCTTTCCGGGCAGCTATTGAAAGCTGCTGTTCAACGGTATCTATTCCCTCAAGGTCCGGTAGCAATACCCCTCGCAAACCACCCTTTTCGACGAGCACACCGAATTTGCGCGGGTCGAGCATGTCAAGAGAGGATGCTGGCTCCGGAGTTGAGAGTATGTCGACTGAAAGAGAAATGTTCTCAAGCTCTTCCGGGGTTACAGGCATAAAACGGGGGTCGCGCTCCGCTGCGGCAAGCGTGTTCTCCACTATCTCTTCATGAAGTGAAGAATAGGAAGGAAGAATTGTTCCGATACACCCGCGCAGCTGTTCTTCCTCCGTTCTCCCGGGACGGATTTTCAGGCTGACGAAACACGCGGATTTAGCCTGAAGCTCCGGAAATTCGTTAAAACGCACCGCCGCTTTTTTTGCCTCCTCCCTTCCTGAGCGTACACCTTCTGAGAGGACTGCTCGCGCCAGCAACGGGGCGCTGTGCAACGATGCGAAGGCGGTTGCGTACCCGACGCCAAAGGGAGCCTCGTATGAGATACTCCTTATGTGCCGTTTCTCAGCCAACCCTAGGAAAAGAAGCGCTGAACGCAAACCGCACTCTCCTGCCTCGTCCATTTCACGTTCTCCAAGAGCGAGGAGCTGTGCGGGATCGTTTGTTTGAAAAGCTTCGACAACCATCCTGTCGAACTCTCGCCCGAAAGGGGAATAGCCGGCCGGAGCTTCGGGGGTTACCCTGTGCGAGAGATCGCCGCTTGCGACAAGAGCCCAGCTCCCGTGAAGCGGCGCCTTCAGGAGAACCTGTCCCAGTCGGAATGCCTCGGAAGGAGAAAGCCCTATCGGGTTTGCGACAACAAGCGAAGGTAGAGAGACGCTCTTCTTTTGGATGAAAAAAAGAGGGACGAGGCTCCCGTGGTCAAGTGAACACATCTTGCGCATTGTTACTGCTACGGGGAACGACTCTTCCAGAATACGGGCAAGACGTTCTCCCTCGTCCTTAGCCCCTTCAAATGAAAGACGGGTCCGAGGAGCTGCAAATTGTGCGAAATCACCCGTATACTGCTCGGCCAACGAGACCGTGAGCCCTCCTGAAAATGGCGCGTGTGGAGAGAGCAGAAGTATGTTGTCAGGCGGATTTTTGCTCGCAAGGGAGGAGAGGATGTTCATTCCTTCGAGCGTTTGAGAGGCATCGTGCTCTCTTCCCCTACCGACCTCCGGGATAATCACCGGAGGATGCGGCGTAAAACACTCCCAGTACCACATGACATTCACCTCCTGAAAGTCCCCGTCCAGGCCGCGTACTCTAACAGATAAACATCGCGTCCCCGAACGAGAAAAACCGGTATTCCATCGAAACGGCAGTATCATACGCCCGCATTACCTTTTCATACCCGGCAAATGCGGCAACAAGCATCAGTAAGGAGCTTTTTGGAAGATGAAAATTCGTCACCAGGGCATCTACCACTTTATACTCAAAACCCGGATAAATAAAAAGTTGGGTATTCATCTCACCCCAGCGCATCGCTCCCCCCTCGGCAACCATTGACTCGAGGGTCCGTGCTACAGTCGTCCCCGCAGCGATTACCCTCCCTCCACGTCTTTTCGTCTCCTCGACAACCTTTTTCGTCTCCAAAGGAAGCACGCAAAACTCTTCGTGGATAACATGCTTGCGGATATCCGAACACTGGACGGGACGGAATGTCCCAAGCCCGACATGCAACGTCACCCATGCAATCGAAAGACCGATCTCCCGCTGGAACTCTTCCAGAAGAGCCTCGGTGAAATGAAGGCTCGCTGTCGGGGCCGCCGCCGAACCGTCCCGCGCGGCGAAGACCGTCTGGTATGCCGAACGAGGCGCTGTAGAGCGTGTAATATACGGAGGAAGAGGGGTCTCGCCAATTTCCGTCAGCAATGAAAGAACCTTGACGTTCTGAGGGAAAGAGACTTTCCGCACCCCTTCCGCACCCTCAAGACGTTCGCCAACTGTTACCACTGTTCCATCCGAAAGCACGATTTCCGTCCCGGATCGAAGTCTGCGACCAGGTTTGACGAGGGCTTCCCACTCACTCCACTCCGGTGTAAGCGCTTTCAGCAGGAGCAACTCTGCCTTCCCTCCTCCGGGAAGCTTGTTACCCCGAAGGCGGGCCGGAATAACTCGCGTGTTATTAAGAACCAAGAGATCCGACGGTTTGAGCAGCTCACGTAAATCGGAAAAACGACGGTGCGCCATCTTTCCGGAGAAACGGTCTAAAACCAGCATTCGCGATGAATCCCTGGGTGTAACAGGATTCTGTGCTATCAGTTCCTCCGGTAACGTATAATTGTACGACTCTATGTCGAAAAGATCGACGGTCTGCATAAATAAGGTCTACATCCCTTCAAGTTTCGTCCCCGGATAGTAGAACGAAAGAATCTTCTTAAAATCCCACCCCTTATCTGCAAGCGCCTTCGCCCCCCACTGGGAGAGTCCGACACCGTGCCCCCACCCCTTGCCGCGGAAAAGAAACTGACCGGAAGCCGGGGCCGACAGGTTGCGGTCGAGTCTTTACGGGAACACCGGGACGGACAGTGCGTAGTGCACGGATAAGATACCCCTTTTGCTTTTCCGGGTTGAGCAGCATATCCATCAGCTCTTCCGCGTTGAAAACCCCTCGCTCGGTAAGATCTGTCAGTTGCCGCTCTTCAGCGTCGCTCAACGGCGTTAGCGAAGTAGGGATTTCAGTTCCTGCGGGAGGCGAATCAGGAACTGGATTCGGCTGAGGCCGCGGAGTTAGGGGAACGGGAGCCGGAGAAGAGGCGACTGCGGAAGAAATGGAAAAGAACGTACTCTTGATCACATTGCTCCCTGCGGCCATACGAAAACTATGGCTCTTGAGCGTCTGGCTTCCGCTCGTCCCCGATGGCGCGGAGCATCGTTGCTCTGCCGAACGAATCCACCTGCTCAACCCGAAGTTCCTGAAGACGTCCCACGTTCACTCCTGCAGAACGAAGGGCTTCCTCTACTTGAGCCGCTGAAAGACACGTCTCCCATGTTGAATGGGGAGACTCCGTCCGAAAATCTTCATTAACTCCCTTGAGATACGGTACGTTTCCGCCCCATACCGTCGTCACATCGGCGGTCGCGCCCCCGCTATGCGAGTGAAAAGGGGTGAATGCGATCTCTCGGCCATATTTTAAAACCATTCCCTTCGTCGAGCGTATTGCTTGGTCGGTCTTGGAATCTTCCGCGTTCATTCCGCGGTAGACCTGCGACATGACGCTGTCACGAAGGTCATACCCTCCTTTGCCCCTGTTCTGAAGAACGCTTCGAAGAGCATATGTTCTTGAGATAACTGCCCTGCGCCTTGAGTGCTTCCATGGACCAGGCAGGATTCACCTCCATTTTCAGCACCCCTCGAAGGTACTCCTCAAGGTCGAGGACGTTCAGAAGCGTAATCCCCGAGCCTGAAGATACCAGACGGAAGGCGCCTCGATACCGTCTTTTATTGAAAGAAAGCGGATGTCGCGAGGAGAGACTCACAGGCAAACGTAACGTACGGTTTCCCACGACGACACTGCTATTTCCCGCACTACGGAAAACTGCTGTTGTACCCAGCGCATGTTTTTTCCCGCTGCCGTCCGTTGCGGAAAGGGCAGAGGCGGAAGAAATCGAAACAGATGGCTTGCCGATAGCAAGACCGACAGAAACCTTTCGAGCGAACGCTGTTTCCGGTAGCATAAAAACACTTAAAATTGAGACGAGAAGAAGAGTTCGGTGCAAAAAGCACACTTTTCTCAGTAAGGACATTGGCATACCCCCAGTTTTTATATTTCATCCATCCAAAACCTGAAAAGATTTCCCCGAGAAATCAGCCTTCAGCCCCCTCCTCAACAGGAAGATGCAATTGCCACTGTTCGTTACTCTCCGGCGGAGGTGCTTTCCCGAGATATATCCAACAATTTTTCGTCGCTTTCCGTCCCCGGGGAGTTCTCTCAAGAAGCCCCTGCTGGATTAAAAAAGGTTCGTAGATATCTTCGATCGTCTGCGTCTCCTCGTTGAGCGCCGCACCCAACGTTGAAAGGCCGACAGGTCCGCCGTCGAACAGTTCAATAATCACTCTGAGGATTCTTCTATCGCCCTCATCAAGTCCGAAATCATCCAACCCGAGCATATTGAGAGCAGAAAAAGCCGTCAAGCTGTCAACGGTTGTAAGAGAGCGGACTTCCGCGACGTCGCGGACCCTGCGAAGAAGACGAAGCGCGATACGGGGCGTACCGCGCGAACGCCTGGCGATCTCGAGCGCCGCGTCATCATGTATCGCTATGCCAAGCACCCTGGCGCCGCGCGCGACGATACTCCGGAGTTCATCTTCAGAATAGAGAGAGAGCTGCTCCACTATTCCGAAGCGGGCACGAAGAGGCGAGGTGAGCAATCCGAGCCGAGTCGTAGCGCCGACAAGAGTAAATCTCGGGAGCGTCAGGCATATGTTGTTCGCCAACGGCCCCTTTCCCACGATGATGTGCAACGCGTAGTCTTCCATCGCAGGGTATAGTATCTCTTCCACGTTTGAAGGAAGTCTGTGAATCTCGTCAATGAAAAGAACGTCGTTCGGCTCAAGGTTCGATAAAATTGCCGCGAGATCTCCGGTTTTTTCCAGCGAAGGCCCCGTTGTCACACGTAGCTGGCCTCCCATTTCCCGGGCAATGATACCTGCGAGAGTGGTCTTACCAAGTCCGGGGGGACCGTAAAAGAGGGTGTGATCCAAGGCCTCCCCGCGTTTTGAGGCGGCTTCGATAAAAATCGAGAGTTTTTCCTTTAATTTCTCTTGTCCGAGGAAGTCATGTAAAGAGAGAGGGCGAAGAGAGTTTTCATCCTCTCCGGGTTCGTCATTTGGATCCAGAAAGCGCTTCATTTCTTCTGTCACTGATTATCACCTCAGTTGCGCTTTAATTCTTTCAGGGCAAGGCGCAAAATTTTCTCTTCGGTTAGATCGTCCCTTCAAAAACCCCGGACTCCTTGAGCTTCCTAAAAACAGCCCCCACATCCCCCGGTGTAAACCCAAGCGAACGAAGCGCTTCCATGGCGGTCTCTGCTTTCCTACCCGCGGAAGAAAAAATATCCCCCGGGATCTCCGCATCCTCTCCGGTAAGATGAGGACGCATCTCGAAACAAAGACGCTCGGCTGTCTTTTTTCCTATCCCCTGAATCTTGACCATGGAGTCAACGTCAGAGGAAAGAATCCACGATATGATACGTTCCGCGGGCGCAGCTTTCAAAATATTCATAGCCATCTTCCCGCCGACCCCCTTCACCGTGGTGAGCTTCAAAAAAAGAGTCCTCTCCCTGTCGTCTGCGAATCCAAATAGCGTCGGCCCCGCTTCTGAAAAATGCAGGAAGGTGACGAGAGTCGCTTCTTGTCCTTCCGTACACAGCGCAACCGCACGCCCCGTACAAAGAAGTTCGAAACCAAAACCGTTGACTTCGAGTACGACGATATTATCAATAATCGAGTGAACTTTACCTGCGAGAAAGCGAAGCATGATTGCCTCCTGCATTGGAAATACGCCGCTTTTCCGCAAAAAGCGAAAAACCGGTAATTGCAGCTCCTATAGCATCGGCGACGTCGTCCGGTTTGGGAACTTCTTGAAGCCCCAAGAGGCGCTGTACCATTTTCTGCATCTGCTCCTTCGGCGCCGTTCCATACCCGCAAACCGTTAACTTGATCTGAGAGGGTTTCGGTTCAAAAAGGGGAAGACGATAACGGGCTGCGAGGAGGAGCGCTATACCGCGTGCTTGCCACACGTACTCCGCAGTAGTGATGTTCTTTCCAAAAAAAAGCTTTTCAACCGACATAAAATCAGGGGAGCAGCATTCGATCTGCTCCCCGAGTTTTATGAAAATCGTGTCCAGGCGGGAAGAGATCTCCTGTCCAGGCGATGTTTCAATACATCCACTGGAGATAAGACGGAAAAAGCGTCCATCCTGGAGGACTGTGGCCACTCCCATCCGGCCCAGCCCGGGGTCGATCCCGATACACTTCAGCAACGCTTACGCATCCAGGCTTTCCATTATTTCATCCGGAATGTCGAAGTTCCCGTAGGCATTCTGGACGTCGTCGTGTTCTTCAAGAAGATCCATCAGACGCAAAATTTTCTGCGCTTTTTCTTTGTTTTCTATCATGACGGTATTCTTCGGGACCATCTCGGTCTCGGCCCGGCTGACAACGTACCCTGCTTTTTCCAAAGCATCCCGCACCTGGCCGAAAATGCTCGGTTCGCTGTACACAAGAAAACCGTCGCCCTGATTCTGCAAGTCGTCCGCTCCCGCCTCAAGCGCGACCGTCATCAAGGCTTCTTCGTCAAGATCTTTTCCCGAAACTTCGATAACACCTTTCCGCTCGAACATCCAGGCAACGCTTCCCGCTTCCCCCAGGGAACCGCCGTTCCTGGTCATCAGAGTACGCATCTCGGAGGCGGCTCTGTTCCTATTATCTGTGAGGACCTCAATAAGAATAGCGACGCCGTTCGGGCCGTATGCTTCATAAATAATTTCGTCGAACTGCCCGCCGTCAAGCTCGCCGGTACCACGTTTTATCCCTCTCATAATATTGTCGTTGGGTACGCTCGCGGCTTTTGCCCGTTCTATGGCGGCCTTCAGGCGCATATTCATCGAGGGATCGCCCCCGCCCTCTTTCGCGGCGATAATGATGGCCTTTACAAGCTTCTGGAAAAGGTTTCCCCGCTTTGCATCCTGCGCTCCTTTTCTATGTTTGATATTGGCCCATTTAGAATGTCCCGACAAAGAAAATCACTCCTCTGGAAAATATATACACTCTCAGAATGGAATACACACGGGCGGCATCGCCCTTTTATGCGCCGACACGTTTTTCATATGTTCAATCCGTGTCCTGACTTTTTCATCTCCCTTTCCAGTAGCAATATAGGCGTCTATCTCTTCGTACATCATGCCCATCTCTCCTTCGTCCGTCTGTCCGTCCCAAAGCCCCGCCGAAGGAGCCTTTTCTATAATCTCATCCGGGACTTGCAAAAAACGTGCAAGAGCACGGACCTCACTCTTCAAAAGGTCGCCGAGAGGAAGAAGATCGCACCCTCCGTCTCCGTACTTGGTAAAATACCCCATGAGCAGCTCGGCCTTGTTGCCCGTACCGCAGACGAGGAAACGGCGAGTCTGCGCCAAGGCGTAGAGAGCATTCATGCGAAGCCTCGGTTTGATGTTCGCTACAGCCATCGGAGAAAGAGGTTCTCCGATGGCGCGTACGAAGGCATCGTACACAGGCGACAAGTCGACCTCCCGGTACGGAAGATCGAATACTTTGACAGCGAGAAGAGCGTCCTCCTTGTCTTTAGGAATACTTCCGCATGGAAGCAACACCGAAAGCATATTGGAGCCGAACGCTCGTTTCAGAAGCGCGGCCACAACGGCGGAGTCTATACCTCCGCTCAGCCCGACAATTCCCCCGACAGCCCCCGCAGCGTAAACCTTCTGCGTGAGCCACTTTTCTATGGAGCTCGCAAGGCGAGCCGCGTCTCGGCATTTGTACGACATCGACACATCCACCTTCTTCTGCAAGAAAATCCATAACCTGCTTATTTTAGCATAGTCATTCTCATCAGAGGACTGCAAGAGCGTTGCGAAGTTGTTTTTTTCGAAGGGAGCGAAGAGGGTACTGCTTTCGCGTGCGAGCGATGCATTCCCGCTGCAATGCGAAGAAAAGCTCTCCGGAATTGCTCCGGGAGGAAGCAAGGGGAGCGCCTGTTGGTCCCCAGCACACAATGCTTTCTCCGGAAGGAGGAACAAGAACGGTGAAAATTTGATTCTCGACCGCCCTGACGCGTGCAATTTGTTCAAAAGGGAACGCTTCATACACATCAAAAGAAGGGAAAGAGCACAACAGCTCCACACCTGACAATGCAAGCGCCCGGGTGTGTTCAGGGATGAGCAGATCCATTCCTCCGGAAAGACCGCAGAGAAAGCCTTGAATAGAAAAGGTTGAAAAGAAAACATGCTGAGCGGACACATCGTCCGGAGAGTGGATGCCGCAATACCGCAATAATTCATTTCCGCCGTCGTCACATACGAGCAGTTCGCCCGATTGTATTTCGATCCTCGCCACAGAAAAAGCTATTCTCGACAACGAAGAACGAGACAGCGCTTCCACAGAAGAAGAAGCGAAAAGAACCAGAAACGGGGAATTCTGAATCTGTTTGTCGGGCGAATTCAGCGCGAATGCAGCGGAAGACGGATGCAAAGGAAGCGCCCCCTTGAAGGGAATTTTGGTTTATTATACTCCATGGGGAAAAAAGACAAAGGAGGCGTATTTAGTGAACTCATTGATCCGTTTCGGCGTCGCGGTACCTTCCGCACTCCTGGAGGAGTTCGATTCATTCATCGAGAGAAAGGGGATGCCCAACCGCTCGGAGGCTCTGCGTCAACTTATTCGTGAACGTCTCTCGCGAGAGATGTGGATCAGCGGTTCCGGGATTGTCTACGGGACAGTGACCATGATGTACGATCATCACGGGAAAGATGTCGTCTCTGCGCTCACCGCGCTGCAGCATGAGTACGGCGAGAGCATCATCTGTACAACCCATGTTCACGTTGACCACCATCACTGCTTGGAATGCATCGTTCTTAAGGGAGACGCCGGAGAGATACGTCGTTTTGTCGAGGCGCTCGGTACGCTCAAAGGTGTAAAGAGCATTGAGCCGTCGATCTCGGCAATCCTTTAAAAAGCGAAAGGGGCAGCGCACCGCTGCCCCGCTTTTAAACACCTCAGGTTGAGCAAGAGGATGCCGTGCATCCGCTGCACTTCTTCCGGGAAAGGCTCTCGCCTTCGACCAGGATGAGCACCTTACTCCCGCACGAAGTACACCGTGCACTTCCACCGCTCTCGACTCGAAACTCCGTCCCGCACGAGGCACATCGAAAGATCCTGTACTTTTCGGGTTCTGTCATTGGCTTCACCTCCCTTTCGTACTCAAAGACACGCAGCTACTGATTCCCTATTGTTGCTACCATCACAGCCTTGATAGTGTGCATTCTATTCTCGGCTTCGTCGAAGACTTTCGAATTCGGCGCCTCAAAGACGTCCTCGGTCACTTCCTGTCCCTTTACTGCAGGAAGGCAATGCAAAAAAATCGTTGAATCCTTTCCGGATGCCTTCAACAGTTTCATATTGACCTGATAGGGAGTAAGTAGTTCCTGGCGTTCTTTCTTCTTTTCCTCTTCTCCCATGGAAACCCAGACGTCGGTATAGATTGCATCTGCGCATTTAACAGCTACGAGCGGATCTTCAAAGACAGTTATGGAGCCGCTTGTCTCGGAAGCCATTGCGGAACACTTTGCTAGCAGCTCTTTTTCCGGGAAGAGCGCTTTCGGAGAGGCTACGACATAGTGCATCCCCAGCTTTGCACACCCGATCATCAGGGCATTCGACATGTTATTCCTTCCGTCCCCGCAGTAGACAAGACGAATACCCTTAAGCTGTTTCCCAAAATTCTCCTGTATCGTCAAAAAGTCTGCAAGAATCTGCGTCGGGTGATCCACATCGGTCAATCCGTTCCAAACGGGAACGCCCGCATACTGGGCAAGCTCTTCAACCAGCGACTGCTTGAATCCACGGTACTGAATGCCGTCGAACATTCTTCCAAGCACCCGGGCGGTGTCTTTGACATCCTCCTTCGCCCCCAGATGAATATCGTTCTTGCTCAAGAACTCAGGATGGGCTCCTTCGTCGATACATGCAACCGTAAAGGCACAACGGGTCCTAGTGGACGATTTTTCAAAAATAAGCGCTACGTTTTTTCCCTGAAGCGCCGTTCCTCGTATTCCGGAACGTTTCTTCGCCTTCAGATCGGCGGAAAGGTCCAAAAGATAGTAAATTTCTTCGGGGGAAAAATCCATCAAAGTGAGAAAACTACGTCCTTTGAGATTGAAAGCCATGGTACATCATTCTCCTTTCATATGTTCGCATGAATTACTCGGATACTTTCCACCCGAGCTACAAGCAAAGTCGGCAAAAACACTGGGAAGCTCATCCAGGGACACTTCCCGCAGGATTTTTCCCTTTTTGAAGATGACAGCGCCCCGGGGCGAACCTGCAACACCGAAGTCGGCGTCCATCGCCTCTCTGGGACCATTCACCTCGCAGCCCATTACTGCGACGGTAAGACCGTCCGGGAGATCGGCAAAAGAGGGTTCTAATTTTTCCAGTATGGAACGCACGTCAATCCGCCTTCGTCCGCATGTAGGGCACGAGACAATGGTGACTCCGTGAGATCGAATTTCAAGAGCTCTTAAAAGGGCGTATCCGGTAAGCACCTCTTCCTCCGGTTTCTCGGTAAGACTGATCCGGAGCGTGTTGCCGATTCCCTGTGCGAGAAGGAGCGAGAGTCCGGCAGCGCTTTTGACGAGACCGTCTCTTCCATAGCCTGATTCTGTGATGCCGATGTGCATCGGAAAATCAGGATACTTCGAAGCGAGCAACGTGTTCGCACGTACCGTCTCCATAACAGATGTCGACTTTGCCGAGAGTATGATGTCCTCGAACCCCTCCGCAAGCAAAATCCGAAGCTGTTCTTCCACGGCAGCGGCGAGAGCGTCGGATCGAACGCCGCCCGCAGCGGCGATTTGAGAGGAAGAGAGAGAACCGCCGTTCGCGCCGATGCGGATCACGGCTTTTTTCTCATTGGCGGACGCCACTATATCCCGAAGATGAGAGGAGCCCATGTTTCCCGGATTGATCCGTATCGAAGGAATACCTGATTCGAGAGCCGCAAGAGCAAGCGCTCCGTCGAAATGAATATCGGCCATCAGGGGAATCGGCGACCGATCATTTAGCCACTCCAGTTTGTCACGAAGGTCAGCGGATGGAAACGCAACCCGTACCAGCTCGCATCCAACCGTATGCAGGGACAAACACTGGGCGAGACAATCCTCCGGAAGAGAGAGAGGAATCTTGAGCATACTCTCAACGCGGATCGGCGCCTCGCCGCCTATTGTGAGATCACGTAGAGCAAGCTGACGAGAACTCATACTTTCACTTCCTCTAGAACAAACGAAGGATATCCTGCCATGTTACATAGACAATAAGCAGGATTAACAAAACAAACCCCGACACATGTATAAAATTTTCTATTCGTGCCGGAAGTCGTCTTCTGAGCAGCATTTCACCCGCTGTAAAGATGAGACGGCCTCCGTCAAGGGCTGGGAATGGGAACAGATTGAGCAGCCCCAGATTCAGATTGATCAAGGCGAGAAACGTTACAAAAGGCCAAAGCCCTCTGCGCGCAGCTTCTCCAGCCATGGAGGCGATACCTACGGGCCCGGTGACATCGACTTTTTCTACCCCGGTAATCCACCGGATGATCCCCCGCAGCATTTCGACAGTCATATCGACCGTGTAGGTGAATGCAGATGAAAAAGCCTCGAGAATCGAATATCGGCGCAACGCCGGTCTAATGCCAAGAAGAGGAATCCCTTGAGCATCCGGCGGAATGCTTACTGTCAAAGAAAGGGTTTCTCCCTTCCGCAACACCGAAAAAAGAACAGGTCCTTCCGAGGCTGTTGTACGAATACTCTCAGACATTTCCCGCCATGAAAAAACAGGGACGTCGTTGACAGCGACAATGGCATCGCCCGGAAGAATACCCGCCGTCTGCGCGGGGTACCCCTCCATTATCTCACCGATTTCAGTGCTTTCAAGGTTGATCACACCATGGCCTGAGAGAAAGAAAACCGTCAGAAGCATCGCAAGAAGAATGTTTGAGACGGACCCGTTCGAAAGAATCAGAAAACGTTTCCAGGCTGCCTTGTCGAAAAAACCTCTTCCATCCTCAACAACTTCATCATCGTGGTCCTCTCCCATTCCTGCAAGACGGACGAATCCCCCCACCGGAAACGCGCGAAAAGACCACATTGTATGGCGGCCTTGCCGCTGAAGGAGCACAGGCCCCATGCCGAAAGCAAACTCATGCACCTGAACATCGAATATACGCGCTGTAAAATAGTGCCCAAGCTCGTGGATGATAACACAAATACCGATTACTAGTAGAAACGAAATCAAACTTACCATTTATCTTATCTCCTTGACCATTATTTTTCTTCCAATCGTGCGCTCGCCTTTTCTGCCATCCGCCGTCCTTCTTCAAGAATATGCAGTGCATGCTCAAGCGTTGAGGGAGGTGGTCCTGAATACCCCTCAAGTACCAATTCAACGATACGCGGAATACTCGTGAAACTAACTCGCCCTGAAAGGAAACTGTCGACAGCAACTTCGTCCGCCCCTACCAAGAGCGCTGGATAAGCGCCTTCTTTCCGGGCAACTTCTCGTGCCAGTCGAATACATGGAAATCTGACCTCGTCCGGCGCCTCAAAAGAGATCTGCATTCCCTCCAAAGCCGGCGTGTTTTTTCTGTCGTGCGGGCTACGAAGAGGGTAAAAAAGAGCCGACAAGGCGGGAATGCTCATGTCCGGGGCGGACGCACACATATGAAAGGTTCCGTCCGAAAAACGAACAAGCCCGTGAATAAAGGGGTTGGGAGAGATAACCGCGTCTACCTGGTCAGCGGAAAAAGAAAAGAGGTACATCGCCTCAAGAATCTCAATCCCTTTGTTCATAAGGGTCGCGCTGTCAACACTTATCTTGGCGCCCATGTTCCACACGGGGTGCGCAACAGCCATCGAAGGCGTCACCCGCTTCATCTCATCTTGCGGAAAAGAGCGGAAAGGACCGCCTGAAGCGGTCAGAAAGATCTTGTGTACAAAACGGCGTTCTTCACCGGAAAGACACTGCCATATGGCATTGTGTTCGCTATCCAACGGACGGATCTGATCAGGGCGAAGGACTAGTGGAAGAACCCACGGACCGGCGACGACAATGCTCTCCTTGTTTGCCAGGGAGACCTCCTTGCCGCTACGGAGCGCCGCCATGAGAGCGCCTATTGCCCCGGTTCCGGACGAGGCAAAAACCACGTGGTCGATATCCGGGTGCGACGCCATCTCCAAAAGTCCCTGTTCACCGGAAAGGACTCTCCTTCCGGCGCACTGCCCCCCCGAAGAGAGCAGTTCGTTTCCAGCTCGAATTGCCGCAGATTCGTCGGAAAAGACCAGTATCGGACAGGAAAACTCCTCCGCTAGAACAAGCATACGATCAACAGATGAGCGCGCTGCCAAAGCCGCAACTTCAAAGTGCTCGGGAAACATCCGGCAAACGGAGAGAACAGAGCTGCCGACGCTACCCGTACATCCGATGATCAAAAGACGTTTCTTCATCGCAGGATCACCCCGAAAAGCACATAGACCAAAAGACCATTGATCAGCGTGCTGTCAAATCTGTCAAGCACGCCCCCGTGACCTGGAATAAGGCTGCCGCTGTCTTTTACCCAGCTTTCTCTCTTAATAACAGACTCCGCAAGATCGCCAAGCTGTCCTGCAAAGCCGCAGATTATTCCTACGAAGACAAAAGGGATAGGCGGTATCTCAAGTATGAACGCTAAAAGCACACTTGCAAGCAGTGCCGCTGAAAAGCCGCCGAAGAAACCTTCCCATGTTTTATTCGGACTCACGTTTACACAGAGGAGCGTACGCCCCCAGCGCGACCCGATAAGATAGGCCGCAACATCGCAGCTCCAAGTAGCGATGAACATCGCCAGTAATAAGAGCCCCCCTCCCGGGAGACGGCGCAGCAGAATCATGAAGGTCCACGGAATAGTGATGTAGACTATACCGGATATTGTCCCGCCCATATTCCAAATGGCAAAACTTTCCCCTCGAAGCTGTCTGCGGATAATCTCTATAAAGAGCACCACGAATGCCGATACGCTCAGTGTAAGGACAAGCGACACCGGGTGAATCCCTTCTGAAACCGAGAAGATAATAAGTCCCGAGGTAAGAAAACCTACCCCCTTGGAGACCTTGAACTTCCGGGAAAGCATCCCGTAGAATTCGGCTAAAGAGATCAAGGCAATAGCGGACGCAAAAAATGTCCAGACCATACCGCCGACATAGAGGGAACTTAGCGTACCTGCAACGATAATGAGCGAACTACCGCCTCGCAGGGTAAGCTCCCGTGTCTTTTCACTTGAGAGCGCCATAGCGTCTCTCTCTATTCGCAAAATATTTCACGGCGTTTTCAAGTTCCTTTCCGTCGAAATCGGGCCACAGGGTGTCCGTAAAATACAGCTCGCTATATGCGCTCTGCCAGAGCCAGAAGTTGCTCAATCTTATCTCGCCGCTTGTCCGCACAATGAGATCCGGATCCGGAAGATCTGGAAGATAGAGGTATTCTCTGAACCGCTCCTCCGTCAAGGGGGCGCGGGTGTCAGCTTCCAGCATCTTCTCCACTGCGTGCAGAATCTCCTGGCGGCCGCCATAATTGAGACACGGAACGAGCGTAAGGCCGGTATTCTCCGCTGTCTCTTCCTCAGCCCACTCCATCAGCTCGACGATATCCCGCGGCATCCCGTCTCGAAAACCGGAGAAGCGAAGGCGCACATTCTCCCGCTTCATTTCATCAACTTTTCGGCGCAGGACAAAACGGAAAATGCTCATAAGACCGGAGACCTCTTTTTCAGGTCTCTTCCAGTTTTCCGTTGAAAAAGCATACAACGAAACATACCGAATACCAAGCGCGTCGGCTGCCCGTACCGTCCGTTCGATAGCCTTCACTCCGGCCTTATGCCCCAGCAGGCGCGGAAGAAAGCGTTTTTTTTGCCCAACGCCCGTTGCCGTCCATTATAATAGCAATGTGGCGCGGCACTGTTTCTTTCGAAATCATTCGGACGGCCCTCCTTTCGTCAGAACATCGAGTTTACTTCGGAGAGCGTTGATATCCTGCCATGTCAAATCCTTCGGACTTCCCTTCTTTTTTGATTCGTTTCGTAGAAGATAGCTAGGATGAAACATCGGGAAAAGATCAATCCCCCTCCATGAAAACCAGCGTCCGCGAAGCGTCGAAATACCTTCCGAGGACTTGAGCAGCCATTTTGCCGGGGTGTTTCCCAGGCACACCACTATCTTCGGTCGAAGAAGAGCCAGCTGCGCCTCCAGAAACGGCGTACAAGCCATCATTTCATCCGCCAACGGTGTCCGGTTCTGGGGAGGCCGGCACTTAACGACATTTGTAATAAATATACTTTCCCTCTCAATACCGACGGATTGAAGAATACGCGTGAGCAGCTTTCCCGCTCGTCCGACAAATGCGACTCCTTGTTCATCCTCCTCCGCTCCGGGACCTTCACCGACGAAAACTACCGGCGACGTCGTACTTCCCTGCCCAAAAACAGTCTTCTTGCGCGTTGAACAGAGGCCGCACGATGTGCAGGATTCTACACGCCGTTTCAGTTCTTCCCATGCCAACTCGAAGTCGGCTCCGCTCGCAAAGACGCTCATGGCAGCAATACCTCCACTATGCGGACATCTACACCGTCCACATCCATTCCCGTAAAGTAACTGACTGCGGACGCCACTCTCTTTTGATTGACTAAACCAAGTCGGTGGAAATCCATTTTTCCCGGAATAACCTGAAGAGCAATCTCCATAGAAATAGCATCCTCTTTATATCGGACACGAATATCCTTTACCTCTGTAACCTGTGGATTTGAAGAGAGAACATGGCGGACAAGATCAAGAATCGCTGAAGACTCTATCGTCAGCTCTCCAAAAAAACTAAATGGGGGGCGAACGATCGTCCGTTCTCCGTCCTCTTTGTCGACGCTTTTAAAAAGCCCTCGCAGGTGTCCAACGAGCTTTCCAGCGAAATTTTTCCGTATCTGCGTTCTGGATGCGGGAATAACGTGCTGTCCTTTTTCATGACGCTCTCTTCTGGCGTTGATGATTTCCTCTGCCGAAGCTACCTCCGTTATATCGATGATCATTTCGGGATACGGAAGGCGAAGCGCTCTGGTTATCTTCTCCGCCATCGAAATCGACGTTGCAATAATCATCAGCTTCTTCGGTTGTTTCTTCTGAAAAAAGGCCAATACAGCTTTTCTATGCTCCGGGAACTGAAAAAGAGCTCTTCGTATTGCCCTTACAAGATTCTTCTCGGCCTTCGCGCTCTTTCCCACCATTATACGTCCCTTAGCAATAACAAGTCCGTCGTCGATTATATAGTCAACCTCGTTCTCCATGGCGACCATCTGCGCTCGTTGACTCTTACCGGTACCTGCAGGGCCAACAAACGCAATAACCCTTGTCGCACCGGAATCGTTCAGCGCCATAACGACATACCGCAGAGCGGGGAAAGGATCATTTCAGTTCGATTCTACGAACGAAGAGCCGGAGAATCCCCTTTGGAATCCTCTTCGGACGGGAGAATCGAAATATTCGCCCCGATAGCGAGTAATTTTTCTTCCATAAGTTCATACCCGCGGAAGATATGCCCAAGATGATGAACATAGGTAATATCCTTTGCAGCGAGCCCAGCCAATACAAGAGCAGCCCCTGCCCTCAGGTCCGTAGCAAGAACATCTGCTCCGGCAAGAGATGCTACGCCGTTGATTATAGCGGAGTTGCTCTGAATATCGATTTTTTGCCCCCATCTTGTTGAGCTCGCTTACATGAAGAAACCGGGACTGAAAAACGCTTTCCTGGACTACGCTCGTTCCTTCCGCAAGACACAACGCCACCATAACCTGGGGCTGAAGATCCGTCGGAAAACCGGGATATGGAAGGGTTTTCAAAGAGACTGCCTTCAACCTCCCCGAAGAGTGTATAGTCACTTCCGTCTCCTTGATTGTCATGGATGCGCCGGCCTCTTCAAGCTTTGCGAGAAGTGAATCTATATGGTTGGGTATGATCTCGGAAACCGTCACCTCTCCATTTGTAGCCGCTCCGGCAAGAATATACGTCGCTGCTTCAACCCTGTCGGGAATGACGGTCGCAGAGGCGCTTTCAAGATCGTCCACTCCCTTGATCCGAATCACGCCGGTTCCGTCGGCTTCAATAAAAGCTCCCATCGAACGAAGCGCCTCGACTAGGTTGTAAATTTCCGGCTCTCGCGCCGTATTTTCGAGAACTGTTTCACCCCGTGCAAATACAGCGGCCATCATCAAGTTTTCAGTAGCTCCCACTGAGGGAAAGTCGAGATAAATCCGACATCCTCTCAATCCATCCGCCCGCGCATGCACGGCACCGTGGACGAGCTCGATCGACGCGCCCATCCGGGTTAATCCCTTGAGATGCAGGTCGATCGGACGGCTGCCGATCGAACAACCGCCGGGCAGCGGCATCACCGCCTTGCCGCACCGGGCAAGCAATGGTCCAAGGACAAGCGAGGAAGCCCTCATCTTGCGAACAAGATCAGGAGGAGTCTCCCAGGATATCTCCTCAGGAGTGAAGATCTCCATCTTGTGATCCGAGAACTGTACTTCCGCTCCCAAACTTCGAAGAAGATCAGCCATGGTCACCACATCCAGAAGATTAGGGACCCTCTCTATATTAAGTTTTTTACCTTTTAACAATATGGCGGCCGCCATCACAGGAAG
>CAXXRY010000047.1:0-2371 GCA_963668335.2 Aminobacteriaceae bacterium | reverse complement strand
AGAGACCATTACCGATCCGTCGGCGGAGGCTCCCTTGGTGACGATGATCGTGGTGCACCCCTCGACTGCTGGAGCTGCGAGCAACAGGAAAAGAAGGAATAGTACAAGAATTCTCGCGTGCTTGTTCATGGTATCGCCCTCTTTCAAAAAGATTGACTGCGTCTATGCGACCAAACAAAAGAACGTCGCCGTTCTCTTGCATTGTTTGACTGCCGGAAAAGAATACGGAATGCGAAGGGTATCTTGTTCGTAGTATACGGCTGTACGGAAGTTGCTTCAAGAGGAGGCTAGGGATTTGCTCTCTTTGACTGACTCTTGCGTTTTTTCGAGTTCGGAGTTGATCCGCGTCTTTTCACAAAGGCTATGGGATATAATTAAAAAACGCTCTTTGACGAATCCTAAGGGGGGCTGGTGCTCTTATGACCGAACTATTACCCTGGACGAAGACGACGAGTTTTTTCGGGGCTCTTAGTCTTTGCTGCACTGTACGATGATATGCCTGAAACGTAGTAACGCACTCGCGCTTATTTCAAAAGAACGCACGGTAAACTATGCCGAGCTTTGCGATATGATCTCCCGCTACTCAGCACTCATATCAAGCACACCGTGCGAAAAGGTCGCAATTTTCTCGGAGAACCGGCCGGAATGGGTGTATATACTCTATGCCGGCTGGAAGAGCGGGTGTACCGTGGTGCCGATAGACTATATGTCCCCGGCTGATGAGGTGGCGTATATCCTCGCCGACTGTATGCCGGAAAAAATTTTTTGTTCCCGCCGGAAGTTGCCCGAGCTCGAAAAAGCACTAACCTCTCTCTCCTACGCTCCAGAGATTCTGATATTTGAAGAATGTCTTCTCCCTCCGGGAGCGAATGTCTCCGGAGACCATTTCCTCGGACGCGACGACGATGATACCGCCCTGATAATTTATACATCGGGCACCACCGGAAGCCCGAAGGGCGCCATGATCTCCTTTGCCAATATTTTGGCGAACGTTAAGGCGGTGAGCGAAGCCGCTCCGATTTTCACCCCAGAAACGCGGGTTCTGGTGTTGCTGCCTATTCATCATGTGCTTCCTCTGGGAGGGACAATCCTCGCCCCTCTTTTTGTGGGAGCGTGCTGCGTCTTTTCGCCTTCGATAGGTTCCAGGGATATACTGGAGACGCTCCAGCGGAATGGCATCACCGTGGTCGTCGCTGTTCCCCGTTTCTACAGCATGCTCATAAAGGGAATTCGGGAGAAGATTCAGGGCAGTTTTGCCGCGCGGTTTTTTTTCGCCTTGGCGAAAAAAGTTGACAATCCGGCGCTCTCCAAGTTTTTGTTCAAAAAGGTGCATGAACGTTTCGGAGGCAAAATCCGCTTCCTGGTCTGCGGCGGCGCGGCTATCGACGACAATGTTGCAAGGGACTTCAAAACGCTTGGATTCGACATGCTCACCGGCTACGGGATGACGGAGACCGCGCCGCTCATTTCGTTTACGCATCCTGGAACCCTGAGGATCGGGGCGAGCGGGGTACGTCTGTCCTGCGGTCGAAGTGCGTATTGTCGACGGTGAAATCACCGTCAGGGGACGCCATGTGATGAAGGGATACTACAACCGCCCTGAAGAAACAGCCGCTATGATCCGCGACGGTTGGTTGCACACAGGAGATCTTGGATTTGTGGATGAGGACGGTTTTCTCTTCGTTACCGGCAGAAAGAAGGATATTATTGTTCTTTCCAACGGAAAAAACATCAATCCCGAGGAGATCGAAGCGAAGCTGCTCTCCGGATTTGACGTGGTGAAGGATGTTGCAGTCTGCCTTCATAATGGGATGCTGCACGCCATCATTCTGCCTGATTTTGAAAAATTCGCAGGAAGTAGCAAACTCCCGTCCGAAGAATTCTTTCGTCACGAGGTGATCGGCGAGTACAACCATCGGGTTGCGTCGACGAAGAAGATAATGAAGTTTACCCTGCTACAGGATGAACTGCCGAAAACGCGTCTCGGAAAGATCAGAAGGTTTCAGCTGCCGGAGCTGCTTTCCCTGATTGCAGAGGCGGAGAGCAAGGCGAAGTGATACCGGAAAACCGGGAATACTCCGCAGTCTTCAGCGTTCCCGAAGAGGGAGGGCGATCTCGTGTTCGCTATTGAGTTCTCTTCATGAATCGCGGAGTGGTGCGTATGTCGAAAAACAGGGGGGGCGTCCGAACGCCCCCCCTGTTCCGTCTGCTGTTAACTGAAGCTTGACCAGTCGAAGCCTTCCTTCGGCTGTTCGATGGACTTGCGAAGCTGCATCTTCGGCATGCCGATGGTGATGATGCCTGAATTCGGGTCCACGGCGTACCGTTCTCTGTCATGCTCCGGATCGAAGCCGATCTCGGTGTTCGGAGG
>CAXXRY010000046.1:0-159915 GCA_963668335.2 Aminobacteriaceae bacterium | reverse complement strand
ACACGAGCCGCATCGCGGAGTTCGTCTCCCCCGACTGCGTCGTCACGGACGGCAGGATCCGCGTCAAGTGCGGCGTGGAGGGGATGGCCGAACACGTCCGGGCCGTGAGGGAAACGTACCCCGACCTCCATGTCGTCGTGCAGGATCAGGTGGCGGAAGGCGAATGGGTGGCCACGAGGATCCTCGCGAGCGGCACTCACCTGGGTTCATGGCTGGAGATGAAGCCCACCGGAAAAACCGCGGTCTTCGGCGGCGTCAACATGGACCGAGTCGTCGACGGCCGTATCGTCGAACACGGAGGCGCGGCGAACACGTTCGAAGCGCTCCTCGAAATCGGCGCGATCCGGCCGGTGAAGGATGGAGAGGAAGCGTAGCGTACGAACGCTACCGATTCATCCGTTTCATTGCGCCTCTTCGAGCGCGCTCTGCTCTATTCCATCGGCAAGTACATGGGAGTATTCTTTCTAAAGCGAATGCGAAGATGAACTGTACGTCGCCGTCGCCGGAGCGCACTCTACCTCCGGCTCCGGCGACGGTGTTCACTCCGGCAGCTTCATGACGGCGCCCTCGGCGGCGGAGCCGGCCAGCCTGGCGTACGTGGCCAGGAAGCCCCGCTTCACCGTCGGCTCGGGGCGCTTCCAGGCGCGCAGACGTTCGGCGATCTCCTCGTCGGTCAGGTCGATGCGCAGCGAGCCCCCAGGGATGTCGATCGTGATGCGGTCGCCGTCCCTGATGATCGCGAGCGGCCCTCCCTCCGCCGCTTCGGGAGAGGACGTGCCCGACGAAGCAGCCGTTGTTGGTGCCGGAGAATCGCCCGTCGGTGACAAGCGCGGTCTTCTTGGCAAGCCCCATGCCGTAGAGGTACTTCATGGCGGCGAACATCTCCCGCATTCCGGGGCCGCCCTTCGGCCCCTCGTAGCGAATGACCACGACGGTTCCCTCCGGTATTTTCCCGGCGAGGATGGCTTCGTCCGCCGCGTCCTCGCCGTCGAACACCCGGGCCGCCCCGGAGAAGACGCGCATGGACGGATCGATGGCCGCGGGCTTGGTGATCGCCGTGTCCGGAGCCAAATTGCCGCGCAGGACGGCGAGGCCGAGGTTGACGCCGAACGGATCGGACATCGGGCGGATGATCTCCGGGTTCGCAGGATAGCGCTCGACGTGCGCGTCGAGGTTCTCGCCGACGGCGGAACCGGTGACCGTGACGCAGTCCGTATGGAGGAGCGAGCGGATCTCCTTCATAACCCTCGGAATTCCTCCGGCCAGATGGAACGCCTCCATATCGTGCTTCGACGCCGGGTTCACCTTCGCCACGTGCGGCGTCGTGCGGCTGCATCGTTCATAGAGCGCCATCATCTCCGCGGCCGGAATTCCTCTCTCGGCGGCGATGGCCGAAAGGTGGAGCACCGCGTTGGTGGAGCCTCCCGTGGCCATCAGCACGCGGACGGCGTTCTCCAGAGAGTCCCTCGTGATGATGTCGTGCGCGCCGATCCCCTTCTCCACGAGCGCGACTATCGCCTTTCCCGTCTCCTCGGCGAGGCGGAGCCGCTCGGCGTAGACCGCCGGAACGAGCGCGCCGTCGGGAATCGTCATTCCCAAAGCTTCCGAGAGACAACACATCGTGTTCGCCGTCCCGAGGAAGGAGCAGGAACCGCAGGTGGGGCTGCAGAGCCCTTCGAGATTGCGATAGGTCTTCTCGTCGATCAGGCCGCGCTGGAGCATGCCGAAGGCCTCGGCGTTCGTGGTGCTGTCGGACTTTCTTCCGTCGAACTCGACGCCGCCGAGCATCGGGCCGCCGGGAAGGAGAATGGCCGGGATTCCGAGCGGGCCGCCGCCATGAGCATTCCGGGGACGATCTTGTCGCACGACCCGAGCAGGACGATGCCGTCGAGGCTGTGCGCCCGCACCATCATCTCCACGTCGTTCGCGATGAGCTCCCTGGAGGGGAGGATGTACTTCATCCCCTCGTGCCCCTCGGAGATGCCGTCGCATCCGGCGATGACGCCGAATTCCGCCACGGCGCCGCCGGCCTTGTGGACGCCCTTCCTGACATACTCGGCGATCTGCCGGAGGTTGAAGTGCCCCGGCACGAGTTCGTTCCACGAGTTGGCGATGCCGATGATGGGCCCGGAGAGGTCCGAGTCGGAATACCCCATCGATTTGAAAAGGTTCCTGTGATTCGCGTCCTTCGTCGCGTGCGCGCTGTGCAGCTTCATAGCGTCCCTCCTCGATAATGGCGTTCGTGAATGTGCAGCCTTTATAACATGCTTCCCGCGTTCCTCACCCCAGCAGGGCGGGGTTCATCCGCCAGACCGTGAAGGCGAGCGCCGCGGCGAAGGTCGTCCAGACCAAGTACGGGGCCAGCAACCACGCGGCGAGCGGACGGACGGGGTGGAACGCCTTCATCGTGGCGACGATGAACCCCCAGAGGACGAGGATCTCGATGAAAGCCCACATCCCCTGCCGCCAGATGAAGAAGATCCACGTCCAGAGAGCGTTGAGCACAAGCTGGTCGATGAAGAGAGAGAGCGGGAGAAGCCCACCGCGGAACCCCCTCTCGAGCCAGACGAGCCACGCGGCGACGCCCATCATCGCGTAGAGCGTCGTCCACACGGGGCCGAAGAGCCACCCAGGAGGCGCCCACGACGGTCGCGCCAGCTCCTTGTAGAACGAGGCGGATTCCACCGAGGCCAGCCCCCCGACGGCCGCCGCCGCGAAGACGACTCCAAGCCAGAATAGCAGTCCGATACCTTTCGACATCATTCTTCCCCCTTTACCCCGTCGTCCGGCGCACTCCTTCTCGTTACTGCGTCAGCCACTGGTACTCCTGTCTGCAATCCACTATATAGTCGACATGGACCGTCTGCTGTTTGATCTGGTACAAAATCAGGTACCATTTTTGGACGAACAGCTTATGATACTTGTTCGGCGGAAGAAACTCCCCTGCGATGAACGGAAATCTCTCGGGCATCTCCTCAAGAGAGCGTATTGCGTCCATAATCTCGTTTTTGATCTTCCGCGCGGCCTGAGGGCTTGTCCGTGCAAGGAACCTGAGATGCACCGTCAGCATCTGTCGTGCCCGGTCGGAGACGACGATCTTATATCGTGCCGTTTTTTCCATGCTCCGCCTCGTCGAGAACGCTCTCCAGCCACACGTCAAGTTCGTCGGGGGAGGTTCCGGCACGACCGGTCAGGCGATCCTCCTCGACGGCGAGCAGCTCTTCGCGCAGCTTCAGCATCTTTTCCCGGCGGGAGAACGTCTCCATATCCATCACCACAAGATCCCCTTCGCCGTTTTTCGTCAGAAAGACAGGCTCGCCGGAGGACTTGCACAGGGCCGATATTTCGTTGTAATGCTGCCGGATGCTTGCGGACGGTTTGATCTGCATTGCATCCACCTCCATGTCATTATTATGAACATATACTACTTCTTTCCTGCTATAAAGACAATCGCAATTCCCGGCAGTACGACTTCACAGGAATCTCCGCGTGCAAAAAACCCCTGCTGCATATAGAATTGTCCTTGTGAAGTCGACCTCCATCCATCGGTCGACGCGCTTCTCTTGAATCAAGGTCTCAAGGAGATATCGCAATGACCGAATTCTATGCGGTGATAGATAGAGACGAGGACGGTCAGTTTTTTGCCTACGTCCCGGAGCTTCCGGGCTGCCATACATGCGGCGAGACCATGGAGGAGCTTCTTTCTGGAGAACCTGGAAGAGGCGATCACGCTGTACCTCGAGGTTGTGGAATATCCCCTGTTTTTTGCTTAGAAAATCCCTCACGCGTCCCTCTCCGGCACGCTCCTGTATATCTCCCGCGCCAGTATCGGCAAGACGGTTTTTTGAAAGCCGAGGTCGTCCATGTAGCGGGTGACGATGTCGTCGTTTTCGGCCATTCTCCGCATCATCAGCGACTCGATGGCCGCCCCCTCAGATGCTTCTCCCTATATCCCGAGCCTTCTCCAGCGCCCCCGTCGAAACGACATCCCCCTTGTTGCTGATGCCGCGGACGCCGAGGGAGCCGCGATCCTTCAGCTTCAGGTAGTGCACCATCTGCAGGTAGGTTCTGTCGATGCCGTCGAAGAGGTCGTCGTCGGTATCGTGGGCGCAGACCATGAGGACGCTCTCCCTGATCTTGAGCGGCGTCGGGCAGTCGGGCTTCAGGAAGGCGTTCATTTTGTCGATGGCGGCCTTGAGCTGCGACGGGAAGTTGAACCAGTAGAGCGGCGTGGAGAGAACAAGCACGTCCGCCTTTACCAGCAGCTGCGCAAGCTCCGTGAAGCCGTCCTCGAACACGCAGGCGCTTCCCTTCGCCCAGCAGGCGCCGCACGCGCGGCATCCGTCCACTTTGTTCCGCCCCGCGTCGAATCTGAGCACCTCGTGCCCGACGCTCGCCGCGCCCTCGATGAAGGCCTCCGCCATCATATCGCTGTTGCCGCCCTTGCGCGGACTCCCGGTCAGGACGAGAATCGTCTTCTTTTCCACAGTATACACTCCCCCTTCGGCTGTATCGAACGCTCTTCCCGGCAATACTCTCCGGTCGTTCCGGGGCGAACCCCGACCGCTATTATACTCTCCGCCGCGAACATTCCAGAGCCCTCGTCGGATGTATCCGCCGTCCGCCCCCTCCCGCGCACCGGGAAATCCCGTTGTAACCGATTTGAAACAAATTTCTGTTGACTTCGCCCCCCTGAACTACTAGAATCGTATGTACGGGTTCTTTACAAACCCCGCGCAGGGGATGGAACCCGCAGGCCTTTCGGAAGTTCCAAAGTTCACCACACTACAACAGGAGGGATATGAATGAAGAGGTTTTTGATCGTGCTGTGCGTTTTCGCGCTCATGTTCTCCGTACTTGCCCCCGCGTCGTCCGAAGCGTCCGTACTTCGGGTGATCACGTGGTCGGGATACGCCCCGCAGGAGCTGCTCGACAAGTTCACCGCCGAAACGGGAATCAAGGTTGAAGTGACCCTGAGCAACAACGAAGAGATGATCAGCAAGCTGCGCGCAACCCGCGGCGGCGGCTTCGACCTTGCCCAGCCCTCGCAGGACCGCATCTCCTCCGTCGTGGAGCAGTACAAGATTTACCAGCCCATCGACTTTTCGAAGATCGACGAGGCGCAGATCGACCCGTCGCTGCTGGAAGCGGTGAAGAAGAACACGCTGGTCGACGGCAAGTCCTACGCCGTGCCGCACGTCTACGGCACGGAGGGACTCGTGGTCAACAAGGCGAAGGCCCCGAACATCAAGGACTTCAAGGACCTGCTCGATCCGCAGTACGCCGGGCGCGTCTCCTACCGCCTGAAGCGGCCGACGCTGATCGGCATGGGCTTCTCGCTGGGATACGACCCCTTCTCTCTGTATACCAAGACCGAGGAGTACCAGAAGTTCCTCGACGAGATGGAGAAGGTGCTCATCGCCGGTAAACCCGCCGTGAAGACGTACTGGGACAACGGCGACCAGCTGCTCCAGCTCCTCCGCTCCGGCGAGGTCTGGGCCGCGTCGGCGTGGGAGCAGGCCGGATGGAAGCTCCACGCCGAAAACCCCGACATCGACTACATCGCCCCCGAGAGCGGCGCGCTCGCCTGGGTGGACACCTTCGCCATTCCGGCGCGCTCCGAGAACGTGGAAGCGGCCTACGCCTACATCAACTTCATGCTCCGCCCCGAAAACGCGGCCTTCTTCACCAACCGCGAGACCTACGACACGGCCTCCAAGGACGCCGTGAAGCATCTCGACCCTGATATCAAGGCGAACTTCGAGCGCGGCTTGCCGCCCGAGGTGCTGGCGAAGATCAACTGGTACCCCACCGTTCCGGCAGGCGTGGAGGAGATGGAAGGAAAGACTCTCGATAAAGTAAAGGCGGCCAGATAACGCAGCCGTCATCTATCCTGCCGGCAGGCGGCGGTCTTCGCAAAGAGGCCGCCGCCTGCTGCACATTCAGAGGTGACCGCCGTATGCGCAACGCTCTTTCAGTACAGAACCTCGTGAAACGATTCGGCACTTTTACCGCGGTGAACAACGTCTCCTTCGACGTGGAGGACGGTAAGTTCTTCTCGATTCTCGGTCCCTCGGGGTGCGGCAAGACCACCCTGCTCCGGATGATCGCCGGATTCTACCAGCAGGACGAGGGAACCATCCTCTTCAACGGGCAGGACATGGAGGGCGTGGCCCCGAACAAGCGCCCCGTGAACCTCGTCTTTCAGAATCTCGCCCTCTTCCCTATGATGAACGTCCACGAAAACGTGGCGTTCGGCCTGCGGCGTCGCGGCGAGAAGGGGGCCGCCGTGGAGCGGAAGGTGAAGGACATGCTCGAACGGGTCGGCCTGCCGGAGTCCGGGAAGAAGGAAGTAAGTCAGCTCTCGGGCGGGCAGAAGCAGCGCATCGCCATTGCGCGCTGTCTGGTGCTCGAACCGACGGTGCTGCTGCTCGACGAACCGCTCGGCGCGCTCGACGCAAAGCTCCGCGAGCACATGAAGGTGGAGCTGAAGACGCTCCAGTCCAAGGTGGGAACGACGTTCGTCTACATCACGCACGATCAGTCCGAAGCGATGGTGATGAGCGACAGGGTCGCCGTGATGAACAACGGCGCTTTCGAGCAGATCGGCACGCCGCAGGAGCTGTACCACGCACCCTCTTCATCGTTCGTTGCGCAGTTCGTCGGCGCCAACAACAAGCTCTCCGTCACGCTCCGCAGGGGCGAAGCGGGAGAAATGCTCGCACGGTACGCGAACGGACATGACTTCCGCCTCTCGCCGGCCTGTTCGGAAGAGGCGACGGACGAACCGTACGACCTTTTCGTCCGTCCGGAGTCGATGGTGATCAACCCGCCTGAAGGGGACGGACGCTTCAACTCGCTGCCCGTGACGGTGAAGGCGATCCTCTTCGACGGAGGAAACAGCCGCCTGCTGGTCTCGTCCGAGGGGACGACCGACGAGTTCACCGTGGCGCTGCCGCAGACAAGGCAGTTCGACAACATCAAAGTACGCGATACCATCCGCGTGGGGTGGGACCCGTCGGCCTCGCTCTGTTTCCGGAAGAGCGACTGGAAGCTGTACGATGAAGAGTAAACGGATCGGCTTTCTCTTTTTCTTTCTGCCGGTGGCCCTCTGGCTCGGGCTGCTGATCGTCCTCCCGCACCTCGAGCTCCTGCGCCTCTCCTTCACGTCCACCCGCGAGAGCGGCTTCACGCTCGTGAACTACTTCGCCTTCTTCAACGAGCCGATCTACTGGCTGACCTTCGTCCGCACCGCGCTCTACTCCATCCTGGTTACCTTCATCGTGATGGTGGTCGCGCTCCCCGTCGCCTTCTACATCACCAAGGTCGCCCACGTGCGCGTGAGCGGCTTCCTGATGGTGCTCGTCCTCGTCCCCTTCTGGGTAAGCGAGCTGATCCGCGTCTACGGCTGGATCATCCTGCTCCGCGAGAGCGGCGTGCTGAATAACTTCCTCGTCTCCATCGGCCTCTTCGATAAACCGATCGAACTGCTCTACAACGACGCGACGATGGTGATGGGGCTGGTGTACACCAGCATGCTCTTCATGGTGGTGCCGGTCATCGGCGTGATGGACGCGCTCGACGACTCGCTTATCGAGGCGGCCTACGACCTCGGCGCCTCGAAGACGGCCATCTGGCGCACGATCATCATCCCGCACTGCACCCCCGGCATGGTCTCGGGGGGGATCATCGTCTTCATGCTGGTGCTCGGGAGCTACCTGACGCCGAACCTGATGGGGGGCAAGAACTCCCTCTGGTTCACCGAGCAGATCTACAACCAGATCATCCTCTACTTCAACTGGAACCAGGGGGCGGCCTTCGGCTTTCTGCTGCTGCTCCTCTCCACCCTGATCATCTGGCTCGGACTGAAGGTCACCGGGCAGAGCCTCAAGGAGGTGGTCAAATGATCCGGTCGCTTCCCACATCGAAGGGATACGACCTCGGCTTCCGCCTCTTCATCGTCGCCTACTTCGTCATCCTCTTCGCGCCGCTCGTGGTGACGATGGTGCTCGCCTTCAACAACTCGATGTACCCGTCGCTCCCGTGGGAGGGCTTCACGCTCGACTGGTTCTTCGGCGACGGGCCGGAGAAGTACGGCATCTTCAACGACCAGACGAACCTGCGCAGCCTGGCGACCTCCTTCAAGGTCGCGCTGGCGGTGACGGTGGTCTCCACCTTTCTCGGGACGTGCGCCGCGTTCCTCTTCGAGCAGGAGGACTTCCGCTTCAAGGGGGCGCTCTACTTTCTGATGATCGCGCCGCTCGTCATCCCGGGCGTCATCCTCGGCATTTCGATTCTGATGTTCGCCAACACAGTAGGCATCTGGATCGAGGAGATGTTCGGCGTCTACGTGAAGTTCCTCGTGCCGGGCTTTTGGCTGGTGGTGATCGGGCAGTCCTCCTTTATCTCCACCATCGTGGCCCTGGTGGTCTCCGCGAGGCTGAAGAAGTTCGACCGTTCGCTGGAGGAGGCCGCGTACAACCTCGGGGCGAACCGCGCCGAGGTGCTCTGGTTCATCACCCTGAAGTACCTTCGCCCGGCGATCGTCGGCGGGGCGGCGGTGGCCTTCCTGATGTCCTTCGAGAACTTCAACACGACGATCTTCACCGTCGGCTCGCAGGCGACGCTCCCCATCAACATGTACATGCAGGTGCGCGACGGCTCCACCCCGGTGATCAACGCGATCTCCTTCCTGCTGATCGCCGGTACCTCCGTCTTCGCCGTGGCAAGCCTGTGGGGGAAGCGGAAGAGCTGAGGGAACGGAACCACTTTCAAAGACGTTGCTGGAATTACCGAGAGAGGAATGGAGAACGCTTACAATGCGCTTCGTCGAAGAAAATGGCATTATACCCATGTAACCTATTTCAAGATGACGAGAGAGGGGTTTTTTCGATGAAAAAGATGTTGGCTGCGCTTCTGGTACTGCTTCTTGTCGTATCCGTCGCTTCAACCGCGCTTGCATATGCGCTCGACAAGGGAACCGGTTTTGAAAACAGCGCGATGCTCGGCAAGGGCAACGGCGGTGGAAATGGCGGGGGCGGCAACGGCGGCGGCGGGCACGGACCCGGAGACGGGACGGGCAACGGCGGCAATGGCCCCAAGGACGGTTCGGGACACGGACCGGGGGACGGCACGAATCCGGTCTGCCCGATACTCCCGTAGTCCGGCTGCACACGGAGCGTTTCGGTTCAAGATATTAAAAAAACCCGGTCCTCATAAGGGCCGGGTTTTTTGCGTCCGCAGCAAACGGAGCGTCGGTTTGCAATCATCCCTGATCGACGTATTCCTCCCCCATTGAGCTACCTCCCTGCACAGGTCACCCGCTCAGGGTTCATGTCTGTCGAGTACGTAGAATGGCGGTTTTGCTATCGCATCTCTCCGAATATACTTCTCAATACGAAAGGTATTCTTGCTTTTTCATTTATTTTGCTAAAGAAATAAACTCAACTAAAAAAATATGTTAAAAAGCTTTTTACAGAGTCAAAGGGAGAGCGTGGATACTAATCGGTCCGGAATCGCATGTCATGCGCGGCCGGCAAGTCGATTACAAAGGGAAGGGGCATGGAGAGAATACGCGAAACAGCGGAGTCGGACATAGAAAAGAGCGTGCTCACCGTCCCGGAAGCGGCCGAACTCCTAGGAGTGACGCAGCAGAGAGTGCGCTTTTTAATCAGACGGAGGAAGCTTCCAGGCTGGAAGCTTGGCCGCGACTGGATCGTTTCGCGCAACGCCGTCGAGGAGCGAAAGAGGCGCTTGTCCGCCGAGGGGTGCGCGGTGTTTTCATGAAAGACGCTGTGCTGCTCGTTTTTTGCGTGAAAGCGCGCCGGTGAAAACGACGCGCTCTTCCGGCGTCCGAGGGGATTCTGTTTCCCGTTGCGGCTCGTCGGAGGGAATGTATTTTGAATAAGGAGGCAATCCATTGCCAGTCGATACGTACAAAAAAATCGTCGAATCAAGCCCGGACTTTATTTGCACATTTCTTCCCGATACCACGCTGACCTTTGTCAACGAGGCGCTCTGCCGCGCGCTCGAAGCGGACCGAAACGCGCTTCTCGGCCGCCCGTTCACAGGAAAAATCCCACCGGAGGAGATCCCCTCGGTCATGGAAAAAATCGCTTCTCTCTCCCCCGAGGCTTCTTCCGGTTCACACCGGCTTTCTTTTCCTCTTTCCAACGGGGAAGCATATATCGTCCACTGGAATATCCAAGGTTTTTTCACCCCGGAGGGCGAGCTGTTCGAGGTGCATGCCTTCGGACGGGACGATTCGGAACGGGTGCGAGAGAACAAGCTGCTCGCAAAGGGGGCGGGAAGAGAGAAGCTCGCCGCGCAGATCATCTCCGACTACACCTTCTGCAAGACCCGAAGCGAATTCGACGCGATCACCGAAAAGGCCCTCGAACTGCTCGGAAAGGAAAGCTGCGCGGACAGGGCGAACCTTTTCCAGTTCTCCGCCGATACAGTCAGCAAAACACATGAATGGCTCGCTCCCGGAGTTCCTTCTCTGAAGGACCGTATGCAAAACATGAGGGTTGCACCTGGTTCCTGGTGGGTCGACGTTGTACGAAACAACGAGACCTTTTATTATCCCGATCCGGAAACGCTTGCTCGAAGATCCGGCGAGCTCTGGAAACAGCTTGAAACCTTGAATCTTTCCTCTCTGGCGGGGTTTCCGGTGGTGGCGGAGGGACGCCTGCGGGGAGCGCTCTCGTTTGAAAACATACCGAAGGGGGCTTTTTCGAAGGAATCGGACTTTCCAACGCTCGCGAGCATCTCCAGAGTGATCGGGAAAACCTTGGCGTTGCTCGAAGCCGAAGAGGAGCTTCAGGCTGCGAAAAACATGTATCGTGACATCGTGGAAAAGCAGTCGGAACTCATCGTTCGTTTCGCGCCCGACCGCACGATCACCTTCTGCAACCATGCCTACGCCAGGTATTTCGGCGGGGAGCCCGAGCATTTCATCGGGAAGAATCTTACGACGCTCTTTCCCAAGAACTTCGAGCATCTGTCGAGACTCACCCCCGAGTCGCCGAAATTTATGATCGAAAAACAATTCGTCATGCCGGACGGTTCGGAGCGTTACCATGTGTGGCACGATACCGGGATTTTCGACGCCGAAGGGGCGCTGAAGGAGGTGCAGGCGGTCGGATTGGACGTGACGGAGCTGATGGCGGCGAAACAGGCCCATGAAAACGAACGCAGGCGAGCGCTCGCGCTTTTCGAAAACTCTCCGGAGGCCATTCTTGCCAGTTGGGACGGCATCCACATCGACGAAGCCAATAGAGCCTTCTATCGAACGACGGGGTTCTCGAAGGAACAGGTGATCGGCAGACCCCTGCGCGAAATTCTCTTTCCGGGAAGGCGGGAGAACTCCTTGAATATCGAACGCCTTCTTGAAAGCGCGAACTCCGGGGAACCCGTAGTAGGAGAAGGGACGATCGAAGCGCGAACCGGCATGCTCTTCCTCTCTCTCCTTCTGCTTCCCGTCGGCGGCAAACCGAGGAGAGAAAGAGGCGTCTATCTGTTCTTCCGCAATCTGACGGCGCTGAAAGAAAAAGAAAACCAGCTGTTGACAAGTATGAAGCATCTGCACGCCGCGTTTTCCCAGACCGTGGAGGTGCTTGCGCTTGTCGTCGAGGGCCGTGATCCGTATACGGCGGGACACCAGAAGAGGACGGCGCTGCTTTCTCTTGCGATCGCCCGGCGCATGGGATTGGATGAAGAGACCTGCGAGGGCGTCTATTTAGCCGCCGCGATCCACGACGTCGGGAAGATCAGCGTTCCGTCCGAAATTCTAAGCAAACCTGGAAGGCTGCTCGACATCGAGTTCTCTCTCGTCAAGGCCCATGCCGAGGAAGGGTACAACATTCTCAGGAAAGTCGATTTCCCGTGGAGGATCGCCGAGATCGTCCACCAGCACCACGAGCGCCTGGACGGATCGGGGTATCCTCAGGGGCTGAAAGGCGACGAAATCCTTCTCGAAGCGAAGATCGTCTCCTTGGCCGACACGGTGGAAGCGATGGGCTCACATCGGCCATACCGGCCATCCTTGGGGATCGAAGCCGCGCTCCGGCACGTTGAAGAGGGGAAGGGGATACTCTTCGACAGAGACATCGTCGATATCTGCCAAAAGCTTTTCGAAGAGGGCTTCTCGTTCGAGGAGAACGCGACGGCAATCTGATCGAGCTGCAGTCTCCGAGTGTTCGTATTCCGCGCTTCCAATAGCATACGGATTAAAGGCACAACACAACGAAGCCGTCCGAGGATTTCTCCCCTGGACGGCTTCCTGTGTTCTTTCAAAAGGATTTCCGGCGGCGACCTGCTCTCCCACGGATAGCCTCCGCAGTACCATCGGCGCTGGAGGGCTTGACTGCCGGGTTCGGCATGGAACCGGGTATGACACCTCCGCTTTGACCACCGAAAATCCAATCTATGCACCCGACGGATTTTTCAGCTTCATATCAGAAAGAATCTCCGAAAAAGAGAGGAAAAGGCCTCGGCGTATTAGTACCGGTCAGCTCAACCCCTCGCAGGGCTTACACCTCCGGCCTATCTATCCCGTAGTCTCCGGGACGCCTTACTTCCTTTACGAAACGGGGTATCTCATCTTGAAGTCGGCTTCCCGCTTAGATGCCTTCAGCGGTTATCCGGTCCGAACATAGCTACCCGGCTTATGCAACTGGCGTCACAACCGGTACACCAGCGGTTCGTCCACTTCGGTCCTCTCGTACTAGAAGCAGATCTTCTCAAATACCCTACGCCCGTGGTGGATAGGGACCGAACTGTCTCACGACGTTCTAAACCCAGCTCACGTACCGCTTTAATGGGCGAACAGACCAACCCTTGGGACCTGCTTCAGCCCCAGGATGCGACGAGCCGACATCGAGGTGCCAAACCTTGCCGTCGATGGGAACTCTCGGGCAAGATCAGCCTGTTATCCCCAGGGTAGCTTTTATCCGTTGAGCGACGGCCGTTCCATTCCGCACCGCCGGATCACTAGCACCGACTTTCGTCCCTGATCGACCCGTCGGTCTCTCAGTCAGGCCACCTTATACGCTTGCGCTCTCTTAGGGCGGTTTCCATTCGCCCCGAGGTGACCTTCGCGCGCCTCCGTTACTCTTTGGGAGGCGACCGCCCCAGTCAAACTGCCCACCTGGCAGTGTCCCCCCCGTCGATTCAGACGCCGGGGGTTAGAATTCCGTCATCCCAAGGGTGGTATCCCAACAGCGACTCCACGTATACCAAAGTACACGCTTCAAAGTCTCCCACCTATCCTGTGCATGACATGACAAAATCCAGTACCAGGCTACAGTAAAGCTCCATGGGGTCTTTCCGTCCCACCACAGGTACCTGGTGTCTTTACCAGGACCACAATTTCACCGGGTCTCCCGTCGAGACAGCGCTCAGATCGTTACACCATTCGTGCAGGTCGGAACTTACCCGACAAGGAATTTCGCTACCTTAGGACCGTTATAGTTACGGCCGCCGTTTACCGGGGCTTCATCTCAAAGCTTCGCACGTCGCCGCACTAACCTCTCCATTTAACCTTCCGGCACCGGGCAGGTGTCAGTCCCTATACTTCGGCTTGCGCCTTATGCAGAGACCTGTGTTTTTAGTAAACAGTCGCCTGAGCCTGGTTTCTGCGACCGCTCCGCGCTTTCGTCAGCATTGACGTCACGCGTGCGGCACCCCTTCTCCCGAAGTTACGGGGTCAACTTGCAGAGTTCCTTAACGAGAGTTATCCCGCTCACCTTAGCCTGCTCGGCCAGCCCACCTGTGTCGGTTTCGGGTACGGGCGCGATGCTCCCTCCCTAGAGGCTTTTCTTGACAGTCGAGCGTCAACGGCTTCGCCTTCATTACGAAGACTCCCCATCGGGTCTCGGCTCATCGCGGCGGTTTTCCCTGCCGCGCACGCCTACCCCCTTGGTCCGGGACTTCCATCACCCGGATCCGCCTAGCTTCCTGCGTCACCCCTTCGGTCCAATCGGTCGCTCCGCGGGGCAGGAATCTCAACCTGCTGTCCATCGACTACGCCTTTCGGCCTCGCCTTAGGTCCCGCCTTACCCTGGGTGGATTAGCCTTCCCCAGGAATCCTTGGGCTTACGGTGAGTGTGTTTCTCACACACTTTGCGCTACTCATGCCGACATTCTCACTTCCCTGCAGTCCACCGAACCTTACGGTTCGACTTCTCCCCGCAGGGAACGCTCCCCTACCGATGAACGACTTGATCGTCCATCCCGCGGCTTCGGCGATATGCTTAGCCCCCTGTATTTTCGGCGCGGAAATCCTCGACCAGTGAGCTGTTACGCACTCTTTAAAGGGTGGCTGCTTCTAAGCCAACCTCCTGGCTGTTTGGGCATTTCCACATCCTTGCCACACTGAGCATATCCTTGGGGGCCTTAGCCGACGGTCTGGGCTCTTTCCCTCACGACTACGAAACTTCTCTCCCGCAGTCTCACTCCCATGATTCAACAGACCGGTATTCGCAGTTTGGTTGAATTTGGCAGGACCCCAGTCCCCCGCGTCCATCCAGAGCTCTACCCCCGGCTGTCATTCTATGAGGCTGCACCTAAATGCATATCGGGGAGAACCAGCTATTACCGCACTCGATTAGCTTTTCACTCCTATCCACAAGTCATCCGAGACTTTTTCAACAGGCACCGGTTCGGTCCTCCACCCCGTTTCACCGGGGCTTCAACCTGCTCATGGATAGATCGTGCGGCTTCGGGTTCATCACTGGAAACTACTCGCCCTCTTCAGACTCGGTTTCCCTGCGGCTCCAGTCCTTATACGGACCTTAACCTCGCTACCAACGATGACTCGCCGGCTCATTTTACAAAAGGCACACCGTCACCTTCCACGTCCTCGCGAACGCTTCCGGCTCCGATTGCTTGTAGGCACACGGGTTCAGGTCTTTTCACTCCCCGCCAGGGGTGCTTTTCACCTTTCCCTCTCGGTACTGTTTCTCTATCGGTCGCCTGCAGTATTTAGCCTTGGACCATGGTCGGCCCTGTTTCAACCGGAATTTCACGTGCTCCGGCCTACTCGGGTTCCATAAACAGGGAGTCTTCCCGCTTTCGCCTACGGGGCTTTCACCCTCTGCGGCATGCTTTCCCAATACACTTCGACTAGCGGGTCGGTTTCTCACTCCCCGAGAGGTCTGCGGACCTCTCCTCTATGTACCCTCAACCCCACGTCAGCAACGACCGCAGTCTTGACACTGACCTGGTTTGGGCTCTTCCCGTTTCGCTCACCACTACTCGGGGAATCTCTTCGATTTCTTTTCCTCGGGTTACTGAGATGTTTCACTTCACCCGGTTCCCCCCTCTTACGAGGGTGACTGGACTGCTCCAGTCGGGTTGCCCCATTCGGAGATCTCCGGATCAAAGACCGCTTGCGTCTCCCCGGAGCTTTTCGTAGCTTGCCACGTCCTTCTTCGGCTGCAGGCGCCAAGGCATCCACCGTGTGCCCTTTATACCTTTTCCTCATTCTTTTTCGGTTACTCTTTCCTCTATTCTGCTGTCAAGGTCCGTCGGGATAACTTATAAGAGCGATGAAGAAGAGGGTGCGTTCCATCATGGTCCGAGGTCTGCCTGTTGTTGCACAGATCTCCTTAGAAAGGAGGTGATCCAGCCGCACCTTCCGGTACGGCTACCTTGTTACGACTTCACCCCCCTTACCGGACACACCTTCGACGGCTCCTTCCATTGCTGGTTAGGCCGCCGGCTTCGGGTGCACCCGACTCGGGTGGTGTGACGGGCGGTGTGTACAAGGCCCGGGAACGTATTCACCGCGGCTTGGCTGATCCACGATTACTAGCGATTCCAGCTTCATGAAGTCGAGTTGCAGACTTCAATCCGAACTGCGACCGGCTTTAAGGGATCCGCTCGTCCTCGCGAACTCGCTTCCCGTTGTGCCGGCCATTGTAGCACGTGTGTCGCCCTGGACATAAGGGCCATGATGACTTGACGTCATCCCCACCTTCCTCCATCTTGTCGATGGCAGTCCTTCCAGAGTGCCCGGCTTCACCCGATGGCAACTGAATGCAGGGGTTGCGCTCGTTGCGGGACTTAACCCAACATCTCACGACACGAGCTGACGACAGCCATGCAGCACCTGTGTACGCTCCCCACCCGAAGGCGGGGTCCTTCAACTTTCATATCCGTACCACGTACATGTCAAACCCAGGTAAGGTTCTTCGGTTTGCATCGAATTAAACCACGTGCTCCACCGCTTGTGCGGGCCCCCGTCAATTCCTTTGAGTTTCAATCTTGCGACCGTACTCCCCAGGCGGAATGCTTATCGCGTTAACTCCGGCACGTATGTATCTCTACACGCACACCTAGCATTCATCGTTTACGGCCAGGACTACCGGGGTATCTAATCCCGTTCGCTCCCCTGGCTTTCGCGCCTCAGCGTCAGTTGCTGCCCAGCAAGTCGCCTTCGCCACCGGTGTTCTTCCCGATATCTACGCATTTCACCGCTACACCGGGAATTCCACTTGCCTCTGCAGCACTCCAGCTCGTCGGTCTCGACCGCTTCACCGGGTTAAGCCCGGATCTTTAACAGCCGACTCGACGCGCAGCCTGCGCGCCCTTTACGCCCAGTAATTCCGGACAACGCTCGTCCCCTACGTATTACCGCGGCTGCTGGCACGTAGTTAGCCGGGACTTCTTCGTACGGTACCGTCATCTGCTTCTTCCCGTACAAAAGAGGTTTACGACCCGAAGGCCTTCTTCCCTCACGCGGCGTCGCTGGGTCAGGGTTTCCCCCATTGCCCAATATTCCCCACTGCTGCCTCCCGTAGGAGTCTGGACCGTCTCTCAGTTCCAGTGTGGCCGTTCGCCCTCTCAGGCCGGCTACCCGTCGTCGCCTTGGTGAGCCGTTACCTCACCAACTAGCTGATAGGACATGAGTCCCTCTCCCGGCGGGATGTCTCCATCCCTTTCACCTCTCGGCATACGGGGTATTAGCAGCCGTTTCCAACTGTTGTCCCCCTCCGGAAGGCAGGTCCTCATGCATTACTCACCCGTCCGCTACTAACGATATCTTCAGCAAGCTTCCAATATCGCCCGTTCAACTTGCATGTGTTAAGCACGCCGCCAGCGTTCGTCCTGAGCCAGGATCAAACTCTCGAATATCAACTCGGAACGCCTCTTTACCTCTTCTTCTCGCTCTTATAAATCTGTCAAGGTTCTCTTCGGGTACTTCCGCTTCCGCTTCCGCTTCCGCCCCCGCCCCCGCTCTCCGCGCCGCCGCTCGGACGGCTTGAAGAGCGCGCCGTTTCAAAGACGCGAGGGGTATAATACCACGCCCGCAGAATTTGTCAATGCCTTTCGAGCAAAAAAAAACGTACTCCATTTGAACTTGCGTAATCCTCGTAAAGAAGAAGAGGTCCCAGATCAGGCGAATTCGACGTTATCCTCTTCGACAGGCTGCTGTGCTCATTTTTCTGGCCGATTCTCTTGGAATCGTGTACTCGAAATTTCCGTTGATTTCCGATTTTGTTTTCTTCCCGCTTGCTATCTCCAACAGAAGTTCATAGAGTTCTTCTCCGACTTTTTCAATCGGTTTTCCTTCGATGATGCTCCCTGAATTGAAGTCCATAATGCTGGCCAGTTGCTTAAAGGTCTCTGGATTCCCGGTTAGTTTTAACGTGGGCATTACGGCATTCCCTACAGGCGATCCTCTTCCGGAACTGAATACGGTGATCACCGCTCCTTCCATTGCAAGTCCGGTCAAGTTGAATGAGTCGGGCCCCTGTGCGCGATTGTCGACAACCCATAATCCCGGGTTGGAGATCTGTTCACCCAGTTTGACCACTCCCTGCACAGGAGAGGTCCCCATTTTTTTGATGTTGCCCATCGATTTTTCGACAAGGGTGGTGATCCCGCCCGCCTTGTTGCCGGGAGTGGGGTTGACCTCCTCTATTTTCTGACCGTATGTTTCGATATATTCGGAGCGAAGTTCGGAGATCATGTCGAGAACCTGCAGTCCGACTTCCCGATTGACTGCGCGGGAGGCGACTATGTGTTCACTACCAGGAAAACCCGCCACCTCCGACATAAGAACGCTTCCTCCGTCGCGGATTACGAGATCGGTCATCACACCGATCGAGCTGTTCCCCGACAGGGCGGTGGTCCAGTCGGAGCCGCCGCATTGTACGCCGACGACAAGCCCGGAAACGGGGCAGGACGTTCTTTCGATACCCGCAATCTCTTTTTTAAGTTTTTCCACGATGGATATACCTTTTGCCACCGCTTCGGGCGAACCGCCTTCATCTTGAATCAGTATTGCTTCCACGGGCTTTCCCGACGACTCTATCGCCGCGCGGATTTCTCCGATATTCGTTTGCTCGCAGCCCAAACCTACGAGCAACACGGCGCCCACGTTGGGATTTCGTCCCGCCGCGATCAGCGCAAGTCTGGTTCTCTCGTGGTCATGTTCAAACTCGGTGCACCCCTGCTCATGGACGATAGAGACAACGCCGGTTGAGCGGGCTATCTGCTCCGTTACGATGTTGGAGCAGGAAACCATGGATATCACGAGAACCGAGTTCCGTATACCCACCCTGCCGTCGGCTCGTTTGAATGCTTTTATCTCTTTCATGACGTTTATCCTTTCGTCGCCCTGAACTGCTGCGCATACTGGTTGCAGAGCCTGTCGGTGATGTCTTCGACGTTGTGGGAATGCGCATGTTCTCCCGGCGCGATATCGTGCGATGCCTTCCCTATGACGACTGCATATTTCACAATATCGCCTCCCTTGGGAATAGAGGAAAGAGCAATTTTATGACCTTTTGCTATTGCGTTTGCGGACTTTACCACAAGCCCGGAACAGTCTACATTTTCTCCTTGTGCGACATCCTGAACCACAACCGCGACATTATCATCCGGTTCGATACGTACAGCCTTCTTCATTCTCTTGTCACCTTCCTTCTCCTTTTCTAGCCGCGAAGTATCTGTTGAATTTCGGAGACGGTTTTTCCTTCAAATTCCATTTTCGACAGGGTCATCCCTGTTTGGAAATAATTCTCCCCGGTCAAAAGACCGCACAGTTCGACGACGGCTTTCATCACGGGCGTTTCAACTCCGGCGAGTTTTCCAAGCTCGATGATCGGAAGCATGGAGAAAGGAGCGTCCTCCGTGATGAATCTATGATTGAGTATTTTGGGGGCGTCGGGCTTGTCGCCGCCAAAGGCTGGATTCGACTGAATCACAGAGTAGAGATCGTCGCCCTGTACACGGTATTGAGTTCGGATCGTTTCCGTCGTGCTCATAAGCTCCAGTCCGAAGGCTCTGCTTACGGCCAGCCGCTCCTTGTCAACCGCCTCCATGGCGTCGCAGACAGCCGGCGTCATTCCATCGAAATAGAAACGGAAATTACCCTTCGTGTCCTCTATTCTCGCAGCGTTCATAATCATGGGGATGCAGTGAACGATCATGTTCGTGTTCGACATGCTTGTCTGGAGCACGCTCTCTCCTTTTTTATACCCGGTGCAGAACGCGTCCCGCATTACCCTGTCCGCTCCGTCATATTCGCTGGAGGGAAGCACCGCAAGCGTCACCGGGTTTTTGACCCCGCGAATATTGACTCGTCCCGGCTCCGTGGCCGTACACGCATACGGAAGATTGTCCGTCTCTCCCACAATGACGTGTTTTCCCGCCTTTTTAAAGGCGTTTCGGAGGGCGAATGTTCCGTAGTTTCCGGGGGAAAGAATGAGTACCTGCCCGTCTTTGAAGAAAGGAAGCGAGAGTTCGAAAAATGAATCCTGCGCGAACGACGGCGCCGTGAAGTAGATAATTTCCGCATCTTCGAGCGCTTCGGCGGGGTCGGTAGTGCTTTTTCGGAGATACCCTGTTCCTGAGACCTTGTTTTCAAGATGAATGACGTTTCCCGCAGCCTGAATCGCGTCGATCGTCGTCTTGAAAGAAGGATGTTCGAAAAGAACGACTTCGTGCCCGCGCAGCGCCAAGTCGCCCGCCAGAGCCTGTCCTCCGTTTCCCGCGCTCATTACAGTAATTTTCCTCATGGAATACCCTTCTTTCACTTTTTTGAGATGTTTTAAAGAAAAAGAAGGGCGGTTTTCCCGCCCTTCTTTTTACAGAGCCATTGCGCTATTCGAGAACGAACGTGGCAACGATCTCGTTGAATGCTTTCTCTCCGATAACCTTTTTGAACTCATTCCAGGAAGCTTCTCTGCCGATTCTGGCGAACTCTTTCAGCTGTTCGTCGTTCAGCCTGTATACCTTTGTCCCGGCTTTTTCCATGAGATCGACGTACTTGTCCTGATCGGACTCGACTGTTGCCCAGCGCCGTTCTTCGAGTTCCTTCGCCTTTGCGTTGAGCAGCTCCCGGTCGGCGTCGGAAAGGGATTCGTACAGTTCGAGGTTGATCGTGAAAGGCCAGCACTCGAAATGCGTGTTCGCTGCGACATAGCACTTGATCAGGTCCTGGAAGGAGACGTGATAGTTCTCGGCGCCGCCGCCGAAGATACCGTTGACGATTCCGGTCTGGGCAGCTGTGAAGAACTCGGAGAAGGGAAGCGGTGTTGCCTGGTACCCGAAGGTATTCGCGAGGGTCTCCCACGTCTTCATGGTCGGGACCCTGACTTTCAGGTTCTTCTGGGCAGTCGGATCCTCGGCGTTCCCCGGGTCCTTAAGGAGTCCTATCCCTCCGAAGTACACGGGCCAGTAGGCAAGAACCTTGATATCCTGCTTTTCATACAGTTTGGCGACATAGTCGGCGAAAGGGGTACCGGAGGCATAGTTTTTCTTTGCCAGTTCATAGTTGGGAACGACGTATTGGAGCGTATAGGCGAGTAATTTCTTGTCCACATTGCTGGCGGCCGACATGATGCCCATTTCGACGGCGCCAATACCTATTCTCTCCTGGACAACCGTGTAGTCGCCAAGCTGGTTGGCTCCATATATCTGGATATTGATTCTTCCGTCGGTCGCCTTTCGCATTTCGTCGGCAAACCAGGTGATTTCCTTATCGATTACCGATCCGGCGGGGCGGATATGCGCGACTTTCCACGTGTACGACTCATCTTTGGCAAATGCGCTTCCTGCAAGGAAAAGAGCGCTCAGAGCAACGACCAGTATGCACAGAATCATCTTTTTGTTCTTCATAAAATACTCCTCCTTAAGAATAGCACTATGAGAAAGATTCTCTCTTACGGTCATGTTCACCGCCTCCGAAACAACGCCGTTTTTTCTCTCCAACCCCCTCCTTTCCTTGCTGATTCACGATCTACATGTATCCCATCAAACGAGGAAGCGTTAGAGAAAGAGGAGGCCAGTACGTGGTCAGCAGCATCACCGGCACGTAGCCGAGAAGAAAAATACCGAGAGGCGGCAGAATATCGACGAACTCCACTTTTCCGATGCGTATCCCGAGGTAGAGGAGACTGGCGTACGGGGGAGTCAGGCTGCCTATGGCAAGGTTCACGCAGAAAATAGCAGCGTACTGAATGGGATGCAGTCCTATGGCTTGTGCAAGCGGCATCAGCAAGGGCGCAACAAGAATAATTCCTGTCACATCGTTTACGATCATTCCAATGAACAGAAGAAGCAAATTGATAAGAATGAGGATCATCGCTTTATTCGTGGTGAGATTGAACACAGCTTTAACGATAAGCTGCGGAATCTGAAGCACTACGTAGGTTTGGCTGAGCATCATGCTGCACATGATCATGATCATAATCGCGCCGGTGGATATGGCCGAACTTTTCGAGACGGATAAAAAGCTGGAGACGCCAAGTCCTTTGTAGATCAGAAATCCTATAGGAATGGAATACACCACTGCCGCCGCGGCGGCCTCGGTCGGCGTCATAACGCCGCCGTAAATACCACCCAGAATAAGCACCGGCATGAAGAGCGCGGGAAGCGCCTTCCACCCTTTGCGCACTATTTCGCGGCGTTTTTCCTGCTTGCTGATGGGCGCCGGAATAACAAGCGGAAACTTTCGCGCGAACCAAAGGTTGATTCCGCAGAAGATGGCTACTGTAAGCAACCCGGGGCCGATCGTCGAAAGGAAGCAGGCAAGAACGCTCGTTCCGGTAACCCAACCGAAGATGATCATCGGTGTGCTCGGAGGGATGAGTACGCCGAGTACCGAGGAGCACGTCACGAGAGCAGTCGCGAACGGACGCGGATACCCTCGCTTCTCCATCTCGGGTATGAGCATATTCCCTGTGGCGGCGACACCGGTGAAAGCGCTTCCCGAAATCGCCCCGATCAACGCGCAGGTAATTGTGGCCACAACGCCGATTCCGCCGCGGATTCTGCCGACGAAAACATCGACGAATTCAAGAAGGTACTTCGTGATGCCGCTCTCGCTCATCAGAGCCCCGGCATAGATGAAGAGCGGAATACAGAGCAACGCGGGGCTGAGAATCTGCTGAAGCCCCCAGAGCATCATCCCTTTCATGGTCACTTCGCCGACGATGCTCATGTACATGAGCGAACCGCTGAAACAGAACGCTATAGGGATACCCAGCGACAAGAGTCCCATAAGTATTGCGAGAGAGATGATCGATGTTGTCACCATCTTACGCTACCTCCTCTTCAGAGCTGAAAAGACTCTCCCGCGGAGTAATCAGGAAAAGATGTCCATATTCAATACATTCGACAGCCGTGTACACAAACATCAGCAGCATGCAAATAAAAACGGAGGCTTCCGAATAGATCCAGGGGATGAAGAGGGTGTCGCTCAGCTTTTCAATGCGCAGAGAGTATTTCAGGAAATCATATCCCCAATAGGTGAGCCACATTAAAATGCCCGACCCTACAACAGCTGCGGCGCATCGAAGAAAATAGACGTATTTTTTTCTGGAGAAGAAAATCTCAAGCACCCTCGCTATAAGGTGACTCTGCTCCGAAGAGGCTTTTACCGCCGCGAACAGGTAGAGCCATGTGGTCGGGAAATATGTGAGCTCTTCGATTCCCATGAGCGGCGCCCGAAACACGTACCGCAGAAGGACCTGCCCGAAGACAAGCGCCGTTATCGAAATAATGCTGAGAACGATGAGTCCATCAAGCGCTATGTCGAGAGGACGGAGCAATTTTCGCAATGCGAATTGCCGCGTTTCCATTTTGGATCACCCTTTCACCCCTGAGTATCGTCCGATTGCCATCAGTCGGCTACTTGATTTACGCAATGTCGGACCCTTTCTCCTTTTCCCGTGCAATCATTATTCTCGCCATAACCGTTGCGGCTTCCGTCATTCCTTCCTTTGCCAGGCGGCCGATCGCCGCCATGGATTCATTGGCGCCCGACCCGACAATCCCGTCTCCTGCGGGAACGACATACCCTGAAGAGGCAAGCATCGCCGCTTCCACAGCCATTCCCGCGGCCGCGGAAAGCTTGAGTGCGCAGCCGTACTTCGCGCCGTCGCAGACTATCCCGGTAAGACTGCCTGCTATGTTCTGCACCGCCCGGTCGGCGCACGCAACATCTCCCCCCAGAAGCAACGAAGCGCCGGCCGCTACGCCTATCCCGGCGGCAAGGGCACAGGCGCAGATCGCCGAAAGACGGCCAATATGGCTCTTCATAAGAATCGTCAACAGATAGCTTAATGCAATAGCCCGGAGCAGTTGCTCTTTTTCCGCGCCGATCTCTTCCGCCAGCACCACAAGAGGCAGCATGCCGGTGATTCCCACATTGCCGCTCGTAGCGCAGCTCATTGCCGGAAATCCCAGCCCGCCCATACGGGCGTCGGAAGCAGCAGCAGTATACGATTTAATTTTAAAAATAACGCTTTCTTTGAACAGTTCCCGGTATGCCGATCCGAAACCTGCGCCGACGCCGTCCGCCAATCCTTCCTCCGCCAGCTTCCGATTCATCGCGATTCCATCTTCAAGAAAACGAATATCTTCTATCGGAACAGTCTGTGCGAAACGATACAGTTCCTCGAATGAGTACTTCAAAATCAGATCTTTCGAGTAATCGAACGATGTTCCCTCAAGAGTGGATCGTTCATCGAGCAGAACCTTTCCGTTGGCTTCCAGGTAAACGACGTTCGTATGCGTCTTCGCTACAACGGCTTTCCCCACGCCTTTGTCGGTCTCTACAACGGCTTCGATGCGAAGCCCCACTCCGGTATACTCCCAAAAGATATCGACTTCGACGTCTTTCAAAAAGTCGATAGAACGCTTTTCATCTTCGGGAGTCACCGCGTTCAAAACTTCCAGCCCCGCTTTGGCGTTTCCGGCTACCGCGCCCAACGCGACCGAAATATCGATTCCCATGCGGTCCGTTCCCGGAATACCGACGCGGAGGCTGTTTTTATAGGTGTCTTTGTCCATACGGACGATCGCCTTGCGAGGAGTTCCTCCCGCCGCCTCGCGAGCAGCGGCGGCGGCGAACGCTATCGACACCGGACCGGTACATCCAAGCGCGGGCCGAACTTCTTTTTCAAGAATCTCAAGCAATTTTTTCATAGTATTTTCTCCTTTGTCCGAATCAGCTTATACAATAGTGTTTTGAGAACGCATCGCGAAAATTTTGCCGTCCCATTCTTCTTTAAGCCGCAGCGCGGTTGGAGTCGACCCCAACCCTCCTTTCATCGTTCCCCGAAGTTCGGAAGGAAGCAAGTTCTGCGTATTGACAAGAGCGCCGATTACTTCATCCGGAGGAATGGCGCTTTCAATACCGGAGAGCGCCATATCGGCCGCGGCAAGCGCGTTCGCGACACCTATTCCATTACGTTTGATACATGGAATTTCCACAGGCCCGGCCACCGGATCGCAGATCAAACCGAGGATACTTTTCAACGCAATCGCCATCGCCTGCGCCGCTTGCAGTGAAGAACCCCCCGAAAGATGCGTAAGCGCCGAAGCCGCCATCGCCGACGCGACGCCTATCTCGGCCTGGCATCCGCCTATCGATCCGGAGAGCGAGGCGCGCATGGCGACAAGAACACCAATCATGGCGGCAACAAGCAGCGCGTCAGCCGCATGCTCGTCGGATGCTCCTTGTTCTTCCGCAACCGTCATCAGCACGCCGGGAACGACCCCGCACGATCCCGCAGTGGGAGCGGCTGCGACGCATCCTGCGCATGCGTTCGTTTCCATGGCCGCAAGCGCCCGGGCGACCGATTTCCCAAGTACAGGCCCCCCTACGGTCCGTTCTGTTTCAACCGCCGCGAACATCCTCGCCCCGCAGTTGCCGGGTACCAGTCCGGCCACCATTCTACCCTCTCCCCGAAGCCCATTCTCCACGGAATCTTTCATCGTTTTCCATATTTCCATAATGCGTGAACGCACTCCCGTTTCGGAAAGACCGCTCCTGCAACATTCGTACGCGACGGCGGCTTCCGAAATGGAACAGGAGTTTTTCTCCGCGTATTCCAGCATAGCCTGCACCGATGAAAAGAGCGCCTCCGCGTCCCGCAGTTTATAATCAAGTACGGGAGAGAGAACAAATATTTCGTGAACACCCGGCTCTCGACGGAGGAATTCCACAACCGCTCCGGAAGGGGTTCTGTCGAACAGGCAGGTGAACAGCCTTCTGTTTTCCTGTTCGCTCTTCAGAATCTCGGAGGGAGGTTCCGGAAGGGAAGAGAGTCTTTCGGAATCGAAGGACTCGCCGACGATAAAAAGTACGCCGTCCTCGTTTCCCCGGAGCGTGAGAGAAAATCCGCCGAGCTCCGTCATCAGGATTTCTCCCCCGCCGACGGTGATCCCGACCACGTTCAGGTTCTTTCCGTTCTTCCACAACCGCATATCGACGGTATTGGGATCTCTCGTCGAGTCGTAGTCGACGGCATAGGAGACGGGAATCCCCTTCCGCGAGGCCTCTTCCAGAGCATCCCGGATGCCGGGGGAATTCTCTTTGTGGCCGAGCAGTCCCGCAACTATGGCCGAATCGCTCAGATGCCCCTTGTACGTTTTGGCCAGCGCGTTTCCGTAGAAATGGAGTCCTATTTTTTCGGGATCTCCTCCGAGAAGAGAACGCCCCATTCTGCCGATCCGAAGAACACCTGCGGTATGCGAACTCGACGGTCCTGTCATCACCGGACCGAGCACATCGAAAAGACTGACAAGACGTGCGTTTTCTCCCATGACCCTCTCTCCTTGTAGAAGAGGGACCTACGGTGCCGCTCAGTGCGACGTTTTCGCAGATCCCTCCATGTATTTTTAGTATTCGACGAACGGGAAGGTTCCACCGATCCCCTTTTCACGGGCTCTCTCCCACGCCAACCCGGCCACCGAGACATCCATCGCTCCCGTACCTATTGGAATGCAGATTACGCGTTCATCGGGTTTCATCATTCCCGTTTTTTTTCCCGGCCGCAAGTTCGCCGATCGTCGCATAGAGACTGCTCTCCGTAAGACGGCCGTCAGCCCCGTGTTTTGCCAGAGCGCCGCGATGCAGGGCCTGCCCCGGATGGTCGACGATGATCTTGTCCGCCTTTTCGATACATTCGTCGGAGCACTCCTGGTAGGAACCCATGGGGAAGAGAATCATTCCCGGCTTGAACCAGTCGTACTGGAAAAACTCATCTTTCGACTGGGTGACGCAGATCGCAATATCCGCCTCGGAAGCTTCTTTCGGCGTAGACGCGATCACGATGTTCCCTTTGACGAAGGGTTTCATCTCCTGCGCGTACAATTCGGCCGCCGCTCGGCTAACGTCGTACACTACGACTTCTTGAATATCAAAAAGCTCCGATATCGCCATGGTCTGCGTCCGCCCCTGCATACCTGCCCCGTACAGACCTATGCGAATGCTCTTACCCTCGCCCAGCAAGTACTTGAGAGCGACGGCCGTCTGCGCTCCCGTGCGGTAGTTCGTAATGAAGGCGCCGTCCATGACCGCGCGGAAATGCCCCAACCGGGGATCTATAAGAAGAATAAGCGACGTGATGTACGGAAACCCTTGCGTTTTGCGTTCTCCGAGAAAACCGCCGGCCCATTTGATACCCGCGGTGTCGTTCCAGCCGACATAGGCGGGCATGGCGTTCATGAAACCGCTGTACGGGGGGAAAGAAGCAGTCTCTCCAAGGTCAAGATTGACTTTCGTCGGATTGACGACGGTTCCGTTCCCCATACCCTGGAATGTTTTATCCACGCATTCCACGATATCCTTCATCGTTACGAGCGATTTGATCTCTTCCTGGCTCAGCAGCATCGTCTCCACTTTCACATCGAACATCTCCTCATTGAAATATTTGAGTGTATTGAAAAATGAGCGATCATAATGTTAAAATGTCGGACAGTCTGATAGTATCATTTGCCTAGAGAAGAAGTCAAGAACGAATTTCCTGTATAAAGAATACACTTTTTGGGGTTGAAAGCGCTCATTGGAAAGCGGAAGGAACGTACGGTTACGAAATAAAAACGAGAACGTTGGAAAATTGGACTTGACTAATTTATTGCAGGTATTATTATTTCAATGCTCTTAAAAGAGCGCTTGGAATTTATATAAATAACAGGTAATTTTTAAATATATTCGGAAGGATGACGTTTTGGTGCTCAAACACGCGAATAGATCCACTCTCCACGACGATGTAATGCTTCAGATGATTCAGGCAATCAAAAACAATCACTGGGCCCCGGGAAGTAAGCTTCCGGGGGAACAAGCGCTGGCCGCTACTTTCGGAGTGAGCCGAACATCGATCCGCGAAGTCTTGAAAGCCCTTGCTTATTCCGGAGTTCTCGAGGCCAGACCAGGACATGGAACGTTTCTCTCGAAGAATGCCGAGAGAATTTTGAATGGAACGGAATTAGCATCAACCATATTCTCGGATTCCTCGTACAAGGATCTGATGGAAATACGAAGGCTCCTGGAGGGACAGGCCGCTTACTGGGCAACAGAACGCGCTACAACGGAAGACATAGAACAACTGGAGTCCATACTGAACGGCGAGGAACGAGGGGAATCCTTGGACGATATCCACGACCGGTTTCATGACGCACTCATCGAACTGTCGGGCAACAAGCTGCTTGTCAAACTTTCCGGTTTTTTGCGAAGCGAAGTGTGGGCGCAGCGAAAACTTCACTATACCCTCCTTCCCGAGGAGGACAGACGGGAACACTGGAAGGTTCTGGAGAGTATCAAGTCCGGAGTACCTGCAAAAGCGCAAAAGGCCATGATTCAACACGTCAATTTTTTCTGGAAAAAACACTACGAAACGGAAGAAGACAGCGCAAAAAAACCGTCGGACCGCTGATTTTCCGATTTTTTCGAGCTGTTTTCTCCGTGTTCATCCTTTCCCGTGAATGCTTCCTCCTTCTTCGCGGGAAAACTTTTTCTTCCAATGCTCCGACATTCGACGATACGATGGAAAGTACGCTTAGCCGACCTCCGCGCACGGTACGCACAGACGTCTGCCGTCTTCCATTGTACGTATCCGCGTCTCCATCGCCCGCTCGCCGCAGGCGTCGCAACATGCCGACGTGCGGATCACCGCGCGCTCCGGCATTGCCTCTTTCGGTTCGCCGACGGAGAAGAGCGCCTCGTCGCTCTCTTCGAGCAGGCGGCGGGCGGACTCCTCGCGGGTCAGTTCGCGTCCGGGAGATTTGAGCACAAGGCGGACCCCCTTGCCGTCGGCGCGGCGGAAGACGGTGAACGCCTGCTTGCCGTAGTCGCGAAAGACAAGGTTCCCCTTGCCAAAGGTACAGCCCAGGATATACTGCACCGCGTCCACGCCGCACGCGTCGTTCTCTGTGATCGCGACAAGCTGTTCGTCGCGGTCGCGCTCGACGTCGAGCAGCTTCAGGGCGAGCTTCGACGCCCTCCATCCGATGAGCACGCCGGGGCAGAAGTGGCCGTGAAAGGCGATCACGGGCTTCAGATCCTCGGGGAGATGCATGTACTGTTCCATTGTGGCCTCCTCTGTTGATGGGCAAAGATTCATAGCACGAAATATTGTATTCGTGTTATTGTAGCATGCGTTTCCGCAAAAGAGAACGGACGAGGAGTGAATTGTGGGAGAGAACAGCGGGGAGTGTCCTAATAAAAAATACTGGCGGGAGGAGGCGAACCTCGTCTCCTCCCGCCAGTACGATTCGCTTTACAGCTCCCAGAAGAGCCGGATGACCTTTTCGGACGGTTTTTTCGTCATCTTCGCGACGACGATGAACGCGATCAGAGAAAGCACCAGCGAGGGAACGATGGGGTGGAGCCCAAGGGGCCTCGGCATGGAGTAGTTGAAACAGAGATAGGTTGCGATGCCCGAGACCATGCCTGCGATCGCGCCGGGGGCGTTGGCGCCCTTCCAGTACAGCCCCAGAATAGTGGGCCACAGGAAGGTGGAAAGCTGTCCCGCCGTGGCGAACAGGTTCAGCCACACCATCAGCTCCGGCGGGTCGAAGGCGAGCGCCACGATGATCACGCCGACGACGAAGCAGGTGGCGATGGTGATGGTCCGAAGCTTTTTGAAATTCGCCTTCAATTCGGGCTTGATGTAGTTGACGAGCAGGTCATTGACAATGGCCGACACCACCACGAGGAGCTGCGAATCCACGGTCGACATGACCGCCGCCAACGGTCCTGCCAGGATGATGCCGGCGACGACCGGGTTGAAGAGGTTGGTGATCAGCGTGGGAATGACCAGGTCGCCCGACGCGATTCCGGAAACCTGGGTGACGCCGAAGGCTCCTGCAAGGTGCATTCCCATCAGGAGCACGAGAGAGACAATGCTTCCATAGATGATTCCCGAGTGCAGACTCTTCGAGTTCTTATAGCTCATGGCGCGCTGCGCGACGGCGGGAAGGCCGATGATCGCGAAGCCGACGAGCACCCAGAAGCTGGAGACCCACGGGACGGTCATGAACCCTTCCTTCACTCCGTAGGGGGAGATCATGCCGGGATTGATCGCCTTCATCTCCTGAACGATGTTCGCTATACCGCCGCCCTTCATGACGATGGCGATGAAGAGCGCCGAGGTGGATACTGTCATGACGACGCCCTGAAGCGTATCGTTCAGGACGACGCCCCGGAATCCTCCGACCGCCGTATGCACCACGACGGTGATGGCGAAGAAAATAAGAGCGGTCGTGTAATCAAGCCCCGTCGAGCCCTGCAGCAGGCGGGAGGCGCCTATCAGCTGGGCGGCCATGGCCGCGATGAGGAAGAAGATGATCGAGAGCGACGCGATGATCAGCACCGCGTTGCTTTCATACCGGGCGCGCAGGAAGTCGCTGATCGAGTTGGCGCCCGTCTTCCGCGAGACGATGGCGAACTTCTTCCCCAGGACCATCAGCGTGTAGTACCCGGTGGGGATCTGCGACATGGCGAGGAAGACCCAGGCAAGGCCGTGGGTGTACGCCGTCCCCGGCCCGCCGATGAAGCTGCCGGCGCTCAGGTAGGTGGCGACGAGCGTCATTGCGAGCACGAAACCGCCGGTGCCGCGCCCGCCGGTCATGTACTCCTCCATGTAGGCGGCGCCGCTTCCTCCCTTGCGAAGACTGGCGCTGTTCACAAGCTTCAGGGCATAGAAGCCGATGAAGTACATCATCACAAAGTAGCAGACAATAGGTAGAAGCGTCGACCATTGGACCGTGCTCATCGCGCTTTCCCTCCATTCCGAATGAACTCTTCGGCCTCCTCTTTCGTCATCGGATCGAGGGGCATGTCGCGCATCTTCCTCGTGACGAGATAGATGGTCGCGACGATAGCGAACACGGAGTTGGCGATGCAGCTGATGAAAAACCATGCCGGGAAGCCCATGATGTAGGAGTACTCCTCCACGGGACCGCTCCCGAGTCCGTAGCCTGCAACGGCCCATATGACGAGGTTGACGACCCCGAGTATGATGCCGTACCAGGCCTCTTTTTCACACTGTTTGTAGCGCGGGTCTTCGACGAAGCCGTATTCGTTCGTTTCAAGAACCTGCGATTCCGTTCTTTCCGTCATGGTCTTCCGCGACCTCCTTCCTGCTTCTGCCGGCAGATACCTAATACAGCTTCTCCAGGTTCACCTCTTTGTTGAAGCTGTATTCGTCGCTCGGGAACTCTCCGTCGAGCGCCTCTTTGTGGAACTGGTTCAGCCCGTCCACCATGACCTTGCGGACATTGGCGTACAGCTTGACGAATTTCGGCTTGAAGTCGCCGTACATACCCAGCAGGTCCTGTGTGACAAGCACCTGGCAGTCCACGAAGGGACCTGCGCCGATGCCGAGGATGGGAATCTTCACCGCTTCGGAGACGGCCTTTCCGACAACCTTCGGAACACACTCCAGCACGATGGAAAAGGCGCCCGCCTTCTCAAGCTCCTTCGCGTCCTCGATGAGCTGACGCGCGCTCTCCGGCGTTCCGCCCTGCACCTTGAAGCCTCCGAGCTGCGTGGCGTTCTGCGGGGTGAGGCCGATGTGTCCCATGACCGAAATTCCCGCGTCCACGATGGCCCGCACCAGAGGAGCGTACTTGACGCCGCCTTCCAGCTTCACGCAGTCGCACCCCGTCTCCTTGACCAACCTCGTCGCGTTTTCCACGCCCTGTTCAATGCTCTTGTTGTACGAGCCGAACGGCATGTCGCCCACGACGAACGTGTCGGGCGCGCCTTTAACGACGGGTCTGGTATGGTGAATCATGTCCTCCATGGTCACCGCCACCGTGTCCTTGTACCCAAGCATGATCATGCCGAGGGAGTCGCCGACGAGGATGACCTCAACCTCGCTCTCGTTGACGATGGACGCCGTGGTGTAGTCGTAGGCCGTCACGTAGGCGAACTTTCTGCCTTCTTCTTTGTACTTCTTGAAATCAAGCACCGACATCTTCTTTTTCATGAATTGCCCTCCTCTTTCCTGCTGAAATAGCGGCCGCGTATACGTGCCGCACTGTATCGTTTCATTCCGCCGCGCGGGCGACGTCCGAAGACGCGCTGCCGGCGAATGAACACCAAAAACGTTGCCATAAACACGATTCGGCTACCGTCGCTCCTCCGTCCCGAGCAGCTCCGCCGCGACCGCCGCCATGATCTCCACGCCCTTGACGAGGTCGTCGACGGCGATATGCTCGTCGGACTTATGGGCGAGCGCAAGCCTCCCCGGCCCATATACCACAGCCGCCCCGAGACCGCCTTCGTGGACGGCGAAACGCTGGTCGTCCATTCCGGGGCTGAAGTTGATTCCCATTTCCTTCCCGAGGACGGCCTTTCCGCAAGTCTTCAACGCGTCGACCAGAGGCTGGTTTTCGTCGACCATGGTGGGGTTCGCCTCGACGATCGGGGTATAAGCGTACTCGCGGATGACGCCTTCTCGCACAAGGTCGTCGCAGATGGAGAGAATCTCCCCCTTCGCCCACTCCACGCTCTGCTCCGGGATGAGCCTCCAGTCGAAGCTCGCGGAGCAGGTGTCGGGAATCGTATTGACCTTCGATCCGGCCTGGATGGTCGTGATGCAGAGGGTGCTCTTCCGGGAGCGTTCGGGGCTGACGGGGTACGCGCTGACGCATTCCAGTTGCGGGCGGATGCGCTGGTCGATGCGTTCGAGCAGCGCCCGCATCCCCTCGATGGGGTTCAGCCCCTCCGACGGCATGCTCCCGTGGCTCTGCACTCCTTTGAAGGTAAGGGTGAACCAGAGGGTTCCGCGGTGCCCCAGGCAGATCATGTCGGGGTCGAGAGGCTCGGTGATGATGCAGTAGTCCGTATTCTCCTTCGTCAGTCCGCCGCTCCGGACGAGGTAGCCCATGCCGGGTTGCCCTCCGGTCTCCTCGTCGGGGACCGCGCTGGAGACGAAGCTTCCCTTCAATGGAATACCCGCGTGTTGGAGCGTTTCAAGAGCGAATATCTGCGCGGCGATACCGGACTTCATGTCGCTCGCGCCGCGGCCGTAAATTTTTCCGTCGGCGATCAGACCTCCGTAGGGGTCGACCGTCCAACCCCCTCCGGCCGGGACGACGTCGTAATGCCCGGAAAAGTGGATCGCCGGACGCTCCCTCGTCCCTGTGTACGTGCCGACGACGATGTATCTCGGGAACCCTTTCGACTCCTCCGGGAGAGAGCCGAGCTCCTCCTCCGGCACTTCGATGTACTCCACTTCGCATCCGAGCGACGCCATCTTCTCACCCAGAAACCGGACGCACTGTTCATAGTTGCGCCCGGGAGGGTTTTCCGTGTCGATCTTCAAAAAGTCGCTGAGAAACGCCTCCATACGAGGCCTCAACGCCTCCGCCGACGCGTGGATTCTTTCGATCATGGCGCTTTCCATACCGTTACGCCTCCTCTACCCGTTCGTATTCGAACCGGCCGTCGATGACGGTGCAGTCCACCCGAAGCGTATGAATATCCATGGGGTCGATCATCAGAATATTGTCCGAGAGGACGATCATGTCCGCGAGTTTGCCAACTTCCAGACTTCCCTTGATGTGCTCCTCGAACGAGGAGTAGGCGCCGTTGTAGGTCGCCGCGCGGATCGCCTCCGTCACGCAGATAGCCTGGCTTTTATCGCACTGAACGTTCTGGTTGCGGTCGTAGCGGTTGACCGCCCCGTCGATGGTCTGAATGCCGATGGGACCCGAGGGCGCGTCGCTCGAAAGCGAGCACATCACCCCCGCGTCGAACATGCTCCGGAGGGCCGCCATGTACGCGTTGCGCTCGCCGTAGAACTTCATGTAGTTGGCTCCGATCGCCTGGATCATCCCCGCGTTGACGGAGGGGCAGATGTTCATGCGCGCCATTCGGTCGATCAAGTCCTGATCGGTCAGCGAGCAGTGTTCGATGCGGTGGCGCATCCTCCGGAATTTACCGGGATCTTTCCCGAAGCAGCGTTCGTACCCTTCGACCATGAACTCGACCGCCAGGTCGCCGATGGCGTGCGCCGTACACTGGCACTCCGCGCCGACGATCCGCTCGATATACCGCGCCGTCTCTTCGCGCTCCCAGCCGCGCTCGCGTACCATGTCCGGGTCGTGGGAGTAGGGTTCGCGGGTTGCGCAGGAGGGACCGCCCGACCCGCCGTCGATCATGAACTTGCACGGCCCCACGCGAAATCGTTCGTCGCCCAACCCGGACATCAAGCCGAGCCGGAGCCAGTGTTCGTTCTCCTCAAGGGAATAGCCCTTGCCGAAGATGCTGTGGAGCGCCATGTTGACGCGGATTTTAAAGATCCGGTCGCGGCAGAGCTTCTGCATGATGTGGTACGACACCGGACCGCATTCGCCCATGTCGCCGATGGAGGTAATGCCCGCTTCGAGCGCCCTCCTGTGCGACTGCATCGCCGCAGCGGCTTGCTGCGCCTCGGTGTAGCCGACCATTCCCCACAACTTGAAGTGCGTATGCCCGCGCACCATTCCGGTGAGCCTTCCATCGACGACTTCGACTTCGTCCGGGGGGTACTTCTCCGCGTCCCCCGGGGCGTGTACGTCGAGGTACGCGAGCGCCTTGGTGTTGTACATGCAGATATGCCCGCCGCCGTGCATGCAGTGCACCGGATTTTCGGGCGCTATGGCGTCGAGCTCGCCGATCGTGGGGTGCCGCCGGTCGTCGGAAAAGAGCTCGGGCTCGTACCCCATCATGGAGATCCACTCCCCCGGCCGCTTGCGGCCGACGGCCTCCCGGAGCATGCTCAGCATCCGGGCCAGCGAAGCGCAGCGTACGCGCGTCGTATCGACCATCCCCGAGTCGTGATGGGAGCCGAGAAGTCCGGACAGGATCGGATGAAAGTGCGTGTCGTTGATTCCGGGCATGAGCGTCCGTCCGGCAAGATCGACGACCCGGGTGTTTTCGGAGATGAACGGCTCGATCCCCCGGTCGCTCCCGACGTAGGCGATGCGGTTTCCTGCGATCCCGAGCGCCTCGGCGATTTCTTCTTTTTCATTGACGGTGACGACGCTTCCGTGAAGAAACGCCGTATCCAGTTCACAGCGCAGCATATTCTTCTTCATCGGACCCACTCCTCATTCCGGACCGAATCCAGATACTCCCCCGAAAAGCCTTCTCTCAACCATCCGGGAGAGATACTCAAAATAATTCCGCATTACGGAATATCGTTGCTCTATATGGACTATTGAAAGCATTGTAGCCGGACCGCTTCTTTTGTCAATACTTTCTCCACGACACAAAACATTGATACTTATTTAACAAATTAGTCGCCCCGGGTTTTTTCATGCGTCGAATCTTGTTCGGGAGTCCGCCGTCGACACTCTCTCCGGACTGTCCGGGCTCTCGATAAAAACGCGCCCTCTTTCCCCGAAGGAAAAAAGGGCGCGTTCAACGGTTTTTTTGCAGCATTTCCGCTGTCTTCGCGGCGCGTTCTAGTCCAACCAGGGGGACTCTCCTCTGGCGAAGATGGCCATGCATGCATCCACGACCCTTTCGTCGAAACGTGAGCCCCTGTACATTGCAACTTCGGCGAGCCCCTGTTCGAGGCCGAGGCTCGGCCTGTAGGGGCGGTGGGAGGACATGGCCTCCACCACGTCGGAGACTGCGAGAATACGCGCCTCCAGCAAAATGTCGTCTCCCGAGAGGCTGTTCGGGTATCCGGATCCGTCCATCCGCTCGTGGTGCTGGAGGACGGCCTGCGCCACGGGCCATGGAAAGTCGACGTTCTTGAGGATCTCGTACCCTGCGACGCAGTGGTCCTGAATGAGGCTGTATTCCTTCTCCTTCAGGCGGGAGGGTTTGCTCAGAATCTCCGCCGGGATGTCGATCTTCCCGAGGTCGTGGAGCACGGCGGCCACACCCACTCCCTGAATCTGCTCCTCGGAGAGCCCCATCTCGCCCGCTATGGCGACGGCAAGGCGGGCGACCCGCTCCTGGTGGCCTGCCGTGTAGGGGTCCCGCGTCTCGACCACCTTGGCCATGGAGATCACGATCCCGCCGACCGTGTCCTGGAGCTTCGCGTTCGTCTCGGTGAGCAGGCGCTCGGCGTTCTCCCTGGCGCGCTCCGCCACCTTCCTGTCGGTGATGTCCACCCAGTTGGCGACCGCGTACTTGGCGCCTGCGCTTCCCGATACGGAGGTCATGCTCACCTCCACCCAGAGCGGGGAGCCGTTCTTCTTGCGGAAGCAGTACTCCTTCTTCGCGGTCTCCCCGGACTGCACCATCCGGTAGTATTCGGAAACGGTAGAAATCTTCTCCTCTCCCCACCACGGGTAGGGGGCCTTCCGGTTGATCACCTCGACCAGCGAGTAGCCCGTGATCTGTTCGAGGGCGAAGTTGACGTATTTGACGGAGGTGTCCGGGTTCACCACGAGAATGGGATGCGGCGAGTGGTTCAGAAGACTCGCGGAGAGCTCCTCGCTCTCGAGGAGGGCCTCTTCCTTCCGCTTCCTCTCGGCGATCTCCTCCTTCAGGAGGTTGTTCGTCTTCTCCAGCTCCCTGGTGCGCTCCTCGACCATCTCCTCCAGAGTCCGGTTGAGGGAGACCAGCTTCTCCTCCGTCTCCCGCAGCACGTCCACCGTCGAGGTAAGATGCCGGTTCTCTATTCTCGCCATGCGGAGCAGCTCCCTGTTCTGGAGCACTCCGGCCACCTGGCTGAAGTAGATGGAGAGCAGGGCGTAGCTGATGTCGAGAATATCCTCCTTCGGCTCCCTCAGGATGCCGATGAACGCCCCCATGGTTCTTCCAGGCGCCGCGAGGGCGTGGAGAAAGGCGTCCTCGCCCGAGGAGAGACGCACCGTGACGGGGCGCTCCGTCTGGATGACCCACGCGATCGTGCCGTCGTCGATCAGAAGCTGAAGCTCATGCTCGATACGCTCCTTCGCAACGGGGGAGCTGGCGAACGCCTGGTAGAAGACCGCGTCCTCCTCGCGGAAGAGGTAGAAGGCGCCTTCCTTCAACCCGATGAGTCTGCCCGTGCGCTCGTAGCATACGGAGAGGATGGACTCCATCGTGGTTTCGGCGGCTGCGTCCGGCTGAATATCGTTGATCTTGAGCGCTATGTCGAGCGCATTGGACAGGGCAAGCCGCTCCTCCTCCAGCGAGAGGATTCTGTTCTGAAGTTTTTCAAGAGTGAGCAACTGTTTTTCCATCGTCATCGCCGCCTTTGAAAAGGCTGTATATCTCCGAAATCTGACGCCGCGCCTGACGCACCACCGAATCCAGCGCTCCGGGGGAGAGGTCCGTCATGTTCCAGACCTCGTCCGAAATCGCCGGAGGGTACGGTGAGCCGCTGCTTCCCTGCCGCAGCGCGGCCGCGAGCGTATCCGCGACGGAGAGCGCCGCCGCGGGGAAAGAGTGCGTCTCGTCGATAGGAGCGTGGTGCAGCCGGACGAGATCCGAGAGTTCGCGGGGGAATCCCCATCGTTCGAGGATACTCCCTCCGAGCTCGCCGTGATCGAATCCGAAGAGTTCGCGCTCCATCTCCACGAGGGGAATTTTCTGTTCCGCCGCGGCCGCTATCGCCCTGGCCATGACGGACGGGACGTGCCGCAACAGGACGAGCCTGCCGATGTCGTGGAGGATGCCCCCCACAAAAACTTTTTCTATGCTTCGCGAATTCTTCCTCGACGAGATGATCTGTCCCAGGACCGCCACGGCGACCGAGTGTCTCCAGAAGGATTCCATGTTTACCCATTCGGATGGGATGCTGTTGAAGGTTTTCACCGCCGATACTCCGAGGGCGAGAATGGAGAGCGCCTTGCCCCCGATGAGGGCGGCGGCGCGCTGAATGGAGTCCACCTTCGCCGGAACGCCGTAGATAGCGCTGTTGGCGAGCTTCAGGAGCGTGGCGGAGAGGGCCGTATCCTTGCTGATGAGTTCGGCCACGTGCGTGATGGAGCTCTTGGGGGATTGCAGCGCCTCGGATATGCGGAAGTAGACGTCGGGGAAGGAGACGAAACGAACTTCGGCCCCGACAAGCTCTTTCATCGCGAGCTTCGGCAGCGGCGCTCCGGAAGGCGGCGCAAATTCCGGCGTGAAAAAAACCGGGGGACGCGCTTCGTTCTCCGTCAGGCTTCGCGCGGCTTCGCGAATCGCGACCCGATAGACTTCTTCCATCGCCCGGTTTCCGGGGGGGATGCCGTCGAATATGCGGAGGACCATATTTCGCGCTTCCTCCATGACGGAAGAGGAGAACAGAAACTCGTCCTCCTCGCAGGGAAAATCCGAGCGGTCCGACACGGCGACCTCGGCCACTCCCCAGATCTTCAGACTCATGATGTTCCTGGACGTCAGGCATGCACCCTTCGGCAGAATAAACCGCCCGTTCGGGGCGACCAAGTCCGCCGAAAGAATCATTCCGGATTTCAGTTGAGTGATGGAAAGTGTTCCCATGCAACCCCCCGGAATTCCCCTCCCGGTTCAAAGGGGAGAATAAAGAAAATTACACACCGCTCTCCTTTTTAACCACATAGAGCAGACGCTGTCAAGAGCTTGTACGCGTGACGGACCCCGCGTTGTGCATTCGTTCTCAGTATTTTTACCGTCCGCAACCTTTTGTTTTCATGTATCATACCATGAAGACGCATAAATTAAAGTTCAGGAGGAACTACGCATGCCCTCTTTCCTCAGGGTCCTGTCAAGGGGTTCTGCGCGCCGTCCGTTGAACCGTTTTCGTTTTTTTCTTCTCGTCGTTCTCTTTCTCTTTTTCCAGTCCGTCGCTTCCGCGAACGAACTTCCGTGGGTCGAACACTCCGTCCTCCGCGGAGAGACCACCGATTCCATCGCGGCGAAGTACGCTGTTTCCACAAAGACCGTCGAAAGAGCCAATGAACTTGCCGCCCGGACGGATCCTCTGAAGGCAGGGGAAAAACTCCTCGTTCCGAAAAAAGAATCCGATCTTCTGCCCACACTCGCCGAGGTCCGCGCCCGACGGCGGGGCGAGCCGCCGCTCCCCTCGATGAAAAAGGAACAGCCGGTGCGGGTTGCTCCCGCCGCGCCGGGAAAGAGCCCCTTGCCGCGACCCGCCGAGCCCTTTCTCCGTCCGCTCGCCGGAAGAATCACCTCCCCCTACGGAATGCGCGGGGGACGACTGCACGACGGCGTGGACATCCCCGCTCCCAAGGGAACGACGATCGTAGCGTCGCGGCCGGGAAAGGTCGTCTTCTCCGGAACGATCCAGGGGTTCGGCCGAACGGTGACCATCGACCACGGCGACGGAATGAAGACCAGATACAGCCACAACAGCGCCAACCTCGTCAAGAGAGGGGACGTCGTAAGGCAGGGGCAGCCGATCGCAAAGGTCGGCAGAACCGGAAGGGCGACCTGCACGCACGTTCATTTCAGCGTCATCATTAATGGAAAGACGGTCAACCCGGAGAAATACTTCCGCTGAACGAAGGCGCGTCCCGAATACGGGGAGAACACGCTTTCTTCTCCTTAAAGGCAACGGCTTCGCCAACCTATTCTCAGTCGTAGAACCAGAAGCGGCGCCTCTCCAAGTCGACGACGTCGTAGATTCTCCCCTTCTTCCTGTCCCAGGCAACCATTCCGTTCGGCGCAGGCTGTCCGGCGCCGTTCAAGAAAATCATTCCCTCCGAGATCGCCCTGTCGCGGGATACACGCCCGCGAACAGGCGCGCTCAACGGGAGATTCCCCTCCACAGCACCCTCGGGCCACTTTCCGAAGGAAGGAACAACTCCTTGTTCCGTCAGCATCCGGACGATTTCGCGGTACTCCGCCGGCGCGGTGGAAATAAAGAAATGTTTTCCCTTCGGGGAGTCGAGCAGACGTTCGAAGAGCATTCCCGCAAGCTCTGCAGCGCCCTCCTCGTCCATCCGCAGCAGGAAGAGCGCCGCGGCGTACACCGCGTCCGCCGCGGCCAGCGGCTTCGGGACGAAGGAGGGGAGAAAGAACCCGGAGGCGCTCTCCCATCGCGCTGGATCCCCTCCGTCGAGAAGAGCGTTCAGGAGCGAGAGCGCATTCGAGGCGCCCTCCCTCGGAGCGACGCCTTCACGGAAGAGAGAACGCCACAGTAAGAACGCCTCGGCCTGCGCAGCCTCCGCTTCCAGGGCGGCCCGGAGCGCAACGGCATCCTCCCGCCCTTCCATTCTGGCGAAGTAGCGCGCCGCAAGTTCGTCGAAACGCGCCGACGTATCCTCCGCGGCGGCCGCCGGCAAGGAAAAAAAGCAGCACGCTGCTAGAAGAACGCACACTATGCGCCGAAGACCCGGCATGAGCATCAACTCCTTTGGATACATCGAATGATCGTGGTTGTTTCGTCCATTCTATCACGCAAGTTTAGTCAGTATTAATCAATAATTATATACTCTTCTTCTGAGTCTGAAACGGCGGAGGAGCGCAAGAAACTCCGCAGGAAACAAAAAAACGTTCCGATGATTTCACTTTTCACACTCAATGATCACTTCCGTTCTCTTTCCTGTAGAATATACCTATGATGCGGGAAAGGAAGGGATGGAGGATTGAACATTCAACGGGCGAACTCTCTCAACGAACTGGTCGAACTTGTACGTTCACTGGAGCCGTTCCTCGACTCCCTCGGGGATATCGTCTCTCTTGTCGATCCAGGGATGCGCTACCTCTGGGTAGCCGCCTCGATGGAATCCATTCTTGCTCTCCCCCGTTCGGAGATCGTCGGACGGGAATGTTTCCGTCTTCATCACGCCTTTTCCTCCGCCTGCCCGCACTGCCCCGTCAATGAGGCCATGTCGACGGGAAAGGTCGTCGAAAGAGAGCTCTACTCCAAAGATCAAAAAAAACACTTTTTGACCAGGGGGATTCCCGTCTTCGGTCCGGACGGTCACATGATTGCGGCCTTTGAAGTCACCCGCGATATCACCGATATGAAGACTCGTCACCTTGAGACGGAGGCAAAAGAAAGCTACTTCCGCTATCTCTTCGAGAACGCACCGGTGGGGATCTTCCAAATTTCCATGGATGGAAAATATATCGCAGCGAACGCGCGCCAGGCGCTTATCCTGGGGTATGAATCCCCGGAGGAGCTCATGGAGACCGTCAACAGAACCTCCGTCAAGGAAGCTCATTACTCTTCCTCCGAGTCCAGGGAAGCGGTTCTGAAGAATCTCATGGAGCACCCGAACCTGTGGACCACCAGGGAGACCATCTTTCGCAGGCGCGACGGTTCGTTTATCGACATCCAACTTCACCACAGGATGGTCTTTTCTCCGGAGGGGGAGATTCTCCACATCGACGGCTACATGGAAGACATCTCGGAAAGAAAATCCCTGGAGCGAAAAATCCAACAGCAGCTGGACATCCAACAGAAGATCTTCGACGCGGTGCCGCTGCACCTCTATCTGAAGGACGAGAAGGGATTGTTCATGCTCGTGAATCAGTCGTACGCCGACTTCAAGGGAATTCCAAAGGATGAGTTCACGGGGAAGACGGTGTTCGACATCATCAACGGACACAACGCAGTCATTGCGAAGGCCGAAGACGATCAGGTGCTGGCCACCGGAGAAGCGGTTCTAGCGGAAGAACGGATCGCCAAGGGACACGACGGCATCAGGCAGTGGCACAGGGTCATCAAGAACCCTCTCCGCGACGTCGAAGGGCGTATCATCGGCATCGTCGGGTGCAGCGTCGACATAACGCAGCTCAAAGAGGCCCTCGACGCGCTCCGCGAGAGCGAGCAGCGCTTCCGCTCGCTTGCCGAGGATATGCCCCTGATGATCTCGACTACGCTTGCCGACGGGACCATCCTCTACGCGAACAAGGCGTACTGCACCTGCTTCGGCGTGAGAAGGGAGGATCTCCTGGGACGATCCTTCCTCAAATTCCTTGTAGAGGAAGATCGCAAAAAAGCCAGGAAAGCCATCGCCGAACAGACGCCCGACCAGCCTATATCCACCCTCGAAGAGCGCGTCGTCGTCGCCGACGGCTCGCTCCGCTGGCATCGCTGGATGAACCGCGCATTCTTCGACTCGGAAGGGAGAGTGCAGTTTCTGCAGTCCGTCGGAGAGGATATCACGGAGAGAAAGCTCTCCGAAGAGGCGCTCCTCGCTGCAAAAGACCAGGCTCAGAGGGCGAGCGCCGCGAAATCCGAGTTCGTCGCCAACGTAAGCCACGAGATCCGCACGCCGATGAACGGCATTCTCGGCCTCTCCGAGCTTCTGTTGGAGACGGAGCTGAAGGGCGAGCAGCGGAACTTCGCGCGGATGATCCACACGAGCGCTTCCAATCTGCTCGGCGTGCTCAACGACATCCTCGACTTTTCAAAGGTCGAAGCGGGACGGTTCGAGCTGAACATCCTCCCGTTTTCTCCGGCCAACCTCATGAGAGAGTCGGCGGAGCTCTTCTCCCCCCAGGCCGCGTCGAAGGAACTCTCGCTCCATCTGCAGCTTGACGGCTCCTTCCCCCCTCTTCTGCTCGGGGATCCGGTCCGCCTGCGCCAGATTCTCATCAATCTGCTCTCGAACGCGGTGAAGTTCACGAAAGAGGGAAGCGTCACCGTTTCCGCGAAGATGCTCCGCGAGGGTGAAAAGAGCGTTGATATTCTCTTCTCCGTCGCGGACACGGGTCCCGGAATTCCGGATACGCTTTTGGCGGATATATTTACCCCCTTCAAACAGGGAGAAGCCTTTTTAAACAGGCGGCACGGAGGCACCGGACTCGGACTGGCTATTTCAAGCCGGTTCGTCGAGATGATGGGGGGATTTCTTCTGGTCGAGAGCGCACCGGGAACGGGCTCCTCCTTTTCTTTCTCTCTCACCTTCGAGAAGGGAGAGGAACGGCGGCCGGATCATTTGAAGAAAGAGGAGAGGGAAGCGCTTCCGATACGAACTCGCGGCTCCGACCCGACGGTGCTCGTGGTGGAGGACAACGCGGTGAACCGCGAACTTGTCAGGCTGCTTCTGGCAAAGGCGGGGTACGAGGCGACGCTGGCGGAAAACGGCAGGGAGGCGGTGGATATACTGTCGAAAAAGCGCTTCGGCCTGGTGCTGATGGATATCCAGATGCCGGTCATGGACGGGTACGAGGCGACTCTGGCGATCAGGGATTCCTCGTCGGACGTGCTCGACCACACGGTCCCCGTGGTCGCGCTGACGGCCCACGCCGTCGAAGGTTTCCGCGACGAATGTCTCTCCAGAGGAATGGACGACTACCTTCCCAAACCGTTTTCCTCGGCGGATCTGCTGGGATTGCTCTACAAGTGGCTTCCCATGAAGACACGCCCCGAAGCGCCCGGGCCCGCCCGCGAAGGGGTGCAAGCAGCGTCCCCCGGGCAGGATGTGTTCGACGCCGAGGGCTTCTTCTCGAAGCTCTTCAACGACCGGCAAGAGGGGAAAGAACTCCTGGAACTTTTCCTTGAATCCTTCCCGGAGGACATCGAACTACTGCGGCAGGCGATCAACAACGGCGAGTACGAAACGGCGGCGAAGGTCGCCCACACGATGAAGGGAACGGCGGGAAACGCCTGCGCCCGGAGCATGAGCCAGTGCGCAAAGGCGCTGCAGCTGGCGGCAAAGGAAGAGGACCGGGAGAAGACCGGGAAACTGTTCGAGGAACTGGTCGCTATCTTCGACAAGGTCCGGGAAGCGATGCAGAAGGAGATGGAACGCTGAACGCTACTTTCCGGGGAAGCGCTTTTGAAAGAGGGCCATCAACGAAGCGAACCGGCGGGCAAGCGTCTCCCGCTCAGGGGAAAACTTCTCTTTGACCTCTTCGAAATTGCGCTCGACGAGCTCCTTCGGCGGGACAACGCGGAAGGGTTCTTCCTTGCGGCGCGGAGCGGGACGGTGCGAAGCCTTGCCGGGAACAACCCGTACCGACGTTACGGAGAGCCCCGTCCGTCTCGAAAGCTCTCTCGCGAGCGACCCGGCCCGCATGGAGATCATCTTCGCCGCGGCGGGGCTTTCCGCCTTCACCAGGAGCACTCCCTCGTCTATATCCTCGGCGTAGGTCTTCGCCGCGAGTGCGCCTCCGACGACCTCCGTCCACGCCTTCCGAAGCTCGGGGAGAGCGAGCCTCTCTTCCGCTTGTCTGGGGAGGACGCCCCGAAGCAGACCGCCCACCCTTGAAGGGTCTCCTCTACTCCTTCTCCGCCGCACTGCGTTCCTTCCTCCTCGACAGCGCGTTCAGCCAGACCGAGAGCAGATTGATGTCGGTGGGCGTCACCCCGGAGATGCGTCCCGCCTGGCCGAGCGTGCGGGGACGGACGGCTTCGAGCTTCTGTCTGCTCTCGGCGAGCAGCCCGGGAACACGGCCGTAGTCCATGTCGGCGGGGAGCGCGACGTGCTCCATACGCTCCATACGCGCCACCTGCCTGCCCTGCCGTTCGATGTACCCCTCGTACTTCACCTCGACCTCGAGGGCGAGTGCTTCTCCGCCTCTCGGGGGTTCCGGGGACGGAGAGAACTTTTCGACAAGCGAATAGGGTACTCCGGGACGCCGGAGCAGCTCGACGGCGCACACGGTCTCCGAAAGGGGCGCCGAGTCCAGCGCCGCGAGTTCCCTGTTCAGCTCGTCCGACGGGAGAATCTTCGCCTGCGCAAGGCGTTCGAGCTCGCCGTCTATCCGCTTCCACCCCGCAAGCAGCCTGTTCCATCGGTCGTCGTCCAGCAGACCGAGTCTGCGCCCTCTAGGAGCAAGCCTGCGGTCGGCGTTGTCGTGCCGCAGCAGCAGGCGGTGTTCGCACCTGCTGGTGAGCATCCTGTACGGCTCGTTCGTCCCCTTCGTGACGAGGTCGTCCACGAGTACCCCTATATACGACTCCGACCGGCCGAGCACGAGCGGCTCCTCCTCACGCGCCTTCAGCGACGCGTTGATCCCCGCGAGCAGCCCCTGCGCGGCGGCCTCCTCGTACCCCGACGTTCCGTTGATCTGGCCTGCGCAGAAGAGTCCCGACACCGCCTTCGTCTCAAGCCACGGGGTAAGCTGGGTCGGCACGACGTAATCGTACTCGATGGCGTAGCCGGGACGTGTGATGTGCGCATGCTCGCACCCCGGAAGCGAGTGGACCATCGCAAGCTGGACGTCGAACGGTAGGCTCGTCGAAAAATTCTGCACATACACCTCCTTATTACTCCGCGAGACGGGCTCCAAAAAGATCAGGTGGCTCTCCTTCTCCGGGAATTTGATCACCTTGTCCTCGATGGACGGGCAGTAGCGCGGTCCGCTCCCCTCCATCCACCCCATCGAAAGGGGAGAACGGTGCAGGTTCTCGCGGATGATCTCGTGCGTTCGCGGGTTGCTCCTCGTAAGGTGGCAGAAGTACCCTTCGTGAATCGTCCCCTTCCCCCAGAGGGAAAAGGTGAGAGGCTCGTCGGCGCTCCCCTGCGAGGTCAGCGACGAGAGGTCGAGCGTATCGGCGTGCAGACGCGGCGTCGTATCCGTGCGCATTCTGCGAACGTCGAGACCCGCTGCGCGCAGCGACGCAGACAGCTCCACGGAGGGCGTCTGCCCGAGCGGCCCGGACGGAAAGCTCTTCGGCCCGATGTGCACCTTGCCGCCGAGGTAGGTTCCGGTGGCGAGCACGACGACCTTCGCCGCATAGTCGTACCCGTACTTCGTCCGCACGCCGCGCACGCGTCCGTTCTCAATCCAGAGGTCGGTCACGGTCTCCTGCCGCACTTCGAGGTTCTTCTGCGTCTCTATCTTCATCGTGTAGTGCCTGGCGTACTCGGCAAGGTCGCACTGCGCGCGAAGCGCCCTCACCGCGGGCCCCTTCGAAGTGTTGAGCCATCGAACGAGCATCGCGGAAGCGTCCGCAGCCTCGGCCTGTTCGCCGCCGAGCGCGCTCCCTTCGCGGACGAGATGCCCCTTCGCAGGGCCGCCTATCGACGGGTTGCACGGCATAAGGGCGGTATTGTCCAGGTAGAGGTTGAGGTGGAGGACGGAGACTCCCGTCCGCGCCGCGGCGAGGGCCGCCTCGCATCCTGCGTGCCCTCCTCCGACGACGATCACGTCGTACTTTTTCTCATACAGCGGCATTTTCTCGATCACAATCCTTTTATAAAAACTTGAACAGCTATGTACACGGAAAGACAGCTCCCCCTTCGACGCGGAACGTCAGTCCGGGCCAGTCCTGAACGACCTCACCGGCGGCCGTGGCGACCACCTGCCATCCCGTCGCCCGGAGCGTTTCCACGGTGACTTCCCGTCCGGCGGCGTCGAGTTCGGAGGCGATCTCGTCGAGCAGCAGAATCGGCGAACGGCGGAGACGGCGTTCGACGCACCTGCCCGCCGCTATCATCAGCGCCGCGGAGGCACGCCGTTTCTGTCCTCTACTCAGACAGGAGGCGGCGGAACGGTCGCCGCAACGGACGTCGAGATCGTCTCTGTGCGGCCCGACAAGCGGAGAGCAGCAGAGACGCTCCTTCTCCCTCCGTGCGTCGAGGGACTCCCACCAGTCTTCGAGAGGGTCTTTCACCCTCCCCGCGCCTCCCCTGACGTGCGTCAGCTGCACCGGAAGCGGCAGAAGATCCGGAAGCGCCGCAAGTCCCTCCGAAAGTGCGGCGACAGCGGACGCCCTCGCCCCCCAAAGCCACGAGGCAAGCGGCGCCATCGCCTTGGAGAGCGCAACAAGGTTTCCTCCCTGCCGGAGCAGCACGATCCTGTGACGCACCGCCCGCCGGAATTCGACGAGACGCCGCGCATAGAGCGGCCAGAGCAGTGCACACAGACGGTCGAGAAACGATCGCCTCCGGGCGGGAGAACCATCGAGCAGCTCCATGTCGGAAGGAAGAAACGCAAGGGATGGAGCGACGGAACGGACTTCGGGGAAGGAACAACGCTTCCCGTTGTACTTGACAACGGTGTTTCCGCCGATGCCGACGGCGATAAACGCCTCTTCCTCACCGAAGAAGTCGCCGGTGACGTACGTCTTTTTCTCGACGCTTCCCCAGGAAGCGATATCTTTCCTGTCGCCGAGCGGTCCCCAGCCGAGCAGCAGATGAAACGCCTCAAGACAGTTGGTCTTTCCGGCGCCGTTCTTCCCGACGAGCAGATTCAACCCTTCGCCCCACGGAATCGTCTCCGTCGTTATATTCTTGAAGTTTCGAAGACGAAGCGCCCCGCAGCGCATTCAGCTTCCCTATTCGGGAATCTCCGTCTCGTTTTCCTCGTCCATTTCATCGTGGAGCAAATCGCTCTCGTTGATCTTGATCGGCATGGCCATGTAGAGGAAATCCTTCTCTCCCGGCCTGAGCATGGTCATCTGCCCGTCCGGACCGTTGAAGCTGATAAAAACACGGTCGCCATACAGCGCCTTCAGCCCTTCGATCAGGAAAGAAACGTTGAATGCCACCGTCAACGATTCTCCCTCGATCTTCGCGTCGAGAACCTCCTGAACGGCTCCAGTCTCGGGCGCCTTCCCCGTGAGGAGGAGGTCGCCTTCGGGCGACAGACGGATGAGGACCATGTGACTGAAATCACGGACGATGACGTCCACACGTTCGAGCGCGGCGATCAGTTCGTGTCTGTCGATATCCATCGTCGTCGTCGTCTGCGGGTTCAGAATATTTTCGTAATTGGGAAACGCGGCGTCGACTCTGCGGACCGAAAATTCCATAGAACCCATCTGGAAAAAAACAAGCGTGCTTTCCACCAGAATTTCTATGGGAGACTCGCCGTCGAGCGCGCCAAGAAGCCGTTGCAGTTCACGCACTCCCGTGATGGGAAGGAGAAAATCACAGTCTTCTCCGGTGCGAACGGGCGAGCACTTTGAAAGGGAGAGCCGCCGGCCGTCCGTGGCGACGACGCGCATCTCGCCGTCCCGCAGCTGGAAGAAGGCTGTTCCCAGGTACTTCGGAAATTCCTCGCCCGTGGTGCAGGCGACGGTTCCCTCCGAGGCCGCGCGGAGCAGCTCCGACGCCGTCGCGGTACAAAAATAGGCTGCGCTTTCGGAGACCGGAAGTTTTGGAAACTCACGAGGAGAGTATGTGGTGAACTTATACTTGTTTCGCCCCGCGATGATGATGCCCTTTCCATCGGCGATGGAGACGGTGAAGACGTTCGTCGGCGCTTTTTTAAAGAGCTCGCCTACGAGTTTGACCGGAAGGACGGCTTCTCCTTCCTCCTCGACGAGAACGCCCTGCGAAATGCACTTGATCGAGGTCTTCAGATCCGTAGCTTCCATAAGTACGCTGTTGTCCGCGTCGGCAGTCCGCAGTAGCACTCCTGTGAGGGAATTGATCGTACTTTTGGAGCTTGTGCTCCTTTCGGCGATCTGCCAGTTTTTCATGAATTCACCTTTGCTTATTTGCAGTCTCATGCTTTTCCCTCCCGGGTCTCATCTTTTATTGTTTTTTATCTTTTAGTAACAGTAATGGTAATAAGGGGTGTGCGAATTGTGGATAACCGTCCCCGAAGCTTTGGACGACGAACTACGTCACTGTGGACAGACCTGGGCGATTCATTCAGAAATTATCCACATTGTCCACAGGACATTCCATACATTTCGTCATTTCACAGGAGTTATCCACATATCGACCCCGAATTTCACAGCTTGCCCTCTATTGTATCCACAATCTGTTTGATCCGAGGTTGTTCTTTAATCATCTGCGCTATTTTTCTGTGTGCGTGGAGCACCGTAGTGTGGTCTTTCTTCTTGAACGCCATGCCAATCTGCTGCAGGCTCGACTCCGTGATCTTCCGACAGAGATACATGGCGATCTGTCGAGCCATCGCAAGATCGGAGGTTCTCTTCGAGCTGAGCAGTTCATCCACCGACATGCTGAAGAAGTCGGCGACGGTGTTCTGAATAGAGTCGATGCTCACCGGGCCGCGCACGTCTTTCCGGATGACGTCCTTCAGCCACTCCCGCGTATTTTCCTCGTTGATGGGCTCGGCGGCGAGTTCCGCGCAGGCCACGACGCGATTGAGCGCGCCTTCGAGCTCGCGGATGTTGCTGGGGATGTTGATCGCGAGAAAGTTGATCACGTCGTCGGGGATGTTATAGCGGCGAAGCTGCGCCTTCTTCTGGAGGATCGCGATGCGCGTCTCCAGGTCGGGCGACTGAATATCGGTCACCAGCCCCCATTCGAAGCGGCTCACAAGACGGTCCTCGATGCTCTGGATCTCCTTCGGGGGCCGGTCCGAGCAGATGATGATCTGCTTTTTCGATGTGTGGAGCTGGTTGAACGTGTGGAAAAACTCCTCCTGGCTGCTTCCCTTGTTTCCGAGGAACTGGATGTCGTCGATAAGCAGGATGTCCACGCTCCGGTACTTCGACTTGAACTCCTGCGTTTTGTTGTTCTTGATCGATTGGATGAACTCGTTGATGAACTTTTCCGAGCTGACGTACGTCACGCGCGAGTTCGAGTTCCGGTCGAGCACGTAGTGTCCGATGGCGTGCATGAGATGCGTCTTCCCCAGTCCGACGCCCCCCCATATAAAGAGCGGGTTGTAGGCCTCTCCAGGTGTTTCGGCCACGGCGAGACTTGCGGCGTGCGCCAGCCGGTTCGACTTGCCCACGACGAACGAGTTGAAGAGGTACCCTGGGTTCAGTCCGCTGCGGGACTCCAAATTTCCGGCGGAGACAGCGCGTTCGGCCCGTTCCCGTTCTTCCTTCCGGGTTTCGGCGCCCACCCTGAGCTCGATGGAGCGTCCGCCGCCGGTCTCCGAAAAGATGTGGATAAGCTCCTTCAGAAACCGGGAGGATATCTGCTCTTTTACGAAGACGTTGGGGACGTCGAGGACGAGTACGCCGTCCGTGAATTCGGTGGGAGCGCAGGTTCTGAGCCACGTGTCCGTCGCCCCTGCAGGAAGTTGCGAAGCGGCCTCGTCGAGAATGTGTTCCCACAGATGCTGTAAATCGTTGTCCACAATACTTCACCTCATGCTGAGAATGGCACCATATTATCACAGAGACTGTGGATAAGCTGCACATTCGTGGCCGAAACGGGAAAAAACCGTCCTTTCAATCTATTGTCGCCTTGAAAAGAGATACGTTGTCCACAAAAGTTATCCACATATCCACAAAATACGTTTCGTTTTGTGGATAGGGAGAATGGCGGATGTGGACGGATGTAAAGAAGTTGTTACAAAATTCGCGGTCTGCCCACAAACCCCTCTGTGCTTGCAGGAAGCAAAATGAGCGCTTTATCCACAAATTTTCCACCGTTGTGGATAAAGGGTGTGGATTCCTGTGGATGTACGGACTGCTGTTCCTTCAGGTGAACCGGGGCGGGAAAAAGAGACACCGCCGTCCACCCGGATATTCTCAGTTACCCGACAGTTTCAAAGAACGGACGGAAAGGGTAGAATACAGTACGGAGTCTTTTTATCCACACTCTCGCAGGATGAAGCCCTGTTCCGCCAAAGGAGAATACCATATGGATCACTCGTTGCTTCACATCATCAGCCACACCGACCTCGACGGCATCGCCGCCGCCGCGGTCGCGTGGCGCCGCTGGCAGCCAACGCGGCCGCTGAAGGTCTCGCTGGCCGGGTACGGCTCGGTGGATGCGCTCATCCTTGAAAGTATCGAGGCCGGACAAGAGTTCGTCGTCATCGATCTTTTCTGCCAGAATGAGCGGACAATAGAAAAACTGGACAAACTCTATATTGCCGACGACGCTCCTTTTCTCTTCGACCATCACGACACCACGGCCGCGCGCTACGGTAACCGCCCGTGGGCCGTTGTGGACACCAATTATTGCGCGGCGAAGGTGTACTATCGCTGGCTCGTGGAGTCGGGCGCTCCAGGAATGGAATGCCTCGCCCCCCTCGTGGAGCTGGCGAACGACCGGGATCTCTGGATCAACGAGAACCCGGACAGCCGCCTCTGGCAGGCGCTCATCACCCTCTGCGGCCCGCAGAGCCTCTTCACACGGTTGGCCGCGAACCCCGAGGCCGTTCTTCTTCCGCACGAGCGGGCAGCCGCGGTGGACTTCGTCGAGAAGCAGGAGAAGCGCTTCGCCCTCGCGGTGGAGAAGATCGGCAAGAGCAAAGACGATCTTGCCTTCGTCGAGCCGGGTATCCTCGAGTTCGGCGACGTCTCCGACTTCGGCGGCCTCGTGCTCGACCGGATGGCGAACCCGCCGCTGCTTGTCGCGGTGGCCGCGAAGCGCTACTCCGGCGAGTGGGCCGTGTCGATGCGCAGCCGGAGCGAGACGGCGGGCAAGGTGGTAGGGATGCTCCGCGACGGCAAGAAGATCAGGGGAGGCGGGCACGACGATTCCGCCGCCCTCTACTTCCCCTCCTCTTACTCGCCCGAGCAGATCCGCACGACGATTACGGCGGCTCTCCGGACGATCAAGGATTCGGAGCGCCCCACGGGCGTGACGCTGGGCGATCTGCTGGCTTCGGGGAAATCGGGACGCAGATGAACATGAAACCGGGGAAAGGTTTCGCCAACTTCTTCGGTCTGAAACGAAGTATCGTCGGCATGCTTTCCATGGTGATCCTCGTCGGCCTCGGAGAGCGAATGGCCGAGCGCTTCCTTCCGGTCTATCTTCTGGCGCTCGGCGGCGGCGCGCTCTCCATCGGCATGCTGAACGGGCTGGACAACCTGCTCTCGGCGCTCTACTCCTTCCCCGGAGGGTACATCGCCGACCGCTTCGGCACGAAGCGGGCGCTGCTCTTCTTCAACCTGCTCGCGATGGCGGGGTTTGCCGTCGTAATATTCGTCCCCCGCTGGGAGGCGGTCATAGGGGCCTCTTTTCCTGTTTTCTCTCGTGGACGGCCATCTCCCTCCCGGCGACGATGAAGCTCATCGCCTCGGCGCTGCCGAAGAACAAGCGCACCATGGGTGTCTCCGTCCACTCGCTTGTGCGGCGGATTCCGATGGCGCTCGGGCCGATTTTGGGCGGCGCGATGATCGGCATGTTCGGGGAGGCGCTCGGCGTCAGAATCGCCTTCGGAGGTGCGTTCTTCTTCGCGTTTCTGGCGCTTCTGTTGCAGCAGCGACTCATCGACGACGCGCATCAGGACGTCGTCGAGCGCCCCGAGGGCAACCCGCTGAAAATATTCCGGAAGATGAGTCCGGAGCTGAAGAATCTGCTTGTCTCCGACATTCTGGTCCGCTTCTGCGAGCAGATCCCCTACGCGTTCGCCGTCGTCTGGGCGATGAAGACGATCGCCTCCCCCGTGACGGCCTTCCAGTTCGGTCTGCTCACGGCGGTCGAGATGATAGTCGCCCTGCTGATCTACATCCCCGTGGCCTGGCTGGCCGACAGGGGACGGAAGAAGATCTTCGTGACCATCACATTCTGCTTCTTCACGGCGTTTCCGCTGGTGCTCCTCGCGTCCCGCACCTTCGAGGCGCTTCTGATCGCTTTCGTGGTGCGGGGGCTGAAGGAGTTCGGCGAGCCTACGAGGAAATCGCTGATTCTTGATCTCTCCCCTCAGGGGGAATCCGCCGCGATGTTCGGCCTCTACTACCTTCTGCGGGACACTGTGGTCTCCGTGGCCGCCTTCGGCGGCGCGTTCCTCTGGATGGCCGGGCCCGCCGTCAACTTCCTGACGGCTTCCGCCTTCGGCGCCGCGGGAACCATATGGTTCATTGTTTATGGGAAAGACCTCCCCTCGGGAGAGGTTGCTGCGAAAGGAGATGAAGTGCGATGAAAGTGCTTGTAACGGGGTTCGACCCCTTCGGCGGCGATACGATCAACCCCGCGTTCGAGGCGGTGAAGCGGCTTCCCGCTTCCGTAGCCGGGGCCGAGGTGGCCGTGCTGGAGATCCCCACGGTTTTCCGCAAGTCCATCGACGCGATCATGCGGCGCGTCGAGGAACGGGGTGTGGACAGAATCCTGATGGTCGGTCAGGCCGGAGGGCGCTTCGAGATGACGGTGGAGCGTGTGGGAATAAATGTCGATGACGCCCGCATCCCCGACAACGAAGGGAATCAGCCGGTGGACGAGCCGATCTCTCCGGACGGGCCCGCCGCGCGTTTCGCGACGATCCCGATCAAGTCGGTCGTCGAGAACATCCGAAAAAGGGGCGTTCCGGCGAAGGTCTCGAACACTGCGGGGACGTTCGTCTGCAACCACGTCCTCTACGGCGTGCTCGACGAGATCGCGAAGCGCGGGCTTCCGGCGAAGGCCGGATTCATTCACGTCCCCTATCTCCCGGAGCAGATCGTCGCGAAGGACTCGCTTCCCTCCATGTCGGCGGAGACCATCGCGTCGGCGCTTGAAGCGGCCGTCGAGGCGATCGTTCTCACGGGGGAAGACGCGAAGATCGTCGGCGGCGCGGAGCACTGATACATCCGCCGCGCGTTTCCTGGTTGCGCGGACCGGAAGGAGCTGCGGGAAAGCCCTGCTTTTTCGGCGTTCCGAACGCGGAGAATGCGTGTATACACTACCGGGAGGATTTTTCTGAAACCGCCCCGCGTGTGCTAGAATTATTTTCGTTCCGTTCAAAGAAAGTTCCTCCGCGCTCCGCGCTGGGGGATGCTTTCGCGGGACGCAATCCGGAATTTTCTGGAGGTTGGTGTCCGTCATGCAGCTTTTCATCGAACAACTTCTGAACGGGGCGGCGATGGGGGCGATCTACGCTCTGATAACCCTCGGGCTGGCCCTCGTCTACGGCGTCCTGCGCATTCTCCACGTCGCCCACGCGGGGGTGTACGCCGCCGGGGCCTACGCCGGCCTGTACGTCTACTCGCACACAGGCAGCCTGCTTCTGGCCGTCCTCGGCGCGATGATTTTTTGCGCGCTCCTCGGTGTGCTCATCGAACGGCTGATCTACACGCCGCTGCTGAAATTTCCCCCGTTCGTCCCGCTCATCGGGAGTATCGCCGTCTTTCTCGCGCTGGAGGAGATTTTCCGCCTTGTCGGCGGTCCGTACATCCTCTCCTTCCCCGCCGAGCTGCCCTTTCCCGGGATCACCGTAAGCGGAATCGTCATTTCACCTGCGATCATCTCCATCTACGCCGTGAGCGCCTCCGTCCTGCTGCTCCTCTGGTTCATCGTGACGAAGACCGAGTTCGGCCTCGCGATGCGGGCGACGTCGCAGGACAGGGAGGTCGCGGGAGCGATGGGGATCGACGGCGCGTTCACCGTGAGCATGACCTTCGCCCTCGGCTCCGCCGTAGCGGCGGTCGCGGGTATTCTCGTCGGCATCTACTTCAACCAGGTCTACCCCACAATGGGGGCGGTTCCGGCGTACAAGTGCCTCGCCCTCATCGTCGTCGGCGGACTCGGCTCGCTGCCCGGGGCGGTGCTCGCGTCCCTGCTGCTCGGCGTGGGCGAGACGCTGCTGATCGGGTACGCGAACATCCCGCTGCCGAGGGATTCCCTGGCGTTCATCGCCATGATCGCCGTGCTGCTCTGGAGGCCGGGCGGCCTCATGGGCAACAGATAGGGGAGGGAACGACGTGAGCGACTACAGCATCACCATTCTGAACTTCATCGCGATACAGGCCATCGTCGCCTGCGGCCTCAACGTCATTGTGGGGTACGCCGGGCAGATTTCGCTGGGGCACGCCGCCTTCTTCGGTATCGGCGCGTACTCTTCGGCGCTTCTCACCACGAAGGCGGGGCTCACCTTCTGGGCGGCGCTGCCGCTCGTGGTGCTCATCACCGCGGCCATCGGGCTCGTCCTCGGGATGCCCAGCCTCCGTCTGCGCGAGGACTTTCTCGCCGTCACCACCATCGGCATCAACTTCATCGTCGAGTCGGTCTTCCTGTACGTCCCGTTCTTCGGCGGCGCGCTCGGCCTCGGCGGCATTCCGAGCATCGTCTTCTTCGGCACGAGGCTCCGGGGGGCGAACTTTCTCTACCTCTGCCTCTTCTTCCTCGCGCTCGTCCTGCTGATCTCGCGGCGCTTCACCAAGAGCTGGGCCGGGCTGGCCTGCTTCGCCCTCCGCGAGGAGGAGACGGCGGCCTCCAGCATGGGGGTCTCCCCCGTGCGCTTCAAGCTGATGGCCTTCGTGATCGGCACGGCGATGGCGGGGCTGGGCGGCGCGCTCTACGCGCACCAGATGCGCTTCATCAGCGCGACGGACTTCGGCTTCCCGCTCTCCGTCATGATGATGTCCATGGTGGTGCTCGGAGGAATCGGCACGCTCTGGGGGCCGGTGCTCGGCGCGCTCATCCTCGGGGTGCTCCCCGAGGTCTTCCGTCCGCTCGTCGACTACCGGATGCTGCTCAACGCGGCGATCCTGCTGCTGATGATCCGCTTCCAGCCGGACGGGCTGCTCGGCGAGGGGAGCTTCCTGCGCCGCATCTTCCCGAAGAGGGGGGAAACTTCTCATGGATGACATGCTGCTTCGTCTCGACGGCGTCTCGAAGCACTTCGGCGGCCTGAAGGCGGTCGACGAGGTCTCCTTCTCCCTCGCCGGGGGAGAGATCCTCGGTCTCATCGGCCCCAACGGGGCTGGGAAGACCACCTGTTTCAACCTCGTCTCGGGGGTGTACGCCCCCACTTCCGGAAAGATCTTCTTCGAGGGGGTCTCCACCGGAGGATTCCCCCCGCACAGGATGGCCGCTCTGGGCGTCGGGCGCACCTTTCAGGTGGTCAAGCCCTTCGCTACCCTCTCGGTGCTGCGGAACGTCATGGTGGCTCTGGGGCTGCGCCGCTACGGCGGCGTCCTCTCCTCCTTCGCCCGCTGGGAGACGCCCGCCCTGCGGAAAGAGGCGACGGCGCTTCTTGAAGAGGTCGGTATCGCGGACCTGGCGGAGGCCCCCTCCGGCAAGCTGCCGCTGGGGAACCAGCGTCGCCTGGAACTCGCCCGCGCGCTCGCGCTGAAACCGAAGCTCCTGCTGCTCGACGAGACCTTCTCCGGCCTGCGCCACGAGGAGATTGCGCTCCTCTCAAGGCTTGTGCTCGACGTCCGGAGCAAGGGGATCGCGGTGCTCCTCATCGAGCACAACATGAAGGTCGCCATGGGGCTCTCCGACCGTCTCGTCGTGCTCGACCACGGCAGGCTCCTCGCCGAGGGGAGCGCGGAGGACGTCCGCTCGAACCCCCGCGTGGTCGAGGCCTATCTCGGAAAGGGGGCGTCCTCCCATGCTTCTTGAGATTTCGGACCTCTCCGTCTTCTACGGGGACATCCGCGCCGTCGACGGCCTCTCCCTCTCGTTGAAGGAGGGGGAGCTGGTCTCGGTCATCGGGGCCAACGGCGCGGGAAAGAGCTCTCTGCTGAACTGCATCATGGGGATCGTGCCCCGCAAAAACGGCGCGATTTTCATTCTCGGGTACGGATATCTCCTCCCTCCCGGTGCACAAACGCGCGGCGAAGGGCATCCGCTTCGTCCCGGAGCGGGCGAGGGTCTTTCCCCGCCTCTCGGTCTACGAGAATATCCTCACCGGAGCGTACGGCATCCGGTCGAAGATCGACTTCCCCGGAAAGCTGGAATGGCTCTACTCGCTTTTTCCGGTGCTCGAGGAGCGCAGAAACCAGCTTGCCTCCACGCTCTCCGGTGGGGAGCAGCAGATGCTCGCCATTTCGAGGGCGCTGATCGCGGAGCCGAAGCTGCTGCTGGTGGACGAGGTCTCCATGGGACTCATGCCGGTGCTGGTGGACAAGGTCTTCGACGTGCTGAAGATGCTGAACCGGGAACACGGCCTCTCCATCCTCCTGGTGGAGCAGAACGCGCTGGCCTCCCTCGGCATCTCCCACCGCTCCTACGTGCTGGAGACGGGGCGGATTGTCCTCGAAGGGGCCTCGGAAGAGCTGCTGAAGGATCCGAAGGTGCAGGAGGCGTACCTGGGGCTGTAGCAAATTCGGGTTTTTTCCTCCGGGAATTTCCCGGAGGCGGCGCTATAGAACGCGGCGGAACGGTTTTTTGCAAAGGAAGTACACATTTTTAACGGAGGTGGAAAGAGAATGCGGATTATGAAAGCGGTGCTTCTCGGTGTATGCGCGGTACTATTGGTTTCGTCCCTGGCCTTCGGCGCGGAGACGATCAAGATGGGGCTTCTCGTGCCCCTGACGGGCCCTGCGGCGGCGGACGGCACAAGCGCCCTCTACTCCGTCCAGATAGCCCTGGACCAGGTGAACAAGGACGGCGGCGTGCTCGGCAAACAGATCGAGCTGGTGTACTACGACGACAGGGCCGACGCCAAGGAAGCGGTCGCCCTCTCCTACAAGCTCATCGAGCAGGATAAGATAGCGGCCTTCGTGGCGGGCTCGTACAGCCTTCCCACCCGTGCAGTGGCCCCCATCTTCCAGGAGGAGCAGATCCCCCTGGTGGCGGCGTACGCCATTCACCCGGACGTGACCACGGCCGGCGACTTCTGCTTCCGGAACGGCTTCCTCGGCTTCGTCGAGGGGAAGGCCGCCGGGTACGCCTCGCACAAGCTGCTGGGCGCGAAGACGGTCGCCCTGCTCACCAGCGACAACGACTTCGGCCGCACGCTTGTGACCGGCTTCAAGGAGTACGCCGCGAAGTACGCCACCGATCTGAAGATCGTCAGCGAGCAGGCCTACCCCTTCTCGGAGAAGGACTACAAGCCCTATCTCTCGAAGATCAAGGAGCTGAACCCCGACGTTATCTTCGCCAGCGGCTACTACTTCCAGACCGGTCCGCTGCTTCGGCAGGCCCGTGAACTCGGCATCGAGTCCAAAATCCTCGGCGAAGAGGGCGCCGACTCGCCCAAGCTCGTCGAGATCGCGGGCGAGGCCGCGGAGGGCTTCCATATCGTCACCAACTTCGACCGCGACGACCCGCGCCCCCGTCGTCCAGAACTTCCTGAAGGAGTTCCGCGGCCGCCACAAGTTCGAGCCCGACATGGTCGGCGCTTCGGCGTACGACGCCTTCATGATCATCGTCAACGCCATGAAGACGGCGGGGACGACCGACGGCAAGGCCGTGCGCGACGCCATCGCCGCGACCGTGGGGTATGACGGCCTCACCGGCGTCATGGGCGGCTTCGACGAGATCGGCGAAGTGGTCAAGCCCGTGCAGGTGCAGGTGGTCAAGGATGGGCTCTTCCGCCACTTCGGCGTGGTCGACGATCCCGAGCTGATCAAGCCGTAAGCTGAAACGAAACGATAGATACGCTCTGCAAATGCGAAAGCCTCTCCTTCGGGGGAGGCTTTTTTCATAGGCTCCGGAAAAAAGGCGGTTTTTTCACGGCAAAAAAGCAGCATTTATGATACAATAAATTCCGCTCAGTGAAAAACGACAGTAAAATATGGCAAACTTAAAGCATCTCAATGTAAATAAAACGGCCTTTGCCCGAAGATAGCGGGGATCGGCTTCATAAGGGCCTTTGCGCAACGCCTCTCCCTCGGGGGAGGCTTTTTGCACAGTCTCACGGCGAGGGGGCTCACGCCTTTCGACGACTAAATTCGGGGCAATCCGGAAGTGTATTCGGAAGCGTTTTTTTGTTCCCGGAGGGCGCGGCGCGTTTTCCGAACAATAATAAAGCGATATGGAGGAATACTAATGAAACTGTCGGTACTCAAAGGCTTTAGACCCGGTCCCATCGAAGCGGATTTTCTGAACATGCTGATGTTCGACATCGGCGGCGGCATGCGCTCGGTAAGCCTTCCGAGAGGGTACGTTTCGGAAGCGATCTTCCGCGACGGCATCGGCTTCGACGCGTCCAACTACGGCTTCGCCAAGGTGGACCAGTCCGACATGGTCGCCATCCCGGACTGCAACGCGGCGTGGCTGGAGGAGCGCGACGGCTTCAGCATCGTCCACGTGCTCTGCGACGTTGTCTCCACCGAGCGGAAGGTCTTCGACCAGTACCCCCGCTCCGTCGCGGAACGCACGGCGGAGTACCTGAAGGAGAAGGGGCTGGCAGACAGCGCGCGGATGCTCGTCGAACTGGAGTACTACGTCTTCGACTCCGTCGAGTACTCCACGGGGCTCGACCACGCCTTCTACTCCATCGGTTCCGGCGAGGGGCTCGGCGAGGACTTCAACACGCAGAAGCGCTTCGCCCCGCTGAAGGGGTACCACAAGCTGCCGCCAGAGGATCGCTACTTCGACTTCCGGAACGAGACCGTCCGGCTGATGGAGGAGGCGGGCATCGCCGTGAAGTACCACCACCACGAGGTGGGCGCGTCGCAGCTCGAGATCGAGCTGGACTTCATGGATCTGGTGAAGGCCGCCGACAGCGTCTGTATCGCCAAGTGGATCATCCACTCGGTTGCCGAGGAGATGGGCTTCAAGGTGACCTTCATGCCGAAGCCGCTCTACAAAATGCCCGGCAGCGGCATGCACGTCCACCAGTTCCTCGAAAAAGGCGGAAAGAGCCTCTTCCCCGGCGGCGAGCTGCACGGCCTGTCGAAGGAGGGGCTTGCCTACACCTCCGGTCTGCTGGAGCACAGCCTCACGGGGAGTCTACTCGCCTTCACGAACCCCAGCACGAACAGCTTCCGGCGGCTCGTCCCCGGCTACGAGGCCCCCATCGGCGCGACCTTCGCGAAGGGGTCGCGGAGCGCGGCGGTGCGCATCCCCGGCTACCTGAAGAAGGACGAAGTACGCGTGGAGTACCGCACCGGCGACGCCTCGGCGAACATCCACTATATGCTTTCGGCGATGGTGCTCGCCGGAGTCGACGGCATCCTCCGGAACGCCGACCCGGTGGCGAACGGCTTCAGCAGCGCGGAGGCCAAGCAGGAGAAGGTCTTCCCGCTGAGCCTGAACGCGGTGCTCGACGGCCTGAAAAAGGACAACGAATGGCTGAAGCCCGCCTTCCCCGAAAAGCTGATGGAGCTGTGGACGAAGCGGAAGCTTGAGGAGGCGGACTACGTCTACAACGCCCCGACGCCGCAGGAGTACGAGCTGTACTTCTAAGGCGTGGGGAAGAGTACGTCTCACATTAAAGGGCCCGGGCGAAGAGAAAGCGTTTCGCCCGGGCCCTTTTTGGTACGTGCAGTCTGTCCGCTTCGGACAACGGTTCGCAGTTGACAGTCACCTTCTTTGTGTTACGATGCAATACAAAGGAGGTGGCTGAAATGGCGACTTTGGAAAAGACGCTCACGGTGCGGCTCACCCCCGAAGAGCGTATGGCGGTCGAGGAGTACGCGAAAGAGAAAAATATGACCATCGCCCAGCTCGCCCGGGAGTCTCTTCTCGAAAAAATCGAGGATGCCTACGATCTCGAAGTATATACGGCATGGTTGAAGAGCAAGCGGGAGACGGTGCGCTTCGAGGATTTAGTGAAGGAGTGCGGGTTTTCCGAGGAGGATTTATGAGCGTCTGGTCGGTAGAAATAGATGCCTGGACGGCGAAGAAAATACAAAAACTCGATCGGGAGACGCAACGTCTTCTATTGAGCTACATCGACCGACATCTTCGGAAGAGCCCCGATCCACGCGCTTCCGGAAAAGCTCTCACGGGTCCGCTGCGCGGGCTATGGCGCTACAGGATCGGAGACTACCGTCTGCTGGCCGAGATACGGGATGATGAACTCGTCGTCGTCGCCGTGGATATAGGTCATCGTTCGGCGATCTATTCCCGAAGGAGATAGGCTGCGTACTTCTGCGGGCGATGAAGGAAGCTCTCCGTGACGTGAGGGAGTCCGCACAGCATCTCTCTTACCTCTCTTGAGAAATTTGTGCAGCTGGATCTGTTTCGGCGCCTTTCGTCTATCGGAAAAAGAGACGTGAGTTTGCCATTTTTTCCCGCTTCGGCGACGGTGCTATACTCTTTGTATTGACCGGTGAGATCCGGAGAAGGAGATGATCGGAGTGAACGCGCTACAGCCTGTGGAGGATAAACGATCCATTATCGAACGCCTGCGGAGGGAGCGGACTGCTCTTGCCTCCTTGGGTGTTTTGGAGATCGGGCTGTTCGGCTCCTTCGCGCGGGGCGAACAGACTCCGGAGAGCGACGTCGACCTTCTTGTCGAATTCACCCCCCAACAGCATACGTTCGATTCGTTCATGGAACTCTCTTTTTTTCTCGAGGCTCTTCTCGGAAGAAAAGTGGAGTTGCTGACCCGTGAATCGCTCAGTCCATACATCGGCGAACGCATTCTTGCGGAGGTCGAAAAAATACATGGCGCAGCGTGAGTACCCGATAGTCCGGGATGTCGTCGTCAACAAGCTCCCCGGACTGAGAGAACAGCTTCGCCGTCTTGTGAACACGTGAGACTTCGACAGGAGGCCTGGAATCGTATGCATTCATCGAGCAGTTTTCGCTCTTCGGTCCCCTTCTCCGCCCTCGCGCCTTTTTTGCTGATCGCGTTCGGGCTGGCGTGGGGGCTCTTTGCCCTCTTCGTGCTCTTTCCGGAACGGATCGTTGCGCTGTTCGGCGAGCTGAGCGGCAACCATCCGCTCTTCATCCTCGCCATCTACGCCCCGGCGATAGCGGCGTTTTTCGTCGTCCTCCGGTATGCCGGACCCGGAGGGCTTCGGCGGTATCTCGGACGCCTGCTGATCGTGCGCTGTCCGGCGTGGGGGTGGCTCTTCCTTCTTTTCGGCATTCCGGTGGTCTACTTCGCGGCCTCGGCGCTGCGGGGGGAGCTGTCCGGGTGGTCGTTTCCGTTCGACTCGCTCGGCTCGCTGCTTCCGGCGTTGCTGCTCACGCTGATCAAGGGGCCCGTGGAGGAGTTCGGCTGGCGGGGGCTAGCGCTCCCGCTGCTGCAGCGAAAGTTTCCTCCTCTTTGGGCGGGGCTGATTCTCGGCGTGATATGGGGAGTCTGGCATCTGCCCGCGTTTCTGCTGAGCGGCCTGCCGCAGAGCGCGTGGTCGTTCGCGCCGTTCTTCATCGGTTCTGTGGCGGTCAGCGTGATCCTCACCTCCATCTTCAACGCCTCCGGAGGGAGTATTCTGCTCGCCGCGCTCTTCCATTTCCAGCTCAACAACCCGATATGGCCGGACGCGCAGCCCTACGACATGTACCTCTTCGCGCTCTGCGCACTGGCCGTCGTCTGGTTCGACCGCCGAAGGATGCTCTCTCGCGAAGGCGCCGTCAGCGAGGTCGTACCGGGGGAGGGTGCTGAATGAACCGATTCAACGCACCAGCATTGTGACTCCGCTCTTTTTTCGCTTGATGACCGACGACTGTTCTGCGACGATTCGCCTCGTCCTCCCCTTATTGTCGCAGGAGCGAGAAGGGTATTACTCGGAATCATCATGTTTCTGCTCTAAAAACAGTCCCGTTGCAGGAATAAAATCGGAATATTGACAAAACCTCTCTGTTTGTAGTAGGTTACTCAATGTACGAGTGGACGTGTTTGAATGAGAGTTTTAAAAAACCAGGCGGCTGACGACATCGGGAGGGTGTAAGCACTTCCTAGTTACAAGGACGTAAAGACTACCATGATCTATGTCCACGTTTCGAATCGGGATGGCAAGAGAACGGTGGACTATCTGTAGAGGAGCGATGACGGTGTCTTGTATAGAACTCGATATCACCCCGCGACTCGTGCGGAAGACAGCCTGATGTTCTGTGGATACAGGCGGTATATGAGAATGATTGCCGTGGTCTTATATCGATATGTGGCGTCCCAAAGAGTAATGAAGAAACCATATAACCATTATTATATTTCAAGAACTTTTCTGCGCGACAACTAGAGATGATGAAATTTAGAGAACGAAACTTACGCTCCATAGCAGAATGCATTATTGGCGATAACGAGCGCTTTCCTTATAGATCGAGTCGTTTCATTACCGAATTCTTTGAGGAATGCGATCTGGATTTTGTGCACGATGGGTCAACTCGATGGGCCTGGACCGTAAGTAGATTAGAAGAGCTTTTACAAGAACCGCAACCAAAGGCATATGCTCTGCCAGAACGATTTGTTCACGTGCTCAGAATCCTGATGATGAAACAGGATGCCGCAGATGATGACCCGGATAGGTCACGCGCCTTGGCAGAGTTGAATAAACCATTAGGCCTAGAAGGTTATGAAGCATTCTATAGTGAGGATGATCTGCTCTATGTTCGCCATATCGGCACACAGACTACTTCTACATCCATAAACCCACATCGGCCATTTACGCCACAGGAGATTGAGCGCAGAGAAAAGTTGACCAAGTATCTTGATGCGTGTTCTGAGGATGAGTTAATAGAAGAAGTGCTTCTTCCTCTATTTAGGCAGCTTGGGTTTCATCGCATAACAGCGGCAGGTCACAAAGATAAAACCTTGGAATACGGAAAAGACGTTTGGATGCGATACGTTCTTCCTACTCAACATGTAATTTACTTCGGGATACAAGTGAAAAAAGGAAAACTCGACGCATCCGGTACCAGTAAAGGATCGAATGCCAATATAGCTGAAATATATAATCAACTTCTTATGATGCTTGGTCATGAAATTTTTGACCCGGAGACAAGTAGAAAGGTGTTGGTTGATCACGCGTTTATCGTTGCCGGTGGCGAGATCACAAAACAAGCTCGAAACTGGCTAGGTGGAAAACTGGACGCCACTAAACGAAGCCAAATTATGTTCATGGATAGAGATGATATTTTGAATATTTATATTGTTAGCAATATCCCGTTACCCCAGAAAGTCAGTACAACAACAGATGATTTCGATGATGCCATTCCTTTCTAGCTCAACCGTATATCATACAACGAAACATAACAACCACGTTCAAGCGACCTTCGGGAGCAGACGCGTCTCTTCTGAAGGTCGCTTGAACGTGGTTGTTGGGTCAAAAGGAGGAACAAAATGGCGACAAAAAAGAGAGCTATCATCAGTTTCCATATTGATCATGGCGAAGATATAAAAACAATGCTTGCTGGTTAGGCAAAACTTGAGGACAAGCTCTTCCACTTTAGGACAACTCTGTCAAAGACTACTTGACCGATGACTAGATGGAAAAAGTTCGCCAGCGAATGGATAACGTTGATGAGGGGGGCAGAGCTTTTTTTAGGGATTTTCCTCTTGAAAGATCATCCCCCCGAAAGGATCGAAGACGCCTACGATCTCAAAGTGTACACCGACCGTCTGGAGAGCAAGCGAGAAACGGTTGGCTTCGAGGATTCGGGGAGAGAGTGCGGTTTTTTCGAGAAGGAGAGTTTTCAATGAATAAAATTCTACGCACCATCGGCACGGTTCTGCTCTTCCTGCTCCTCTTCGCCGCCACGGCCTTCGGAGGTGAAGAGCGGGCGAAGTACATCTTTCTCTTTATTGGCGACGGCATGGGGGAGGGCGCAGATCGAGGCCGCCGAGCTGTACAGCGTCGCGTACGGGAACGGGGCCCGCTCGCGCTGCGCGGACTTGCCGTGCGCGGGAAGATCTCTACGCGGTCGGCGAACGCCGCCGTGACGGGACTCCGCTGCGGCGGGGGACGGCGCTGGCTACGGGGTTTCAAGACGAACAACGGCGTCCTCGGCATGGACCCGTCGGTGGGCGAAAAAGCTGCCCACCGTCGCGGAAGTCGCCCGCGACCGGGGGATGAAGGTCGGCGTGGTCACATCCGTCTTTTTGAACGACGCCCACTCCGGCGGCCTTCTACGCCGCGCGTCCCTCCCGGACCGACTTCTACGAGATCGGCGTCCAGATGGTCGAGAGCGGCTTCGACTACTTCGCGGGGGGCGGCGTCAACCGGCGCGCGGGGCGGAAGGGCGACCTGAAGGACGTCTACGACCTTGCCCGCGAGAAGGGGTACCGCGTGCTCCGCACCCGCGCGGAGCTTTGCCGCGGCCAGGCAGGGGACGAAAATCATCGCGGCCGCGTCGGTTGGCGGGGCGCTGCCGTACGAGACGGACCGCCCTGCGGGGAGCCCCTCCCTTGCGGAGTTCACGAAGCGGGGTATCGAGCTGCTCGACAACCCGAACGGCTTCTTCATGATGGTCGAGGGGGGAAAGATCGACTGGGCCTGTCACCGCAACGACGCGGCGGCGGCCATCCGCGACGTGCTGGCCTTCGACGCGGCGGTGAAGGAGGCCGCTCGCCTTCGCCCGCGCCCGCCCGAACGACACGCTGATCGTCGTTCTCGCCGATCACGAAACGGGCGGCATGCGCGTCGACGCGGAGCGCGCGGCGGCGAAGCTCTTCCCGGTGCTCTCGGCGCAGAGGGAGTCCTCCGAGTCCTTCGACGAGAAGCTCGAGCGCTTCCGCAAGGGGACGGCGCGGACGTTCGAGCGCATGGCGCCGCTGCTCGCGGAATCCTTTGGTCTGCACTCCCCCTCCCCCACCGAGCGCGCAGCGTTGGAAGCGAGGGCGAAGAAGGGCGAGGGGGCCGCACGGACGGCGCTTTTGCTCGCCCTCTCGGAGGAAGATCTGGACGAGCTGCGGACGGCCTTCGCGCAGAGTATGCGGGCCAAGGAGCAGCGGAAGAGGGACAGGGACTATCTGCGCCGCTATGGCCCCTACGAGCCGCTCTCGGTGACGGCCACGCGCATTCTGAACCGCAAGGCGGGGATCGAGTGGTCCCTCCTTCGCCCACACCGGGGCCGACGTGCCCGTCTTCGCGCAGGGTGCGGGCGCGGCACGCTTCGCCGGAGCGTACGACAATACCGACGTTGCCGAAAAGATCCTGTCCGTTCTCGTCGCGCGGTAGAGAAACGGCAATTCGGAACTCCGAGGGCCGGAAGGCGGCTTCCTCCCGGCCTCCCTGCGAACTGGAGCGGGCGTAACGAGTGGGTGCACGTTGACAGATTGATTCATCTTTTATATACTCGAATGGAATCAGGTGTCGCAAACTTTGCGGCAACCGGGCCAGAAGGCAGCGGGTACGACCTGCGGGACTGTGATTGTCATTCATGGTTCCGCAGGTTTTTTACTATAGAGACGAAGGAGCGTATCGGTATGAAGCGGAGAGTTCTTACGGACGAAACCAGAAGCAAAGAGGCCAAAAAAGCGACCTGGATCGGCTTCGTTGTGAATGCATTTTTGACTCTCTTTAAGATATTCGCTGGATTTCTCGGCGGAAGCGCCGCGATGATCGCGGACGGAGTGCACTCTCTGTCGGATTTTTTTACGGATATCGTGGTGCTGGTCGGTTTTAAATTTACGGATAAACCCGCCGACGATCAACATAACTACGGACATGGAAAATATGAGACGCTTGCGACGGTCGTCATCAGTTTGGCGCTGCTGCTGGTCGGCTATAAAATAATGACCTCCGGCATTCTGAGTATTTACGAAGTGCTGTTCAAGGGGAAAAATAATCGAACAACCGAAAATGATCGCGCTTTGTAGCGGCAGTATTCTCGATAGTAAGCAAAGAGTTATTGTTCCGGTATACCCGGCGTGTTGGAGAGATGATTCAATCGTCCGCGGTTATAGCCAACGGATGGCATCATCGGTCGGATGCGTTTTCCTCCGTCGGCACGATGGTCGGAATCGGAGGGGCGATTTTTCTAGGTCGAAATTGGGCCTTTCTTGATCCTCTGGCGTCTCTGATCGTCAGCGTGTTTATTTTCAAGGTGTCTTTCGAGATTTTGATGCCGGCCGTCAATGAACTGTTGGAGTCTTCTCTTCAGGATGAAGAGATCGCATACATCAAAAAAATCATCGAAGCCTCGCCGCATATTCAAAACTATCACCATCTGCGAACGAGAAGGATCGGATCGAAGGTCGCCATCGAAGTGCACTTCGTTTTTGAAAAAACAATGTCGATTCAAGAGGCGCATGCTTTGGCAACCGAAGTGGAAAAAGAAGTCAAAGAGTACTTCGGCGTTTCCAGTCTTATAACGACGCATCTGGAGCCGAGCCGCGACCCGCTTGACGCGGGGACGGGGCGCGGGGAGACTGAACGGGGCGTCGGAGAGTTTTACCCTCCCGATACGCTTCCGCTCTTCTTTCGCAACCCTTCGCGAAGATAATGGACCTCGCGCCCCCTTCGGCACGAAAGCGGTCATCCGTCCATCGGAGCGGATGACCGCTTTCGTGGCCTATTCAGTTTGAGAGGAGAGGAACGAATCGCCCACTCGATTCGAGGAGGGAGAATTATTTCTCCATCCGCTTTTGTAATCATCTGATTCGCGCGTGTAAGGTCGGCCATGCATGCGCCGGAGTCAAGCTTGGCCCGTATTCCGGGTTCCCCGTTTTGATGCTTTTCAACGGCTTCGCTGCAAAGAGCTTTCGCCTCCTTGGGGTTCATGACAACAAAGCCGTTCTCATCCGCAAGCACGATATCGCCGGGAGTCACTACTACCCCGCCGCAGTTGATCGTCGTGTTGATCTCGCCGTCGGTACCGGCAAGGCGCGTCGTAATGGCGGAGAGCCTCCGGTAAAAGACCAACAGCCCCATTTCCCTTATTTCGTCGATGTCGGTGGCCGCCCCGTCGATGATAACCGCTTCAACCTTGCGGACTTTCAGCGCGTAGGAGACCAGGCCGCCCAAAGCCGCGTACTGCTGATCTCCCGCTCTGTCTATCATCAGAATATCTCCGGGGCCGACCATCTCGGTGACTTTATGAAGAACCGTGGAGTCCAAAGACGGAATTTTTACAGTTACAGCGCGTCCGATAACTCTTTTCTTAGGTATGGAGGTGAAAAACGGAACGGTATTAAATCCGAAATTATGAAAATGACCGATTGTCGCAGGTTCCGCATTGATGCAAACCGCCAAATCTTCGTTCGAAAGCGTCATAACATTTTTGTTGATAATCATGTTTTTCTCTCCTTAAATTGTTTTTCGCTACAGTACGACTTAATAAATTTCCTTGTTGCTCACGGGATTCCACTGTTCAAGGAACTCCACCATTCGGTCAAGAGTGGCTTCGACGAGATCTTTCCCTTTTTCAGCGGATGCGCATGTTGTGTCGCCGAGCATGTACTGGTCGCCGTAGCATGCGAAAGGGGTAAATTGCTGAAACTCCGGATAATTGTTCGTTATCGCAGGCGCTATTTTTTGAAGGCGATCGGTCTTGACAAGATCCGGTCTGGTATACAGAAAACACGAAGTGCCCGCTTCACTGGCATGTCCATGTGCCATCACGCCGTCGTTATCCAGAATCTTCTTTTCTCTTGAGACGGGTTGCACGATACGCCACCAGTCGAAGATACAACAATCCACATCGTGTTCGAGCTTCAACTTCCATGCCACTTGGGAAATTATGGACATATTGGCCACGTGAGGACTGACGAAACAGAAGCGGCGGGCTCCGTGTTTCACAAGGCATTCGCAGATGTCCTCAAGATACATTTTGAAACTCTCGGGGCGGACCGTAATCGTTCCAGGTCCCCATACCATCGTGGAATCGCCGACGGGAAGCGTCGGACCGACGATCCATCCCATTCTTGCGGCGAGGCGATTCGCAATTTCTTCGGCCATGATCGTGTCGGAGCCGAGGGGGAAGATGAGGTCCCCATACTTCGCACGCTCCCGCGGGAATGATTACGGTCTTCGGTTCCTTGAACTCGGCCTGAAAGTCCGTCATATTCATCTCTAGCAGTTTCATAAAACCACCTCCGAAAAAGTTGAAATACAGGCACTATCACATGAGGCCCAAGTACCGGGGCAAAAACAGTGTGATGGAAGGAAACAGCGTCAGAAAAGCGAGCGCAAAAAGCGTGGCGATAAGCAGAGGGATTACCGGGGGAGTGAGCTCTTCGATAGTTAATCCGCTTACGCGACATCCCACATAGAGATTCATAGCTACGGGAGGGGTGATGGTTCCCACCGCAACCATCGTCGTGACCATGACTCCGAACCACACTGGATCCCATCCGAACTGTTTCATCAGAGGCATCAGTATAGGCATGAAGACGTAGAGTATTGAGACTCCGTCCAACAGCATTCCCCCGATGAAAAGAATAAAATAAATCATGAAGAGAAGGACGTACTGATTGGAGGATACGCCGAGAAGCAGCGCGGAAGCCTTTTCGATAACGCCGACGGTCGATCCGATCCAGGAATAAAGTCCCGCTGTGGTTACAACTATCATCACCGTGGCTGTTGCGTTGAGCGTCTCGACGAAAAGCTGATAGAGTTCGAGCCACCCGATCTTGCGATAGATCACCGTCCCTACGAACAGACCGTAAAAGCATGCCACCGCGGCGGCCTCCGTCGGTGTGAAAACCCCGCCGTAAATTCCTCCCAGTATGATGACGGGCGTCATGAGAGCCCAAAAGGCATCTTTTGCCGCTATAAGTACGCCCTTGACGCCGTTTTTTTCGTTCTTCCCCTCTGTAACCATGCTTTTTACTTGTAAAATACGCGCTCGCCATCAAAAAAGCTGCAATAACAAATCCCGGCAGGAAACCCGCAGCGAAAATAGCGCCTACGGAAACGCCTGTGATCACCGCATAAAGAATGAACGTGATGCTTGGCGGAATTATTATCGCAAGTCCCGATGACACACAGACCACCGCTGTAGCAAAAGGTTTGTCGTATCCGGCGTTCACCATTCCGGGGATGAGAATCACTCCGATGGCCGCAACCGTAGCAGCCGTCGAACCGCTTACGGCGCCCCAAAAAACCGCGACGCCGATCGCCGCGATGGCGAGCCCGCCCGTAAGCTTGCCGACAAGTTCTTTAATGAATACTATTATTTTTTCCGCGATACTTGCTTTATCCATTATGTTTCCTGCAAGTATGAAAAAGGGCACGGCGAGCAATGGGTACTTTACAATGTTCGCAAAAAAATTATAACTAAGCATATCGATGCCAAGGTTCCAATAATATGCAATAATTATTGATGAAAAACCCAAGGAAATGGCGATGGGTACTCTCAAAAGGAGCGGCGCAAGAAAAAGAACGACGGCCCAAAAGGCTGGATCATGAAGAAGAGACGACATGCTATATCCTCCTTTATTCGACAGGCGGAGTGTAAAGGGTTTTGCGGATACGAGAGACGATCCTGAACAGAATAAAGGCCGAGGCAACCGGCATAGCACCCGTAAACCACCACATAGGAAGCTCTATCGCCTCTGTCAAGGCGTTCATTTCTATTTCGTCCATAACTTCGAGAATGCTGAAATACATAAGTACGGCGAAGAAAAACAGGCCAAGTATGCCGGCGAAAAGATCGAGAAATTTGCGACTTCGAAAGCTGAATTTTTCGTATAAAAAAGTTACCGCCATATTGGAACCTTCACGAAAAGCTATGGAAGTCCCCATCATCACCGCCCAGACAAAGAGATACAGCGTGAGTTCTTCCGTAAACGCCATGGAAAATCTGAAAAAATACCTGGTAAGCACATTGATGAAAGCAATCGTTGTCATTATTGCAAGACTTACCGTGCCAATAATCTCTTCGATGCGATTCGCAAAAAACTTCACTGCCAACGCCTCCTTGCATGTTGTGGTGGAAGCGAAAGTGAAGATTGCGCCGCTTCCACCACTGGACGAGGATTAGTACCGAACGTTCGCCATGTCCTCCTCGGCGGCGGCTACCAGTTCTTTTCCGATCTTGCCGATCCATTTCTCGAAGACGGGATTCATTTTGGCCCGGAATGCGGCTATTTCTTCCGGATTGAGAACTGAAACTTCCACCCCGTAATCCTGAACAAACTTGCGAGGGTTGATTTCCTGGGGTTCCGTCGGATATAAATCATGCTCCTTGAGCCATTTTTCCGCTGTTCCGTCGTCAAGCCCGAGCCGCGCCAAATGCTTGTTGTACCAGCCGCATTCTTCCGCGGCATCCGCGATTACTTTTTTAACGTCTTTCGGAAACTCGTCCCACACGTCCTCATGAACGACATAGATCAACGGATCCATGTTGTAACTCCACTCCGTCAGATACTTTTGGAATTCGTAAATTTTATTGGGAAGGTAAACGGAGTAGGGGTTTTCCTGTCCATCGACAGTTCCCTGTTGGAGCGCGGTCAACGCTTCAGCCCAGCTGATGCTCATGGGATTCGCGCCGAGCTGATTGAAAATGTCGATGAAGAGAGGGCTTCCGACAACCCTGAACTTGATATCCTTCATATCCTCGGGAGTACGAATCGGTCGAATCCTGTTTGTGAGCTCGCGCGCTCCTTGTTCTCCCCAAGCGAGTATCTTCAGTCCCATCTTTGCTATATCGGCTTCGATCATCTTTCCGGCTTTTCCTGATTCGATAGCGTCAAGAGCCTTGTATTTATCAGGTTTGCTGGATATAAACCAAGGAAGGAGGAACAGATTTCCGGCGGTATACTGAGGAGCCCAGTTAATGAAGGAAGACAAGGAAAAGTCTCCGACGTTTTTCCTCATCAGCAGGAGCTCGTTCGTGGCTTTTCCGGCCATAAGCTGCCCGTTCCAGTAGATCTTTATATTGACCTTCCCTTCGGTGCCTTCCTTTACAAGGCGAGCGAATCTGGCGACGGCCTTGCCCTGAGGAGTTGTTTCGGCGATATTGCAACTGAGCTTGTATTCCTCCTTAAATTTAACCTCCGCCATTGAAGGAGAAAGAATCCCGAATACGAAAAGGCAAACGAGAAAAGAAACAAGAGTTTTCTTCATTATGGACACCTCCTAAAAAATCAAAAACCCAATTGTTAAGAGCATTCCGTGCGATGCAAAACTACCACTTATAAATTTCAGGACGACGATTTTTGACGCAAGGCACCTGTTCTCTCATGTGATCGACATAGTCCATATCGATCTCGGCCATGACGATGCACTCCCTGTCGCTTGCTTTGGCGACGACATTTCCCCAGGGGTCGACGACGATCGAACGACCGTAGGTGTGGAACGTCTTTTTCGGTCCGAACTGTCCCGGGGCGACCATATAGCAGACATTTTCGATCGCTCTGGCTCTGACAAGGTTTTCCCAGTGATCTTTTCCGGTGAAGATGTTGAATTCCGCAGGGTTGAAAATAAGTTTTGCTCCTCGAAGGGTCAACAGGCGATAGAGTTCGGGAAAACGTATGTCGTAGCAGATCGCCAATCCCATGGGGCCGAAATCGGAGTCGAAGTTCACTATGTCGTCGCCCGGCTTGATGGTATCCGATTCTCTGAACGAAATACCGTTTTTGACATCGATGTCGTACAGGTGGATTTTCCTGTATTTTGCGGCTATCTCTCCCTTGGGATTCATCACGACCGTGGTGTTATAGACCCTTTTTTCATCGTGTATTCTTTCACAGATGCTGCCTCCGTGAATCCACACTCCGTGCTCTTTCGCCTTTTCGCTGAAAAGAGCGCAGGTTTTTCCTCCGGGGATATCCTCGGCGTTGTTGAAGGGGCCGTCTCCGATGCCGATATAGTTGGCCATCTCGGGCATGCATATGAAATGGGCCCGTTTAGACGCCGCTTCGTCGATCATCTCCGAGATACGTCGTAAATTCGTTTCTTTTTCATCCTGTGTGTCGAGTTGTAATAGCGCTATGTTGAAAACAGCCAAAATGCTCATCTCCTTCAGTTTGCGACAGTTTCAGAATGGCGTATGCTCCGCTTATGACGTTGCTTTGAAAGACTCCGGATATCTTTCGCCTGCGTCGTCAAAAAATGAGATTCCATCCGTTGGTAAGATGAATTCGCATGGCTTCGGCGGCCATTTGCGGATCTCTTTGTTCGAGCGCTTTCAGAATAGCCTTGTGTTCCTGCACGGTTGTGATCATACGTCCTTCACGCCGAGCGATGATTTTGTATCCTACAGTGAAAATTCGATCGCGAAGGTTTTTCATGATATCGATCATGTACGCGTTTTCACAAAGATCGTAGAGATACGTGTGCATTTCATGATCCAGCACGATAAAATCATAATATTTTTCATCTTCCGCGCATTTTTCCATTTCTTTTATGCATTTTTCGAGTTCGCGCGCATCCTCGGCGCTGAAAGACGGGGCGATCTGTCCCATGATGTACGTTTCCAGGACAAAACGCGTCTCGTTGATCTGCCGCATCTCTTGGACGGTCATCTCACGGATCATGATCCCCTGGTGAGGAAGAATGCTTAAGAATCCTTCGGATTCCAGCCTTTTCACGGCGTCGACTACGGGAGCTCTTCCCATGTTGATCAATTCGGCCAAGGAAGACGTGGAATGCATCTTCCCGGAGTCTATTTTTTCTTGCAATATAAGGTTTTTAAGAGTGTCGTATGCGTTTGCATTTTTAGTTTTTCTCATAGCGTTGTCCTCGCGAGTCTAATATGTTGAATAACATGTTTCATAACATAACACGTAACATGTTGCTCGTCAAGCCGAGACGACTTGATTGCGATGTGTTTTCGCAACAAGATCGATTGATCGCGTTCGGGAGGAACATGGCTAGAAAAGATCGACGAGCGCCGGTACGCCGGTATGCGCGCCGGGAGAGTTTTACCCTCCCGATACACTTCCGCGTTTCTTTCGTAACCCTTCCCGAAGATAATGACCTCAAATTCTTCAAGGAGGGAAAACGACATGAAGCGTTCACTGTGGAACAAGATAGGATTGACGCTGCTCGTTCTGCTGGTTCTGGCCGGGGCGGCCTGTGCGGCGGGGACGAACAACGACTGGGGCGGCGCGAAGGCGAAGTACGTGTTCCTCTTCATCGGCGACGGTATGGGGTTGCAGCAGGTCAACGCGGCGGAGGTCTACAACGGCTCCATCAACAGGACGGGCGGCGAGCCCGCGATCAAAAAGCTGGCTCTGAGCGGCCTTCCGGTGCAGGGGATGATCACCACCTACTCCACCAACTCTTTCATCACCGACTCGGCCCCCGCGGCAACCTCGCTGGCCTCCGGCTACAAGACGGACAACGGCGTCATCGGCATGGACCCGACCAAGAAGCGGAAGTTTACCACCGTAGCCCAGATGGCGCGGGACAAGGGGATGAAGGTCGGTGTGCTCACCTCCGTGTCGCTGAACCACGCGACTCCGGCGTCCTTCTACGCCTCCGTGCCTTCACGCAACGACTACTACGGCATCGGAGAACAGCTGATCGACAGCGGCTTCGACTACTTCGCGGGCGGCGGCATTCATCAGAATACCGGCAAGGACAAGGACCGCAAGGACCTCTACGAGGTCGCGAAGGAAAAGGGGTACCAGGTGCTCCGCACCCGCGAGGAGATTCTCGCGGCGAAGCCGGGAACGAAGATCATCGCGGTGAACCCGGTCCTCGACGGCAGCAACGCCATGCCCTACGACATGGACCGGACGCCGGAGCAGCTCTCCCTCGCCGAGTTCACGCGCAAGGGCATCGAGCTGCTCGACAACCCGAACGGCTTCTTCATGATGGTCGAGGGCGGCAAAATCGACTGGGCCTGTCACGCGAACGACGCGGCGGCGACCATTCTGGACACCTTCGCCTTCGACGCGGCGGTGATGGAGGCCCTGAGCTTCGCGGAGAAGCACCCCGACGAGACGCTGATCGTCGTCGTAGGAGATCACGAGACGGGCGGCATGAGCATCGGCTTCGCCGGGACGCAGTACGAGACCTTCTTCGAGAAGATCGCGCACCAGAAGGAATCGTACGAGTCGTTCGACAAGAAGATCGCCGCGTTCCGCAAGGGCGCCGAGAAGACGTTCGAGAAGATGGCGCCGATGATCGAGGAGTCCTTCGGGCTCCGTAGCGCGACGGCCGAGGAGCGCGCAGCGCTGGAAGAGAAGGCGAAGGCCGGCGACGACGCGGCTCGTATAGCCCTCGCCATGACACTCTCCGACCTGGAGGTCGAGGAGCTCCGCGCCGCCTTCGAGAACAGCATGCTGGAGAAGAAGGAGCGCGCCAAGGACGAGGCGACCTACCTGCTCTACGGCGGGTACGAACCCTTGTCGGTGAAGATCACCCACATCCTCAACCAGAAGGCCGGCATCGGCTGGACCACCTACGCCCACACGGGCATCCCCGTGCCCATCTTCGCGAAGGGGCTCGGTTCCGAGGTGTTCGCGGGGTACTACGACAACACGGACGTCGCCTGGAAGACCATGTCCATCCTCGGCGTGCGGTAAGGCGAATCGGGTAATCAAAACGACCGAAGGCCGGGGGGACGCGAATCCTTCCCGGCCTTTATCATTGGAAGGCGGCCGACAGCATCCGCACGCGCCTTACGGCGTTGGGAGGCTTCGCACTGCCGCCTAAGCGACCATCACGATTCGCAAAAAACGCGAATCGGATGTCTGCTTAAGGGAGGCTTTATGTTATGGAATCGACACGGCGGGATCACATTTTGACGTTCGTTTTTCTGCTGCTCACTCTTGCTCTCTTCTTCGTCCCGTCCTGGAGGGCGACTCCGGATTCGGCCGAGCGCGTCAAGGTCCGCGTCCTCTCGACGGACAACGCGAACATGCGCCAGTTCGGCATCGTCCGCACCGGCGACCAGGGGCTGCGCATCGAAATTCTCGAAGGGCGCTTCAAGGGAGTTCAAACCGACGCGGTGAACCACCTCATGGGGCGCCTTGAGCTGGACAAGGTCTTCGTCCCCGGCGACATCGCCTTCGCCGTCGTGGACGGGGACGGCGAGCGCGTCGCGAAGGCGAACGTGCTCGACCACTACCGGCTGGACACCCAGCTCCGGCTGCTCCTTCTCTTCTGCGGCCTGCTGCTCCTCTTCGGCGGGTGGACCGGGGCGAGGGCGCTCCTCTCCTTCTTCTTCACCGGCCTGATGATCTGGAAGGTGCTGCTCCCCGGCTACCTGAGCGGAATGGACCCCGTGCTCATCTCGCTCGGTACGGCCCTTGCCCTTACCGCGTGCATCGTCTTCCTGGTGGGCGGAGTGAACCGGAAGGGGCTGGCCGCGTTCCTCGGGTCGACGCTCGGCATTCTGCTCACCTGCGGACTGTCTCTCTACTTCGGAGGCGAGTTCCGCATCCACGGGGCGGTGAAGCCCTTCTCGGAGACGCTGCTCTACAGCGGCTTCGCGCACCTCGACCTGACGCGCATCTTCCTGGGGGGCATCTTTCTGGCCTCTTCGGGAGCGGTGATGGACCTGGCGATGGACGTTGCGAGCGCGATGCGGGAGATTGCGGAGAAGAAACCGGACATATCGAGGAGGGCGCTGATCATGTCGGGATTCACCGTGGGCAGGGCGGTGGTGGGAACGATGACGACGACGCTGCTGCTGGCGTACACGGGGAGCTACACGAGCCTGCTGCTGGTCTTCGTTGCGCAGGGAATCCCGTTGGCGAACATATTGAACATGCAGTACGTCTCGGCGGAGATACTGCACACGCTGGTGGGGAGCTTCGGCCTGGTGACGGTCGCCCCCTTCACCGCTCTAGCGAGCGGCTGGCTCTTCGGCGGCGGGCGCCTGGGGTAACAGGAGCAAAAAGTCCGCTTCTACTCCGCAATCAAGGTCAAAGCGCTTCAATGGAGCGATCTCCGGACGAACCGTTCGTGAGCCGCCCCTTTGAAGCGCTATTTTATTTTTCGCATACGATCATGCAGACTCTCCCCTTATTCGCCTGACTTGTTGTCGTTTTTTTACATTTATCGGCTTCTCTCGTTACTCCCCGCACGTACAATGCCCCCGAAGGATTCAAAGAAGTTCGTTTTTAGGAGGTCTTCATGGCGGCATATGTTTTCGGCAAGTTCATCAAAGCGGGGATCACGCTGTGGCTCATTTTCACGTTGGCTTTTTTTGCCGCGCGGGTATCGGGGAACGCCATCGACTTCATCATGCCGGAGGGGGGAACCGCCGAGGCGAAGGCGGCTCTGACCAGCTACTACGGACTGGACGCGTCGTGGGGAGCGCAGTATCTCGCGTACTTCGGCAAGCTTCTTCGCGGCGAGATGGGGACGAGTTTTCACTTCAGACAGCCGGTCGCCGAACTCTACGCAGGGCGATTTCCCGCGACATTGCGGCTCTGCGGCTTGGCGATGTTGCTCTCCTTCGCGGTCGCGGTTCCCTTGGGTATTCTCGCGGCGATCCGAAGAAAGGCGTTCTCCGGTTTTCTTATCCAGGCGGGCGCTTTTTTAGGGTACGCGATTCCGAACTTCGTTCTGGCCATTTTGCTGCTCCTCGTCTTCAGCTACCACTTCCAAATCTTCCCGAGCGGGGGAAGCGATACCTGGAGACACTACGTCATGCCGGTCGCGGCGCTCTCCTCCACGCTGATAGCTTCGCTTGTCCGTTTTTCCCGGAGCGCCATGCTGGACGTGCTCTCGCAGGACTATATCAGAACGGCCCGGGCAAAAGGCGTGAGCGAGTTCTCGGTGATTTCCATCCACGGTCTCCGGAACGCGCTGATCAGCATCGTTACCGTCGTGGGGCTTCAGGTGGCCGGACTGGTCTCCGGCGCGGTGGTTGTCGAAAGCGTCTTCTCATGGCCCGGTATGGGGGAGCTTCTGGTCTTCGCGGCCATCAAGCGCGACTACCCGCTGCTTCAGAGCGGCGTCGTCCTGGTGGGAAGCGTCGTCATCCTCATCAACTTCATGGTGGACATAGCCTACGCCGTGATCGACCCGGCGATCGGCAGGGGGGCGTGAGCGATGCCGACGACGGAAAACAGCCGAACGCTCCACGCGGTGAAAGTACGATACCGTTCTCCTTCGCATCCTCTCTCTTTATGGGCGAAGGCCACTCCGGCGAGCAGAATATGCATGGGACTGCTGCTGCTCTTCGTGACCCTCGCCGTCTTCGCCCCCTTGATCGCTCCGCACTCCCCCAGCGCGCAGAAGCTGCTGTACAGGCTTCGTCCTCCCGTCGGAATGGAGCGGGCCGTATCCGGCTACATCCTCGGCACGGACGAGCTGGGGCGCGATATTCTCTCCCGCTGCCTGTACGCGCTCAGGGTCTCCATGGGGCTGGCGTTCTTGGGAAGCCTTATCGGCGCGTTCATCGGGGGAGGGCTCGGTCTTCTCTCCGGCCTCGGAGGAAAGTGGACGGACACCGCTATCATGGGGTTCGTGGACGCGCAGATCGCCATCCCCTTCACGCTCATCGCCGTGTTCATAGTCGCTGTGGCGGGGTCGGGGCTGCACGTGCTCGTGGCCGTCCTCGGCATCGCCTACTGGGAGCAGTACGCGCGATTGATACGGGCCCAGACGCTCAGTCTGAAAGAGAGTCTCTTCGTGACGGCGAGCCGCTCCATGGGCGCGGGAAGTCTGCGCGTCGCCCTCTCTCATATAGCGCCGAACATCGTCTCTCCCCTTATCGTGATGTTCACCCTCAACTTCAGCAACATCGTTCTGCTCGAGTCGACCCTTTCCTTTCTGGGACTCGGAGTGCAGCCGCCGACAGCTTCTCTCGGTTCGATGATAGGACAGGGGCGCGACTACATGGCCGACGCGTGGTGGCTGGTCGCGTCGCCCTCGTTCTTCATCGTAGCGGTAGCGCTGGTGATTCTTCTGTTGGGAGACTGGCTTCGGGAAGCGCTCGACGTGAAGACTTCCTGAAGGTTCGTTCTAAAAATAAGGAGGAAACAATGAAGGAAAAAGTGCGGATTCACTTGGTGACGGACATTCACTACGGTCCGGACGTGGCGGTGAAAAAGGGAGAGAGCGCGCTCTGGCTTCTCGACGGTTTCGTCCGCCGGACCAACGAGATCAAACCGGATCTGGCGGTGGATCTCGGCGACAGAATATCGGATGTGGACAGGGAGAGCGATTTTCTGCGGGAGCAGGAGGTCGGACGGAGCTTCTCGGATCTCGACGTTCCCCTGCACCATATCCTCGGCAATCACGACGTGGTCAATCTGACGGCGACGGACAACGAGAAGGCTCTCGGAGCCCGGCTTGCAAGCAACAGTCTCGACATCGGGGGGTATCGTCTCGTCTTCTGGAACGCGAATACGTTCATTCCGTACCCCGATCCGTGCAGGGGGGCGCTGCGTTCGGACATCGAGTGGCTCCGGAGCACCCTTGAGAGTACGTCGCTTCCCTCGGTGGTCTTCACCCACTTTCCCCTGGCGGCTCCCTGCATGACCGGAAACTACTACTTCGAGGACGCCACGGAGTACGCTTTCGACCCCAACGCCCCCGCCCTGAGGGAGCTGTTCGCCGAGTGCGGGCATGTTGTCCTCTGCGTTTCGGGGCACGTGCACCAGAACACGTGGCAGAGCGTGGACGACGTCGCCTTTTTTTCACTTCAATCGTTGACGGAGAGCTTCTGTACGCCGTCGCACCCCTCGGAGGTGTGGGGGGCGCTCGAACTCGGCGACGAGATTGCACTTTCCACGTTCGGGTCGCAGCCCACGACGATGACGATGCCGCTGCGGCGGCGGGGGGCGCGCTGGGTTTCGGGGAGCTTCCGGCAACGAAGATTGTCCGCGAGAAAGGCCGTCGAAGAACGTCGTCTCGCCTCCCTCGCTTATCCGGTGAGGGGAATCGCCCTGGATCTCGACGGCGTGGTCTGGAGAGGCGACGAACTGATCCCCGGCAGCGACGTCTTCATCCAAAAGATGAAGGAGGCGGGCATTCCGGTCACGTTCGTCACGAACAACGCGCATCGCACACGGGAGCAGTATGCCGAAAAGATGGCCGGGTTCGGTATCTCCTGCACTCCCGAGGAGTTCGTCACCTCGGGGTACGCGACCGCACGTTGGATCGCCCGCGCCGCGCCCCGAAGCGGCGTGAAGGTGCTGGGCGCCGACGCGCTCCGCGAGGAGGTTCGCGCCGCAGGGCTCGTCGAGGAGGAAGAGGCGCCGGACTTCCTGGTGGTCTCGATGAACGAATCGTTGACCGTGAAGGAACTTTCCGAAGGAGCGCGGTTGCTGGAAAAGGGAACCCGACTGATTCTGACCAACCCCGACGCCCTTCTGCCCGACGAGGACGGATTTCGCGCAGGGTGCGGGGCCATCGGGGCGTTTTTGGAGGCATGCAGCCGGGAAAAAGCGACGATTATCGGCAAACCCTTCCCCGCGCTTTTCTCCATGGCCCTCGAACGAATGGGCACGACCGTCGAGGAGACGGTGATGATCGGCGATACGCCGGAGACGGATATGGAAGGAGCCTTCCTGATGGGAATGCGCGCGATCCGTGTGGAGAGCGGCAACCGGGAGAACGAAGGCTCGACATGCCTTCCGTGGAAAAGCGTTGAACGTCTCGAGAACGCGGGCGAATTTATCCTGAACCACAACATGCGGTGCAACGCGGAATCGCGGGACGACCTCGCCGAAAAGGAGGTGCATATGGTCCGTACGCACTGCGCTGAAAGCGTGTGATTCTCTCTGAAGAACGAAAAATATCGCATCAGAAGGAGGAACAGATGAAAACAAACGGGAAACGAATTTTGATCGTCCTTGGAGCGCTTGCCGTCGCCGCGTTCGCGGCACAGTGCAGCGCGCTTGAAATCAGGGTGGGCGCGGCGAACATGCGCGAATACGTCGATCCGGGGAAGGACCATTCCAACGTGGGGTCGATGCAGTATTACAACAGCTTCCAGCCTCTCGTCGGCAAGGATGCGCGCGCAGTGGAGCCGACATTCGGGCCCTGTCTCGCAGAGAGCTGGGAGATGATCTCCCCCACGGTGATCGAACTGCGGCTGCGCAAAGACGTGCTCTTCCACAACGGCGACCCCATGACGGCCGACGACGTCGTCTTCTCTCTCGACAGGATGTTCCACCCCACGTTCGCCCCCTACGTGACCAGAAGCAGAGAGTACTTCTCCAACATGGAGAAGGCGGAGAAAGTGGACGACTACACCGTAAGAGTGCACACGAAGCGGCCCGACCCCATCCTTTTGACTTTGTTGAACGTGCAGCAGTCGATGATCGTGCCGGGGAAGTACATCAAGGGGCTCACGGGCTCTCCCGACGTCGCGGAGGATAGCGACTTCGAGGCCTTCGGTCTGAAGCCCGTCGGCACGGGGCCGTACGCAGTCACGGAGTTCGTCCCGGGGCAGAAGCTCGTTTGGGAGCGGTTCGACAGGTACTGGGGAGAGAGGCCCGACCTTGAAAAAGCCACGATAACGCGGATCAACGAGATGGCCGCCCGCATCACCGCGCTGAAAAACGGCGAGGTGGACATCATCACCAACGTTCCCCCGGACCAGATCGGCACGATCGAACGGGACCCGGAGCTGAAAGTGGAAGGGATGCAGACTCCCATATTCCACGTGGCGTTTTTCAAAACCAACAACCCCAAGCTCGCGGACAAGCGGCTCCGGCAGGCGCTTTGTCTCGCGATCGACCGCGATCTGCTGAACGAAGCGCTCTGGCACGGAAAGGCCCGCGTCCCCGAGTACCACACGTTCCCCCAGTTCGGCAAACTGTACGACCCCTCGTGGCGCACCATCGAATACAACCCCGAGAAGGCGCGGCAACTGCTGAAGGAGGCCGGATACGACGGAACCCCAATCCGATTCGACACGCAGGCCACGTACTACACGAACGGACTGCTCGCCGTTCAGGCTATCCGCGAGATGTGGGCGGAGGTTGGCGTGACGATGGAGATCAACGTTCTGGACAGGTGGACCGGAGACGACGAGGACATGGAAGCGCGCATCTGGTCCAACCCCCTCTACTTCCCGGATCCCGTCGGATCGTACGGCACCATGTGGAGCCCCACGGGCGCGCGTATCACCGCTAAATCGTGGGAGCCCGCGAAGCCGAAAGGATATTCGAGCTACGAAGAGCTGTGGAACAACTTCAGGTATTCGATGGATACGGCGGAGCGCCTGAAGTATTACAGAGAGATCATGGAGTACATCGCCGAGGAGGCTCCCTTCACCATACTCTACCAGCCCTACGAATCGTGGGGAATGCGCAAGGACGTCGACTGGAAGCCGCTCCCCGGACACATTCCGTACGTGCTTGATTTCCACAAGGGGAACATAACGGTCTCTCGGTAGCAACGCCGAATTCAGGGAGGGAAAAAGATGAAAGAAGAGTCGAAACAGCGCATGATCGTTCTGGAAGCGCGCAACCTCTCCGTCGCGTTCCGCGACGGGAAGCGCGCCGTGGAGGTTGTATCCAATATCTCGTTTACCGTGGGACAGGGAGAGACCGCGGCCCTTGTGGGAGAGTCGGGATCGGGGAAGTCCGTGACCTCCCTCTCCATACTTCGCCTCGTCGAGCGGAGCGGCGGCGCCGTTTCGGGCAACCTCTTCTTTCACTCTCCGAAGCATGGCGCGGTCGATCTGCTGCGGCAATCCGAGGCGACCATGCGTTCCATCCGCGGAAACGAAATCGCCATGATCTTTCAGGAGCCCATGACGTCGCTGAACCCCGTGCTCTCCGTGGGGTATCAGGTCTCGGAGGCGTTGCGGGTTCACAAGCGCGTCGCGCCCGCCGAAGCCAAAAGGCAAGCGCTCGAGCTGTTGAACAGGGTGCGTATTCCCGACCCGAAACGCCGGTTCGACGACTACCCGAGGCAGTTTTCGGGCGGAATGAGGCAGAGAGTCATGATCGCCATGGCGCTTGCCTGCCGCCCGAAGCTGCTGATAGCGGACGAACCGACCACCGCGCTCGACGTGACCACGCAGGCCGGGATTCTCGACCTGATACGCGGGCTGCAAGAAGAAATGCACATGAGCGTGCTCTTCATCTCCCACGATCTCGGAGTGGTCTCCGAAATCGCCGACCGCGTTCTGGTGATGTACTCCGGAAAAATCGTGGAGAACGCGCCGATCCGCTCCGTCTTTTTCGCACCGGCGCACCCGTACACCTCCGGATTGCTGCACTCCATGCCGGCGACGGCCGCGTCCTTCGGCAAAGGCGTTCCACTTCGCGCCATACCGGGGAGCGTTCCTCCGCCCGGAACGGCGCTTGAAGGGTGCGCGTTCACATCGCGGTGCGAGTTTTCGACGGCGGCGTGCGAAACGGCGTCGGCGCGTCTGGAGCGGCGCATACCCGGAAGCCCCTCGGAGAGCGCGTGCCATCGTGCGGCGGAACTGAACGGGGCGCTCGCGTCCTCTCTTCCCTGGGCGGATGCGGACGGCGCCGCAGCGGTGCGGACGGCATGACGCTTCGTCCGGAGGCGTCCGCCCCGGAGTGGATACGGGCGCTCGATCTCTCCAAAAGCTACCCGGTCGGCGGAGGACTCTTCCGAAAACCGCGGAAAGTCGTGAGGGCGCTCCGCAACGTCTCGCTCGCACTGCGAAAAGGAGAGACGACCGGTCTTGTCGGCGAATCCGGAAGCGGCAAATCCACTTTCGGCAGAAGTCTTCTCCGCCTGACGGAGCCGGACTCCGGTCAGGTATTCTTCGAAGGCGAGAACATTCTCGCCTTCTCCCCGAGGGAGATGAAACGATTGCGGCGGCGCTGCCAGGTGATCTTTCAAGACCCGTTCGCCTCGCTCTCCCCGAGGATGACCGTCCGGGATATTCTCTGCGAGCCGCTGGACATCCACAATATAGGAGGGCGCGAGGAGCGGACCGATCGCGCGGCGGAGTTGCTGGAGACCGTAGGACTGCGCGGCGAGCATCTCCGCCGCTATCCTCATGAGTTTTCCGGAGGACAACGCCAGCGGATCGGCATCGCCAGGGCGCTCATACCGAATCCGGAGTTTCTGCTCGCCGACGAGGCGGTGTCCGCGCTCGACGTCTCGTTGCAGGCCCAGATCGTGAACCTGCTCGCGGAGATGCGGCGGCGCTTCTCCCTGACGATGCTCTTCATCACACACGATCTTTCTCTGGTGGAATACCTCTGCGACCGCGTCGCGGTGATGTACGCCGGGACGATCGTCGAGACGGCCCCGGCGGACGAACTCTGCCGCTCCCCCATGCACCCCTACACACAAGCGCTGCTCTCGGCCATCCCCCGCATCGACCCGAGACGAAAGACGGCGCGGCTGATTATGAAGGAGGAAGGGGATTCAGCGGGCGAGGCCGCGGAGGGATGCGTTTTTGCCGGCCGCTGCCCGCGCGCGCGAAAGGAGTGCTTTTCGGAGAGTCCGTCCTTGCGACGGGTCGGGGACGCTTCGGAGCATATGGTTGCGTGTCGTTGCGTCTCGTAGAAAAGAAATCCCCGGCGAACCGTTTCGAAAAGCCGGGGATTTCCTGCCGCAGACGGAGTTCCGAACGTCCATCCGGCGGACTCTTGGCGGTATTGTTTTTCCCTCCCGGCGTTATTCTCCAGGAAAGATCTCGGCGATGGAGTACAGGGCGGCTTTCCCGGCCAATTTGATTCTCTCGCCGCAGTCCCGGCAATACAGGGTTCCGCCGCGGCTGGAAGCCTGTCGCGCGACCAGCTCCTTCTTCTTCAGCTTTTGGCTCCAAAGAGGAACGACATGGCAGTGGCCGGAGCCGCAGACAGGATCCTCCTGCACGCCTACCTTCGGGGCGAAGCTGCGCGTCACACAGTCGTACTCCCGTCCCTGCGCGGTCAGATGCAGAAGGAGGCCGTCCAACGCAATCACCTTCGCCGGGTCGGGCTTCGCGGCGCGTACGTCTTGCTCGTCCTCCAGCACGCAGACGAGATCTCTGGCGATCCACGCCTCCGTCGGACGAAAGCCGATAGCCTCCGCCATCGCATCGGTAACCGGCGCCGAGGTCGGCGCATAGGCGGGAAAATCCATTTCGTACAGGTCCCCCTTGCGAATCGCCGTCAAACGGCCGCTCAACGTCTCGAAGGCGAATCCGTCGGAGGCGGCGTCGACGAAATTGGCAAGCACGTAGGCGGTCGCCAGCGTGGCATGACCGCACAGGTCGACTTCGCCGCTGGGAGCGAACCATCGCAGTCGATAGGCGTCCCCCTCTCGCACGGCGAACGCCGTTTCGGAGAGATTGTTCTCCATCGCGATCTTCAGCATCAACTCCTCGGGCAGTCCGCGCTCCAGGACGCAAACTCCGGCGGGGTTTTCCTCGAACACCTTCTCCGCGAACGCATCCACGACATAAGACTTCATAAGCTCGCGCTCCTCTCCTGTTCGGCGACTCGACGAATGCGCGACTCCGACGGCGGTCAGTCGCCTCTGCGCGCCGCATATTCGTATCGCCGCGTTGTTCTTCGCAAGCGCATCGTAGGCGACGAAGGCGCCGCTTCCCACCGTACCGCCGAGCAGGCCCTTCCGCGAACATATCCCGAACGCCCTCGAAACCGTGCTTACATTCACGTCGAGGTAGTCGGCAAGCCCTCTCTGCGGAGGAAGTTTCGTCCCCGGCAACAGGTCGCCGTTCCGGATGTCGCTCTCCAGTTGCCGCGCGATCATTAGTTACAACGGTTCTCCGTCGTCCGTCCGCCGAGGCTTCCAGCTCATCGGGTAGTTTTCAAAAGAGTTGACCGGCATGACGGTGTTGTTGTATCGGTTTCAGAATAAACCACCCGAATTTTTTACATCTTGTCGCATGACTCGGCGTCTTCTTTCTAGGCGTACGGCCCGAGAAATCGCTCGCCGTCGAAGTGACAATGGAACAAACATTGACCAGTTTGTTCTCGAGCAGCCTTTTGGTTGTCTATTCGATTTCGACATTGGCAACATCTATTCATACGTTTTCTCCGATCCTGAGAATCCTTTCGACAAGTCGGTAGACCGTTGTATATCCAGGTTGACGGGGCCAATCCACGCACGGAGGGGTATCGCGTCTGCGCGCTCTCTCGACGGCTTCCCGTATCATTTTCTCTGTGAACGCGCGAGGTTCGATGCTCTTGTCGTACTCCGGTAAATACTTTTTGAGCTGCTGCATACACTGCCGGGAGCTATCGATACTCTTTCCGTCCTCGAAATGGAGCAAAATCCAGTATTCGAAACTCGGGTTGCTGAGTGCGAAACCGCGCTTCGGTCCTTGAACTTTGCTTTGCGAGACCCATCGATGAAGCGAGGACAACTGTTCGTCCGTCCACTGATCCTTGTCCACGACGAGCCACGCTTCGTCGGCTGTTTTCAAGGAGCGTTCCTTCTCCTTCAAATAGCGAATCATTCTTTGCATAACCTGCGGAGGAGAGCTTTCATGCTTTCCTTTAAGGCAGCATACTTGCAGAGTCGTCTTCTCATCGTTGAATATGTCGAAATAGCGCGGCTCGGTTTTTTCTCCTTCCACGGCGAGAATAAACACTGTTTTATATTGTCGCTCTCCGAGAGGACGTTGAAATTTTCTGCTTCTAGTGGTCATCGCTCTTCGTTCTCTCGACGGATGAGCGAGCCCGGAGAGTTCTTGTCGTTATTTCTTCCGTCTCCGCAGAGCAGAATCCTCGGCACTCCGCCGAGCCTTCCCTGAAGGTAGCTTTTCATAATATCTTTGTCGTAACGGACGTCTTTGTATTCGCTGAAGGAGAAGATGCGGGACGCTCCTTCGTCATTCCGTTCAGCCACCCACATTTCGTCCCGCCGCAGCAGGTCCTGATCCATCAGTAGCGCGTCGTGAGTGGTGAAGAGGAGCTGGGATCGGCTTTCAGGGGAACAACTTTCCAAGTACATTTCAAGCAGACTGCGCGTTAGAAGAGTATGCAGGCTTCGGTCGATCTCGTCGATGACGAAGACTTTTTTCGAGTTTTCTGCGCACAGCGCTGGAAGTGCCGGCGCCAAGTCTATCATTCGTATGGAGCCGTCCGACTCGTCCCGGAGATCGAACCGTTTCTCGTGCCCTTCCTCTCCCGTATGCCAGGCCACGAGCTTGCGCGCATGTATTTCCCCGTTCTCGTTCGTTAGCAAATACCGTTCATTTCGGGAGACTTTGATGCGAACTGGAACTGTCCCCTTTTCTTTAATTTTTTCCAGCACTTTTTCTTTTTCAGTTTCGAGAATAGGGACTGTCTCCAAGGGAATCTCCACAGCTTCAAGGCGATGAAGACCTATATCCAGCCTAGACAGCACTTCGTTTACGGAAGAAGCAAGAGGATCCTGCTCGTTGCCGAGGCGCTCGAAGCGTGCATATTGGGAATCAGGAGCAGTCAGAACTAAGTTGATTCTGAACCATGACCATACCGGAAGGAATGCTTCGACTTTTTGAAAGACCGTGTTCGTCAGGAAAAGTTCGTTCTCTCTTGTGCCTTTAAAGTAAACCTCCAGATCGTTTTTTTTCTTGAGAGAGTCGTGCAAGTTCGACTTTCCGTCAACGCGGTGAAAGAGCGTCTTCTCGCTCGAACCTGTTATTTCCACGAGCTTTTCTTCCACGATCTCGTTCGGTGTCAATACGAAGGAGTACTCGTAGATGACCTTGTCCACAAGCAGCTCGAAACAAAACGCAGTCGGGAGTTTTCCGCTCTTTTCATCGAGGCGGAAAGGTTTCACGGGGATGCGTTCGCCGGGGCGTTTGCCGTCGACGATCAGCTCTTGAGCAAAACGCAGCGCTTCGAAGAGATTGCTCTTGCCGGAGGCGTTGCCGCCGTAGAGCGCGGTGATCGGAAGGATCCCCGTCCGGTACTTTTTTATGCGTGGAACGCGCTCGTTGTGCTGTCGCTCTCGGGTGGCGATCATCGAAAACTCGGCCTTGTCGCGAAACGACATCCAGTTTTCGATAGAAAACCTGACGATCACGATACCCACCTCCTTTTTAAAGAGAAAATATCTCTTTCTGATCAATAGTGTAACCCAGAATAGGTAAATAATCAACATCAAAAGAGAAAAAATCTCTTAATATGTGTTTGTTGGCCGGAGGTGATTTCGTGGGAAGTTCGAGGTCTCTCCCTTAAGTGCTCCTCACCCGCATTGTCGTGCAGATGCACGACGCCTCCGCCGGATTGGCGGAAACAACCGGAGAAAGATAGATACCATTTCGTGTGTCTGATCCGAAGCGACAAGCGTCTGAACATATTCGGAGAGAGCGTTCCCGTGCCGCCGGGGCTGGAACTCGAATACGCCGTCCCCACTATAGATGTCAAGGCGCTGAAGCTTACAATTTTTCACGACGAAAAGCAGGTACAAGAAATAGAGTATAAGCGTTAAAGCGTAAGGGAATATCAGTCTACGATGTGCCGGCACTCAACTGAACAGCTTCACCAACTCGCGTCCGGTCATATCGGCTGTTGCGCCCAACGCTACGGCGGCCTTGGTGAGATAGATGGGGTTGTTTTTCAACATGTTTTCAAACTTCGGAGCGGAAAAGATTGCCGCCGGGAATTGAAGTTTTTCGACAACCGACGTATCGAAAACTCTGCAAAAAAGCATCCCTTTGTGGCATCGAATCTGTAGAATTTGGAGTTCGGTGCCGGGAATGTTTACTGAAATGCCCAGCGCGCGCTTGTTCTCCACGGAAATTTCGCAGAGTTCGGCTGTATCCGTTGTGTTGATTTTCGATATGGAATACTCGTTCGACCCGTTCACAAAAATGGTTCCAACGGAATAGAGCGCTCCTCTTCCGCTGATGCCGACACTGTCGCCGTTGTACGAACAATAGACGGTTCCGCCTCGCGCTGAAAGCTGCCGCGCCACCAGCGTGTCTTTCCCAAGCCGTTCTCGCCAGAACGGCATCAACGTACAGTACATCGTGCCGCACACCGGATCTTCGTTGACGTTGATTTTCGGCCAGAATGCGCGCGCTACGATATCGTAGTCGTTGCCGCTGCTCTTCGCGGTCACATAGACCGAGAGACCGACCGGGAATTCCTTGAGCTTCGCAAAGTCGGGCTTCATATTTCGGATCGTCTCTTCGGACTCGTACACCAACAGCAAGTCGCGCTCCGTTCTGTACACCTCGGAGGGAACGGCGCCCATCCCCTCGCCCATATACTCGGCATACGCGTATCGCTCGGGAGCGATGGTTGGAAAACGCATCGCGAGCATATCGCCGTTCTTTGTGACGATCAGGTGATGACCGCATTTTTTCGCGTGAAAATGCAACGTGTCGGTCGTTTGTTCCTCGAAGCGAAACAGAACGAAGGCTGTTCCGAAAGTGGCGTGTCCGCAAAGATCGATCTCCCCGACCGGGGTAAACCAACGCAGGCCGTATGTACTCTCGTCTTCTTTCACCGCGAATGCGGTTTCCGACAGATTGTTTTCCATGGCGATTTTTTTCATCAGATCTTCCGAAAGCCACTCGTCAAGGATACACACGCCCGCCGGATTCCCTTCGAAGACCTCGTCGGCGAAGGCATCCGCAACATAATACTTCAGCATCGTTTTTCCTCCTTCCAGATATTCGCACTTGATCGTTTTACTCCCACGTTCCCGATGAGAGCGGACCGCCATGTCGATCGTACCGGTATCCGCGGATCCGGGGAGCGTTTTGAAATACATCGGAGATACTTGTCGTGATTACAGACGTCGGCAGCTACTCCTTCGCTATATTTTAAGTATCTGGCTTTTACTATAAGATAATGATATGGAAGACGCAAGTGCGCATATTACTCATAGGTGTTATCAAAAAGCTATAGCAGAAGTATTCTCTTTGAGAAAAAAGAAAATTCAACTGTACGATCGAGGCTTCAATGTGCTTCATCGGCGGGATATACAAGCCACTGATTTTGTGGTATTTGATCGAGGGAACGAAGCGGTTTTCCGCTCTGCAGCGGCTTCTTCCTCAAGCGACGCCTCGTATGCTGACGATGAATCTGCGGGAATTGGAATCGGACGGTCTCCTCTTTTTCTTTTCGAGGTCAGGTAACACGAAGAGGTCGTGTTACCTGACCTCTTCAAACCATTGAAAAGATCGTTCTCGCATGGTTACGAAAATGGTGCAGGTATGAAAAAACTCCGAACGGTCTCTTAGGGTCAGTTTTCCGCCCAATTTTCCATATTATCGTCGTATTTTTTGTGCCGTTCGTACTCTTCATCTATCGTCGGCCCTATCTGAATCATTTTTTAAACGGTTCTGCTGATGTCCGCATCAATGCAAAAAGCTCCGGACGCGATGTCCGGAGCTTATCGGCGTACGTTTTTTCATGGAGTCCTGAAAAAAACACCCTTAAAATGTTTTTTAATTACTGATTATCCACTTGCGAGTATTCGCAGCCAGCTTGGAATTCACCATTTCGAAGAGTTGTTTTGTGGTTCCCAGGACGTTGAGACTAAGGCCGCTGCTATAGTCCGTCAGAAAGCTTTTTCCCAATTCTTTGTCGCTCTGGTAGAGTTCAAGGGCCGTCTTCTCAATCACTGGTTGATACGCCAAGGCGTTCGCTTCAATTTTTTCCCACACCGGGAGGATATCGTCTATAAGGTATTTGTAGTAGGGGATAACCACATTTTGCAGTGATCTGTTAACCCAAAAGACGGAATTCGGATCATAATCGGGACCACCGGTTTTGTAGGCCTTGGGGATATCGTTAACTCCAAAATAGAATGGAACATATGCCGTGGTGAGAGGGCTTCCCAATCCAGCCCAAAGAACGGAGCCTATATCGTTGGGGAGCCAGTTCCGAAGTTGCACAACGTCGGTGTGTACGCACTGAGGCACGGCGATGCCGCGTTCTTTTGATCCTGCTCCCTCTTTGGGATAGAGGTCGTAAGGAGTTTCCGCATAGGTGTCCCGGAGAACATCGATGAGTTGTTTCACCGTGATTTTTTTGTCGGGCTTCATAAAGAGAGGGTGTTCTTTCAAATCAGGATCGAATTTTTCACTCGGAGAAAGGAGCTGAAGCCCTCTCCAGACTCGTCGGGAGTCGTAGTAAGGATTGTCGTTGACCTTTCCTGCACCGAATGCTTTAGCAAAATTGAAAGGGCCTTCCGCAGGATTCCATAGTCCGTTTTCTTTGGCAAAATCAAGAAGTTTCGGCGCCGCAATGAAATTAGCCGTATCGCTTATGTCGATCTCGCCTATTCTGTAGGCGTTCGCCACGGCGAGATACCTATCGTCCGGCACGCGAACGGCAGTCCATTGGTGTCCGCCGCCGGCTTCGATATACCATATTTCGTTTCCGTCCGCTACTCCCACTCCGCTCGGATAGGTAACGCCATACTGGGTATAAAGCTTCCCCATGAGTTCAACGCATTCTCTTGCTGTTTTTGAGCGTTCAAGCGCAATGTACCGCACTCCCCCATTGAGCCCTTTCTTGATCAGAGGGTCCGCCTCCGCTGCTTTTTTATTGCGATCCCCGCCCTGAGCCACTCCGCCGGCAATGGAGACGCCGTACTCGTTGATAGCGATTGCATCTCCTTCTGCAAAACCGCTGTGGATTCTGAGAACCATCCATTCAAAAGTTTCAGATGCTTGGGGTATTTCCAGTCCGGACGGGAAGGTGATTATTTCTCCTGGTTCGTGTTTCATTCGGGGAAATTTTTCAATCAGGGAGGCTTGATGACCTGAAAGATCGTTGTCATGAGCGAGAAGAATGGATCCGTCCGCGGAAGCGTTCTTTCCTACTAAAATCATGTAGCATTCTTGCTGTTTCTCGAAGTTTTGCGGGGTAGTTAAGGCTGTAGCCGAGCCGACGTAAAACAGAAGAACGCCGACCACCATCAGACAACTCAACGCGTACGTTCTTTTCATTTTTCAGTTCTCCTTTCGTTGCCTCAAAAGATATTCTTCTTCCACAGGAAAGGGGCGCCTGAAACACCGCATAGCTGCGCAATCAACCATCAAAGCGCATTTTTTTCAGCGAGTTATATTTTCATGTCTTTCCTGTGCCATCATCTCCTTCATACAAGAATTTCTCAAAGTTCATCTACAAACATGCGGGCGCTATGCGGCATTAAAAGCAGATACTATGCCTTGTTGGGGAATTTATGAAAGCATCTGCCAGAAGGGAAAACTTCAAACTATCTTAGAGAATGAAGCATTTCCTTCACAAGGCTAGTTCATATTTTCCAACTTGTCAAGTATTTTATTTATTTTGACGAGATAGCGATGCAGCTTTCTCTAAGCGTGCTCCGGCATCTGAAATGAACAAAAGACGTCGTTTGATTTTCTCCCTATCTCTTGATTTTTCAGCGCACAAAAAAACCCCGGACGCAATGTCCGGGGTTCAACGCCTTTCGGCGGTCAGAGGATGATGTCGTTTGGGAGCCTGCATCGACAACGCACAAGAAATAGTGCTCAACGCCTGACGGCGATCAAAGAAAAAAAGCGCCGGGAGAAAAGGTGGTACGGGAAACTCCCGGCGCGTGAAACAGGCGAAAGTATTGTACCACGAAAAAAGGCCCGCGTTGTTTCCGTGGGCCTTCGATCCTCTGCGCGGTTGGGAGGCGCAACCGATCAGGTGGCGGGACTGCGGAGCCCCCCCGACGGCGGTGTCCGCGTTGTGGATCGAGCACCGGCGTCCGGAGCTCATGTAGATCGGCCGTCCGAAGGCCTCTCTTGCGGCACTTCCTTCTCCTGAACTTCTTCGGAGACTTCCTTGCGTGAGGATTCGTCGCTCCGGCCTCCTTCAGAATACGGCCGATACTCTTGGAACTTATGAACAGACCGTCGTTTCTTTCGAAGAGTTCCTCCATGTGCGACAGACTCGCTCCTTGGTATTCCCCCATTCCTTTGTCCCGCACCAGCGCTCTCGTCTTCTCGGGAAGCGCGTTCGAAGGCTTCCTGCGCCGATTCCCGTGGACCAGGGCGGACATATCCGATTCCCGGATCTTCGCTTTCAGACGGAAGACGTGTCGTTTGCTCAGCTTGAGACGGGCCGCTCCTTCCGCCGCCGTCATCTCTCCTTTCACGACTCTGTCCAGAATCACCGCTTTCGTCGTTTCTTTCAGACTCAAGAAAACATCGCTCCTCATCATTCACTTAGAATGACAGATGACATTTTCCCTGTCCCGCCCGGGGATGACATTATCGCTGTCTCGTCACACAGAAAAGTTTACGCTGTGTCAAGGGACAGGGAAAATGTCATCCATAAAGGTCGAAAACGGGACAGGGAAAATGTCACTCCCCTGTCCTTTTTCTTATGAAACCCGAACACCGCGAATACTCCCGAAACAATCGCCGTCGCCCTCCACCATCGGATCGAGTTCCTCTTCGATGATCGACGCTCCCGATTTTTTCTCCCACCAGTTCCGTCGCCATGGATGATTCTTCGGCGGTATCGGCGATGCGGCCTCGTGACGCTTCTTTTCGCTCTCCCCGCTCGTCTTTCCTTTCTTCTTTTGTCTCTCCCCGCCAAGCGAGGGGATCAGTCCATACGGCGTCTCCTTCTTCTCTCCTTCGCGGAGCGCAAAGAGCGTTCCGTCCGCAGGCCGAACAACCGTAACTGTTTCTCCTCTGCGAAGAAGCGCAACCTTCCCTTTTTCGTCGACAAGCTGGTATTTCGCTCCTTTCCACGATATCTCGGACCCGGCGGACGCCTTTCTCTCATCCCGATACCCCAGAATGAGCCGAAGCGACTCCGGCGCGGGGCAGGGGAGAAAGTCGGACACGGCGTCCGCGGCCTCCTCCGCAAATTGCGCGTTATGCTGTTCCGTGTACTGCCGCAGAAAACAGTTCGCCTCCCCCGGCGTCTTTATTCCGCGGATGCGCATCTCCACCGCGAGCCGGCTCTGCAGCGTCCCCCACAACCGCTCTATCCGTCCCTTCGCCTGCGGCGTGCGGGCCGGTATGTGCTCTATTCCCAACGTATCCAATATTTTTCCGTACTGCGTAAGGGGGGCTTTCCTTCCTTCGAGGATGTCCTCCTCGCTCAACTTCTCTCCTTTGGGAGAGAAGAAGATGCTGTGACGATCCGAGTAGAGCGACGCGGGAACTCCGTATCTCCTCAACGTCTCCTCCAGAATATGGAGGTACCCGGCGGAACACTCGTTCTTCTCGAAGCGCAACGACAGCACCGTTCCTGTGGCGTCGTCGATCGCTCCGTGCAGAGAGAGCATCTCCCCGTTCTCCAGCCAGTCGAAAGGAGACGCGTCCACCTGGATCAGGCTCCCGAAACGTTCGCGGCGCTTCCTTCTCCTGAACTTCTTCGGCGACTTTCTCCCGTGAGGATTCGTCGCTCCGGCCTCCTTCAGAATACGGCCGATACTCTTGGAACTTATGAACAGACCGTCGTTTCTTTCGAAGAGTTCCTCCATGTGCGACAGACTCGCTCCTTGGTATTCCCCCATTCCTTTGTCCCGCACCAGCGCTCTCGTCTTCTCGGGAAGCGCGTTCGAAGGCTTCCTGCGCCGATTCCCGTGGACCAGGGCGGACATATCCGATTCCCGGATCTTCGCTTTCAGACGGAAGACGTGTCGTTTGCTCAGCTTGAGACGGGCCGCTCCTTCCGCCGCCGTCATCTCTCCTTTCACGACTCTGTCCAGAATCACCGCTTTCGTCGTTTCTTTCAGACTCAAGAAAACATCGCTCCTCATCATTCACTTAGAATGACAGATGACATTTTCCCTGTCCCGCCCGGGGATGACATTATCGCTGTCTCGTCACACAGAAAAGTTTACGCTGTTGACAGAATGTGCAAATACGTTTATAGTATTTAGATAATAAATAGACGTAAAATAGACGTATGGATGGTGGTCAAGTGTGAAAGTAGGAGTTCTTGGTCCTGCCAATCTGATAAAAAAGATTCTCTCCGTCGTCGAGGAACGCGAGGACGTCGTTTTTGCGCCTCTCGAATATGTTCTGCCTCAGGAGGCTCCCGATCTTGTAAGGGAGAATCAGTGCGATCTGGACGCCATCTTTTTCTGCGGCTCCATTCCGTATTGTCTGTGTCTCGATTCGGTGGATCGTACCGTGCCATGGTCCTATCTCCCTTTAAGCACGACCGGGCTCCTGGTGGCGCTGGTCAACGCACGCGAGCGCCTTGTCGGGAAAATGCGGATGAGCGTGGATACGCTGAGCGAAAGAGAAGTTCGGGAGGGTCTTGAAGATTGTTCTCTGGAAATAGACGTTATATACACGTATGAGTTTGATTTCACGCGAATCTCCGTCGACGACATTGTTGATTTTCATTTCCGCATGCTCTCCGAAGGGAAGGCCGACATTTGTCTTACGTGCGTCGAGGCCGTCCATAAAGCTCTTCTTGAGAAACAACTACCCGCGTACCGGGTTTCCCCGGGGCGTCAAACAATCCGAAACGCAGTCGAGCGCCTGATATTGGAAATCCGGGGACAGAGCAACGCGCTTCTTCTGAGCGTGGTGGGCGTTTTTCGTCCCGAAGGTATTTTTGAAACCAGGCGTCAATACGAAGAAGCCATGTTGAAATTGAATACCCATCTCATGGAGTATGCAAAAAAGCGCGGAATTCTCGCGATTCCCAGAAATTCATCAAGCTTTCAGACGATCGAGACAATGGGGCAGTTCCTCATCGGTACTTCCAGTCTTTCCGATGTTTCTTTTCTCTCGAAGATCGGCGATTCATGCGGTTTCAAGGTTCTTGCCGGTTTTGGAGTGGGGCCGAGTTTGAGGATCGCGGAGGAATATGCGGCGGTGGCGGCGGATATGGCGTGCGGCAAGGAGGGAGCGTGTTATTTTTTCGATGGAAAAAGGGCGCGCGCTCTTGGCGATACGACGGAGCCCGAAATAGAGTTTTCCGATTTCGATTCGGAGGCCGCTCTTCTTGCGGAAAAGCTGGGGGTAACTCTGCCGACGCTTGCGCGGTACATTCAAGGATTGATGTGCTTCGACGGAACGTTCACCGCTTCGGAGTTCGCGAAGATTGTGGGTATCCAACCCAAGAGTTCGCGGAAGCTTATGAGCGGCCTTCAGAAGGAAACGCTTGTGCAGGAGTGCGGGACGCTTTCGCATGCGGGAAGAGGTCGGCCGCAAAGGCTCTATCGGTCGACTGAAAAAGTTGCCTGGATTCGTTCCCGTAAACGGACGCAGGAGGGAGGCGATATGGAGGAACGATGTCGAGTGTAATGCGCGGAGTCTTTGTAGTGAATACTTGTGTAAATGAGGAGGAATAGCGTTTATGAACGGCAAGAGAAGAATTTATGTATTTTCCCTGTTGATGTGTGTCCTCGCGCTCTCATTGCTTACGGCCTCGTCTGGAATATGCGCCGAGGCGGAATATAAGTGGAGTTTCGCGCAACCGTGGACTCGCCCGTTGACCGACGCGGCGTTTACGAAGTTCTGTGAACGGGTGAAAGAATATTCGGGAGGCAGGATCGAGGTCAAATTTTTCCCCAGCGGGCAACTCGGTGGTCATGACGAAAACTTCCATGCCATGCAGGAGGGAAGCCTTGAAATCGGCGTCTTCTCTCCCTATCCGACGCTGGTTCCGGGAGGATGCGTCCCCAACATGACCTGGATTATCGTCAGCTGGGACGAGATGCGTATGGCCTACGGTCAGCCGGACGGAATTCTCTATCGCGTGATGAAGGACGCCTTCGCGGATACCGAGGGACATCTGCTCTTTACGTGTTCCCAAGGCGCCTACGGATTGGGTAATAACAAGCGTCCCATCAGGACCACCGACGACTTCACGAATATGAAGCTTCGCGTTTCCGCTTCTCCCGGCGGCGTGAAGACGTTGACGAATATGGGCAAGGGCAAGGGATTGATGCTTGAAACCGTTCCCTGGGGCGAACTCTACAACGCGCTTTCCCGCGGCGTTGTGGACGGATGCTGGACGATGTGGGCCTCGCTTGTCGAGGAACGGCACTGCGAAGTGCTGAAGCACTTTTCCGACCTTAATTTCATTTGGGATACTACATACGTCGTTATGAACAAGGAACTTTGGGACGATCTTCCCGAGGATCTCAAGGAAGCGGTTACGAAGGCCTCGTTGGAGACGGAGGCGGAGTTGCTGGCGATTCAGGAAAAAGCTGAAAAGGGATTTATCGAAAAACTTAAAGAGCGAAAGGACTTCACGATCACCTGGCTGACCCCGGAGGAGCGGGACGCTCTGAGAACGGCCTCGGATATGGGGCCGATGTGGCAGGAGTTGTGCGGCGAATGGCTCGAAAAACGGTATCCCGGCATGAATATGGTGAATGTCATTCCTGCGGAACTTGAAAAGATTCATAAGAAAGCGCTTGCCGGAGGAGCGAAGCAGTAATTCCGCTTCCAAACGGGGGGCGCGCCCTGCGGGAAAAATACGGGAGCGCTCCCCTTCGCATTGCTGAGAGGAGGATCAGTATTGCTTTTTTTCTCCAAGTGTCTCGGGATAATCGAAAAAATAGAAAATGCGCTGAGTTACATAGGACTGCTCGGTATTACATACTTGACGTTTTTTCTCGTGATCAATCGTTATTTTGTTCATTATGAGATTATGTGGCTCGGAGACTTCACTCAATACTGCTTCGTTTTTATGGCGCTTTGCGCGATCGCCTTCACGACTCGGGAAGATGCGCATACCTCCGTGGATATTCTGAGCCAGATATTTCTGGCTGGAAAGCCTCGGTCGATGCGTGGATACAAAGTTCTTATTCATCTTCTTACACTAGCAACGCTCGTTGTTTTCCATGCGCCGATGTTCCGGTTCGCGGCGAGAGCTCTCAAGCATCCGTCGTATGGAACGATGGTTCCGTGGTTTAATACATCGTGGCTGATCGTCGTCTGCTATTGCATGCTGCTCCTCTGCATCCTGCACACCGGGGTCAATCTTTTGGCGCAGTTCGGGAGTCTCGTCCGGAACTCCGAAACGACGAAGGAGGCGCGGTGATATGGAAGCGGTCTTTGTCGCCCTGGGTACGTTGTTCGTCGGTATGGCGATCGGCATGCCGTTGTGTTGGTTGTTTATTTCGAGCTCGATAGCCGGCCTCTTGGCGTCCGGGTCGTCGATAACCTTTTTGGCAGGGACGTTTTATCATGCGGTGGACAACAACGTCCTGATGGCCGTGGCGTTCTTCATCTTCGCAGGAAGCTTGCTCTCCGAAGCGGGATTGGCCGACCGGATCGTACGCTTTTCCTATGCGCTTGTCGGTCGTATCAGAGGAGGAATGGAAGTCGTCGGCATCGTATCGACGCTTTTTTTAGGCGCGCTTACGGGCTCCTCCATTCCCTGCATTTCGGCGTTGATTCCGCTCCTTGTGCCGCGTCTCGAACGATACGGATACGAGAAAAAGTATACGGCCGCGCTCATTTGCTCCTGTTGTTTTCTCGGCTATCTCATCCCGCCGAGCGTGCCCGCGTTGCTGTATTGTCTCATCGCGCAGCAATCGGTGTCCGCGATGTTTCTTGCGACGATTATTCCCGGTATTTTGATCGCCGGCGGTTATGCGGTGCTCAATTACATCATCTGCCCGAGGTTTTTCAACCCGGCGTTGATTCAGGAGTCGCCGTCCGTACCGACGACCTTCGGCGAATCCCTCAAAGAGCTGGGAAAGGCCACGTGGGTCGCGATCCCGGCGCTCGGCTGTCCCGCGCTCATCATGGTGGGCATCTACGGTGGAATTTGCACGCCCAATGAAGCGGGGGCCGTAGCCGCGGTATACTGCATGGTCATCGGCTATTTCGTGTACCGGGAACTGACTCTGGAAGGAACCCGTCGCGCGCTTTACAGCTCGATCCTCTCCATCGGCGTCGTCATTGTCCTGATAGCGACAGGGACGGTTTTCGGGCGCTATCTGATCAAAATCGGCGTCGCGCAAATGGTGGCCAGTTTCGCGATGAACCTGTTCCACACAAAAGCCATGATTCTCATGTCCATGAACATCGTTCTGCTCGTCCTGGGAATGTTTATCGACGGCACGCCGATTCTCGTTCTGGCGGTTCCGTTGTTCCTCCCTCTCATGCAGCAGCTCGGCGTCAATCTGGTGCATCTCGGCTCCATCGTGATTCTGAACATCGGACTGGGCGTCATTACTCCCCCCTTCGCGATGTCTCTTTTCGTAGGAACGCGGCTTTCGGGGTGCACGTACACGGAACTCGTGAAGATCGTTTTGGTTTTTTTCGTTTTGGTAGGCATCCCCGTCTTGTTGCTGACGACGTACATCCCGGCGCTGTCCTGTTGGCTCCCGGAACTTGTCCTGGGGCCGGAAGTCGTCGGATCATGGTAGCATCTCTTATGTAAGGAGAGCGAAAGAAAATATGAAAATGGATCTTGCGATACGAAACGGCTTTCTTTTTGACGGGGCCGGAAACCCTGCTGTAAAAACCGACATCGGGATTCGAAACGGATATATCGCCCGAATCGGACGAATCGACGAAACGGAAGCGGAGCGGACGATCGACGCGAAGAGGCTTGCGGTGTGTCCCGGTTTTATCGATATGCATAACCATGTAGATAACGGAGTGCTGGCCTTTCCCTCGGTGGAGAGCTATATCATGCAGGGCGTGACGACCTCCGTAACGGGAAACTGCGGCGCTTCCATGGCTCCGCTCGACGATGAATCGATAGAGCTTTCCCGGCGGTATCTCGCTCCGTTCGTTCCTTCCTCGGAGAGGATAGACTGGAAATGGCGGACGAACGCGGAATATATGAAGGCGATAGAGGCCAACGGAACGGCGCAGAACCTTGCATTCCTGGTCGGCCAGGGAACTCTGCGCATCGCCGTGAAAGGTTTTTCTCCCTCGACGGCCGACGACTGTGAAATGAGCCGTATGAAGTGTTTGTTGCGGAATGCTCTCGACGACGGATGTTTCGGTCTGTCGAGCGGTTTGATCTACCCCCCCGGAAGCTTTACGGAAGAACGGGAATTGCTGGAACTTGCCGGAGAACTTGCCCGGTGCGGCGCGCTCTACGCGACGCATCTGCGCAACGAAGGGAACTTCCTTGCCGAATCCGTGGCCGAGGCCATAGAAATCGGTCGACGATGGAATATTCCTGTGCAGCTCTCTCATCACAAGGCGATCGGACGCCCCAACTGGGGGAAGATCCATCATACGCTCCGGATGATGGAAGAAGCGCGGCGCGAAGGAGTCGACGTCTGCTGTGACGCGTACCCGTATACGGCCGCGTCCACGACGGTGACTTCCTTGTTGCCCCCGTTCGCGCTCGAAGGAGGCGTCGAGGCGACGCTGCAACGCCTTCGAGATTCAGGCGAACGCTTCCGGATGGCTGAAGAAATCCGCTTGAAGGGGTGCGAATGGGAGAACTGGATCTCCGGCGCGGGAATGGAGAATATTTATATCAGCGATTGCGCTCGTCGCCCCGAGGTCGAAGGGAAACATCTTCAGGAAATCGTGAGCACGTACTATTCCGGACGAGAGAGATTGGAAGGTCTGTTCGATTTTCTTGCGGACGTCGAGTGCCTCGCGAAGATGATCGTCTTCGCGATCGACGAAAACGATGTGAAGGCGGTGCTTGCGCATCCCCTTTCGTGCGTCGCCTCCGACTCCTGGGCGTCGGCTCCTTCGGCCGGAGGGAAACCCCACCCGAGAGGATATGGAACCTTCCCCCGCTTTTTACGCCGGTACGTGCTCGACGCCGGACTCATGCCTTTGCAGGAGGGTATCCGGAAAATTACGTCCATGCCGGCCTCTCGAATAGGCATTCAGGATCGAGGACTCTTACGGGAGGGTTTCCGTGCGGACATAACAGTGTTCGATCCGGACAAGATCCGCGATTGTGCGACATTCGAGGATCCGCATCGTTTCCCTGAAGGTATTCCTTATGTGCTCGTTAACGGGGAAATCGTCGTGGAGGAGGGACGCCTCGACGATACACGACCGGGAATGATCCTGCGCAGAGCGTAGGCTGCGCGCGAGAAGAGCATCGTGAAGAGCGTCGCCGCTTCGGCCGGAGAGAATGATTTCGTGTATCATATGGCAGTAAGAAAAGCATAGACTCGCCGGGAGGAACCTCTCATGGACATGCACGCCGTCGTCTGGAAGGCGGTGGATTTCATCCGCTCGAATCTTGCCGAAGACCTTGACGTCGAGACCGTTGCCGACGCGGTGAACTACTCGCGGTACTACTTTTCGCGGATGTTCAAGGCGGCGCTCGGAGAGAGCCCGTACAAGTTCGCCCGCCGCCTGCGCCTTGAGTGGGCGGCGAACGAACTCCGCCTGTATCCCGGCAGAAGCGTGACGGAGATCGCCCTCGAAGCCGGGTACAGCCCGTCGAACTTCGCGGTGGCCTTTCTCGAAGCGTTCGACCAGACGCCTTCGGAATTCCGGAGCGACCCGCGCTGCCGTACCGGAGATATGTACTCTCGTATCAACGAGGGACTTCGAGCGCTCGACGATCGGGCGACGGACGAGTTGCTCGATCGTTTTGACCTGATGGCGGAGGTACGAAGTCTCGGGGAGTTCTTCCTCCACTTCCGGCGGTACGTCGGAAGCTACGAGGGACTTCCCGGCGCATGGACGGAGTTTTCGGCGCATGCCGAAACCATCCCCGTTCGAGGCGAACGGCGCTACGTCGGCATATCCTACGACAACCCCCTTGTAACGCCTGAAAGAAGCTGCGTCTACGATCTCTGCATCGTCGTCCCCGACGACGAACACCCTCCCTGCCTCCGCATTCCCGCGCGATCGTGGCTCTTCTTCCCCTTCACCGGGCCGGTATCGGAGGTGGCGCGCTTCTATCAGGAGATCCTGCTCGCCTGGATGCCCCGGCGCGAGTTCGAACTCGGAGAAGGCGGCGTTCTCGAGCTGTATTCGGGCTGCGATCAGACGCTCGGCGCCGTTTCTATGAATCTCGCGATTCCATTGAGCACATAATCAGAAGCGCACCCTTCTCTCTTCCTGTATCCTCCCGCATATCATTCGATCAGGGAGGATAATCATGCCATACACACACACCGACCGGCCGGAGCTTCCGGCCATCTCCACGATGCCCGTGGTGCGCGCATTTTTCTCGAACGCCGTTCCCGCAATAGTGAACATGGTGCTGACGACGTCGATCATCATGGTCGACGGTTTCTTCATCGGGCGTTTCGTCGGCCCGGATGGTCTCGCGGCGGTCAATCTCACCGTTCCCGTGTTCTATCTCTTTCTGGGGTTCGCCGTCATGACGGGGGTGGGCGGCTCGACCCTCGCCGGGCATCGACTGGGCGCGGGTGACCCCGACGACGCCGCGCGGATATTCGCGGCGACGATGACTTTCCTCGCCGCGGGGGCGGCGCTGCTCGCGCTGAGTTTCGCGTTCTTTCTCGATCCCGTCCTCTCCCTGCTGAAGGCCAACGGCGCGCTGTTTCCGCTCGCGAGAGGCTATCTGGGGCGTATGCTCTGGTTCTATGCGTTCAGCATGGGGAACATAGGGCTGATGATCTTCTTCCGCAGCGAGGGGAAGGCCGGCTGGGCGCTCCTCTTCAGTCTGCTGGGCAACATGGTCAACGTCGCGCTCGACTGGCTCTTCTTGGCGGTCTTCGGCATGGGGATGGAGGGCGCGGCGACGGCGAGCGGCCTTGCGGCGTTTGTGAGCGCAGGGGGCGCGTTGGCGTACGTCCTCTCGGGGAGGTCCGTGTTCAGTTTCGTCCGCCCCCGCTTTCACCCCGGCGAACTCCCCTCCATGCTGGGAAACGGAAGTTCGGAGATGATCTCTCAACTCTCGGGCGCCGTCGTGCTCTGGCTCTTCAACGCGCTGCTCCTCGAACACCTGGGAACTTCAGGCGTCGCGGCCTTCGCCGTGATTGGGTATCTTGTGCTGTTGGAGACGATGGTGCTGACTGGATTTACCATCGGACTGGGGCCTCTTGTGGCCATAGCCAAAGGGGCGGGGGACGGAGAGCGCATCCTCGCGTCGTGGAGAATCGCCCGCAGGGCGGGATTCGTTGTCGGCGTCGCCGGGTGGGCGCTCGCGTCGTTCGCGTCGGGGGGTTTCGCGGGGTTGCTCGTCCCCGACCGTCCGGAGATCGCGGCGCTTGTATCGCAGGGGGCGCGGATTCTCTCGCTCGCGTTTCTGATGAACGGCTATACCATGTTGGCGTCGGCTCTCTTCACCGCGTTGGGGGCCGCCTGGGAATCGGTGCTCGTTTCATTTCTCCGGAGCCTCGGCCTGCTGGGAACGGCGCTCTTGCTGCTTCCGAGGCTCTTCGGGACGACGGGCATCTGGATGAGCGTTCCCTTCGCGGAAGCCGGAACCCTCGCCGTGGCGCTTCCGCTGGTGCTGGGGCTGCAAAAAGTCTTCAAGACGGATTCCAGATAACAGCCCGATCCACAGGCATAGGGAATATCGGCCGCTGTCGGGCCCCGAGTCGAAACAACGAAGAAATGTTTTTGTGTCCATTTTCGTTGTTTTCGTCTCAGGGCCCTTATTGAAGAGAACTTTACAGGATGCCCAGGCTTCGCGGAAGAAAGAGGGTCAGCTCGGGAAACGCCGCGATGATCGCCAGAGCGACGACGGAGGCGAAGAGAAGAGGGAGGACTCGCGGGGTGAGCTGTTCCATGGACAAATCGCTTATGCTTATTCCAACGAAGAGATTGGCGGCTACGGGCGGCGTTACCTGACCGATCGCGATATTGACCGTGCACATGATGCCGAACCAGATCGGATCCCATTGAAAATACTGCATTATAGGGATAAAAAGAGGAATAAAAATATAAAATATGGAGTTGCCGCCAATAAGCATTCCTGCAATGAGCAGCATGATATTGATGAGAAGAAGAACGACATTCGGGTTGGTGGAGATCGAAAGAAGCAGGTTGGCAACCTTGTCGATCAGACCGACTGTTTGCGCCGCCCAGGCGTATAATCCGCCCATCCCTATCATGATCATGACGACGGAGCTGGTGCGCGCGGAGAACGAAAGCAGTTCGTAAAATCCTTTTAAAGTGATGGAATGGTAAATAAAGATGCCGACGAACAAGCCGTAAAAAATCGAGACGGCCGCCGCTTCCGTAGGCGTAAAAACGCCGCCGTAAATACCTCCCAGGATAATGACCGGCGACAAGATCGCCCATATGGCGTCGCGGAACGCTTGCCAGAATCGTCCCTTTCGCGGTTCTCCTCTCCATTCGTTTTTACGGGAGGTAAACCACGCGCTGAGGCAAAGGCAGGTCGCCACGATCAGGCCGGGGATAATACCGGCGGCGAAAAGCGCTCCTATGGAGACTCCAGTAATCGACGCGTAGACGATGAAGGAAATGCTGGGGGGAATGATGATCGCGATACCGGAGGAAACGCTGACGACCGACGTGGCAAACGCCTTGTCGTACCCTGCCGCGACCATTCCCGGTATGAGGATGACGCCGATGACCGCCACGGTCGCCGGACCGGAACCGCTGATGGCTCCCCAGAAGGTTGCGACCAGTATCGTCCCGATCGCAAGGCCGCCCGTCATGCTCCCGACGCATTCCTTGACGAAATTTATAAGTCGGATCGCGATCCCCGCTTTTTCCATAATGGCGCCCGCCAAAATGAAGAAGGGAATGGCGAGCAACGGTACTTTCGCTACGTTGGCGAAAAAGGAGTACGAGATACTCTGCCATCCGAGATCCCACCACCAGATCGCGAAAGCCGCGGATGATCCCATGGCGAGCGCGATAGGCAGTTTCAACATCAGAGGAACAAGAAACAGAAAGAGCAGCCAGAACGCCGGGTCGTTGAATAACGAGTGCATCGTCTTCTCCCCCTCTCTTTAATATGTGCCGTTCTTAAGATCTTCGGCTGTTTTTTGGATGGTACGTACGATAAACAGGAAGGAGCCGACGAGAATGGATCCTGTGAACCACCAGACCGGAACGACCAGCGTCTCCGTCATGGCGTTGAGAGCGACTTCATCAAGTATTTCGAGATAGCCGCAATACCCCAGGGCAATAAAAAAAACGATGGAAATGGATTGTATGAGAAGGTACAGGAAGAGGCGGATTTTGCGAGGGAAAACGTCGTACAGTAAGTTGACCGCCATATGCCCTCCTCTTCGCGCGGCCCAGGCGCTTCCGAGGAATGTAAGCCATACGAAGAAGTAAACGTTGAGTTCTTCCGTGAAATTGAGAGAGAGTTCTATGATGTAGCGGGATATTACGTTGATGAAGGCGAAGGTTGACATGACCAGAATAAGGAGCGCCGAAAAGGCCTCCTCGAAATGGTCGACGAACCAAAGAAAAGATTTCACAACCGATCCCCCGTTTCTATATTTCGTAGAGAACACTTTTTAATGCGGACGCTTGCTATCGTTGCAATTCTCTGCGATTATCGATCGCGAAACGCCGAATAGCATATCAAGAAAATGTTCGGAAAGGCGCGCGAAGAAGAGCTCTTCTTCGCGCGCGGCGCGGAATCAGTCGTCGATTTTAAGACCGGCGGCGGCCATATCCTCCTTGGCGAGCCGGACAAGTTCCTCTCCGACGAGCTTGACATGCTTGTCGAACGCGCTCTTGGTAGCCTTCTTGAATGCGTCGATCTCTTCCGGCGAGAGCTTGATGATGGTGACGCCGTTATCCTCGAGCAATTTCCGCGGGTTATGCGGAATCATATTCTGGTCCTGAGGAAGAAGTCCTCTCTCCTCCAGCCACTTGTACGCCGTTCCGTCGTCGAATCCAAGGCGATTGAGCATTCCGGTGTAGACGCCCGCCTCCTCGGCGCATTCCCTGAGAATTTTCTGCGTTTCGGCGTCGAAAGAGTTCCAAACTCTCGTATTCGCCACGAAGAACATGGCTGCGCACGTATAGTCCCATTCCGTTATGTACTTATGAAATTCGTAGACGCGATATGGAATAATGACGTTGTACGGATTTTCTCCGGCGTCGACAAGTCCCTGCTGAAACGCGGTGACTGCTTCGCTCCAGTTGATGTTGACCCCGTTGGTGCCGAGAGCCTCGAGAGTATCTTTATACAGGGGAGAGGAGACGAAGCGGATCTTGAGCCCTTTCATGTCCTCCGGAGTTCTGAGAGGTCTGTTGGAATGAAGCTGCCGCGGGGCGTTGTATCCCCAGCCGAAGACTGTGACTCCCGCTTTTGCGGCGATCTCTTCGAGCATTTTTCCCGACTTGCCGTGGACGATGGCTTCCATCGCTTTTTGCGTGTCGCCTGTGGACGCGATGAACCACGGCAAGGTGAACAGATTCATCGCGGGAAGCTGCGTCGACCAGTTGGCCGGTCCCGCGTAGGAGAAGTCGATGGAGCCGTTGCGCAGCATAAGCAGTTCGTTCGTTTGTTTGCCGCTGATGAGCTGCGCCGAATAGTACGGTTTGATGTTGACTTTGCCGTCGGTTTTCTCTGTAACAAGTTTGACGAACATAGCCGTTCCCTGGCCCCATACGGTATTCTCGGTCAGGTTGCAGTTGAGCTTGTACTCTTTCTTCAGGGCCCCTTCCACAGGCCCGCCTGCAAACAACAGGGTGGACAGGAACATGACCAGAACCGCCGATATCGTCTTACGCAAAAGAATCGCCTCCTTAAGAATTTGTATGACGCCGTTATGTTTGACTCTTTCAGCAGCGCTTACTTCCACTGTTTCAAAAATTCCACGACGCGATCCACTGTTTTATTGACGATCAGCTCCCCCTTTTCTCTTGTGGCGACGGTCCCGTCGCCGATCACGGCATCCTGGTACAACTCGTTGGTCAGCGTGAATCGAGGAATATCCGGGTATGCGTCCGGCAGAGGGTCCACTTTCAACGCGCGATCGAATTTGACGAGATCGGGGCGAAGATAGAGGAACGTGGACGTACCAGCTTCGCTTGCGTGGCCGTGGGCCATTTTCCCCTCGTACTGGAGGATGCCTTCTTTTGTGCAGAGGGGTTGGATGATTCTCCACCAGTCGATGAGACAGCATTTGATGTTTCGAGTCTTGCGAAGATGTACGGCGACCTGAGTAACGACCGGGACGTTTCCGAGGTGGGGGCTGACGAAACAAAACCGGTCGACTCCGTTTTCGATAAGGCTGTCGAGGATATCGACGAGGTATGTCTTCAGAGTCTCCGGACGGACGGAGACGGTTCCTCCTTCTTTGAAGTACAGATTCTCGGAGTAGCCCACCGGAAGAGAAGGACCGACGATCCAGCCGATACGTTCGGAAATGCGGTCGGCGATCTCTTCGGCCACCAGAGTATCCGCTCCGACGGGAAGATGCGGCCCCCACACTTCGAAAGCGCCGAGAGGCATGAGCATGGCGTGTGTTTTTGCGATTTCCTTGCGAAAGTCGATCATATTCATTTCTTTCATTTGCATGGCTATTTCCTCCCCAAAGTTTTATATGAAAATTGCATTTTTAATTACCATACGTATGCTTCCGGGCGACGGTTCGGGAGGCTCGGAAGCTGCGAACGTACCGCATCGACATACTCGGTGTCGATTTCGGCGTAGACGACCCCTTCCCCGTCTTGCGCGGTGCACAGGACAGTCCCCCACGGGTTGACGACCATCGAACGTCCGTAGGACTGAAACGCCGGCTTTTTACCTATCTGCGCAGGCGCTACTATATAGCACTGGTTTTCGATCGCGCGCGTTCGCAAAATGACTTCCCAGTGGTCTTTCCCTGTGAACATGGTGTAATTCGCGGGCACGAACATGATCTTGGCGCCGCGGATCGCCATTATGCGGTACAGTTCGGGGAAACGCATGTCGTAGCATATGGAGAGGCCGATCTTACCGAAATCCGTATCGCATACGACGATGTTCTTTCCGTTTTTTTTCGTGTCGGATTCTCTTGTGGAAGGACCGTTTTTGATATCGACGTCGTAAAGATGAATTTTTTCGTACCGTCCGACGATTTCCCCTTTCGGGTTCATCAACAGCGATGTGTTGTACAGCTTTTTTTCATCGGAAATACGTTCGCCGATGCTTCCGCAATGGAGCCATATACCGTGCTCTTTCGCCTTTGCGGAAAAAAAATCCGACATAGGGCCCGGAATCGGTTCGGCGTTTGCGAAAGTTCCCTCCTTGGAGCCGATATAGTGGACGTTTTCAGGCATAGCCACCATCTTCGCTCCGTGCGCCGCCGCCTCGTCGATATACCGGGAAAGAGCCGAGATATTTTTTTCTTTGTCGTCCTGAGTATCCACCTGGATTACACCGATTACAAACTTGCTCATAACACCCTCCGCCTCCTTAAAGAAAGTCGAAAATGACGATCCGGGGTCATGATAATCTTTATTTTCTTTCCGACATCGAACGGAGTGGACAAAATCGAGCGAGCGTCTTGTCCATCGAGTATAAAAAGCAGTGGAAAAGGGCGCTTTCCGAGGAATTCAGGGAGGGGAAAAACGGTCGAGCTCTTCCGACCGGCCGGCCCCGGAGTATGAAGCATGAATAGGGACGACCTTCGGTCGGGAAAAAAAGATGCCGCGTCGTTCGCGCTTTCGAACCGCGACGATGAGGGATCAGACTGTTCCGATGTATCGCGTCAGCGCTTTCGCAACATCCACGACCGAGGCGAGGCGTACTTTTTCGTTGACGCTCGTCTCGACGATATCTTCTCCGGGGCCGAAAATAACGAATGGAAGTCCTGAATAAGGGACGATGCACGAAACATCGGAAAACGAGTGAAATCCTACGAGCGACGTGTCCATGCTCAAGCTTCTCAGATTATCCTGAAAACGCCGCACCAAAGGCGCGTCCTCCGGCATCGTGCTTGAGCGACGATTGACGAGCACTTCCGTCGATATTTCCAATCCCGGTTTTCTGAGCGTCATTCTTCGAGCGAGCGCTTCCACCCGGTCGAGAATTTCCTGGTTGTCCTGATATGGAAGCAAACGGATATCGAGCACGGCCTCTCCGTGTTCGGCGATGAAATTCGGTGCGCCTCCTTCGCCCTTGAGCTTCGTCGCAATGCAGAGCGGATGTCCTAGAAGCGGGTGAGGCATGGCGTGCAGCATAACGTCGCATCGAATTCGCCTACAGAGCGACAAAAGGCACTCCAGCGCGTCGACGCCGTTTTCTGGAAAACAAGTGAGGCATGTTTTCCCTTTCGACGTGATTTTGAGCCAGAGCGCCCCCTTTTGAGCAATCGCGATTTTTCCGTCGGTGGGTTCTACGAAAACAAGCTCCGTCGCATCTTGTAGAAAGCCGCCGCGCAGTATGGCTTTCGCTCCCTTTCCTTCCAGCTCTCCGTCGGCCGTGAGGCAAAGAAGGACGTTGACCGAGAGCGTCCGTTCCGTACGAAGGAGGTTTCGCAAGGCGAGTATTATGGACGCGACGCCGCCTTTCATGTTGGAGGTCCCTCTGCCGTAGACGTAGCCGTTTCGAAAGGTAGCGCGGTATGGAGGAAAATCCCACTTTTCCGTATTCATCAGCCCGTGCGTATCCATTTGCCCTATGAGCGCGATCGTCCTCGTCTCGTCTTTCCCGGGGAAGAGAGAGACGAGAGAAGCTCTGTTCTCTCCATGATCGATCACATGCGTTCGTAGGCTTTCGAAAGGGAAAAGCGTGAAAAGGTAATCCAGAAGGTCGGATTCATCCCCCTCCGGCTGATGAGTGCGGATACGTACGAGCTGCTGCAAAATAGCCAGAGCATTCTCTTCGCTGATAACCATGACTTTCCCCCTGTCGCGCGGGATAAAACGACGTCGTTCATTGTAGTCGTCTCTGTGTGGAGACCAATATGTCCTCTTCGTACAAAAAGAACGTCTTCTTTCCACAAAATTGTCCAATGACCGCCTTTCCGCTGTTTTTTATAATTCGTCTCCGGTGTTTCGGTCGTAATGCAAACGACGATACGGAGGGTTCGAATCATGGATAAAGAACGTATACGGGGTATGTTGCTCATACTGACGGCGAGCACATGTTGGGGAACGACCGGTATTTTGCAGGCGCTCGCGCCGGGAGGAGCTCATCCGCTCACCGTGGGGGCGGTCAGAGTTGTTGCTGCGAGCGTTGTTATGTTGCTCTACATGTTCTGGAAAGGGGAGTCCGTTCGCGCGCTTTTCGGAAAAACCCCTCTCGTACCCCTTCTCGTGACCGTCGTCGGCGTTATGGGATATCAGTTTTCTTTCTTTACGGCGCTTACGCTTGCCGGAGTTTCCATCGGTTCCATGATCGCCATAGGATCGGCGCCGATAATCGCGGGAATCCTCGGCGCTCTTTTCGAACGGGAACCGCTGTCGGGAAGATGGTTTTTGTCCACTTCCGCGGCGATATCCGGGTGTCTTCTTCTTCTCGGGGGAAACGATTCTTCCCGAATGACGATCCATCCGCGAGGAATCGCTCTCGCCTTCCTTGCGGCGTTCTGCTACGCTCTTTTGGGGCTCGGAATGAAGCGGCTCGGCACGCGCCTGAAAATAACGGAAACGGCGACAGTTGTTACTACAGCTTCTCTCGTGGTGGGGATTCCGGTCCTCGTGCTTTTTGACGCCATGTGGATCTTTTCCTTCAGAGGAGCTCTCGTCTCCGTCGTTTTGGGAGCCTTTTCCGAAGCCCTTCCCATGTGTTTTTTCGCTACGGGACTCGGAAAGGTGTATCTGCGGGACGCCTATACTCTCTCACTTGCCGAGCCTTTGACGGCATGCTTTCTTTCCGCTCTCATCCTGGGTGAGAGAATGGGCGGACTCTCGTATGTCGGCGCCGCCCTGATATTCTGCGGCATTCTTCTGCTTCCCGTTTCCGGCCCGGACGGTACGGAGCTCCGGGAGAAATCCATGAAAATTTCATGAAAACAGCATCCGGGGAGAGTTTTTTAAGCGAGCGTTCTTATTTTATTCGAAGGCGAGCATTATCTCGCGGACTGCATGCACCCGAAGCGCGCAGGAAAGGTCGAATCTGAAGGCGCTCTCTTTGAGATCGCCTTCAAGCAGTTCCTGTATTTTGCCGTACCTGTATTTTATCGTGTTGTAGTGAAAAAAAAGCTTGTTGGCGGCAAGCGTCAGGTTATAGTTGCACGACTCGATCGCCGCGAGCGTCGTCAACAGGTTCGAGCGGTGCATTTTGTCGTACGCGATTACTTGCCCGAGCATCGATCTGCAGAAATCTTCCGACTCTGCGGATGCGGCGAACGAACAAATCTGCCTGAAAGCCCCTATCTCCCGCCAGAAAATCGGTTCTTGCCGCGCGTGAATATGGCTGAAAGCAAGAGCGCCCTTCGCTTCCGCGAAGCTTTCGGAGAGCAGGAGCAGCGAGGAACGCCTTCCGCCCACCCCGTAATGATCGTCGAAAGTTTGTTTTCCCGTATCCGCCCCCTCTTGTTCTCGACTGTTGCGTACAGCATGAACGAACTGTTTGATATTCTCTTTGAGAGCCTCTTCTCCGATATTTCGCGTACATGCTATGCAAATAAATAAGTTTTTTCGCATGAAAAAGTACGACCTGTGAAAAAAGGCTTTTAGTCGCATCAAGACAAAATCACGGAATTCAAGAGGTAAACCGTCGACGACAAAAAGCAGGATTTCTTCGTCGGCGGGTATGCCCAGTAGTTCGGCTCGTTTACGGCTCTCTTGTTCAAGAGGAACTTTGTTCAGAATAAGATCCTCGAAAAAACGAGAAATGACGATATTTTTATTTTTTTCTTCATTTGTTTCTCTTCGAAAGAGAAAACGTAATCCTATAATAAGAGCGTCGACAAGAGAATCGTTTTTCCATGGATGTTGCCTGTCGAGGATGAGAAGGCCGCATGATTGCGAACCGTCGATGATTCTGTGAGTTTCGTAGATCCGCTCTATTTCGTTGAGCGGGAAAGATTTCGCGTTGTTCAAGAAATCGTAGGAGTTGGAACGAGCAATCGTCCTCCCGGAATCGTCGTAGCGAAATGCAAGACCAGCGCCGATTTTTTCGCTGGCTTTCTCGATGAGTGCGTGTATATCGGAGAGTTCCAGAAACTCCAAAATTAGATCGTTGAGTTCTTTTTTGTTCATTCGCGCCTTCCAAGCAAGATGATTGCGGCAATGTGCTCTGTTTCTGCATGAAAATACATAGAGCCTGCAAGATATCGCGTCAAGTATATCACTCCTTTTCGAGCTCTTTCTCGGAGAGGGAGCCTCTTTCGTCTCCGTCGACGCGGACTTGTCCGCTAACGTCAAGGATGACGAGCCGCTCCGGCGTCGTTTTTTCCATCTTACAGAGTCGAGAATGTCGTTCCGGATGGTATATTTTTGTAAAGGGAGTACAATAATATATATATCATATAACCGAAAGGAAGATCGCGATGTCTATCTATATGAACAACGGAGCAACGACGTGGCCCAAGCCCGAATGCGTGGCGCGGGCGATGTACGACTTTCTGACGGGAGGAGGAGCGAACGTCGCACGGGGGAGCGCCTCGAAGCGCGATCTGAAGAGTATGGATATCGTCCTTTCCTGCAGGGAGGAGCTTGTCTCGCTGTTCGACGGGTGGGACGACGATCCCCGTTATGCGACGTTCACGGCCAACGTGACGGAATCCATCAACGTTGTCCTGAAAGGTTTCCTGAAGCCGGGGATGACCGCGCTCACGTCGAGCATGGAGCACAACGCGGTCCTTCGCCCCCTGCGCAGGCTGGAGACGAGGGGCGTGACGGTGGAGATCGCCCCGTGCGACGAAGAAGGGTTTCTGCGCCCCGATGTCTTCGCCGACGCGCTCTCCCGAACCCGCCCCGATTTCGTGATCCTCTCCCACGCCAGCAACGTCTGTGGCACGGTGCAGGATCTGTCCGCGCTCGCCCCGCTCTGCCGCGACGCCGGCGTTCCGTTCGTCGTCGACTGCGCCCAGACGGCCGGGATCCTCCCGCTGAACATGACGGAGCTGGGGCTTGCCGCGCTCTGTTTTACCGGACACAAAGGACTCCTCGGGCCGCAGGGGATCGGGGGTATCGTCTGGAATCCTGAATTTGCACAAAAGGTCGATTGGTTCGTCGAAGGCGGGACGGGGAGCTTCTCGCACCTGGAGTTCCAACCGGACGCGATGCCCGATAAGTTCGAGGCCGGGACGCCGAATCTTCCCGGAATCGCAGGGCTGCTCGCCGCGCTCTCGTGGCTGGGCGAAACGGGAATCGACGCGGTGCGCGCCCGCGAGGAGGCGCTTGGAACGCGCCTTCTGAACGGCCTCCTCTCGCTCCCCGGCGTGCTGCTTTCAGGCCGGCGGACCATGGAGGGGCGGCTCCCCGTCTTCGCGGTGAACTTCGAGGGGCGCGACAACGGCCTGGTCGCCGGACGTCTCTCCGAGGAGTTCGGTATCGAAACGCGCCCCGGCCTTCACTGCGCCCCGCTCGCCCACAAGACGCTCGGAACCTTCCCCGGCGGCGCGCTCCGGCTCAGCCCGGGCTACTTCTCGACCGAAGAGGATGTGGACGCGACGCTTTCGGCGCTCCGCTCCGTTCTCGAATCGTAATCTTTTTCGCGCTCATGAGAGCGGGGGGTATAGCCTTTTCCGGCGAATTAGGGTATCTTGTCCCTGAGCTGCGCGCCCCCAACGGGCGGGTGGCGGATTGTTGTTCTCTTTCATGGGCCGATATGCGCTCCGGGAGAGAAGAAAACCGATCATCAGGGCCCCCGAGGGGCCGCCGGAGGGATTTATAGAGATGAAGATAGTTGTGGTGGGCGGAGGAGAAGTCGGGTACAACGTGGCGAACACGCTTTCCGAGGAGGAGCACGACGTCACGGTCGTCGAAGAGGACGAGGAACGGGCCGAAAAGGTCGACAACGAACTCGACGTCATCACCGTGCGCGGAAGCGGCGCCAGGCCGCAGGTGCTGGAAGAGGCCGGAGTTTTCCCCGGGTGCGATGTGGACATCCTCGTAGCCTGCACCGATCATGACGAGGTGAACATCCTCGCTTGCTGGATCGCCAAGCGCGCCGGCGTAAAGCGCGTGATCTCCCGCGCGCGGGCGCTTGAATTCACCGACAGCCCGACGTGGGCCAAGGACTTGGGGATCGACGTGATGAACTCGCCGGAGCGTTCCGTGGCCCGCGAAATATTGGAGCTGCTCTTCGTCAGCTCGGCGGTGCACACTGCGGAGCTGCTCGACGGCAGGTCGGGGATCTACGCGCTCCGCGTGTCGCCGAACTCCGCGCTGGTGGGGCTCGCGCTGAAGGATCTGCGGACGCTCTACCCCAACTTCATCGCCATCATAGTCTACATCGAGCGGAACGGGACGGGGTACATTCCGTCCGGCGGGATGGTCATCGAGGCGAACGACCTCTGCTACATCGTCACCTCCCGCGAGCAGGCGTGGAAGCTGGAGGAGATCTACCAGATGAAGAAGAGCCGCCCGCTGAAGCGTGTGCTGATCATCGGCGGCGGCAAGCTGGGGTTCCAGGTCGCATGGAAGCTGGAAAGCCAATTCCGCAACCTGGACATCCGCCTGATCGACCACAACCGGGAGAAGTGCGAACGGCTGGCGTCCGAACTGAAGCGGACGCTCGTCCTCTGCGGCGACGGCGCCGACGAGAGCCTGTTGCGGCAGGAGGGGATCGAGGGGGCGGACGGGCTGGTCTGCGCCACGGAGAGCGACGAGGCGAACCTGCTTTTCGCGGTCATCGGCAAGGCGCTCGGCGCCCGGAAGACGATCGCGGTGGCCCGACGCAAGATCTACATGAAACTCGACAACTACATGTCCGTCGACGCCATCGTCAACCCGAACAGCGCGCTGGCCTCGGTCATCCTGCGCCACGCCCGCTACAAGTCGGGGGCGGGCGTCCTCTCCATCATCGAGAAGATCGACGCCGAGATGCTCGAACTGACGGTCCCGGCGACGAGCCCCGCCGTGGGACGCACCATCATGAGTCTGGGAATGCCGAAGGGAATGCTTGTCGCGCTCATCGTCCGCAAGGGAGACGTCTTCGTGCCGGTAGGGGCCACGGTCGTCCAGGCCGATGACAAGGTCATCGTCTTCGCCACCTCCGACCTGATGCCCGAGGCGATGGACTACCTGGGAGTGCAGTAGCCATGCATCTGCGGCTTGTCTCAAAAGTGCTTTCGCTGCTATCGGCTATCGTCTCGCTCTCCATGCTCTGGCCGCTTGTCTGGTCGCTGTGGGACGGAACGCCCGACGTGCGCGCGTTCCTGCTCTCGATCGCGTTCGGCCTGGCGCTTGCGCTTGTTCTCTACGCCTTCGGAAAGAACGCCGACTATGACGACCTCGGCATAAAGGACGGTTTCGTGGCGGTTTCGCTGGCCTGGGTGATCGCCTCCGTCGTCGGGGCCATGCCCTACTGGCTGCACGGCACGGTTCCCACCTTCACCGACGCCTTCTTCGAAGCAATGTCGGGCTTCACCACCACCGGCGCTTCGGTCCTCTCGGACATCGAGGCCAATCCGCGCGGCATCCTCTTCTGGCGCGATCTCACCCATTGGTTGGGCGGCATGGGGATCATCGTCCTCAGCCTGGCGATTCTCCCCTTCATCGGCGTCGGCGGGATGCAGCTCTACAAGGCGGAGGTTCCCGGCCCAATTCCCGAGAAGATGACCCCGAGAATCCAGCAGACCGCGCTCTATCTGTGGGGTGTCTATGTCCTGCTCTCGGCGCTCCAGACGGCGCTCCTGATGCTCGGAGGAATGAATCTCTTCGAGTCGTTGACGCACACCTTCGGCACGATGGCGACGGGCGGCTTCTCCCCGCTGAACAAGAGCATAGGGCAGTACAACTCGGCCTACTTCGACTGGGTGATCATCATCTTCATGTTCCTCGCGGGGTGTAACTTCGTTCTCCACTACCGCTTTCTGCTGGGGCGGTGGGGGGCGTTCTGGAAGGACGAGGAGTTCCGCTTCTACACTGCGGTGACGCTCTTCTGTACGCTCACGACGACTCTGGTGCTGCGCCTGCACGGAATGTACGATTCGTTCGTGGACGCGCTGCGTTTCGGCGCCTTCCAGGTGGTGAGCATCATCACCACAACAGGGTACGTCACCGCCGACTACGAGCTGTGGCCCGCCTATACGCAGTTCATCCTGCTGCTGCTGATGTTCGTCGGTGCGTGCGCCGGATCCACCGGCGGCGGCATAAAAAACCTCCGGCTGATGGTGCTCGCGCGGCACGTCCGGGCGGAGCTCTCCTCCATTCTCCACCCGAAGGCCATCGTGCATGTCCGTGTCGGGGGGAAGCCTGTGGGGCGGGATATCATCGCTTCGGTAACCTCTTTCTTTATTCTCTATATCGCGATTTTTACCGCCGGAACTCTTTTTATGACGATCCTCGACCTCGATCTGATCACCGCCATGGCGAGCGTCGCCGCCACGCTGGGGAACATCGGCCCCGGCCTCGGCGGCGTCGGTCCCATGCAGAACTACGCCGCCATCCCCGACGCGGGAAAGTGGGTGCTCTCGCTCTGTATGATGATGGGGCGGCTCGAGCTGTTCACCGTCGTTCTGCTGCTGCTCCCGGAGACGTGGAAGCGCTGAAGAGGGGCCGTTTCTTCGCCGCGCTGTGATAGAATCGGAAGAAGAAAGAGGCTGTAAAAAACGACGAATCGGAGGGGATTTTCGTGAAGCTCATCGACATGAACCGTCTGGAGAACGAGCAGATTCTTCCCGGATTGCGCGCGCGTTTCGTCAACGCGGAGAACGTGTCCTTCGCGCAGTGGACCATGGAGGCGGGCACGTTCTTTCCGCTGCACGACCATGCGCACGAGCAGATATTGAACGTGATCTCGGGGAAAGTGGAGATGACCGTCGCCGGCGAGAAGGTGATCCTCGACCAAGGGTGCGCCCTCGTCCTCGCTCCGGGGGAGCCCCATGCGATGAAGGTGCTGACGGACACCTTCATGGTCGGCGTGTACCACCCGCGGCGCAACGGGTTCGAAAAGTGACCGCGGACGGTCTTCGGGCCGTTCTTTCGGCATGCGAAGAGGGGCGGAGGCGCGGTGGACGACGTCTCCGAGTCCCTCTTTTTTGTAAAGAGAGCGCGTCGCTCAGGGAGGTTCCGCAATGACGGATGAGATGTACCGGGCCAAGCCCCTTCCCTTCCCGTCGTCTTCAGGGTGTGCGGAGGAGGCGCTCCGCGAGAGCGAGGAGAACTTCCGCACGTTCTTCGAGGCCATCGACGAGCTGGCGAGCGTCATCTCGCTCGAAGGCAACATTCTGTTCACCAACGACGCATTCCGGCGAAGGACGGGCTACGCCGAGGATGAGATCCAGGGGAGGAGCGCGCTGGACCTGGAGCTCCCCGAGAACAGGGAAAAGGGCGCCGAGACCTTCGCAGCCATGCTGCGCGGGGAGATGAAAAGCTGTTCGATGCCCATGCGGGCGAAAGACGGCTCGCACGTCCTCGTCGAGACGCGCCTCTGGTTCGGCCGGTGGAACGGAGAGCCGTGCGTCTACACCCTCAGCAAGGACGTCGGCCCGGAGCAGGAGGCGCAGCAACGCTTCGAGGCCGTCTTCCGGAACAACCCCGCCATGATGGTGCTCGCCTCGCTGCCCGACCAGCGCTGCGTCGACGCGAACACCACGTTTTTACGGACGCTCGGCTACGAGAAGAAGGACATCGTCGGCAGACAGGCAAAAGACATCGGCCTTTTCATCGACCCGGAACAGCAGCGCGAGATCGGCGAGATGATGCAAAACGACGGCAGGATAACCGACTACGAGGTGCACGCGCAGGACCGGAACGGCGACGTCTTCCACGGCCTCATGTCCGCCGAGCCCATCGCTATCCACGGACGCCCCTATCTTCTGTCGGTGACGGTGGACATTACCGTCCGCAAACGTGCGGAGGAGGCGCTGAAAGTTGCCAAGGAGCAGGCCGAATGGCTGGGGCGGCAGGCGGAGGCGGCGAACAGGGCGAAGAGCGCCTTCATCGCGAACACCAGCCACGAGATCCGCACTCCGCTCAACGGCGTCGTCGGCTTCCTCGACCTCCTGTCGCGAACCGCTCTCGACGATGTGCAGCGTGAGTACGTCGAGGGGATACGTGCGTCGGCGGACTCCCTCCTCGATGTGATCAACGACGTGCTGGACATCTCGAAGATCGAGGCGGACAAGGTCGAGCTGAGGCCGGCGCCGACGGATATCCGGGAGCTTGCGGGGCAGGCGGCGGAGACTATCCTCGGCACGGCGCGGACGAAGGGGCTGCATCTTGCCGTGAACATCGCCCCGGAGGTTCCGAGGGTGTTCTTCCTCGACCAGTCGCGCTTGAAGCAGGTGCTGATCAACCTGCTGGGCAACGCCGTCAAGTTCACTCACGAGGGGGGGGTGTCGTTCTCGATCTGTTGCGAGGAGGCTGAAGAGGACCGGAGCATTCTCCGCTTCTCCGTCGAGGACACCGGAATCGGCATCCGGCCGGAATCCATGGAGCGCCTTTTCGAGCCCTTTTTCCAGGCCGACGTCTCGAACACGCGAAAGTACGGAGGTACCGGACTCGGTCTCTCCATCTGCAGCGCGCTCCTCCAAATGATGGGGAGCGAACTCAAGGTTGAAAGCGTCCCCGGAGAGGGAAGCCGCTTCTTCTTCGACCTTCGGGCGGAGCGCGTCATGGCTTCGGAGGCGGCGGAGGAAGACGCTGTACGGACCGTTCCGGAGGAGCCTTTCATGTTGACGGCGAGACCGACCATCCTGATCGTCGAGGACGAGGAGCTGAATCGGCGATTGTTGCGCCTGCTTCTCTCCAAGCTGATCGACGCGGACATCTTCGAGGCGGAGGGGGGCGAACAGGGAATCGAACGCTTCCGCGAGCGCTCTCCCGACCTGATTTTCCTCGATCTCCAGATGCCAGGACGGGACGGCCACTGGACGGCGCGAAAAATCCGGGAGCTGGAGGACGCGGGGCGGCGCGCGCCGATCGTCGCCTTCACCGCCGACGTGCAGCCCGCGACGAGGGAAGCCTGTTTCGCAAACGGCATGGACGACTACATCTGCAAACCCGCCGATCTCTACACGCTCCGCGAGGTGCTGGAGCGGCATCTGAAGATAAAAGAGTAGCGTGACGCCTTTCAAGCGCTTTCTCTCCGAAGCATCGTCGAAAACTTTTCAAATCCTTTCCCATTGACATATTTAGGAATTGAGGTACCATAATACTAGAAAAAAGAAAGGGAGTCGAGACCATGAGCGAGGTGGTTGCTGTGTCCGAGGCCGTGTCCCTGGCGTTCCACGGGATGGGGTTGCTGGCCTCGGGGGAGAGAATGAGCGCGAAAGAGATGGCCGAGGCGGTGAACGTCTCGGAGGCCCACCTCGCAAAGGTCTTCCAGAGGCTGGTGCGCGAAGGGTTGGTACACTCCACGCGCGGGCCGAAGGGAGGATTCGAGCTGGCGAGAAGTCCGGACAAGATCACCCTTTTCGATATCTACGTCGTGATCGAGGGGGTCCCCAAGGGGGACCACTGCCTGCTCCACAAGGAGCAGTGCCCGTTCGGAAAGTGCATCTTCGGCTCGTTGCTTGGTAACTTAACGAAAGAGTTTGTCGGCTATTTGAAGAGCACTACGCTTGGAGATCTGCAGAGGGGAGAAACGGAATGAGCAAGATACTACGAAAGATCATCACAATCGACGAGGAGAAGTGCGACGGCTGCGGCATCTGCGCCGAGGCCTGCCATGAGGGCGCCATCCGGATCATCGACGGCAAGGCGAAGCTGGTGAGCGAGACCTACTGCGACGGCTTGGGCGACTGCATCGGCGAGTGCCCGCGGGGCGCAATCAGCTTCGAGACGAGGGAAGCCGCTCCGTACGACGAGGAGGCCGTGAAGCGGCACATGGCGGCGAAAGCCGGGGACAAAGGTTCCTCCGGTCCCCTTCCCTGCGGCTGCCCCGGTTCTGCGGCCCGCGATCTGCGGAAAACTCCGTCCCCGCAGCCTCGCCCCGAGGGGATATGTGCGCCTCTTCAGTCGGAGCTTGTCAACTGGCCGGTGCAGATCCGCCTCGTGCCGGAGACCGCGCCCTGGCTGCACAAGGCAGAACTTGTGATCGGCGCCGACTGCACGCCGTTCGCCTTCCCGGACTTCCACAGGACGTTCCTCGCCGGGGGCGGCAAAATCTGCCTCATCGGCTGCCCCAAGCTCGACGACGCGCAGAGCTACGTCGAAAAGCTCACGCGGATCATCTCCTTCAACGAGACGCCCGCGATCACCGTGGTACGCATGGAAGTCCCCTGCTGCGGCGGGATGACGCGCATTCTGGAGGCCGCCTGCGAGGCCTCGGAGCGGAATATATCGCTGAAAATTGTGACTATTAGCGTGCGAGGGGATATAATAGACAAAGAGACGATTCGTTTCTCACACAAGAAGCAGTAAAAACCATTTTCGAGGAGGAGATTTTTCAATGTTTTGCTACCAGTGCGAACAGACGGCGAAGGGAACGGGATGCACTGCGTTCGGCGTGTGCGGCAAAAGCCCCGAAGTGGCCGATCTTCAGGATCTGCTGCTTCACGTAACGAAGGGAATTTCGATGTACGCCCATCGGGCGAGACAGCTCGGCGCTATCGAGAAGAACGTCGACGTCTTCGTGGTCGAATCGCTCTTCACCACCATCACCAACGTGAACTTCGACGAAGCGCGCATGGAGCGGCTGATCCGCAAGGCCGGAGAGGTTCGCGACAGTGCGAAGGCGCTCTACGAGGACGCCTGTTCGAAATCCGGCAAAACGCCCGAGACGCTCGGCGGCCCCGCCGTCTTTCCTATCCCCGCGACGCGGGACGCGATGATCAACGAGGGCGGCAAGGTCACCCCCGAAGTATGGAGCGAGAAGTACGGCGAAGTGGTCCAGGGGCTGCGCGACCTGCTGCTGCTCGGCCTGAAGGGGAGCGCCGCGTACGCGGATCACGCCAGGGTGCTGGGGTACGAGAAGGATGACATCTACGGCTTCTTCCACGAGAAGATGGACTATCTTGCGGGCGAACAGTTCACCGTCGACGATCTCGTCGGTCAGGCGATGGACGCGGGCAAGTGGAACGTCTCCGTCATGGAGTTGCTCGACAGGGCGAACACCTCCGTCTACGGACACCCCGAACCCACGAAAGCCCGAGTAACCCCGATCAAGGGCAAGTGCATCGTCGTCTCCGGACACGATTTGCGCGACCTGGAGCTCCTGCTGCAGCAAACCGAGGGGAAGGGCATCAATATTTACACGCACGGCGAAATGCTCCCCTGCCTCGCCTACCCGGGACTGAAAAAGTACAGGCATCTCGTGGGCAACTACGGCGGCGCGTGGCAGAACCAGCGCGAGGAGTTCGACAAGTTCCCCGGCGCGGTGCTGATGACCACCAACTGCATCCAGAAGCCGAAGGATTCCTACATGGGCCGCATCTTCACCACCGGTCTCGTGGCGTGGCCCGGCGCGACCCACATCGACGAGAAAAAGGACTTCACCCCCGTGATCGAGGCCGCGCTCGCCGCCCCCGGATTCACCGAGGACGAGCCGGAGCATTGGATCAACATCGGTTTCGCCCGCAACACAGTGATGTCCGTGGCGGGCAAGGTGATCGACCTCGTCAAGGCGGGCAAGATCCGTCACTTCTTCCTGATCGGCGGCTGCGACGGCGCCAAGCCGGGCCGGAGTTACTACACCGACTTCGCCACCTCCGTGCCGAAGGACTGCGTCATCCTTACGCTGGCGTGCGGCAAGTACCGCTTCAACAAATTGGAGTTCGGCGACATCGAGGGAATTCCCCGGCTGCTCGACGCGGGGCAGTGCAACGACGCCTACTCGGCGGTCCGCATCGCCATGGCGCTCGCAGAGGCGTTCAAGACCGACATCAACGGCCTGCCGCTGTCGCTCGTCCTTTCGTGGTACGAACAGAAGGCCGTCTGCATCCTCCTCTCGCTCCTCCACCTCGGAGTGAAGAACATGAAGCTCGGTCCCACGCTGCCCGCCTTCGTCAAGGAACCCGTCTTCAAGGTGCTCCAGGAGAAGTTCAACCTCCAAGCCATCACCACGCCGGAGCAGGATCTGAAAGAGATTCTGGGGTAGAAGAACGAAAATTTCGGGAAAAAATCAGGGGAGGCGCGCGCCTCCCCTTTGTGTGGCGTTGAGCTTAGGTAGAGCTCATTACATTGATGGAAATTTTATTGCTGTTTTTATTTGTATTTTTCACGGGAATTGAAAGTAAAATATTAAAGACGGCAAGTCCCTTCGACGATATACAAAAGGGACTTTTCCCTCAAGGGAGACGTTGCCTTATTCGCTATCAGCGGAATAGTCTCCAAGGAGGGAATACGGATGCGAATTTTCAACAACATCCCTGCTCAGTTCACCAAAAACGCGCTCTGAGTTCCCGAGAGCGAATTTCAAAAATCCATAGGCAGACTCTCATAGGGCCTCAGAATCAACAGCGCAGCGGACGACGCGAGGGGGGCTGGGGATCTTCAATAAAATGAGGACGCAGATCAAGGGACTGGAACAGGCGTCCAGAAATGCTCAGGACGGCATTTCGATGATCCAGACTGCGTAGAAAGGATTGAATCGGAGTCAGTCTTTTCTTCAGCGTATACGCGAACTTTCGGTGCAGGTAGCCAACGACACGCCGATCTCTTCCGACCGGCAGCATATCCAGGAGGATATCGACCGGCTCGCCGAGGAACTTGAGCGCTTCGCCTCGACGCCGCATTTCAACAAAAAGAAACTGATTGACGGCAAATTTTCTGTTCTTAGTCTACAGACGCTCTTGGCGCCGAGGTTGTGGTGCGGGGCGATCTACGGACCATCATGGGCGAGTTTGACCAGAAAGAGGTACAGGAGGTAAACGACACGATTCATCTCCCCACGCAGAGCGCCCGCCTCGGGGTGTACCAAAACCGCTTGGAGCCCACGGTCGGCAATCTGACGGCGGGGTTCCTCGCTGCTGAAGTAGGGATGTTTCCTGGCGGCGAGGACTACATGTGCTTCCAACTTTCAGGAGGAGTGAGTCAGAGTGAGAATCTACAATAACATCGCGGCGCTGCAGGCGCAGGGAGGTCTTGCTTCGGCGGCGGACGCGCTGCAGCGTTCCATCTCGAAACTCTCCTCCGGTCTGCGGATCAACGGCGCCGCGGACGACGCAGCAGGGCTGGCCATCTCGGAGAAGATGCGCGCCCAGGTGCGCGGCATCCATCAAGCGGCTCGGAACTCGCAGGACGGCATCTCGATGATCCGGACGGCCGAGGGAGCGCTGAACGAGTGTCACTCCATTCTGCAGAGGATGCGCGAACTCTCCATTCAGGCGGCCAACGATACGCTGACCTCCGGGGACCGGGAGTTCGTTCAGTGCGAGATCGAGCAGTTGAAGGACGAACTCGATCGAATTTCCACGACGACGAAGTTCAATAATAGAAGCTTGCTCGACGGGAGTGCGGATGCTCTTTGCTCGTCGGATAATCTAACAACAGCCGTTCGAATGGACGGCGCCGCTGTTGTTCCGGAGGGGAATTACACTGTTTCGATTACAGTGGATCCAGCCGGCACAGCGCAAGTATGTAAAACGAACATATTCGAGATCGAGTCGACGGTATCCGAGGGAATCGAGGAGATCGATTCCAATTCCGTCCCGTACATAGAATGGCAGAGATCGCTCGGCGGAAGCGGTGAGGATGTTGTCTACAGTTCAATCCAGCAGACATCGGATGACGGTTTTATCGTTGCGGGACGTTCGACATCGAACGACGGAGATGTTTCCGGGGCTCACGGATCCTCCGACTACTGGGTTACGAAGCTGGACTCTTCCGGCAATCTGCTGTGGCAAAAAACGCTCGGCGGAATGGCTACGGATATTGCATACAGTGTCCAGCAGACATCGGACGGAGGTTTTATTGTCGCAGGGCATTCTACGTCGAGCGACGGAGATGTCCTCAGCGGAAACAAAGGCGGATTCGATCAGTGGATTATGAAGCTGGATGCTTCCGGTAACCTGCTTTGGGAAAAGTCTATGGGAGGAAGCGCTGATGATCATGCACTAGACATCAAGGAAACTTCGGACGGAGGATTTCTCGTCATTGGAGAGTCGCAGTCGAGCGACGGAGATGTTCTCAGCGGAAACAAGGGAGGATTCGATGAGTGGATCACGAAATTGGATGCCTCCGGGAATTTGCTGTGGGAAAAATCGTTCGGCGGGAGCGCTGACGACGGCGTCCGTAGCGCCCGGCAAACGTCCGACGGCGGATTTATTATTGCGGGGCGTTCTGCATCGAGCGACGGAGATGTACTCAGCGGCAATAAGGGAGGATTGGATCAGTGGATCACGAAACTGGATGCCTCCGGGAATCTGCTGTGGGAAAAATCGCTTGGCGGGAGCGCTGATGATAACGCATCCAGCGTCCAGCAAACCTCCGACGGGGGCTTTATCGTTGCAGGATATTCGTATTCCTCCGACGGGGATGTCTCCGGAAACAGTGGAGGACGGGATTGTTGGATAGTGAGATTGGATTCCTCGGGAAACATAGTGTGGGAGGAATCGCTCGGCGGGAGCGGCGATGATACCGCGAACAGCATCCAGCAAACTTCCGACGGCGGATTTCTCATCGCGGGAACTTCCGATTCAACCGACGGAGATGTTGCCGGAAATCATGGGATGCGGGATTACTGGATTGTGAAACTGGATGCTTCCGGGAGTCTGATATGGGAGAAGTCGCTGGGCGGAAGCGCTAACGATCTCGTTACCAGTGTTCGGCAAACTACCGACGGGAATCTGATCGTAGCCGGACATTCAATGTCGACCGACGGAGATGTTGTCGGAAATCATGGGGCTTCGGATTTTTGGATTGCCAAATTGAAATACAATACCACGCTCGATAATCGTCGCATCAACACACTCGCTGAAATACCCAAATTTTATACGAGCAATGGAAGGTTTACAGTCTCCGATCCCCGTGTACTCACGATCCGCCAGGGCGACGGGAAATCGGCAAGTATTACGCTTTTCGGATATGATACGTTGTACGATGTCGCCGACAAGATCAATGCGGCAATCGCAGAAGGACTTGATCAGCAACGATTCATTGCAGGCGCCCCCAATTTTTGTACTGTAGCCGACGGAACTCCCGTCACCTCCGAGTCCGTAGGTACTGTAACAAGTACGGGGCGTACAGCGACGCTCCTCATCCGCAGCGCGATTCCTGGCGTCGCCGGAGAGCTGGAATTTATAGGCGACGAGGATGTGCTCAAGGCTTTTGGCCTGAATACGATACGTGAATCCCGGGAGAGCGAGTTCAGCGTCAGGGTGTGCGACGCTCATACAGGCAGCCAAACGACCAATCAACGAATTAGCGGGAATATTTTCTACGACGCTGTCGGTGACGGCATGATTCTTGAATTCAGTCCGATGGCGAACACCGAGGCGATATGGAACGAAACAACGAAGAATTACGAGCTTTTGAGCGCGGACGAAAGATACATGACGCGAATTCACGTAAGCAAAAATCTCACTGTTCTGCAAGTCGGCGCGAACGAGAAAGAGGAGATGCGTCTGTCGTTCGGAGATATGAGCGCGCAGTCGCTTGGCGTGCATAATGTCTTTGTTTCGCCGCCTGAGCGCGCTGGGGAGGCGACGACGAAAATCGATGCCGCAGTTGCAAGAGTGTCTTCGCTTCGTGCCCGCCTAGGGGCCTACCAAAATCGCTTGGAGCACACGGTCGGCAATCTGACGACGGCCTCCTCGAACCTCTCGGTCTCGGAGAGCCGCATCCGCGACCTCGATATGGCGAAGGAGACGATGAACTTCACCCGCCTCAATATCCTCATGCAGGCGGGCACGTCAATGCTCGCCCAGGCGAACCAGCTCCCTGAGAATGTGTTGCAGCTGCTGAAGTAGGAATGTTTCCGGGCGTCGAGGACCACGCGTGTTTTCAGCTTTCAGGAGGAGTGAGTCAGAGTGAGAATCTACAATAACATCGCGGCGCTGCAGGCGCAGGGAGGGCTTGCTTCGGCGGCGGACGCGCTGCAGCGTTCCATCTCGAAGCTCTCCTCCGGTTTGCGCATCAACGGCGCCGCGGACGACGCTGCGGGGCTGACCATCTCTGAGAAGATGCGCGCCCAGGTGCGCGGCACCCATCAGGCGGTGCGGAATTCGCAGGACGGCATCTCGATGATCCGGACGGCGGAGGGGGCGCTCAACGAGAGCCACTCGATTCTGCAGAGGATGCGCGAACTCTCCGTTCAGGCGGCGAACGATACGCTGACCTCCGGAGACCGGGAGTTCATTCAGCAGGAGATAGATCAGTTGAAGGATGAACTCGACCGCATCTCCACGACGACGCAGTTTAACAAGAAGACGCTGCTCGACGGAAGCGGGGATATTCTCTGGGCGACTGATAGAGAGGGCACCAATCTCAATATCCGGGGAAATCTGCTGGAGAAGGACGAATTCGGCGCGACGACGACAGCGGAGGGAAACTACTCCGTGAGCGTCCGCGCGAGCGAACCCGGACAAAATCAGGTGTTGAAGAGCAATATTTTTATCGTGGCCATGAACAACGGAGCGGTTATCACCCAGGGGCAGAACATTGGTTTTGGCGGCGCGGCGACGTATGCGGCATCGGGGGAGGAAGCCGTACCCGCAGGAAAGAATACCCCGCTCGCTGGCGTGGCGAACTTCGTGGACGGCAACGGGCGTTTTCTTCTCACTCCACCGAAGCAGCTCACTGTATCGCTGGAAGGCGGAGAAGATCGGACGATCACCCTCTACCCTTCGGATACACTCGGCGGACTGGGAGAAAAGCTCTCCGGGGCGATCTCCGGGACTATCGGTACGAATGTCGCCGCGCCGGCGCAGTTCGTCGGCAAGGGGTCCGTGCTTCCCGACATGAACGACCCTATTCTGAACGGCCTTGCGAAATACTGGCTTGAAGGCGCGGGGCAGCGCATACTGGACATGTACGGGCTCGACGGCAACGGCAAGAGCCTTGAAGTCAGCGTCGTACCCACCCTGGGCGGTCCCTTGGCCTCCGCCTCATGGTCGACCGCGAAGCCCGGCGTGGTTCTCCTCAGCATCAGCGAGGCGGATTTTCTTCCTGCGAGTCCGCCCAGCGGGGCAAATCCGCACGGCACGATGTACGACGACCGGATCATAGCCCATGAGATGGTTCACGCGGTGATGTTCGCCGACGACAACCTGCGCGAGACGCAGTTCGCAGCCGATGGCAGCGGTATGTGGCTCATAGAAGGGATTACCGAGTATCTCCACGGCGCGAACAAACGCGTTCAGGCGGATAACGCCGCCGGCGTCAGTCTGGGAGCCGCCGTGAACAGCCTTGTAACCACCGCGTCGAACAACTACGCCATGTACTCCGCTCCCGGGGCCTACTCCGCCGCATACCTCGCGGTGCGCTATTTCGACGAGAAAGGCCTTGCGGCCGGCGGCACGGGGATAAAGGGGCTTTTGAACGAGCTGAAGGCTCCGGGGCCTTTCGACAACGCCAGGATGAACGCTGCGATAGCGACGGCGAGCGGAGGGGCCTTTACCGGAAGGGCCGATCTCGCGGCGCAGCTGTCGGCTGACACCGCCTTTATCAACGGAGTGATCGCCGAGGACGAGAATATCGACACCGGCGCCGTCGGCGGCCTCTACGCTTCGGGAGGAACGCCCTTCACGCCCGAGGACGTCATCGGCGGCAGCGGCGCGCTCAAATTGAACCCTCTCTCCGGCTTCGGATGGACCGGCGTGACATGGCCCGATTCCGGAGGCGGCGGATTCCCCATGGTTTCGGCGATTTCACTGTCGAACACTCCGGTGATGGCCACGACGACGGTCTCGCCGGCGCCCCTTACGCTCCAGTCGGTGGAGGGGACGCTGCTGCTCCACTCTTCCGTAGCGGGGAAAGCGGGAAACATCTCGATCTCGGGCGATGAAGACCTGCTGAAGGCGCTCGGGTTCGCTGAGGTGCAGAGCGCTCGCGAGACGACGTATACCGCGACCATACGGGACGCCCACAGCGGGGAGATTGTCGCCTCGTCCGTCAAGTTCTCCGGAAGGACCATCGCCGGCGCCATTCATCCGAACATCGACGTCGAACTGCCGCCGAACTTCGCCCTAGACGCCGTTTGGGACGGAACGGGCTACGGAAGCTACTCCTTCGCCAACAAGCCGGAGAGCTTCACGGCGCATGTCGCGTGCAACGCGACGGTGCTGCAGATCGGCGCCAACGAGGGAGAGGATATGGCGCTCTCCTTCGGGGACGTGGGCGCCCGCGCCCTCGGGGTCGGCGCTCTGCGGGTGACGTCGCGCGACCTGGCCTCCGCCGCGCTCGGCGCCATCGACAACGCGATATCGCGCGTCTCGGCGATGCGGGCTAGGCTCGGTGCGTACGAGAACCGCCTTGAGCACACGGTGAACAATCTCACGGTTTCCGGGGCAAACCTGAGCGCCTCCGAAAGTCGCATCCGCGACCTCGATATGGCGAAGGAGATGATGAACTTCACCCGCCTCAATATCCTGATGCAGGCGGGGAACTCCATGCTCGCCCAGGCGAACCAGCTTCCCGAAAACGTGCTGCAGCTGCTGAAGCAGTAGGAGGAGAGAGTATGTCCGCTCAGATGTACGACAGAATAACGATCAACGGAGAAGAGTTCAATCTGGCCGCCGCGCCGCTCGAAGAGTATTTCCGGAGGTATCCCGGGAAGCGCCCGGCGTTTTCTTCGTTCAACTCCGGCTGCATGCGCGGCTACGTCGCCTTGTGGGAAGTGCGCGAAGGCATGCTTTTTCTGACCGGGATCAGGATGGTGTGCGAAACGGAGTCGTCGTTCGCTTCGATCTTTCCGGACGCTTTTGATGGCGTCTTCGCCGACTGGGTGAGCGGAGAGCTTCGCTGCTCGTCCGGCAGGCTGCTCGAGGTGGACAACGCTGGGTTCGGGGGCAGACGGGAGTTCGAGACGACGCTTCAGGTCGAGGAAGGCGTCGTGCTCTTCGGGCCGTAATACAGGCCGAATACCGGAAAAGCCAAGGGGAGGCGCGAGCCTCCCCTTTTTTGTGGCCTGAAACTCTTGTGTCGTCTCTAGTTGTACGCCAAGCGGATTTCCGGGGTGGCGAGCGTCGGGGCGATCAGCTCCTGCCACATCGGGGAATTCCACGTTCCCAGCGCCTCGTGAATGACGAAGTATTTCTCCGGGATCGGGTGCGTGCCCACGACCACCGGAAGATCGAATGCCGTTTTGATGTAGCGGCGGAAGTAGTCGATCCGCGGACAGGGCGGATACCCCACGACCATGCCCGTGGCGAAGTGGATGACCGTCGCGCCGTTCTTCTTCATTTCGGCGGGGGCGTACTCGATGTTGCCGCCGGGGCAGCCGTCGCAGGTGGTGTACCCGACGAGTTCGACCTCCCTGTCCTTATAGATGCTGAACGCGCCCTCCCTGTTGCGCAAGGAGCGCAGGCACTTTCCCCCCGCGCACGTGTGGTAGCGGTTACAGATGAAAATACCTATCCGGACGATATCGCTGCTCATGAAAACGCCTCCTCTGGTCGAAATTCCAGCCGTGCGGCCAGCTTGTTGATATCTGTTTTCATTACTATAAACCTCCCGCGCCGATTTGCAACCCCGAGCATTTGGAAAAGAGAGTGCGTTGTTCGGCGGGCACGGGAGGGAAGAGGGAATTCGCCGCAGAAATATCGTGGATGCGGAGAGACTTCAGGGAAAGAGATCCCGAGGTCTGTTCGTGGAAAAGCCTGCTGATTTTGTGTATCCACAAGATGTTTTTCGGAGGGGTGGGTAAAGCTCCTTGCGTCTGTCGGGGGCGAAAATCCACCTTGCAGTATTATGGAATACGAATTATAATCTCACCAAGAGGAATTTATTTTATTCCGTATTTGATTCGAAAGGGTGAGTGTTCTTCATGAAAGGTTTCAACAATCTTCTCATGTCCCGCTTCGGCCCCGCGATCACCGGGGGCGTGGTGGGCGCGCTTGCGGCGCTGCTGGTCTACTTCGGCAACCCCGGCAATATGGGCATCTGCGTGGCGTGCTTCACGCGCGACATCGCGGGAGCGCTCGGGCTGCACAGGGCGGGCGTGGTCCAGTACCTCCGTCCGGAGATTCCCGGCTTCATTCTGGGCTCCTTCCTCGCCGCGTTCCTGGCGAAGGAGTACCGTCCGCGTTCCGGCTCCTCCCCTATCGTCCGCTTCTTCCTCGGTTTCTTCGCGATGATCGGGGCGCTGATCTTCCTCGGCTGCCCGTGGAGAGCCTACGCCCGTCTCGCTGGCGGCGACTGGAACGCGCTCGCGGGCATCGGCGGACTGATCGTCGGCGTCGGTATCGGCATCGTCTTCCTCTGGCAGGGATTCAGCCTCGGCAAGGCGGAGAAGTCGCCCAAGTGGGCGGGGGCCGTCATGCCCCTCGCCGCGCTCGCGCTGCTTGCTCTTCTCTTCTTCAGGCCGCTCTTCGGGCCCGAAGGAACCGGACCGGTCTTTTTCTCTAAATCCGGGCCGGGCGCAGCTGTGGCGCCGGTTGCGATCTCCCTCGCGGCGGGGCTGCTCATCGGCTGGATGGCGCAGAAGAGCCGCTTCTGCACCGTGGGCGCGATCCGCGACCTGATCATGGTGAAGGACGCCCACCTCTTCAACGGCGTAGCCGCGTTCCTTCTCGTCGCCTTCGCGGTGAACTATGCGCTCGGGATGTTCAAACCGGGATTTGAAAGCCAGCCGGTGGCGCACACCAACCAGCTGTGGAACTTCCTCGGCATGGTCCTCTCCGGACTGGCCTTCACACTCGCCGGAGGCTGCCCGGGACGGCAGTTCATCATGTCCGGCGAGGGCGACGGCGATTCGGCGATCTTCGTGCTCGGGATGCTCGTCGGCGCGGGGTTCGCGCATAACTTCTCGCTCGCGAGTTCGCCCGCGGGCGTAACGGCGTACGGAATGACGGCGACGGTGATCGGCATGGTCTTCTGCCTGGCCGTTGGTCTCCTGTTCCGTATCAAGATGGATTGACGAGGAGGAATGTGAAAATGGCCGATACTGTGATTGTCGACGCCCGCGGACTGTCGTGCCCGCAGCCCGTCCTCGAGACGAAAAAGGCCCTGGAGAAGGCTTCCGGGGGGCGCGTGGAAGTGCTCGTGGACACCGTGACGTCGCGGGAGAACGTCGCCCGCTTCGGCGGAAGCCGCGGCTGGAAGGTGGAAAAAGAGGAACGTGAAGACGGTTTCTGCGTTGTCTTCGTGAAGTAGTTCGGCGTGAGAAAAACGTGCGGCGCTCTCCGGAAAACTCCGGGGAGCGCCGCTTTGTTGTCCGTCGATATCGTCGCGTCAGGCGGAGAGGAGCCCTCTTTCCCGCAGATACTCCTCCAGCAGCGATTTGGTCGCCAACGCTTCGGAGGTATCGTCCAGCTCGACGGTCCACCAGCGGCACGACGACTCCAGCACGACCTCCACGATGTGTTCGACGGACGCCATGCTCTCCAAGGGGAAGTGCCGCCCCTCTTCCTTGCCGTAGAAGTGCACCTCCAGCAGACGCGGCAGGAAGGCGCGGGCGACCTCCTCCCCCTTCAGCTCCCCCGCCTTCACCTGCTCGGAGGAGACGACATGCCCCAGGTCCATCGTGATGGCGGAATCGGCGAAGGAAGCCCAGCGGAGGATGTTCTCCGGATCGCTCGCGGGACCGGCGCGCAGATTCTCCAGGCTGACGGTGATGCCGAGCGACCTTCCGTGGTCGGCGAGACGCCGCAGGTTCCGCGCAACCGTGTCGGAGTTCAGCGTCACTCCCTTGGAGAGTCCGGCATGGACGGTGAGCACCTCGCCGCCGACCTGGGCCATCGCGTCGAGCGTGCGGCGGTGTGCGTCAAAGGCGACCTCGGCGTACTCGGCGCGCGCGTCGCCGAATTCGAGGCCGAAGTAGCGCGTGTGGTAGCGCACCGGGATGTTGCGGCGGCGAAATTCGGCCGTGTGCACCGGCAAAAGCTCCAACTCTTCCGGGTCGGGCGTGTACTCCAGCGCGAAGCCGTGCTTCAGCGCCCACGGGTAGCGGCTCTCGGGGTCCGCGGCCTTCGCGCAGAGGGCGAACGTGTGGCGGGGCGGAAATTTCATGGCGTAGCCTCCTTTTTCATCGGGGCGGTCTCCGGAGATGCGTCTCCGAAAAGCCGGAGGTCCTCCGGGGAGAAGCGTATGGAGACGCTCTCTCCGGGTGAAGCGGTCCCGCGCGGATGCGGCGCTCTCTTCGACGACGAGCGGCCGCTCCGCCCCCGCATCGATTATAAAGCGAATCACGGGTCCGAGAAAGGTCGACTTCCGCACGACGCCGAGAAGATCGCCCTCTTCCGGGGGAGCGAGCGCGATCTTCTCCGGCCGCAGCGCGCAGAGGGCCGGGCCGTCGGAGAACGTCGTCTCCGGTCGGGGGAAGGATCGTCCCAGCAGGTAGACCGCATCGACGGAGAGCGTCGCCGGGATCAGGTTCACCCTCCCGAGGAAGTCCGCGACGAACGGGGTGGCGGGAAAGTCGTAGAGTTCGCGAGGCGCGCCCGCCTGTTCCAGGCGTCCGTCGCGGAGCACCGCCACGATGTCGGCCACGCTCATCGCCTCCTCCTGATCGTGGGTGACGAAGAGCGTGGTGATCCCCAGTTCGTCGACGATGCGGCGAAGGTCGTCCCGCAGATCGGCTCGCAGACGCGCGTCGAGGTTCGAGAGCGGCTCGTCCAGAAGCAGCATTTCCGGGTTGATCACCCAGCGCCCTGGCCAACGCGACGCGCTGCTGCTGCCCGCCGGAGAGTTCCGCGACGGCGCGCCGGTCGTACCCTTCGAGCCGTACCAGCTCCAGCGCCTTGCCGACCTCCTCGCGCACCCGCCGTTCGGGAAAGCGTCTGCGGCGCAGTCCGTAGGCGATGTTCTCGAAGACGTCCAGGTGGGGAAAGAGCGCGTAGTTCTGAAAGACCATCCCGAGGTTGCGCTCCTTCGGGGGGAGGTTCGTGATGTCGCGCCCGTGGAGCACGACGCGCCCCTCGTCCGGCTCCAGCAGGCCGACGACGATGCGGAGCGCGGTCGTCTTGCCGCACCCCGACGGTCCCAGCAGCGAACAGAGCGTCCCGGAGGGCACGGAGAGCGAGAAACGGGAGAGGACCTCCGTCGCGCCGTAGCTCTTCGAAACGCCCTGAAGTTCCAGCCCCGTCAGAGCGTTCGCCCCGAAGCCAGTTCCCTTGGTATCCATGGTTCCGCTCCTTTCCTTTTTCGTCAAGAGGAGAATGCCCGCCATGCCCGCCGCAGAGAGGGAGAGCATGACGACCGAAAGCGCCGCCGCCGTCCCGATCTCCCCCTTGTAGACCGCCTCGAAGACGTCCACGGAGAGCAGCTTCGTCCCCGGCGAGACGATGAAGATCAGCGCGCCGACGGTCTGCACCGTAGCGACGAACGCGTGGAGCGCCGTGGCGATCATCGCCGGGCGGGCGAGCGGGAGGACGATCCGGAAAAACGCCCCGAACGCGCCGTCTCCGAGCGTGGCGGCGGCGTCCTCCGCCGAACCGTCCTGGCGGCTGAGCACGCTTACACCGGAGCGAAGCCCCAGGGGAAGCTCCCTGACCACGGTGAGGATCAGCACGAGCGCCCACGTGCCCGCGAGCATGATCGGCGGCTGATTGAACGCCAGAATATACCCCACTCCCAGAAACGTCCCCGGGATGGCGAACGGCGACGTCGCCAGAAGATCGAGCGTGCGCGACGCCGTTCCCGGACGCCGGACGACGAGCCAGGCCGCGATCATGCCGCCGAGGCTCGCCAGCAGCGCGGCGGAGGAGGCGAAGAGCAGGGTGTTCAGCATCCCGCGCCACCCCCTCTGAAATGCGTTCTGAAAGTGGAGCGCCGTGAGGCCGAAGTTCGCGCCCAGGTGGCGCGTGAAGGCGGCGAGCAGCACCGAACCGAGGATCATGAGGACGAACGCCGAGAAGAGCGCGGAGACGCCCACACAGAAGCGCCGCGAGTGGGCGGGGAAAGGCGAACGGCTCCGGGGGAATTTCGGCGGTCTGCCGCGTCCGCTCCCCCGCCTCCTGCGCCCTTCGGAAGAGGAGGAACGCGACCAGGCAGATCAGGAGCAGCAGCGTGTTCATTGCCGAGGCCATCTCCAGGTTGTACGAGCCGATGAGCTGCGAGTAGGAGGCCGACGCCAGGGTGGCGAAGCGTCCTCCCAGAAAGAGCGGCGTGCCGAAGTCCGCCATGGAGCGCATAAAGATGAGGATGCCCGCGGCGAGGAGGCCCGGCCGGAGCAGCGGGAGCGTGACGGTGCGAAAGACCTCCGTTTCGGAGGCGCCGAGCGTGCGCGCCGCGTCCTCAGGACGTCCGTCCATGGTCAAGAGCGACGCCGAGACCAGCAGGAAGGCGATCGTGGCGAAGTCCATCACCTGTATCAGGAAGACGCTCTTCCACGTGTAGATCGCGAGGTCGAGCTTCAGCAGCTTGTAGGTGATCAGTCCGTTCCGTCCGAAGAGGAAGAGGAAGGAGATCGAGGAGACGAACCCCGGAATGATCAGCGGGAGCACCGCCGCGGCCCGAAAGAGTCCTCGCAGCGGGAGTCTCGTCCTGAAAACCGTCACGGCGATGCACGCGCCCAGCGCGGTGGCGCAGAACGCAACACCCCCCGCGACGAGGACGCTTTGCCGTACGATCTGGAAGAGGTGCGGCCGCTCCAGCAGTGCGAGAAGGTTGCCGAGGCCGGGAACGCCCTTGACATAGACGCTTCGGCTCAGCACCGTCCACGAAGGGTAGACGACGAAGAGCAGCAGAAAGAGCAGAAAAAGAAACGGAAGGAGGGAACCCCTCCTTCCGAAGCCGTGCGCTTCGATCACGGAGCGCCGCCTAGTTCAGATGGGGGTAGCGCGCCGAAAACTCCTCGAGGACGGCCTCCCGCTCCGCGCCCCACCGTACGTGGTCGTACGGAACGAGGTCGAGCGCCTTCGGGTCGGGCACGCCTTCGATGGGTTCGACGTCGGTCACCGGAACGCGCGGGGTCGCCCGCATGAGGACCTTCTGTCCCTCGGGGGAGAGCGCCCAGTCGATGAACTTCTTCGCTCCCTCCGGGTTCTTCGTCCCCTTCACGATGGCGGCGGGGGCGGGCCAGGCGAGCGTGCCGTCCTTCGGGAAGACCGTGACCACCGGCGCGTCCGGGTTGTTTATCTTGATGCTGTGCGGATCGGGAACGATCCCGACGGAGAACTCGCCCTGGACGGTCTTCGTCCCCGGTGTGGAGCCGCTCTTCTCCAGGAATGGGATGTTCGAATAGAGCGCGTCGAGGAAGGCCCACCCCTTCTCCGACCCCAGAAGCTGGAGCATTCCGGAGACGGAGGTATAGGCCGTCCCCGAGGTTCTGGGGTTGGAGGCGATGACTTCGTTTTTGAACGCCGGGTCCGCCAGCTCGGCCCATGTCTGCGGAACGGGGAGCCCCTTGGAGGCGAGGCGCTCCGTGTTGGCCAGCAGGCCGACCACCACTACGGAGACGGCCGTCCAGTACCCCTCGGCGTCCTTGAACGCCTCCTTCACGCGTTCCGCGTTCGGCGAGACGTACGGAAGAAGGAGCCCTTCCTCCTTCGCCTGGATGAACGCGTCCGAGCCGCCGCCGAACCAGATGTCCGTCCGCGGATTGGCCTGCTCCGCCTTCAGGCGTGTCAAGACCTCGCCGGACGACATGGGAAGGAACTCGACCTTGATGCCGCTCGCCTTCTCGAACTCCGAGGCGATGAGTTCCGGCTTGCCGTAGGCCACGTACATGCTCAGCGTCCCGTCGTCGGCGAAGGCCGGAACGGCGAGGACGAGCAGCAGGATGGCGAGAAGACATGAATACGCTGTTTTTCTCATGATGGAACACACTTCCTTTCCAGATATGCGGCGCGCGAAGAGCGCGCCATGCTTCCCAGTGAGCGCTAAATAGGAATAAAATATATTCTACTCCTTGAAGTGTTTTTTCTCAAGAGATATAAAGAGTATCATATTCTATTCTGATATAATGGTGTCTTTCCCCTCTTCGCAGGGAGCTCAAGGAACGGGAAAATCAGCTCGAGCCGCGCGTTTGTTTTTGTTGTATTACCATTTCTATGCGGAAATCCGCAGAACCGACTCTCTTCCTCGCATTCCGCTATAATCGAGATTGACACACCTTCGCTTTTCATGTAGCATTCTACTTTGTGATAAGTATAATCACAATTTGATCAAGGAGAGGATTGCGTATGAGAAAAATCATGACGCTTGTCGTACTGGCCGCGCTCGCTGTTTCGGTCGGGACGGCGGCATTCGCCGACGCGGACAAACCCCTGGCGGGGCGGAGCATCAGCATCTTCACCGCCGCGACGGGCAAGGACGAGACGTTCGCCGAATTCACGAAAGACACCGGCATCGAGGTGCACTACCTCGAAATATCGTCGGGAGAGGTGCTCTCCCGGCTGCGGGCTTCCGGCGGGAAGAACCTGGCCGACGCGTGGTTCGGCGGCGGCGTCGACAGCTACATCGCGGCGGGCGCGGAGGGTTTCCTCGAACCGTACCGCTCCCCCGAGGCCGAACTGATCCCGGATGCGTACAAGAGTTCCGAGGGGTACTGGACCGGACTTTCGCTCGTGGCCGTCGACCTGATCGTGAACACCGACGTGCTGAAGGAGAAGAATCTGCCGCTGCCCAAAACATGGCTCGACCTCGGCAAACCCGAGTACAAGGACGAGCTGATGATGAGCAACCCGACCATTTCCGGGACCAACTACTCCGTCATTTTCCACCTGATCCGGCTCTTCGGCGAAGAAGCGGGGTGGGACCTTCTCCGGAAGATGCACGAGAACATCCCCTTCTACACGAAGCGCGGCGCGGCGCCTCCCAACAAGGCGGCGATGGGCGAAGTGGGCATCGGGATCGACCCGTACGACGTCGGCGTGCAGCTCATCGCGCAGGGGTACCCCGTCGTCTCCGTTTTCCCCGAAGAGGGCGTCCCGGGCGCCATCTCGCCGGTCGCCCTGATGAAAGGGGCCAAGGATATGGAGGCTGCAAAGGCCTTCGTCGACTGGTGCCTCTCGAAGCGCGGGCAGGAAGTGCAGATGGCGCATACGGCGAAGGTGGGAACGCGCCCCGACGCCGAGGTTCCCGAGTATCTGCAGGGGCTGAAAATGGCGAAGATCGTCGTTCCCGACCCTGTACTGATCGGCGAGATGCGCAAGGGAATTCTCGACAGGTGGCAGCAGGAATTTGGATCCAAAGCCGAGCAATAGCGCACATTCGAGAGGGGCGTTCTTCCCGGACGCCTCCTCCGTTCTGTACGCCCTCCTGGCGGGGGGCGTACTTGTTTTTATCCTCTGGCCGACGGTCGCCATTCTGAAGGAGAGCGTCCTAATCGACGGCGCGTTCAGCCTGGAACGCTACCGCGACCTGCTGACGGGCAACCGGACGCTGCTGAAGAACAGCCTCTTCGTCGGATGGTGGACGACCGTCGTTGCGGTGTCGATCGGCCTGTGCTGCGCCCTCTACGTGACGCGCACCTCCTTCCGGGGGAAGCGGGCTGTGCTGGGGGTACTCCTGCTGACGCTGATCTCCCCGCCCTTCGTCTCCTCCCTCTCGTACATCATGCTCTTCGGACGGAGAGGGCTCGTGACCTGGCGGCTTCTGGGGCTTCGCTGGAACCCGTACGGAGCGCACGGCGTTGTTCTGATGGAGTCCGTCGGGTTGGCCGCCGTCGCCGCGTTCCTGATAATGGCGGTGCTCCGCGGCATCGACAGAAGTCTTGAACAAGCCTCGTTCGACCTTGGCGCGGGAAGGTGGGAAACGCTGCTCCGCGTCACGCTTCCGCTCGCCCGCCCGGGCATCGTCACGGCGGCGTTGATCGTCTTCATTCGCTCGCTCTCCGACTTCGGCACGCCGATGTTCATCGGCGGCAACTACAACGTGTTGGCGACGCAGGCGTACATGACCGCGATGGGCTCCTTCGACCTCCCGAAGGCCGCCGCCATCTCCACGCTCCTCGTCATCCCCGCCTTTCTCGTCTTTCTGGTCTACCGGAAGCTGATGGCCGGGGCGCCCCTCTTTTCCGCCAAAGCGGTCGCCGCCGGAGAGGAACGCCCGCTGCCCGGCGCGGTGCGATGGTTCGTCTTCGCGGTCGTCTGGAGCTTCGTCCTCTTCGAGGCGATGAAGTACGGCGCAATCTTCTGCGGCGCCTTCGTCAGGACATGGGGCGTCGATTTTTCCTTCACGCTCCATCATTTGAAGACGCTCCAGCTCACCAAGCTCGACAGCCTGCTCCGGAGCGTCCGCTACGCCTTCGCCGCCGCATTGGCCGCGGGCGCGATGGGCGTCGTCCTGGCGCGCTTTCTCGGGAGACGCGCCACACTGTTCAGCCGGGCCGTCGATTTCATAGCGGATCTCCCCTTCATTCTGCCGGGGCCGTTCTTCGGCATCGCCTACCTTCTGGCGTTCAACCGGCTGCCCGAGGCGTTCCTGGGGACGGGGTTTCTCATCGTCGCGAACTGCGTCTACCGGCAGCTTTCACTCGGGATCAAGAGCGGCGTCTCCGTGCTGGGGCAGATCAACCCGGAGCTCGAGGACGCCGTCCGCGACCAGGGGGGAGGAAGCCTCGCCGTGCTGCGGGACGTGATCGGGCCGCTGCTCATGCCGGCGTTCCTGGTGAGCTTTATCAACACCTTCACGTTCACCATGACCACCATCGGCGGCATCATCTTCCTCATCACGCCGTACACGAAGGTGCTCACCGCGGAGATGTTCGACGCTATCCAGAGCGGGGATATCGGAGCGAGTTCGGTGATGGCGTCGGTGATCATCCTGGTCGCCATGACGGTGAACGTGACGTTTTCGTGGCTCCTCCTGAAGAGGAGAACAAAAGGATCGGAGGCGGAGTATGTATCTTCGGTTGGAGCGGCTCGATAAAAAATTCGAAGCTACGGAGGCGGTACGGGAGCTCTCTCTCGATATTGAACGCGGGGAGATGCTCTCGCTTTTGGGGCCGAGCGGATGCGGCAAGACGACGACGCTGCGGATGGTCGGAGGCTTTCTCCGACCCGACGGCGGGCGGATCGTCCTCGACGGGGAGGATATCACCGCGCTTCCGCCGGAGCGGCGCCCTACGGCGACCGTCTTCCAGAGCTACGCGCTCTTCCCGCATATGAGCGTGCTGCGGAACGTGATCTACGGCCTGAAATTCCGCAAGGTTCCCCGCGAAGAGGCCCTCTCGGCGGGGAGGGCGATGCTTGAGAAGGTCGGCCTTCCGGGGGCCGGAGGCAAGACGATCGACCAGCTCAGCGGCGGCGAACAGCAGCGGGTAGCCCTCGCGCGGGCGTTGATCGTCCGGCCGAAGGTGCTGCTCCTCGACGAGCCGTTGAGCAACCTGGACGCGAAGCTCCGCGTGCGGATGCGGGGCGAGATCCGGCGTTTGCAGCGGGAGTTCGGTATCACCGCGCTCTACGTCACGCACGATCAGGAGGAGGCGCTCGCGCTCTCGGACAGGGTGGCCGTGATGGAGGGGGGACGCATCGTCCAGACCGGTACGCCGCAGGATGTCTACGGCGCGGCGGCGAACAGCTTCGTCGCGGACTTCATCGGCAGGAGCAACATCCTGGTCCTGGAGGACGGAAGCAGGGTCGCCGTGCACCCGGAGGACATTCGCCTTTCGAGCGGCGGCGAAGGCGTCGAAGGCGTCGAAGGCGTCGTCTTCGACCGTCAGTTCAAGGGCGCGGTCGTCACCTGGTTCGTCGACGCGGGGGGCCGCACCGTCGAGGCGGACGTTCCCGGAAGCTTCGGAGACGTATGGAGGACGGGCGAGCGTGTCCGGATATCCTTCGACAGGGAGAGTGCGACGGTACTGAGGGAGTAACGAGAGTGTTCATGAACAGCGGTTCAAACTCCGCTCTCTGAAGCGCTCCCCAAAACGGATGGCCGACGGAGGTCTTGCGAGCGTTAGGTGTCTCCGCCGGTACGACGGCACGTGCTCTTTCCCCGCACGCACCATCATCGCGCTGCCCCCTCCAAGGCGAGCGTTTCGTCGTGGTGGAGCGTAGTACGCGACGTTTTTTTGCAAGAGATCTTCTTCTTCAAAGCCCTGTAAAGGTCGCCCTTGAAATTTTTCCCCTCCCGCCTATAATAAAATTACAGAATAAAAAAATAAATCTATTTCTTGTTCCTGTATTCAGTTAAAAAGAGAGAGCTGAAAGAGACGCAGCCTCGGATATCAGCGCTGCTGCAAGCGGAAAGAAGGGTACAAGCTGGAGTGTTGGGCTTTTTAGTCGCAACGGGGTCGTTGCGTGGAGCGGAATGTCGGGAAAGCGAGGGAATGAGGACAGGGAATATTAATCGAGACTGCTGTGAAGAAGAAGGTGAAGACTGTGAAATTGCCGGCGGAAAAGGTAAGAATGTGCTTTTTGATCCTTTGCGTTCTTTTGAGTATCGGAGCGACGCATCAGCCTGTATCTGCGGAAATGGGAGAGCCGGTCTTCGTGGACGCCGGATTGACCGTGGAGTGGGACATCACATCGCCCAAAAAAGACTACAGGTACGAGGGGAAACTGATCGCCGAAGCCTCGGGAACAATGGAGCGGACTGCCGGAAAAGGAAAATCCGGAAGGGGCGCGGATCCCGTTATGATGTTCCTCCCGGGATCCATGAGCATTCACTACAGCTACGAAGAAAAAGAATATTTCCTGGGGGATATTCTTCCCGGCAGATGTCGGGAGCGTATCAGAAAGAGTGTTTCCGGACGGTTTTCTTCGGAAGAGCCGAATGGAGGATCCCTTGCAATCAGCAGAATGTCGTCCATGACCGACGCCCTTGTCAAGGATATATCTCCGGCGGGAAAAAAGTTTGCCGAGCAGCTGCTCCAGGTGTACGCACAACAGCCTGATTCCTTTCAATTAACCATACGCGGTCCTGCGGAGACGAGGCGGAAGGAGAAACTGAGAGGTTTGCGCATTCGCGGGGGGAAGACATGTTCCTCCGAATACTACGAAAAAGCGGTTCCGTTATTCGAAATCGGCCTCCATATGAAACTTCCTGAATCGGGAGGTATCGAGGGCAGCCGGAAATGGTCCGGAGATGGGAAACAGGCGCCTATAAAGTTCTTCGTTTCTCTTTCGGATATTCCGGGAGTTGAACAGGTGAAACCGGCGGAAGGAGGCAACGGGATATCCTATTCCGTGCACTGGCGGATTGGGTCGGATGTCGGGCCGGATATCCCCTTTCCCGCCGAAGAAGAACAGGAAAAGAATAATAAGGAAGACTGCGAAAAAGTACGAAAAGATATTGAATGGATCAAAAAAGTTATCGAGACGTACGAGGATCAGGAACTCCGGAACAGAATAAAAAACGAATATGGAGAAAACGCGGTAAAAGAGTATCAGGCAGCGGTGGAAAAAGCCGTCGCCGATCACTTCAAGAATCCGGAAACGGGAAAACCCTCGGAGATTTCATCGCCGATCCAGACGAATCCTCATTGCACAACGGCGAGATGCGGTCAGGGAGAAAACGCTCCGACCATAGACGCGACAATCCACGGAAGTACCATCACTCTCATAGAATACGACTCCGGGGGAAACGCGATCAAGACCAACCAGGGCGCGATCGACTTTCTGCGGAGCGGATATGACAACACTCCCGGAGGGAAAAACAAGCTGGACGGAATTCTGGATCATGAAAGACAGCATGTCGGGGATCTCACCAGCACGGGATATCCTCAAACCATCGACGAATGGGCGGAATTCGAACTGAGAGGCTTTCGGAAAGAACTCGCCGAGCGGGAACAAACGCTGAAGGATCTGGATTGCTGAAACATGAAAAAGCGGGCATTAAATCGGGTATACCCTTTGGAAGGCCTCCTTCACAAGACGATGTTGAAAGCATGCGAAGTTTCGTCCGTTTTCCGGAGAAGAGCGGCGTTCAGTATTTCTCCACCGTAGGGCTGTACGGGAGACAGAAGGTCCGCCCCCGCGTTCGACAACGACCGCTTACCCGACGCGCGCCTTCATCGCGCCCAGTACTGCCGCGCCGAGCGCTCCGGCCGTCTGGGAGTGCTCGGACGAGCGGAACTCGAGCCCGCTCTTCCGTTCGAGCATCCGCCGCAGCGGTTCGCAGCGGGCGAGCCCTCCCGTGAAGAACGCCGGACCGCGCGCGCCGACGCGCTGCAGCATCCCCGCCGTGCGGGATGCGATGGAGTCCAGCACGCCACGCGCCAGCGCCTCCTTCTCCACGCCGGAGGCCAGCAGCCCGATCATCTCCGACTCCGCGAAGACGGCGCACATGCTCGAAATAGGGTGCGTTTCGCCCTCGCCGAGTGCGTCGAACCAGCGGAGATCGACCTCCAGCAGATTCGCCGTCATCGTGAGAAACCGCCCCGTCCCGGCGGCGCACTTGTCGTTCATCAGAAAGTCGGCGACGCTCCCGTTGTCCGCCAGCGCGATGGCCTTGCTGTCTTGACCGCCGAGGTCGAGCACCGATCGAACCTCCGGCTCCAGAAAGAACGCGCCCGCCGCGTGGCACGTGATCTCCGTGATAATGTCGTCGGCCTCGCGGAATATCTTCCTGCCGTACCCCGTCGCCGTGACGCGCACGAGGTCCGTCCGCAGCAGCCCCCGCTCCGAGAGCAGGTCGGCGAGCGCCCTCTCCCCCGTCTCGGCCGGGCTCCACCCCGTGGGAAGAACGGAGCGCGCCAAAATCGAGCCGTCGAAGAGGACGGCCTTCACCCCCGTCGAACCGATGTCCACTCCGGCCGTGATCGTCTTCATCTCACAGCATCTCCAGAAAGGCGTTCAAACGGGTCGAGAGCTGCCCCTCGTCCCCTTGCGAATAGTCGGTCTCCACCGCGATATACGGAACGCCGAGCCCCTTCAGATGCTCGCGCACCGAGAGGCTCTCCACAGCGTAGGTGTGGCACGCCTGCAGAATCACGTCGACCACGCCGTCGACGGCGTACTCCCCGCGGAAGCGGGAGAGGAACTCCAGTCGCCGTGGGTTCGGGCTCATGCACGAACAGGGAATGCGCAGATAGCGGTCGGCAATCGCCTCCATCGGCGGACGGGACTCGTCCACAAGGTCGGTGCTGCTCTTCAGATTGCCGCAGTTTTCGAAGGCGACGACCACGCCGCATCCCTGTTCCTCCACCGCGCGGATCACCTTGTGCAGGCTCTTTCCCAACGGGCAGCCGGTGATCAGAATGCGTTTGCGTCCCGCCGTTTCGCGTCGCTTTCCGAGCCGCCACTCCTCTTCGAGCGCCGCTGTCAGCTCCTCTACGACGGCAAGCGCCTCCTCCGAAGCCATGGAGTACTTCAAAAAATCCGAGACGGCGAGGATTTCGAGCCCCGTCACCGGGGACGGCTCAAGGCGCGCGGCCGCGAAGAAGCGGTTGAGAACGCGCCGTTCGCGGTTCTTGAGCCGGATCGCTTCGCGGAGCGCGTCGTCGGTGATCGCCTTTCCGTAGAACGATTCGAGGACCTCTTTCAGACGCTCCGTCTCCGCCCGCCAGAGCGCGCGGGCCGCCTCCCCCTCCGTGGTCTGGGGGAGCTGCATCACGTGGACGGGGCGGAGGCGATTCAGGTACTCGTACATCTTCTTCTTGCCGTCGCAGGTGGTTTCGCCGATGACGATGTCGCAGAAGTGGAAGTACGGGCAGGTGTCGGTAAGGGCGAAGCCGTAGCTCGACTTGATGAGCGGACAGAGGTTGCGCGGCAGGTGCGCCTCGGCGGCGGCGATGGGCTTTTCGCTGGTGCTGCACAGCGAGACCGAGAGGCCGCCTATGGCGCGGACGAATTCCCAGGGTGTGAAGACGCAGAACGTCCCGACCACGGGAACGCCCCGCTCCTTCGCCTCCTTCACGCGCACCGGCGCGGCGGGCGATTCGTCGGCGATATGGTCGAGCAGAGAACGTGATGAGCGTAAAGATGTCATAATAAAGCGGATACCCCCTTCGGCACGTGGACAGTTTGAAAAACAAGCTGGACTGGCGCCGTGATAGTTATTTTTAGAAAAATATGTAATAGCAATAGAAGCAAGCGAACGGACCCTGTTTCTGGAAGGTCGCGATGTCTTCCGTTCCCGAAAACCGGTTTTGCTTTCAACCTCCGACCATCTTCACCTTGACTCCTCCTCCTCGGAAAGCCCGCCGTCCGTCGTTGCTTCGTCGAGCAGGGCAAGAATACGGGCGGCCAGGACGCCCCAGCGCGGGTCGTCGCGTCGGCGCGGACGCTCCATGTCCACCTCGATCTCCTCGACGATTCTCCCCGGGCGGGCGGACATGACGACGATCCGGTCGGCCAGGTAGACCGCCTCGTCCACGCTGTGGGTAACGAAGATCACCGTCTTGCGCGAGGCGCTCCAAATCCGCAGCAGCTCCTTCTGCAACAGGATGCGCGTGTGGGCGTCGAGAGCGCCGAACGGTTCGTCCATCAGCAGAATGTGCGGATCGGCCGCCAGGGCGCGGGCGATCGCCGCCCTCTGGCGCATGCCGCCCGAAAGCTCGTGCGGAAGCGCGCGCGCAAACCCCGAGAGTCCGACGAGATCCAGGTAGCGAAGACTCCGTTCCCTGCGCTCGTCCGCCGGGACGCCGGCGAATTCAAGCCCCGCCGCCACGTTCTCCTCGATGTTTCGCCACGGGAAGAGCGAGTATTCCTGGAAGACCATGCCGCGCTTGCGGCTTGGCCCCGCGACCTCTTCCCCCTCGCTGAAGACGTTTCCCTCGAAATGCGTCTCCAGCCCCGCGAGGATGCGCAGCAGTGTGGACTTGCCGCAGCCGGAGGGGCCCAGAAGACAGACGAACTCCCCCTCGTTTGCGGCGAGAGAGACGTTGTCGAGCGCGACCAGCTCCTTTCCCGAGCGGGAGGCGAAGGTCTTTCCGATATGCGCCGCCCGGATCACGATGTTCTCCTGCATCGCCGTCACCTCGTGAGCCGCTGCCATTGGAAGGCGCGCTCCTCGACGAAGAGGAATCCCCGGTCCATCGCGGCGCCGAGCAGTCCGATGGCGATCATGCCGGTGATGACGATGTCGGTGCGGGCGACGGTGTAGGCGTGCGTGATCAGGTAGCCCACGCCGGAGATGCTTCCGGGGAGCATCTCAGCCGAGACGAGGCACATCCACGCCACGCCCAGACCGATGCGAAGACCGTTCACGATGGAGGGGAGGGAGGCGGGCAGCAGCACCTTGAGGAAGATGTCGCGGTCGGAGGCCCCCAGCACCCGCGCCGAGTCGACGAGGATGGAGCGCACGCCGGAGACGCCGTGCATCGTCCCGAGAGGATCGGGTAGAACGCGCCGATGAAGATGATGAAGACCATCGAGAACTTCAGGTTGTTCAGGAAGACGTACCACGCCCCCTCCTCCACGCCGAAGAGCGTGGCGAAGCTCGCGATGCCGAACCACGCGAGCACGAGCGGAACCCAGGCGAGGGGCGGTATCGGGCGGAAGAGTCCGAGGAAGGGGGTGAAGAGTTCGGAGAGAAGGCGGTTGTGTCCCAGCAGCAGCCCCGCGGGGATCGCGAGGAGAACGGCGATCGAATAGCCCGCCAGCACCCGGAGCAGGCTGATGAGGATGTTGGAGACGAGAGAGCCCATTCCGATCAGGCTCGTCCCCGGAGACGCGAAGTGCGCCGCCACCTGCCCTATCGGGGGGAGGACGACGTCGTTGGCCGCGCGCTTCGCCATGTACGCCCACAGGCACAGGAAAAGAGCCGGAACAAGAAGCGAGAGAACAAGAGCTTTCAGATGCCGCATATCGGTCGCATATCCTTTCCGCCTCCGCGCACGTCGGGGCCCGCTCCGTCGATGGACGAGGGGACCCCCGTGCTTGCGGAGGCCGTGAATCTTCTTTCGTTTACTTATTGAAGGAGAAGTCGAAGACGAGCGGAATCGCCTCTTCGAGCGTCTTGCCTTTCAGAGACCCCTTGAAGTTGTTCATCCCGTTCAACACGTCGAGATAGACTCCGGCGCCCTTGAGCCACGATTCGTTGGGGTCGGTGCCGTAGACGATGGTGGCGCGCTCGGTCGCCTCTTCGGGGATGCCTATCCACTGCGCGGCGATGCGCCCCGCTTCCTGCTGATTGCTGTTGCTCCATTCGGAGGCGACGGTAAGCAGCTTCACGACGCCCCGGGCGACATCGGGACGATCCTTGAGGAAGTCGATCCGGGCCGCCGTGACGCAGCAGGGGAAGCTGGACCACCGTCCCGCCGGGGGAAGCTCCTTCAGGTCGAAGACGGTTCTGCCGGTCTTCCGGACCTCGGCCACCGCCGGGAACGGATCGGGGCCGACCCATGCGTCGACCTGTCCGCTGGTCAGCGCCGGCGCGAGATTCCCCGTGGACTTCAGATCGACGAGGAGGACGTTCGCCGAGAGGTCGGCGCCGTCGTGCGTAAGCTTCAGCCCCGCCTCCAGAAGCGCGCCTTCGAGGACGATCTTCGGAGCGCTGGTCGGCGAGTGGTACCCGATGCGGTACGGCTTCGAACCGCCGCGGATGGCCGCGAGGAGAGACTCCCAGTCGACGACCGGGCTGTCGGGAGCGACCACGAGCCCCATCCCCTCGGTGTGGACGGGGCAGAGCACCTTGATCGGCGTTCCCGCGTCCACCGCCGACATCATCGCAGGAAGCGAGCCGAGCCCCATGTGGAGATGATTCTGCGCGAAGAGCGTCGCCATCTCCGAGCCGCTCTTCGTCACCACGATGTTGATCCGGGCAACCGGAGCGCCGTCCACGAACAGATCGTAGCGTTCCTTGTCCACCACCGGCTTCAGAAACGCTCCAAGAGGCTCGAACGCCTCTCCCTTCGCCATCGCCACCATGATCGGCTCCTGATGGGTGGTGAAAATATACCCCAGGCTCACCCTCGGAAGCTCCGCCGCCCCGAGTGGAAGGGCGAGCGCGCCGACCAACGCCAACGCCGCCGTGAAACGAAAAACACGATGCATCATAACTATACCCACGCTCCTTGTCGCATATACTTTCCCGTTATCCGGGAATGCTCCGAGGCCGAAGAACGCCTCTTATTTCAAGAATCCCTTAGCAAACGCTTCAATCACGTCCGCTCTTTCAGCGACGACTGTAGCACGACATTTTCGTCTTTTGTTGATCATCTCCTTGATGAGTATGTTTCTTCATGCCCCTTCGGGGGCATGTTGGTTCTTTGCGGGTATGCAGGCTCTTCGGAACGAGCCGAAGGCGAGCGCCGCGAAGAGAAGAGCGCCGAAGAGAGGGAAAGACTTCCCCGGAATGAAACACAAGAAACCCGCCCCCGCCGAGAGGATGCGGGAGAGTGCGCCGATCGGCGAGAAGATGTACCCCTGCGAAGCCGCGGCGAGCGCGAGAATGCCGACGGCCGAAAAGAAAACGACTGCGACGATCTCCACGAACCCGGAGTTTTGAAGGAGAATCGCCGGGCTGTAGATGAATGCGTAGGGCAGGAGGTAGGCGGGAAGGGCCAGTGTAGCGGCGGCGATACCCGTCGCGGCAGGACGTCCCTCCGCGATTCCGGAGGCTGTGAAGGAGGCGAGGCACACCGGCGGCGTGATATCGGCCATTATGCCGAAGTAGAAGACGAAGAGATGCGCCGAGAGCGCGGGGACTCCTTGTCGCAGCAGTACCGGGACGATGATCGTGCTGGTGACGATGTAGTTCGCCGTTGTCGGAAGCCCCATCCCCAGGAGGAGGCATGCCGCCATGGAGAGCAGCAGCGTCGGAAAAAGCGCGCCGCCGGCGAAGTCGACGATGTTCCCGGAAAGGTTGAACCCGAGAGCTGTGAGCGACGTCGTTCCTACGATGAAACCGACCACCGCACAGGCTATGGCCGTGCCGAGCGCGTTCCTTGCGCCGTCCTCGAGGGCGGCGACGATGTCCCGCAACGTGAAGCGCGTGTGCCGCCGTAGAGCGCAGACGGCCACAAGACAGAGAATCCCCCGGAACGCGGCCATGAGCGGGGTGTAGCCGCGCAGCAAAAGAAAGACCACCGCAGCGATCGGAAGAAGAAGATGTCCGTCTCGCCTCAGAATGTCGAGGGTATGCGGCAGAGTATCCGGGTCGAGACGGCCGATATTCTCTCTCCGCGCCCGCAGATGGACGTTCGCCAGAATTGCGCCGTAGTACAGCAGCGCCGGAATGGTCGCCGCAGCGACGATACGGGCGTACGGCACGTTCAAAAACTCGCTCATGATGAACGCCCCCGCCCCCATGATCGGGGGAAGGAGCTGGCCGCCGGTCGACGCGCACGCCTCGATCGCCCCCGCGTCTTCCGGTGAATAGCCTGTCTTCTTCATCAGCGGGATGGTGAAGGTTCCGGTGGTGGCCACGTTCGCAACTGAAGAACCGTTGATCGTTCCCAGCAGGCCGGAGGCCAGAATCGCCACCTTCGCCGGACCGCCCGCGCTCCGCCCGGAGAGCGCCAGCGCCAGATCGTTGAAGAAACGCGCGCCTCCTCCCGCCGACAGAAACGAGCCGAAGAGGATGAACATGAAGACGAAGGTGCTGGAGACGCCGAGCGCCACCCCGAAGATCCCCTCCGGAGTCAGATACATGTGCTGGATGATCCGCGCCGCCGAGTAGCCCCGGTGCGCGAAGACGGACGGAGCGTAACGTCCGAAGACGCAGTAGAGCAGAAAGAGGAGCGCCAGCGCGGGGAGCGTCCTCCCGAGAACGCGCCGCCCCGCTTCGAGGACGAGGAACATCGCGAGCGCGCCGAGCAGAATGTCGTGCGGGAGCGCCTTCCCTCCGCGCATGGCGATTTCTTTGAAGAAGAGGGCGATATATCCTGTGCAGACGACGGAGAGAAACGCGAACAGCAGGTCCGGAACGCGGACTCCCCTTGATTTCGAGAATGGGTGGAGCAGAAAGACCAACGTCATCGCGAATCCCAGGTGCACCGCTCTCTGGACGGCGGTCTCAAGCAGACCGATGCCCGCGGTGTACATGTGAAACAGCGACATCGACACGCAGAGCAGCGTGACGATGCGTTCGCCGCGCGATCGTCCGTCGCGCCCGGAGAGAAGTTCATGAATCATTGCGGCACTCCTTTGAAAAATCGGTACGCGGAGAGGCGTTTTTCGCCCTCTCCGCGAAGGGCCGCGCTACTTCAGCGCGCCGGTCTCCCGGTAATACTTCTCCGCGCCGGGGTGCAGCGGAATTCTGATGATCGAGACCTGCGAGGGATCCATCGCGTCCATCCTCGCGCTCACGGCGACCAGGTCGGCCTTGTGCTGGAAGAGCTGTTTCGTCATCTCGTAGGCGGTCTCGTCGTCCACCTTCTCGTGTACGGCGAGGATGTTGGGGCTGCTGAACGTCTTCACGGGATTGTCCTGCCCTTTGTACGTTCCTGCGGGGATCGAAAGAGGCGCGAAGTAGGGCGTCTCCTCCACGATCTTCGCGACGATATCGTCGGGGATGTCGAGAATGTCGACGAGTCCGAGCGTCGTCGTCTCCACGGCGCTGGCGATGCCGAGCGCGCCGATCGTCACCGATGCGTCGATGCGTTTATCGGAGAAAGCCGCCACGGTCTCGGCATGTCCGAGGTTTTCACTCTTTACATCCGCGTCGGGATCAAGTCCGGCAAGCCGGAAAATCTGGCGCGCCGTCAACATGGTGCTGCCTCCGACCGCGCCGACCGAAACCCTCTTTCCTTTCAGATCGGCCAGAGAGCGAATGCCGCTCTCCTTGGCGACGAGAATATGGATAGCCTCGGGGTACAGCGGCGCGAGCGCTCTCAGGAATTTTTGCGGATTCCCCTCGTAGTGGCCTTTGCCGTTGTAGGCGTCGTAGTAGAGCCCGTCCGCGAAGGCGACCTCGGCGTCTCCGTCCGCAAGAAGCTGAATATTGTTCCGCGTGCCGCCCGTGGACTGGGCGGAGGCCTTCATGCCGGGGACGGAGTCGCTCCAGATCTTCGCCATTGCGGAGCCGACAGGATAATAGGTACCGCCCACCGGTCCGGTACCGACGTTGATGAAGACGCCGGCGGCTGCAAGAGAGGAGGAAAGAGCAAAGAGAAGCGTAAGCAGAAGCATCGGGAATCTTTTCATTGTGTACGAACACCTCTTCGAAAGTAGTGTATTGCTGTGGAAAGAACATACAAACCGGCCGTCCGGAAGAGTCGCCTCGGACGGAGAATAGGTCACGGGGAAGGAGCGCGGCATCATCGCCGCGTCTTTTTAGCGCGGAATTCGGGAGAAGGGCGTAAAAATGGAAAGAGAGCGCGCGAAGAGCGCGTTCGAAGCGGTTCCGTATCTCCCGAAGCTGTGTTCAGAACGTGATGAGTTCCCGCGGAAAAACAGAGTATGCACCCCGTGCATAACGCTCTGCGATGCGGGTCATCGGAATCTTCGGGTCACGGAATCCGCCTCCTCTCGTAAAAGTTATAAAAAATATAGCATAAAAGGGAGTTTTTGTGAAGGAGAGAGCAAAATTCTTCAATTTCGGGGAAGTGTTCCACAGTACAGGGAAGCGAGAGTCGAGGAGGCGCGCGCGTGTTCGGGAGAGTCGTAAAAAGTTCGGCGGAGAAGGGAACGTATCCCTTCTCCGCCGGGTCTTTCTTTTACCGCCCCGCGTCCTTCTCCACGCGCTGCATCATGGCGCGGATGTAGCCGAGGGCGTAGGCCATGCCGGTGTGCCACGGGGCCGGGCCGCTGACCAGCGGAGAGTGATCGGGGATGATCGCGCCCCGGAAGTCGTTGGCGTGCAGTATCTTGAGCACCCTGTAGATGTCGATGTCGCCGTCGTCGATGAAGGTCTCCCTGTAGTTGGGCACCTGCCCGCGGACGTTGCGCAGATGGACGTAGCCGACGGCGTCCCGCGCCGCGAACTCGTCGATGGCGCGGTAGAAGTTGACGCCGTTCATCTCGGCGAGCGTGCCGACGCACAATTCCAGCGTGTTGCAGTGGCTGGGGTACAGGTCAAGGAGGCGGCGGTAGAGCTCCGGTCTCCAGACAAGACGCGGCGTCCCACGCACGACGGCGAAGGGGGGATCGTCGGGGTGCGCGGCCATCTTCACGTTGGATTCCTCCGCCACCGGGAGCAGCTCCTTCAGGAACCACTCGAAGCGGTTCCACAGCTCCTCGGAGGTGATCTGCGTCGCCGTGTTGATCCCCTTCGGAGCCTCCGGGTCGTAGACCATATTCCATACCATTCCCTCCGGCAGCGGCAGGGTGTCGCATCCGTCGCAGCCGACCGACTCCGCCCCGCCGCGCGCGAACGGGCCGCTGATGCGCCCCGCCACCCCGGCGAGGCTGAAGTTGTACCCCATGATCGGGATGCCTGCCTGCCCGATATTGCGGATGAGCTGCTTGAGCCCGTCCATCTGGGCGACCTTCTTCGGACCGTCGAGCAGGACGTCGTACCAGAAGCCGGGGTCGAAATTCTCGAGGGCCTCCAGGACGAGCCCCTCCTCGTCCACCATGTTCCGGATGGCGCGCAGCTCGTCGTAGCTCCACACGTCGCGGTTGCGGGTCACGCCCCAGCCGTCGGAGTCCCCCACGGGCTGATTATCCCCTGTGACGGGGTCCTTCTCTCTGTTGAAGTAGTCCACCAGGTGGATCACCAGGTGGGTGCAGCCGAGCTGCTTCGCGTAGCGGAAGTTCTCCTTCGTCAGATGATGACGGTAGAAGACCATTGCGAGTTTCATGCGTCACTTCTCCCTTCGCGGCTCTGAAGAGCCTGTGGCAACGTCGTTTTTTGAAAGCCTCCCGCGTATATTACCCGAAAACACGGTTGGGCAGGAACAGGACGATCTGCGGGAAGAGCACCAGGACGACGACGAGGGCGAAGAGCGTGATGTAGAACGGAATCGCCTCCCTCGCAGTCTCCTGCGGCGTGCACCCCATGATCTCCGACGTTGAATAGAGGGCGACGCCTACCGGCGGCGTCATAATACCGCTGGTCAGCGTCGTCATCATGATGACGCCGAAGTGCACCGGGTCGATGCCCAGCCGCGTGATCACGGGAATGAAAACAGGCGTCAGCAGCAGCGCGCACACGGTCGTCTCGACGAACATTCCGGCCAGAATCAGCAGGACGATGATCAGGGACATCAGCAGGTACTGATTCGAGGTTATTCCGATCAGGAATCCCGCGATCGACTGGGGCACGCGCCCGTAGACGATCGCGTAGCCGAACGTGCCGGAGAGCGTGAGAATCAGCATGAGCACGCCGATGTCCACCGCGCTCTGCTGCACCGTCTCGATGAAGACCTTCCATGTAATCTCCTTGTAGATGAAGACGCCGACGAAGAGGGCGTACCCTGCGGCGAACGCGCCCGCCTCGGAGGGGGTGAACAGACCGAAGCGGATTCCTGCGATCAGAATGACCGGGAAGATCAGCGCGTAGATGTTCTCCTTCACCGCCGACAGCACCTCGCCCGCGGTCGGTTTCCTGTCGTTCACCGGCAGGTAGTTCCGGCGCTTCGCGGTGAAGTGCACCGTGCTCATCATCATGGCCATCATCAGTAACCCCGGAACAATGCCGCCGACGAAGAGACGGCCGATGGAGACCTCCCCCACGGAGCCGTAGATGATGAAGCCCATGCTCGGCGGGATGGTGCAGGTAATCATCGCGGTGAGGCCGTTGACCGCCGCGCCGTAGCCGCGCGAGTACCCCTGCTTGATCATCTCCGGGCCCAGGATACGGCACTCCATTACGGCGTCGGCGTTCGCGGAGCCCGAAACGCCGCCCATCAGCGTGCTCATGATGACGCTGACCTGCGCCAGGCTGCCCGCCATGTGCCCCGTGAGCACACGGGAGAGCTTGACCAGGCGCGTCGTGATGCCGGTGGCGTTCATCAGGTTGCCCGCGAAGATGAAGAGCGGAATAGCCAGCAGCGTGAAGCTCTGCGTCTGCGCGACGATGCGCTGGACGACGATGGAGAGCGGGATGTTCGGGGTCGCCAGCATGAAGACGAACCCCGCCATGCCAATGGCGAAGGCCACGGGCATTCCTAAAAAGAGCAGCGCCAGAAAGACGCCTACCAACAGCAGCATCGGACTTCCTCCCTTCGAACTACACGACGTCCGCCCCGCCGCCGCGCAGCGTGGACGGGAAGTCCGCGATCTGTTTCTTCAGCTTGACCGACATCGAGACGATCATCAGGAACGCGCATACCGGCAGCGACGCCGTGACGTACGAGTAGCTGAGCGAGATGTTCTGGAACTGCCGCTTCGCGTTCGAGATGCAGAGCGGAATGCCGTAGGCGATCAGCACAACGAGGAAGAGAATGATGGCGACCGACCAGGCGACGGCGATTTTTTTCTGCACGGGAAGGGGCATCTTCGAGGTGAGGAAGTCGACGTTGATCACCCTGTTCTTCCTGATACCGATGTCCGCGCCCAGAAACGCTCCCCATGCGAACAGGAGGAGCGAAATATCGATCGCCCAGTTGATCGGATACCCGGCAAACCTGCCGATGGCGGAGACGAAGACCAGAGACGTAATTGCGCACAGGGCGAACGAGGTCAGGAACTCCTCCGCTCTGCAGATGAATGCGTAGCTTTTTTTCACGAGATCGAGCATGTTCTTGCGCACCCTCCTTTCGGTGGCGGGTTCGAAAAGTAGAAGGCAACCGCCGCATCCGGAAACGCGACGGTTGCCGAAAAGCCGCCCGTGCGGAACAGGGCGTTCGGAGGACGGCTATTTCTTGCCTATCTCCGCGTAGATCTTCTTGCGCAGCTCCGTGAAGCCCAGCTCGTCATACGCCGCGTCGGAGGCTTTCTTAAAGGCTTCGAGGTCGACTTCGACGATTTCCATACCCTTCTCCACCATCATCTTCTCAAAGACGTCGCTCTTCTCGATAACTTCGGCCGCGGTGAGCTTTCCCTGCTTCTCGAACTCCTCGACAAGCAGCGCCTGGTACGACGCGGGAAGCGTCTTGAACCACTTTTCGCCGACGATCATACCGTTGAGGAGCTGGAAGTGCGCCGTTTTGTCGATGTACTTGAGCACTTCGTACACGCGGAGACCGTAGCTCGCGGAATTCTGCGCCTCGGCGCCGTCGATGGCCTTCTGCTGCACCGCGTTGTAGACGTCGTTCCACCCCATGGTGACGGGAGTGGCGCCCAGAGCGGCGACCGACCGCGACCAGGAAGGAGCGCCGGGGGTGCGGATACGGACGCCCTTCAGGTCCTCGGGGCTCTTCACGGGCTTGTTCGTGAGGAAGTGACGCGCGCCGTCGAACCAGTTGAAGGAGAGCACGCGAATGCCGTTCTCGTCGGCGAGCTTGCGCACGCACTCTTTCCAGAAGTCGGTCTTCTGCACCTTCAGCAGCTCGTCGTAGTTGTTGGTGAAGTACGCCATGCCGACGATGCCGATGTCCTTGACGTAGTTCGCCATGCGTCCGGCGTCGGTGACCACGGCCACGTTGACTCCCTGAATGGCCTGCTCGATGACGTCTTCGTCGCTGCCGAGCTGCGCGCTCGGGAAGACCTTGACGACCATCTTCCCGCCGCTGCGCTCCTTCACACGCTCGGCGAGCGCGTAGAAGCCCTGGCAGAAGGGGCTGGCGTCGGCCAGCTGGGTCGAGATCATCAGTTCGTACGTATTGCCGTCGCCTTCGACGAGATCCGCCGGAGCCGCCTGCGCGCAGAGAGCGAGCGCGAACACCATCATCAACGATACCGCAAACATCACTGTTCTTTTCATTTCAATTCCTCCCCTGTTTTTGTATAGTACAGGCCGACAGGCCGATACTTCGCGATACACTATCCCAACAGACTTGTCTTTTCTCCGACGAACGATTTCCGACACACTCACCCCCCGAAAACGAGGTTCGGCAGGAAGAGCACAATGGACGGGAACATCGCCAGCAGCGCCACTTCAAGCAGAATGGCCGCGACGAACGGAAGCGAGTCCCTGATGTACTCCCCCGTGGGGCAGTCGAGCAGCGAGCAGGTGGTGTACATCGCCACCCCGACCGGGGGCGTCATGCCGCCCATGGTGATGATGGTCATCATCAGGATGCCGAAGTGGACAGGATCCACGCCGACGGACTTCATGATCGGCAGGAAGATCGGCGTGAGCAGCAGCGTGTTCACCGTGGCCTCCATGAACATCCCCGCGATGAAAAGAAACGCGAGCACGATGAAGAGGAGAAGGCCCGGACTGTTCGTCACGCCCAGCAGCCACTGGGCGATCGTCTGCGGCATGCGGTTGTAGACGATCGCATAGCCGAAGATCCCCGAGCAGGTGATGATGAGCATGATGATGCCGTTGTCGCGGACCGTCTGCCGGAGCACTTCCTTCAGCGTCTCCCACGTCAGTTCTTTGTAGACGAACGTTCCCACGACGAAGGCATAGACCGCCGCGAACGCGCCCGCCTCGGACGGCGTGAAGATGCCGAAGCGGATGCCGACGATCAGGATGAGCGGGAAGAGAAGCGCGAGGAAGCTTTCCTTGAAGGCTTCCTTGAACTCGGGGAGCGTGGCGCGCGTCTCGCGGGCACGTCCGTAGCCGCGTTTTTTCGCCGTCAGCCAGGAGACTCCCATCAGGATGAAGGTCATCAGAAGCCCCGGAACGATGCCGCCGATGAAGAGCTTGCCGATGGAGACCTCCCCGACGAAGCCGTAGAGGATAAGGCCGATGCTCGGCGGAATGGTGGCGGTGATCAGTGAAGAGAGGGCGATGACGGCGGCCGCGTACCCCTTCGAGTAGCCCGCCTTGATCATGGAGGGGCCGAGGAGGCGAGACTCCATCGCGGCGTCCGCCACCGCGGAGCCGGAGATGCCGCCCATCAGCGCGCTGAGCACGACGCTGACGTGGGCGAGTCCGCCGATGAGATGCCCCGTGAGCACGTGTGCGAACGTGATGAGTCTGCTCGTGATGCCTGTGGCGTTCATCAGGTTTCCCGCGAGGACGAAGAAGGGAACGGCCAGCAGCGGGAAGGACTGCGTGGAGCTGATCATCTTCTGGACGGCGATGGTCAGCGGGATGAACTCCTCGGTGAAGACGAAGGCCAGAGCCGAGATGCCGATGGTGAAGGCGATGGGCATACCCAGCAACAGCAGAGCGAGGAAGATGCTTCCCATCAGCAGCATGGATTCGTCCCCCCTTCGGTTCCGCCCTCGTTCGCGCGCTCCCGCAGGAACTGCTCGATCATGGTGCGGAGCATCAGCAGGCAGCCGACTGGAACGCTCAGCGTGGCCCACGAGTAGCTTATTTGGATGGTGTTGAACAGACGCTCGTAGTTATGGTAGCAGAGTATGAAGCCGTAGACGGCGATGATGCCGAGGAAGACCATGGCGAAGAGCATCAGGAGCATTCGGATCCCCCTCTGCAGCCCCTGCGGGAGCAGGCGCACAAGGACGTCCATGCCGATATGGCTGTTGTGGCGCATGGCGGCGTCGGCCCCGAAGAAACAGAGCCAGCCGAAGAGCAGCTGCGCTGTGTCGACGGACCAGATCAGGGGGTAGTTGAACCAGCGCGAGAGCGCCGCCAGAAAGACCAGAATGACGATCGCCGCAAGAAAGAAGGACGCGAGCACATCGACTGTTTTTAAGAGAATCCGGTTGAGGGAAGCCATGAATACCTCCTCCGATGCGATGGATTGCCGCCGTTCTTCACGAAACGGCGGTCCGAGGCCCCCGGAGATTCCTGCTCCGGGGGCCGGAAACCTCCGTTTTCTACTTCGCCAAAACCTCCATTGCCTGCTTCCGTGCTTCGGTGAGTCCGAGCTTCTCATAAACAGGCTCCACCGCCGCCTTGAAGGGGGCGATATCCACATCGAGGAAGGTAACGCCCTGCCCCTTCATCATCTCTTCGTACTCGGAAAGCTTGGATGCCGTCATCTCGGTTGCGTAGTCGCCGGCCTTCTCCGCTTCTTCAAGAAGAATAATCTGCAGATCCTCGGGAAGCGAGTCGAAGAATTTTTTCCCGCAGACGAGTCCTGTCATCAGCTGGAAGTGTCCCGTCTTCGAGACGACCTTCGCCACTTCGAAGAGGCTCGCGCCCACGATCGCCGGGTACTGCGCCTCGAAAGCGTCGATAACCTTCTGCTGCATTCCGGGGTAGACTTCGGCCCAGGAGATGTCCACGGGAGTCGCGCCCATCGCGGCCACGCTCTCCCGCCATACGGGGGAGCCGGGGGTGCGGGTGCGGACGCCGCGCATCTCTTCCTGCGTCGTCAGGGGCTTGTTCCCCATGAAGTGGCGCGTTCCCTGGTACCAGTTGAAGGAGAGCGACTTGTAGCCGTGCGGCTCCAGCTTCGCGGCCCAGCTCTTGAAGAGGTCGGATTTCACCAGCTTCAGGGCGCCCTTGTAGTCGTCCACGACGTAGGGGGCTCCGAGAATTCCGATCTCCTTCACGATGTCGGCGAGGCGTGCTGCGTCCGTGACAACGGCGACGTTCGCCCCCATCTTCGCCTGTTCCTGGCAATCGTCGGTGCTGCCGAGCTGCGAGCTGGGATAGACTTCGATGGCGAGACGCCCGTTGCTGCGCTCCGCGACCGCTTTCTGCATCTCAAGAAGACCGAGTATGATCGGATCCTTGTCGTTGAGCACGGAGCTTACCTTGAGCACGTGCGTTTTCTCGGCGAACGCCGCGCCTCCCGCCAACAGAACAGCCACCAGAACAACAACCGTAACGCCAAGACGCCAGAAACCCTTTCCCTTCATTTCCTTCACGCTCCTTGAAAGTGGAATGATGGAACATTTTCCCCCGAGGGGGTCCTGTTGCCTCCGTCCTTCAGAAGGTACTCCGGAAACTTCTCCCTGAGGTGCTCCGACTCGCCCAGAATCTTGTTCAAATGCTTCGAGAGGCAGCGCCGCGCGTCCTCCGCCGCCCGCTTTTCGCAGGCGGAAAGGATCGCCCGGTGCTCCGCGAGGACGAAGCCGAAGTCCAGATAGTTCTGAAGGCTGAGGTATCGCAACCGTTTGTACTGCGCGCTGAAGTGGTCGATGAAGCTCCACGTGCGGGCCTTGCCGCACGCGAGGAAGATCTCGCGGTGGAACGCGTCGTCGTAGTCCACGAACGCGTCGATGTCCCGATTTGGAACGGCGCTCTCCTGAAGGTCGAGGATGGAGCGCATGGAGGCAAGAGCATTTTCGTCTGGAGATTCGATGAAGAGCGAGAGCACGGTGCTCTCGACGCAGAGGCGGGTGAAGCGGACCTCCTCTATCTGCTCCATGTCCATGAGCGAGACGAAGGTGCCGCGTTGAGGGCGGATTTCGAGGAGCCCCTCCTCCTGAAGTTTGATGAAGGCCTCGCGGACGGGGGTCTTGCTGATGTTCATCCGCCCGGCGATGTCCTTCTCGCTGAGCCGCCTTCCGGGGAGAAGACGCCAGTTGAGAATGTCCCTGCGGAGCGCAAGGTAGACCTGTCGCGTCACGCCGTCCTTCAGTTCGCTCATGTCGAAATACGAGATCACGGCAAGGCCCCCTTTCCCCGAAAATCGCCCCGGCGGAGAGCCGAAGCGTGTCGCATAATTCACGCTAGAGAAAATGGAAAACTGATATGTTAGTATGTTAGTCATCGATCCGGCCTTTGTCAAGGGGGGCGACCGAAATTTTCTTCATTTTTCTTTCAGAGATGAATGGGGTTTCAGGGCATTCGGAATTTGAAGTTGTTCATCGCCTTTGCACGTGCTTTTGGTGCGAAGTTTGTAAAAGAGTTTCGCGTCGTTTGAGGCGGACGTGGTTGAAGCCTCTTTTTACCCTCGGATTCAGCAAAATCGCGTGGCGTGAAGATGCGGAGAGTGCTATTATGTGCTCTTCGACGCGCTCGGAAGAATGGAAAGGTGACTATGAACAAAGGAAAACAAATAAGAACGATGTTTTTGCTTTTGCTCGTTTTCTTCGGATTCGCCTCCTCGGCGGAGGCCTTGGGGTATCTAAGAAACGGGAATGGGAAGACGGTGGCGCTGACCTTCGACGACGGTCCCCGTCCTGGATATGTTGAACCGATACTGGATATTCTTCGGGAGAAAGAGGTCAGGGCGACGTTCTTCCTGGTCGGACGATACGTTCTGGAGTACCCGGAGCTGGTGCGGGCGATCAACGCGGGCGGGCATACGGTGGCGAACCATACGTTCTACCACAACAACCTGACGTCGCTGCCGCCGGAGAACGTCTACCGCGAGTGGCGGCTCTGCAACGAGGCTGTCGAGCAGGTTACCGGGAAAAAGCCGCGGTTCGCGCGGCCTCCGGGGGGGCGCTACAATAATTTCGTCGCGGAGCGGGCGGACGAAGAGGGGCTGCGAATCGTACTGTGGACCAACAATCCGGGGGACTACTCCGCGTCGCTCGACGGTCCCTCTCTCGCCCGGAAAGTGCTCTCCAGGGCGAAAGAGGGCGACATCGTGCTGTTGCATGTCGGCGTCGCGCCCACGATCGATGCGCTGCCGGAAATCATCGACGGCTACCGTAAGAAAGGATTCTCCTTCGTCACCGTCGATGAGATGCGGTAACTTCGCCTACTTCTGTCCGGCGGGGAACTTCTGGATCGTCCACCCCGCGGCGGAGGGGAAAAAAAGCGGCAAGCGATTCGGAGGACTCCTCCGCGACGCACACCGTGGCGTCCTCCATCCGGACAACGAGGCGACAGAGCCGCTCCTGCTCCGCGGAGACGGAAACGGCGACCGGGCCTTTGACGAGCACCGGCGTTCCGCCTTCCGCGACGATCTCCTCGCGGATGCGCTCGCTCTCCCAGTGCACCAGCGCTGCGACGTTCAGGTACTTGCCGGAGGCGAGCCGGGCGGACTCCCACTCGCGGCTCAGCATCGCGGCCGACGCGGTGCGGGCGAGAATCTCCAGCGTTTCCAAATCCATGGTGACGGTGCCCGGAAGCGGCTCGGAAACGGCGATAAAGGCGATAAGACGGTCGCCGTCCCAGAGTGGGAAGATCAACTTTATTCCTTCCATCGCGTCGAGCGACGCGAGGAAAGGAACCTCCATAAAGGCGAAAAGCCGCTTCCCCTCCTCCATCGTGAAGGAGGAAGGACGGTCGCCTTCGAGAATTCCTATGGGGAAGCCCGCCGGGCGCCCGGTGCGCTGCAGGATTCCGTCCTCCTTCGAGGCGAAGACGACGTAGCCGCCCGCCTGCGGTTGCCATGCCACAAGCACGGCGCGCGGAGCCTGGGTCATCTCGGAGAAAATGTCGAGTATCTGGAGCAGCAGCTCCTCCTTCGACGTCTGTTCAAGGAATTTGAGCGCCGCCTCGTGGAGCGCGTTCAGCAGGAAGGCTCTCCGTGAAAGCTCCCGCATGTTCCGCTCTTTTTCCTCGCGCATCGAGGCCATCGAGAGCGCCTTCGACGCGACGTTCCCCAGCAGCTCCATGAAGTTCAGCGCCTCTTCTCCGGGGGGTGTCTCCCAGCGGAGAAGACAGAAGAGCCGCGAGTCCCCGCCGATGATTGGGAGGATGGCGGACCACTCGCCGGCAAGGTCCTGGAAGACCGCCTCGCCGACCGAGTCGCGCATGGACTCCTCCAGCCTCACCGGAACGGGAGAGAGAATGTCGCGCGCGAAGATCCCTTTGCGGGGAGGCATCGGTATATCCTCGCCGTCGAGGTGCGAGAGACGTCCGCCTTTATCCAGAATAATGGAGAGGCGCGAAGGGAAGAGACTTTCCGTGAGCACGTCGCAGAGAAACGCGCCGAAGTAGTCCAGCCCCATCGGCTCGAAGACAGACGCGAGCGTGCTCTTTGTGGCCAGGACCATGTACGCCAGTTTGGAGAGGCGTTCCTCGATCCCGGACGTTTTCTGGTGTTTCTGCCAGAGGTTCAACAGTCCGGCGAATGAAGGCATCTGATCGAGCAGCTCTTTCGGAGGCTCTTCCGAGAGGAGGATGAAGAAGACCCAGTCCCTTCCGCGAAGACGGATTCCCCACGGCCACTCTCCCGGAAGGGGGGCCGCCGCCACGTCGTACGTCTCGCGGAGGAAGGGTGACGGAAACGCGTTTTGAATATCACGGGCTCTTCCTTTAAGGAAGAGACTCTCCACTCCGGCGCCGAACGCTTCGAGAACGGTCAGGTCCTCTCCCTCCGGCCGGAGAATCACCCCTCGCGCCGCGTGCGCGGCGAGGCTGTCGGAAAGCAGCGTGAGGACGCCTCCGTTCAAAAGAAAATCCGTCCGTTCAAAAAGATCCTTCATGAACCATCAACATCCCTTCATTGGTGCGGATATACACGATCCCGCCTCCGGGCTCCCCTTTCCCAAGGTCGGGGCGACGCTCCTTCTGTAGTCAGGAAGACTCCTCTATGGTATCTTAAAGTTGCAAAAGACGCCACAAAAAATCCGAGGACGCTCTGCGGCGTTCTTCGACAAAACACAAAGGTGAATGATGGATCCTTCCGATAGAACGAAAAAACAGGCGAAGAAAGCGTCGGCCCCCGGACAGGAGAGCCGCCGTTTTTTTCGGGTGGAGTGCGTCCTCCGCGCCGAATTTCGCCTGCACAATCATGACGCCTGGCTTCCTACGGAAGTGCTCGATCTGAGCGTCGCAGGTATGAAGCTCCGGTTCGACCCCTTCCAGAGAGGGAGGACGCTGCGCCCGGAGGTATTCGAATGGGCCGACAGCCGTTTCCGTTTT
>CAXXRY010000045.1:0-61504 GCA_963668335.2 Aminobacteriaceae bacterium | reverse complement strand
GATCGCGGTTCACGAAGAGGGCGATGCGCTCGCTTTCCGGGAGTTCCGAGGCAACCGCGACGCGCGTCGGCGCTCCGACGTAACGCAGCGGCCGAAGCATTACGGGGTCGTCCCTGAAGGATTCCATGACCATGCGAATATACTCGGGCGAGCAGAGATCGCCGTACTTCTTGCCGAGGATCGCCGCAACGACGAGCCGCGCTTTCTCCCTGCGGAGCGGCTCCTTTTTCCCGAGACCGTCGAAGAGCAGGTACGGCGGGTTATCTCCTCCTGGTTCCAGGGGCGTCTCGTACTTCGTCCCGATCACCGGCGTCGCACCGTACCGCTCGTAGAAACGCAGGCGAGCGACGTTCTGCTTGCGCACCGTATCGCTGCGGCTCAGCGCCGGGTCGTCGGGGAGACATTCAAAGAAAACGCCGACGCATCCAAAGTCGAGCGCCTCCTTCCGGACCCTCTCGTAGAGGATGCTCCCGAGGCCGCTCCCCGCTTCGCGCCCGGCTACGGCGATATAGTCCAGATAGCAGAACTTCAGCAACGGGTCGTAGAGGATGAGAGCAAAACCGTGCACTTTGTTCTGCCCCTTCTCCGCGACGAAAAGAATCGTCTGGAAACCGTACTTCAGGTGGTTCGAGAGCTTCTCGGGAATCGCGTCGCCCTCACCGGGACGGCCTTCGGGGAACTGCTCCCGCAAGATCTCCTGAACACGCGCAATCGCCCTGACGTTCGCAGGGGAAAGCGCGTCGAAAACTCTCCGGATGCGGAACATTTTCCCTCCCTCCGTATATCAGGCCGGACGACGGGCTTTCCCCGTCCGGGAGACCGGATCGAGCCGGAGCACGATCACCGACCCCAGCTCCCGCTCCGTGAATTCATGGGAGAAGGAGGCTCCGGCGCATTTTTTCATCAGCGCGGTCAGTCCGCGCGCCTTCTCTTCGAGCGACTCGACGACGGAGACGACGCCCGAAACGACGACGCTGCGATAGAGCATTCCCCAGCCGCATGCCATGGTCGAGGCGACAAGATCGGTATCGGTTTCCACCTGAAAACAGGCCTTCGGGTTGCGCCGCAGCGCGTCGAGTTTCCGCCCATCGGGAGCGCAGTGAAAATAGATCGCCCCTTCGGAGACGCCGAAGTTGAGCGGCAAAACGTACGGTTCGTCGCCGTCGCACACTCCGAGATGCCCGAAAAGGGCCTTCTCCAAAATGCTGTCGATCTCCGCGGAATCGGTAATTTCCCTGTCGTTTCGCCGCATCGGATGTCCCATCGATTTTCCTCCTTTTAAAGTATCATGTGTTCCGGATCAATGTGTGCGCCGTGGAATATGGTATCATAAACACGGTATTCCGCACGTCAGGATCTCATTCAACGTGAAGGAATCCCGGTCACGCATGGAGAAGCGGAGGATGATACCGAATGAAGCTTGTGTTTGAACGATGGAGGGACAACTCGCAGGTACAGGAGGCCACGGAGAAGTTTTCCGCAGCGGCCGGCCGTTTTTTGTCCGTACGCGGCTCCTCCGAGACGGACGACCGGATCGCCGCCAGAAAATACTGGTCGGAACTTTCCTCGATGTACTGGACGATGGCTGTCGCTCTCATCGACGCGCAGACGGAAGCATTCCCCGAAGAGCTCGTTTTCGACGAGCAGGAGCGGCTCTTTCTTGATTTCGGCGTCGTCGATCAGGAGCTCACCCCCTTTCATCCGGAGATCCCGGGTCTGCTGAACTCAAAGGCGCCTGCAGGGCTCTTTCAGTACTACTCGTTCTCCGACCACATCGCGGAGTGCTACAGCATGGTCATGGCCAAGCCGGTCACCCCGCCGCGGAGCGGCTACTCCATCGAAGAAAAACTGGTGCAGCTCCGCAGGCAGCTCGACGCCCTCAAAACAAGGACAAAGGTCATCCTCCCCGTGGTGCTCTCAAAGGTCGGCGTCACATCGACGGAGACGGAGTCGATACTCTCCGATCTTCACCGCTGCCTCGAAGCGTATACAGAAGTACAGATGCGCACCAGGAAGTACAGGGAGGCCGAGGAGAAGGAGCGCCAGCAGATGGCCGTGCAGAATCACGCCTTCATCGAAGCCGAGAAGCGCATCGCGAGCGCCCTGAAGGGGAACGAGGAAGAAGAGGGACTTGATGAAAACGAGATCGCCAAGGTCACGAAGCTGCTGGAGAGCGCGAAGACACTCGCCCGGAACATAGTCTACGTGGAGCAGGAACTCATAAAATGGGACCGCAAAGTCAAAAAGAAGGCGGCGGATCTCGCGGCCGAAGCTCCGGCGTTCCGCCGCAGGGAACTCCGGAACATGATCGAGGCGAAGAAAGAGTACATATCGCTCACGGCGAAGTCGGCCCGGCTCGACGACTCCCGGATCTGCCAAAGCGACAAGCTTCCTTTTTCCATCGACAAGGCCGCCGCAATTCTGGAGGAGATGATCGCGCTCGACCCTGAGATGCTTGTCGTGGCAAGGGTTCGCATGTACGGTATCCCCCGCGTGATCCTCGTGCCCGGGCAGGGGTACGGTACCTACGACTGGAACGACCACACCCTGCTGATCCCGGCGTTTCCGACCTACAGCCAAGAGCGCGCCGCGGCCTACGCCTTGGGGACGTTCCGCTGGGACAGCGACGAGGACCGCGTCATCAAGAACAGCTACGAACTCATCAAGGAGAACCGGGACAAGTCGATCCTCGACCTGAACACGTCGTTCTACAAGGACTATTTCCTCTGGCTGACGAAAGAGAAGAAGGGGTACCGCATCCTGCCCCGCAATACGCACAAGGTCTTCGTCCAGATGTTCGCGCCACAGAAACAGGAATGAACTACAGAGAAAAAGGAGAGTCTCATGTTTGAACGAATTATCATAATAATCATTGGAAGCGTGATCATCTATCTTCTGCGTTTCAAACTGCTGCGAAAGCCGCTCTCGCCGATGCGTTCCATCCTCGTGGCGACGATCATCATGGTCGCCGGAATCCAGTTCCATTACGCATATCTCCCCTACGAGACGTTCCGGGGGGGAGTCACGTACACGTCGCTCGGCTTCATCGCCTTCCTGCTGCTCCAGTACGGCTACCGCAAGACCGCTCCTTCCAAGAAAGAGAGCGAAGAGAAGTAGCCGTCCACGCTGCATACTTCATAAGGGGTGGAACAACAATGGAGGGAAACGAATCGATGCATGCGTCTGCTGTTGCGGAAAATTTCGCGGCGACGCTGCGATTGTGGGGTGCGTTGCCGACATCGAGATCCGAGGAACGCGGCCCCTGTCTTTTTGTGTCGACCGGAACGGCCATACCGGATCAGAACTACGCGTACTGCTTCCGGGAAGAAGACGCCGAGGAGAGTGTACGATGCGCAGCACATTTTTTTAGCGAAGAGGGAATGCCGTTTACGTGGTGGTTTCCCCCCGGAACACGCGGAGAACGCCTCCGGAGAGCACTCGAGGAACACCGAGTGCCTGAGCGGTGCGCGCCGCCTGCGATGGTCATGGCGCTTGATGCGCCCCGGGAACGTCCGCAGCTTCCTGCGGAGTGCACCGTCCGCAGGGCGGTCTCGCCCCGGGAGACCCGGGAGTGGGCCCGTTCCTCTCTTGAAGGATTCGACTCGGAGCAGGAACATCAAGAGCCGTTCTCCGCGTTCTGCACAGCGCTTATCGCGCCGCCTTTCGACGAATCCTTCCGGCTGATGACGCTCCGCGTCGGGAGCCGCACGGCAGCAACCGCCCTCCTCTCTCTGACCGGAGAGGTTGCGGGAATCTACTACTTCTCCACTCTCCCCGCCTTCCGCAGGCGAGGGCTGGGGAAGCTTCTGTTGTCGGAAACGCTGGAGGAGGCACGGCGCTCCGACTGCTGTACAGTCGTGCTCCAGGCCTCCCCCATGGGATTTCCTCTATATAAAAAAGCGGGTTTCGCCGTGTGCGGCCGTTTTGCGGTCCACTCCGCCGATCCCGACGCCTGTTAAGGTGTTTTTCGCCGAACCTCCAAGAGATTGTGCAGCGTCTCGCGGACGCGACGCGCCCTCCGCCCGTCGACAAGCGCCACGATCTTATCGCCCGCCGCGAGCACGGTCTCTCCGTTCGGAAGAATTTCCTCCCCCGCCCGGTCGATGCTCACGAGCAGACATCCGGACGGAAGCCGTGCATCCCGAACGCGCTTCCCGTCAAGAGACGACTCGGGAGAGACCTTACCTTCGAGCAGCACCTTTCCGGACTCCTCGCACATATCACACTTCCGCAGCATGCGCAGAAGCAGCGAATCATAGATCGGCCGCGCGCCCAGCAGGTCCGCGACGACATAGGCCGTCACCGCCACCGCGGAGACGGAGAGCAGGTGCGTGAACGACCCGGTCATTTCGGTGATGAGGACAATCCCTGTGATCGGCGCGCGGACTACCGCCGAGAAAAAACCGGCCATGCCGACGATGAGAAAGTTGAGCACCAACGCCTGATCGAGGCCGTAGACCTGGACGGCAACGGTCCCCGTAGAATGCGCCCAGCGACGCGCCGACCGCGAGCATGGGGAGAAAGATACCTCCCGCCGCCCCCGAGCCGAAACAGAGTGCGGTGAAGAGAAGTTTCCCTACAAAGAGCAAAAGAATGAAGCTCGCCGGATGAATCCCGTGGCCGAGATACTCCACGAGCGCATGCCCTCCTCCCAGAATTTCGGGAAGAAAAGAACCTGCAACGACGGCAAGGAGCGCGGGGATGACGACACGGCAGGACGCAGGAATCGGGAGTTTCGCGTAGAGCGTCTGCAGTTCCAGAATAGCACGGCAAAAGAGCGCGCCCCCGACGCCGCAGAGCACACCAAGCACGAGAAAGTGTCCGTAGAACTCGAGCGGCAGCGGCGAGGGAACACCGAAGGAGAACACCGGCCCCAGCCCGAAAAATGTCTTTGATAGAAAGTCGGCACCGAGCGAAGCCATCATCGCCGACAGCAAAATCAGCGGGGAGAAGCTCTTGTGCACCTCTTCAAGGGCGAAGATCACCCCCGAAAGCGGCGCGTTGAAGGCGGCGGCGAGTCCCGCCGACGCGCCGCTGGAGAGCAGAAGTTTCTCCTCCATCTTCGTCTTTTTCTGCAGGCGGGAGAGCCCTTTCCCGACTGCAGCGCCGATCTGTACCGACGGTCCTTCACGTCCAAGCGAGAGCCCGAGTGCAATCGCCAGACCGCCGCCGAGAAACTTCGCCCACAGCACACGAAGCCAATTCATCGAAACGCACCCCAGGAGCTCGCCCTCGACCTGGGGAATGCCGCTCCCGCGGGCCATAGGCTCGTTCTCCATGAGCCTGCCGATGAAGAGCGCAACAACAATCCACAGAAACAGGAGCGCAGGAAGGGGAAGTGAAAAGTCCCCCCTCAACGCGCGCAGAGAAAACGTCTCCGCATATCCCAGGAACAGGCGGTAGCAGATAGAGGCGACGCCCGCCGAAAGTCCGACGACGATCCCCTGGAAGACGATGTGCGCACGAAAGCGGCTCTCGGCCGTCAGCAGAGCGTAGCGCCGCATTGGCGAAACGGCCCTATTCGCCGGATTCCAGCAGCTCGACCACCGACGCGAGGTGTTCGCGGATCGGAAGATTCTGCGGGCACTTTTCCTCGCAGGCGCCGCACTTGACACACGCGCTCGCCCTCGCTCCCGGCTTCAGGAAGACCGGGTAGGTCGCCTTGGCCTGCTCAAGATTATCGAACATAAAGGCCATATTGTAGCGATTAAAGCACTCCGGGATGTTCACTCCGGCGGGACAGGGCATGCAGTACTGGCACGCGGTGCACCCGACCTTCATCCTCGTGCGGTATACTCCGTCCTGACGCGGGAAATCATCTCGCGCTCGGCCGCCGTCAGCGAATTCGGCACGCCCTCTTCCGCGGCTGAGAGATTGTCGTCGAGGTCGCTCTCCGCGGTCATACCGCTGAGCACCACGTTGACCTCCGGCTGATCCCAGATCCACCGGAGCGCCCACCCTGCGGGAGAGAGCTTCTTCGGCGATTCGTTCCAAATGCGCATCATCGCGTCGGGGACGTTCTTCGCCAGGTTGCCTCCTCTGAGCGGCTCCATGATCACCATGCCGACGTTCTTCTCCGCGGCGTACTTCAGCCCCTCCGTCCCGGCCTGGTAGTTCGTGTCGAGGAAGTTGTACTGGATCTGGCAGAAGTGCCACGGCCAATCATCCACGATCTCCTTGAAAAGCGGCAAACGGTCGTGGAAGGAGAAGCCGGCCCGCCGGATCCGTCCGTCGGCAAGAGCTCTTTCGAGAAACTGTCCGTAGTCGTTCTGTTTCATGATCCCCCAACGGTCGCTGTTCAGCGAGTGGAGCAGGTAGTAGTCAATATGATCCGTACGCAGTTTTGTCAACTGCTCGTCAAGAAGACGGTCCATGTCCGACGGCGTCTCCACCATCCATGAGGGAAGCTTCGTCGCGAGAAAGACCTTCTCGCGGTAGCCGCCCTCGAGCGCACGTCCGACCACGGGTTCGCTCTCTCCTCCGTGATAGGGGTACGCCGTATCGATGTAGTTCACGCCTCTGTCAATAGCGGAATGCAGCATCGCCGCGGAGCGCGGCTCGTCGATCTTTCCCTCCGCGTCCAGAGGGAAGCGCATGCAGCCAAAACCAAGAATTGAAATCCTATCCCCTGTTTGGGGCATTGTACGATAGAGCATATTCGTTTCAACCTCCTTCGTATTGCGCCGCACCTGAACGAAACGCAAAACACGAAATAAACAGGCGAGGCTTCCTTCAGCAGCACCTATATTATCGCACAGACTCTCCTGTCGCGCAGCGCTTCAAAAAGATAGAAAGGTCCGGAACCGGGCCCGTATCGGCGCGGCATCCGAACCATCCTGAAATGTTGAGTACAAAAACAACAGCCCGTTCTCAGAAATTCAACAGTGACAAAATCTCTTCAATTTCCCCGTCGGTAATCGTGAGCGCGGGGAGGAAACGGATCCCGCCGCTTGTCACATTCAGCAGTACGCCTCGCTCGAAGGCTTTTTTCTTTACCTCAGCCGGATTCTCCGTACTCACGCCGATCATGAGCCCCATCCCTCGGGTCCCGCGCGCCCAGGAGAGAAGCGCAAGGCGTTCGCGGAGCCGTTCACCCTTCCGTGACACATCCCCCAGCAGAGAGGGTGTGATGTGCGCGAGCGTCGCTTTCCCCGCGGCAAGCGAAACAGGGTTGGGTGCAAAGGTCGAGCCGTGCTCGCCGGAAGCGAACGGCGACCACTCGCAAAAGACCGCCGCTCCCAGGGGAAGACCGCCGCCTATCCCCTTCCCCATGGTGATGATATCGGGACGAAGTCCGAAGTGCTCATAGGCGAAGTACCTGCCTGTTCGCCCAAGGCCCGCCTGAATCTCGTCGGCGACCACCAGGATACCCCGCTCTTTCCGCAGGATGTTCACCGCCTCGGCCAAGTCCGCGGGAAGCGGGTAGACGCCGCTGTTCCCCTGGATACACTCCAGGAAGACGGCGGCAATCTCGTTCTCCCCGCGCAAACCTCAGCAGCGCCTCCCCATTGAACGGGAGAAAGGCGCAGTGCGGGATCAGCGGGTCGAAAGGATGGCGTATCGCAGGCCCCCAGGTCACGGAGAGTGCACCCAAGGTACGCCCGTGAAAGTTTCCCTCGAAGGAGACGAGCGCCCCCTTCGCGGTTCTTTTTCACCGCTTTCAAAGCTGCTTCCATCGCTTCGGCGCCGGAGTTCGCGAAATACACCTCTCCTTTTCTGCCGGTCATGGCGAGCAGAGAATCGGCAAGCGCGGGCGCGTCGGGGTCGAGGAAGTAGTTCGAAAGATGCGTGTAGCGTTCAGCCTTCTCAAGGATTGCCCGGACGACGTCCGGATGGCTGTGTCCGAGAGGAAGGACGCCAATGCCCGCATATGTGTCCAGGAAGACGCCCTTGTCCGTGAAGAGGCGGACGCCTTCCGCCCGCTCGACGACAAGGTTGTACGGCGAATAGACGGGGGAGAGCATCCGGTTATTCCTCCCCCAGGCCGAACTCGTCCACCAGTGCGCGCAGCGCCTTGTCGCCCTCTTCGCGGGAGACAAGCGCGGAGATTTTTATCTCCGACGTCGTGGTCCCCAACATCTTGATCCCCTTTCGGGAGAGCGCGCCGAAGAAACGGGCCGCAACGCCCGGCGCAGACTTCATGCCCACGCCGACCGCGGAGATCTTCGCCACATCTCGGTCTTCCGTGACGTTCCACCCCCTCCCACGGAGAGAGCGTCCTTCGGACCGTTTCCAGCACAGTCTTCTCCTTGGCGTCCACCACCGTGAAGGTGAGATGCGAGTACCCGTTTTCATTGACCGTGGAGATCATATCCACGTTCACTCCCTGCTCGGCGAGCCCGCCGAAGAGCGCGCTCACAGCCTCCATCGAGGCCGGCATGCGTACGATGTTCACCCGCATCTGGTTGCTGTCCGTGGTCACTCCGGTCACCACAGGCTGTTCCAGCCATTCGGGAAGACTGTTCACCACGTAGGTCCCCCTTTCGTCGGAGAAGGTCGATGCACAGTACAGATCGACCGAATATTTTTTCGCTATTTCCACCGCTCGCGAGTGGAGAACTTTAGCCCCCAACGAGGAGAGCTCGAGCATCTCGTCGAAGGTGATGTACTCCAACTTTCGCGCCCCCGGGCGTTTGTTCGGATCGCACGTGTACACCCCCGCCACGTCGCTGTAGATTTCGCACGGGCAGCCGCACTTCGCGGCGATGGCGACCGCCGACGTGTCGGAGCCTCCCCGGCCCAGGGTTGTAAGATCCCCTTCCGGGGTGATCCCCTGAAAGCCGGTGACGACGACTACGCTCCGCATCTCGAGCTGGCGCTTCAGCTTGTCCAGGTTGAGATCCATGATCCGGGCGTTGCTGAAATCGCCTGTGGTGGTCATCTCGAGCTGGAACGCGTTGTAGGAGAGCGCATGGATGCCGCAGTCGCTCAGCGCCATCGCCAACAGGGCGGATGTCATCTGCTCTCCCGTGGCAAGAAGCATGTCCAGCTCGCGGGGCGACGGCTCCGCCGACACCTCCTGCGCGAGGGAGATGAGCGAATTCGTTGTCTTCCCCATAGCGGAGACCACCACGACGAGCTTCTCCCCCTCGTCGACGCGCTTTTGTATCCTGGCGGCGACGTTCTTTATCTTCTCGGGCGTGGCCACCGACGACCCGCCGTACTTCTGCACGATCACTTCCGCTTCTCTCCCCTTCGTCCGGCCAGTTCTATCACTTGAGCGTGCGGAGGTCCTGGACGATCTCCGTCTTCGCCTCCGTCTTCGCGTCCACTTCCTTGATCACCTTCGCGGGCGAACCGGCAACCACGGTACGCGGGGGCACATCCTTCGTCACGATGGCTCCGGCGGCCACGACGGCGCCCTTTCCGACCCGCACCCCTTCCAGAATGACCGCATTTGCGCCGACAAGCACGTTGTCCTCGATCACCACGGGCGTCGCGCTCGGGGGCTCGATCACCCCGGCGACCACCGATCCTGCGCCGATATGGCAGTCCGCACCGATCTCCGCGCGCCCGCCGACCACGACGTTCATGTCGATCATGGTCCGTTCGCCGATGACCGCGCCTATGTTGATCACCGCGCCCATCATCACCACAGCGCCCTTGCGGACATCCACCATGTCGCGGATGATCGCGCCCGGCTCGATGCGTGCCTCGTACTTCGTCAGGTCGGCGAGCGGCACGGCCGAGTTGCGGGCCGAAATCTCGACGTGCGCCGAGCGGATCTTTCCCGCGTTCTCCACAAGCACTCGTTCCACGTCGTCGCGGTCGCCGAGCAGAATCCCGAAGTCCTTTCCGCCGATGAAAGTGATCCGCTCGCCGTCGAGTCCCTCAAGGTCCCCTGCGATGTAGGCTTTGGCGGGCGTTTTTTTCTTCGACTCCTTGATGAGCCGTATTATCTCTTCAGTCCGCATGAAAGGACCTCCTCAAAAGAATAGAATCCGGGCGCGGCCGAAACCGCGAATTCCGCGGCCTTCAGCGCGCCGAGGGCAAAGACGCTCCGTGAAAGCGCCCGGTGCGTCAGCGTAAGGACCTCGCCCTCGTTCGCATAGCAGACCGTATGATCTCCGGGTATCCCCCCGAGGCGCAGCGAGTGCGTCGGGCAGTTGCGCCCCGTCGCCCTCCCGGAAGAGAATCGCCGTCCCCGAGGGGGCGTCCTTTTTCTTGTTATGGTGCGTCTCGCTGATCTCGACGTCCCAATCCGAAAAGAGCGGAGCAAACTCGCGGAGCATCATCTTCAGCAGCGTGACGCCGGTCGCGAAGTTGAAGCTCTGAACCACCGCGGTTTGCTCACCGAGGGTTCTCAGCTCGCCAAGCTGCTCCGCGGAGAGACCGGTCGTGCCGATCACCAAGGGGCAGGCGAAGCGCCGCGCAACCGCGACCGTCGCGGGGAAGGCCGCCGGAAGGGAGAAGTCGAGCAGCACCTGCGGCGCGGCGTCGAGCGTTTCGCCGCCGACGTCGAGGGTGAAAGTAAGTTCGTGCGCGGCGAATGCCTTCCTGATTTCGCCGCCCATCCTCCCCGAAGCGCCTACAAGACCGTACCTCATAGCGCCGTTCCGCACTCCTTCATGGAGGCGTCGACGATCGCAACGCACTTCTCCGACGCCGGGACGAGCGGCAGGCGGAGCTCATTGCGGCAGAAGCCGAGTCTGCTTGCCGCGTACTTGACGGGGATCGGGTTCGCCTCCACGAAGAGGTTCTTCATGAGCGGGAACATTCTATGGTGCAGCTCGCGCGCCTTTTCCACCTCTCCCGCGAGGGCCAGCCGGATCATGTCGGACGTCTCGCGCGGCATCACGTTGGAGAGCACGGAGATCACGCCGTCGCCGCCGCTGTTCACAAGATGGAACGCCTGGTCGTCGTTCCCCGAAAGGATGGCGAAATCGGGGCGTTCCTTCTTAATAAGACGAACAAGCATATCGATCTGCCCCATGTCGCCCGCCGCTTCCTTGACTCCTGCGATCACGCGGAGTTTGCTCAGGCGGTGGACCGTCTCCGGCGCGATGTTCGACCCGGTGCGCCCGGGCACGTTGTAGACGATGACCGGTTTCTTCACGCTCTCCGCGACCGCCTTGAAGTGCTGGTAGAAGCCCTCCTGCGTCGGTTTGTTGTAGTACGGCCCCACGACCAGCAAACCGTCGGCGCCCAACCCCTCCGCCTGCTGCGACAGCAGAATCGTGCTCGCCGTCGAGTTCGCACCTGTGCCGATAACAACGGGTACTCGACCCGCAACGGTCTTTACCGCGAACTTTATAATCTCCGCCCGTTCGTCGGCTGTTATAGTAGGACTTTCACCCGTGGTTCCAAGGACGACGAGAAACTCGACGCCTCCATCGATCTGCCAGTTTAAAAAACGCTCGAAACTCTCGTAATCCACGCTCCCGTCCTTGAACGGGGTTATCACCGCAGTACCAGTTCCTCCAAACATCGCTCGCACCTCCTGATCGTAGTGTAGGTTCCCTATACAAAAAGGCCCGTCCCCGAAAGGGACGAGCCTGAACTCGCGGTACCACCCTGATTGGACATGTTGTAATATGTCCCGCTCGGACCTTGTTACGGAGGTCCATACCGTGAACGTACTCCGACGAACGCCCCCTTTTTTCGGGCGTGTCTTTCCGCTCCAGCTCACCGGGCTTTGGGCTTTTTCTCCGCCGCCGGAACGTCTTTCAGCCGATGAACGTTCCTCTCTGTTGCGGTCTTCGGGAAAAAAGGCGATCCGGTTCATCGCTTTTTCGAATCTACCGATATGTTGAGTGATTTTAGGCAAAGAACGCCGATTTGTCAACCATGAATTTTACATTTACTGTTTTTGCGACGGGAAGAGCGAGGGAATACTGTTTTCAGATTCCCTCGTCTTTGCGATAGCTCATTGCTACTTCGCATAACGTTTTTCCCTGATTCTTCATTACGATGTGCGCGTTTCGTCCCGTAACACATCCTATGAAAGCGAACTTGACTTTTGGAGCAATTTTGATATATTTTAAGCAACGTTTTAATGAATTCTTACAGGTTAAGGAAAAGAATCGGACTGCATCATTTACTCTCGGCATCACAACCAGCGGGAACACAAATTTTTAGGAGGGGATACGTCGTGAAATTGTTGAAGGTTGTTCTTGTACTGATCTTTTGTGTATTCTCTGCAAGCGCGTGGGCTCTGACAGTCGATGATATTTCGTACATGACCGAGGAATACCCCCCGTTCAACATGTCGGGCGCTGACGGCGTCGCAACCGGAGCCGCCGTGGATACGCTGACGGCCATCTTCGAAAGAATGGGTTCGTCGAAAACGGCGAAGGACATCCAAGTGCTCCCTTGGGCGCGAGGATACCGGGAGGTTCAGAACACGCCGAACACCTGCCTCTTCCTGATGACCCTGACGGACGAGCGTAAACCCATGTTCAAGTGGGTCGGTCCCGTCGTCGTCAACACTTTCGACGCGATCGCCCTCAAGAGCAAAGGCCTGAAGATCGCATCCGCCGAGGAGCTTGTCGGCCTCAAGGCCGGAGTAATCCGGGACGATGTGGGCGACGCGCTCGCCCAGAAAGCCGGCATCAAGCAGATCGAAAGAGTGCCTTCCAACGATCAGAATATCAAAAAGCTGAACGAAGGCCGTATCGACATCTGGGTCTTCGGCGAAAGCAGCGCGAAAATCCAGCTCAAGGAGATGGGGATGAATCCGGACGACTATGAAAGCGTCTGGCGCCTGAGCGAGAGCGGCCTCTATTTCGCCTTCCACAAAGACGTCGACGACGCGTTGATCGCGTCGATGCAGAAGGTCCTCGACGAGATGAAGGCCGACGGGACATACGAAGCAATCATGAAAAAATACAACGTCCAGTAGCAAGACGTCTTCGGAGATTTTCAAACCGCCCCTGCGCGCAGGGGCGGTTTTTTTGTCCAGAAACGCGGACGCCCGAAAAAGAGATGAAAAGAACGCGCAAACCCCGCCCCTCTCTATGCCTTTCGGAGAAAGTAGTGTATTCTATACATGAAAAAAGGAGGCTGGTATTATGGACAGCGTACGCGGTCGACAGAGTAACCCGCCGTTCTTGAAACGCTTATGCGGTCTCCTTTCGTTCGTATTTTTCACACTCCTCGCGGCGTCTTTTCCGGCGGATCTCTTCGCGGCAAAAAACGGTCCGCGTTGGCTTCTACGAGAACAGCCCGAAGATCTTCACCGCGGACTCCGGTCAACCGGCGGGTATTTTCGCGGACATCATCAGGTACATTGCCGAACAAGAGGGATGGGAGCTCCGATTCGTCCACGGCACATGGAGCTTGGGGCTCGACCGTCTCGAAAAGGGCGACATCGACCTGATGCCCGACGTGGCGTTTACGGAGGCGCGCGGAAAGATTTTTACCTTCCACTCCGACCCGGCGTTGTACAGCTGGTTCCAGGTTTTTTCACGCCGCGGAAGCGGAATCCGCTCGATTCCAGACCTCGACGGAAAACGGGTCGCCGTGCTCTACCGTTCCATCCAGCAGGAGATTTTCGACCGTATTGTCCGCGACTTCGGCCTCTCCGTTTCCTTCGTCACCTTTTCGGACTTTGAAAGCGCCTTTCAGGCCGTCGCCGACGGAAAAGCGGACGCGGTGATCACCAACCGTTTCTTCGGCGCGGCGCATATGAAAGCCTACAACCTTGAAGACACGGCCATCAGCTTCAACCCGACGCGCCTCTTCTTCGCCGCACCCCTCGATGCCGACCCGGAGATTCTTGCAGCCATCGACAAACACCTCCGCGAGATGAAGAGAAACCCCGACTCGATCTACTTCAATACGCTCGCCCGCTGGACCTCCGATCAAGTATTCATGGTGATCCCCGCGTGGCTGAAAACGATCGCCGCGCTCCTCGCCTTCCTTACTCTGCTCGGAGGCGTTCTCTCCTTCGCCTTCAAACGGCAGGCCGATTCGAGGGCCGCCGAACTGACGCGCCTTTTTCGACAACGCTCCGCTTGGACTCTTCTTCTCGGGGAGAGACGGCACGATCAAGCGCGCCAATGCGGAGGCGCTTCGGATGCTCGGCCCTTGCAAACACGGATTTCATCGGAAAAAAAGTCGAAGACTTCATCCGGCGCAGCGGAAAAAGAGAGGAAGAAGCAGCAATCAACGGAAAAAAGAATTCCTCGGCGTTTCATGCCGAGGGCAGGGGAAAAACCGGCGAGCCGATTCCGCTTGCATGTATCTTCTTTCCTCTGATTCCTTCGGGGAAGATGCTCGGAACGTACACGATCTTCCAGGACATCTCCCTCCAGGCGGCGAACGAAAAGCGTATCGGCTCCATCATCCGGGAGCTCAACAGAACCGTCGCCGCGCTCAAAAAATCATGGGAGCAGACCGTCCTCGTTCTGGCAGCAATAACGGAGGTGCGCGATCCGTACACGTCCGGACATCAGCGCAGGGTGGCGTGTCTGGCGGCGGCTATCGCCGGCGAACTGGGCATGGACAGGAAGAAAGTGCGGCAGGTTGAGCTTGCGGCAATGATTCACGACATCGGGAAGATTGAGATCCCCTCGGAGATACTCTCGAAACCGGGCAGGTTGAGCGATATCGAATACCGGCTGATTCAGACGCATCCGGCTGCCGGGCACAGGATTCTTCAGACGATCGAAGTCCCCTGGGCGTTGGCGGAAATCATCCATCAACACCACGAGCGAATGGACGGTTCGGGCTACCCCCGCGGGCTCTCCGGCTCCGAAATTCTGATGGAGGCGAGGATCATCGCCGTAGCGGACACCGTGGAGGCCATGTCGTCCCACCGTCCTTACAGGGCGGGCAAGGGAATAGAGGCTGCCCTTGACGAGGTGACGTTGCAAAGAGGTAAGAAATTCGACCCCCGATGTGTCGGACGCATGCTTGCGGCTCTTCCGGGAGAAAGCATTCCGCTTCGATGAAGAACCGGGGGAAATCGTCTGAAACGAGGCAATCCTTTCGCGTGCGTTCCAAGCCGCGTTTCGGAGGCAACTGTAAGAAAGAAGGACGGCGGGCGGAGTGTCCGCCGTCTTCTTTCTTACACCCGGACGAAATCGACCATATAGTTACGCCCGTAGATACGTGCGCACTTCGGGCAGGTGGTGAAGTAGAAGTAGTGCTCCTTCGGCGTCTTGCCCGCCTTTTGCAGCCACTCGTCCGCTTCCCGCATGAATTTGGGAACGTCTTTGTACGGCCCGTCGAAGACCTTGCTGACGAAAGTTCCGGAGAATCCGACGATATCCTTCTCCAGATCGGGGTGCGTTCCGGTAACGGCGAGATAATAGCGGGACTTCCACGGTGACGGATCGGCCGCCAACATTAGGAAATCGTTCATTTCCGGCGCTATTCCGTACTTCTGCGCAGTCTCCCATAGCCGGGTCATGGTCTTGTTGATCAGCCAGGGGAAAGGCATGTGAAACAGTACCGGCATTGTCGCCGTAAGGAACGGCTTCTCGCTCCATTCGTGCGTCTTCCCATCCCAAGGTTCAGGGTCGAATCGCGGACAGCATGTTTGTTCTTCCAAACCGATCCCCTCCTCTTCGTTCACCTTGTTTTTCAAAAACGCTTCCCGGCGGTGGAAGCGGTGCTCCACGCCGAGACGCGTATCCATTCCGCCATCAGTCCGCCGCCTGCGCATCCTTTCGGTCGCCGGAATCGGCGGAAACGCTGCGCCGCTTGGAGGCGTGCGACGTATAGAGGATGATGGCGAGCATGGAGACGTTGTCGAGCACTTCGAGAAGCAGGTGGCTTATCTGCGGCTCGTAGATCCGTATCTCGTTGATTGCGACGCCCAGAAGGAAGTAACACCCCCACACGCCCGTGATCAGGTAGTTCTTCCGAAGAAATGCGGGATGGTTCCAGAACTCGGACGGAACGCACTGTTTGGCGTAATCGATCGTAAAGGGGCGTTTAAAGAGAATCGACCCCCAGGCGATGGCGCACATGGTCAGTTGCGACAGCAACCCCAGGTGGTCGATGACCCACATATTCGTCATCAGCACCACGGTGACGAAACTGAAGGAGAAGAACGCGATGGTTCCCCAGAAAATAAAGCCCTTCACCGCACTTCGAGACTGGTAGAGGCATATCACAATCGCTATGACAAGCGCCGTTTTCAGCCTGGTCAGCGGGTCGGAAAAGGGCACGCTGGTCAGGATTTTGAGAACAAGCCACGGAGCGAAGGAAATAATCATGCCCAAAGGGTTCACAGTACAACCTCCAGAAAAGATAGTGTAGTGCCGTCGGTCGAAAGGTCTGCACTCGCCTTCAGCAACGGTAATAATAGCACAGTTCTCTTCTTATTTCCCCTTCAATACGGAGTCCCAGTGCGCGTTCGCCCGCGAGATGTACATCTCCTGCGGTATGAGATCCCGGTGGCAGCGTCTCCATCGTTTCGCCGGAGATGCCGCCCTGTTCGACGTACTCTTTCCCCGCTTTCCGCAGCGCGTCGAAGTACCATTGTATGTGCGGGCGAAGCTCCTCCTGGCGTAAGAGTTCCCCGGCGGAGCGAAAGATCGCCGGAATCGTCCCGTGTTCCCCGCTCGCCCTGGCGAGCGATTCAAAATGAGCCCTGAGACCGTCGAAATGCCCCTGATCGGGGAAACCGCAGTTGGAAAAGAGGAGGTACTGCGGAAAGCGCTTCCCGGAACGGCCGGGGTGGGTGTACACATCTCCGGCCTTGACGATATGCGGATCGGCGAGGGGAAGCGTGCGTTCCATGACGGCCTTCAGCATGGCGGTCATGCCGAAGTGGTAGAGCGGCGTCGCCCAGAGGAGCGTATCCGCGCTCTCCATCTTCTCCAGCACCATGTCCATGTCGTCGCGCTGGACGCACCTGCCGGGAGTCGCCGTCCAGCAGGCGAAACACCCTTTACAGAAGCCTATCTTCAAATCCTTGACGTACAGGACCTCAGTCTCCGCGCCCGCCGAGCGGGCCCCCTCCAGGAACGGCTGCACCATCCGTTCCGTGTTCCCTGCAGCGCCTCTCGGGCTGCCGTTCAAGGCCAGAATCTTCATATTTCCACGCTCCTTCTTCAGTCTTCTCTCCCGGCGCGAAGGATACGCACCGGCGTGTATCCGGAACCCTTCGCCGCTGTTACTTCCACGTCACCTCGACGCCCTCCGCCACGTGTTCCGATGGGTGCAGAATCACTCTGTCCCCCTCCGCCAGACCGGAGAGGACCTCCGTGTAGACGCCGTCGTTCTGGCCGATCCCGACCTTCCGCGCGACGGCTTTTCCCTCCTCCACGGTAAAGACGACCCAGTCTCCTCCTCGCCGGAAGAGGGCGCCCAGCGGGACTTGCAGCACATCGTCGCTCCGCCGCAGGATGATGCGCACCTGAATGCGGAACCGGTCCCCGAGACGATACCCCGGCGGCACGGGATCGAGGAAGTCGATCCGGACCTTCACCCGCTGCTCTTCAACCCCCAGCGCCGACACCTTGGTAAAGCCGCTCCGCTCGATGAGCGCAACGCGCCCGCGCAGCGGCGCATCTCCGCCCCACCCTTCGATAAGAGCCGCAGCCCCCTGCGCCACGACGGCCGCGTCCACGGAGAAGAGATCGACCTCGCCCTCGATATCGTCGGGATCCCCCACCTCCATGAGCGGCGTCCCTGCGGGAACAGTCCGGGCGCTCTCCTCGAAGACGTTGAGCACGTAGCCGTCCACCGGAGAGAGTATGCGGACGGACTCGGACACTCCGCCCTCCCCACCCTGGATGAGCGATGACCTGGCTTGCTGCACCTCGAACTCCGCCATGCGGAGCGCGAACTCCGCCGTCTTCGCTTCGCGGACGGCGACCTGCATCCTGTTCTCCGCGATATCCCACTCCTGGCGGGAAATTCCTCCCGACGGAAGCAGCCTGTCCAGACGCTCGAATTGTTTCTTCGCTAAGTCGAGGCTCACCTTCGCCCGTTCGAGCTCCGACTTGCGCAGCGCGCGCCCCGCTTCGGCAGTCTTCAGCCGCGCTTCGGTCTCCGCCCGAATCCTCGGCGTCAGCAGCCCAGAGGATTCCGCCTCCATAACCGCAATGACAGTTTCTCCCGCACGGACAGCATCTCCGGGGCGCAGCGCCGTCCGGTTCAGAAAACCGTTCACAGGGGAGGAGACCGTGTACCGGTGTCGTATCCTCGTCTTTCCTTCCTCCACGACGCTCGCAGTGAATGGTCTGCGCTCCGCAAGCCCCGTCTCCACTTTCAGGGGTTTCGGCCACAGCAGGAAGACGATCGAGCCGATGACCGCGCACACCGCAAGAACCGTCGCAAGTTTTTTCCAGATTCTTTTTCCGTTGACGCCGTTTCTGTTCAGTTTCGACTTCACCAACTCCACCCCGTTTCGCGCTATTCAGCGGATTTCAGCACCGCGAGCAGATCGAGCCCGGCGATCCGTCGTCCCACCGCGACGAAAGAAAAGACCGTGGAAACACACACCGTCAACACTGCGACGACGTACGTCCGCACTCCGAGTATTAGAGGGAAACGCATGGTCTCGGTGTCCACCGATTCAAGAATGGATTTCGCCATCCACGTCCCCAGCAGAAGCCCCGGACCTATCGAGAGCAGCGTGAGGAACCCCAGTTCCGAAAGGAGAATGGTTGTCACTTCGCGGCGGGTGAATCCGAGCACGCGGAGCGTCGCAAGCGAGCGGGAGCGTTCCGAAAGAGCGATGCGCGCCCCGTTGTAGATCACGCCGAACGAGACGATGACGGAAAAGACGAGATAGAGCATCTGCGATACGCCCATCATCTCCTCGGTGGTCTTGCTGAAACTCTCCCTGGCGCCTGCGGTCGTGGTCACCGAACCGATGCGGGGAGTTGCTTTCACCCTCCGCCAGAATGCATCCAAGTACAGCGGATCCAGCTGCAGGTAGGCGCCGCTGGCCGTCGCGCCCTCTCCCAGCAGTCTGCGCAGTCCTTCGAGCTCCATATACGCGCCCACCCCGGTAAAATCGGTGATGGTTCCGGAGAGGAATGTCGCGAGGACGGGACGGCGTCCCTCGCGTACTTCGACGCGAATTTCGTCGCCGGGGGAGAGAGCCAGCACTTCGGCGAGTTTCTCGGAGAGAAGCAGTCCGGAGCCGGGTACGGCAACAACGCGCTCCTGCGAATCCAGAAGGCGATTGAGGCGGGGCGCTGCGGGCATTCCGGTGATCGCCGCCGTCCGTTCTCTATGGCCGTTGAACAACCTGACCGGAACCGCCCGGAACGGCTCGGCGTAGAGGACCCCTGGAAAGCGCGACAACGAGAGAAGCGCTTCAGCCCCGCTCGGTTCGATAAACGTGACGACCGCGTCCTGACGCATCGCCATGTTCCACTGAAAGTCCACAAGGTAGTCGACGCCGTCGGCCATCGCTCCCGGAAGCACGGGAATGGCCGCGGCAAGCGCCAGCCCGAAGGCGGTGAAAAAAGCCTGCCACGGTTTTCGTTCCAGATTGCGCAGCGCAATCCTGAAGGAGGGTTGCACCAGCCTGTGGAGTCCGGCTTTTTCCAGAAAGGACGGGGAGTAATCCGCAGGAGCCTCCGGCCGCATCGCCTCCGCGGGAGGGAGCGACGCAGCCTGCCTGACCGCCCCGAGCACCCCGAGGAATGATACCAACCCGCTCGCCAGCAGCGCGACGAGCAGGGCGCTCCAGTCGGGACGGAAGATCAACGCAGGGAAGTTGAAAAAACGCTGATAGAGCCCGATGAAGGCGTAGGCCGCCCACATGCCGAGCGTTCCGCTGAGGATCGTGGCGGCGATGACGGGAACGAAGGCGAACTTCACGTAGTGCGAGGCCACGGAAAAGCCCGAGTATCCGAACGCTTTCATCTGCGCTATCTGCTCGCGCTGCAGCTTGACAAGGCGGGTAAGCGCGGCGCTCACCATGAACGCGGCGATGCTGAGGAAAACGACGGGAAACGCCACCGAAAAGACCCTGAGTTGGGCGACTTCGTCCTCCATCAGCTTTGCCGAGACGTGGCGTTCACGGTCATATGCGGACAGTCCTCCATATGGCTCAAGAAGACGGTCTATATCCGCTTTTACCATCTCGACGTCCGCTCCCGGAGCAAGACGAAAGGCGGCGCTGTTGAAGGCCCCTTCAAGCCCCAACGCCCGTGAAAGCTCCCGTTCCCTCATCCAGAAAACCCCGAAGCGTTCCGGATCGGGCATCATCCCCCCCGGCCTGATCTCGTATACATACTCGGGGGAGATGGCGACGCCGCAGATACGGAAGTTGCGCCGCACGCCGTAGACGGTCGCGTCGATCGTATCTCCGGGGCGGAAGCCATGGGCTTTGGCAAAAGAGTCGCTGACGAGAATCTCGTCCCTGTTTCCCGCCTCGGGAAGACGCCCCGAGCGCAGATGAATGCGGTTGAGCCGCTGGGAGCGTCCCTCGGGAAGCGAGTGGACGAAACCGTCCGCAGGCTCCTTCATTCCGGGAATGTCGAGAATGATCGCTCCTTTGACGCTCGTTTCCACCTGCGCCACGCCGTCGATCTTCGCAAGGGCGGGCTCAAGGAACAGGGGGAGCGCGCTTCAGATCGCAGAAGAGATCCGCGAAGCGCGATTCCGTGTAGTAGCTGTTCTTCGTCGTTTCAAGGCTGAGAAGCAGTCCACGCGACATGATCATCAGGGACAGACCACACGCCATCACCAGGGCAATGGCGGTCATCTGCCCCTTCATTCCGCGGATATCCCTGAGCAGTTTGAGATCAAGCATCCTCATGGCACATCACCAGGAGAGCGTGTTCACCGGCGCACGCCCTTCGTTGGCCTGAATCGAAAGTATGCGTCCCGCCGAGAGAGAGAGTACCCGGTCGGCCATCGCCGCGATCGCCGCGTTGTGCGTGATGATGACGGCGAGCGTCCCCAGCTCCCTGTTCACCCACTCGATCGCCTCCAGCACGGTAATGCCGGTGTGCACGTCCAGCGCCCCCGTCGGTTCGTCGCAGAGGAGCACCTCCGGACGTTTAGCGATGGCGCGAGCGATGGCGACCCGCTGCTGCTGTCCGCCGGAGAGCTGCGAGGGGAAGTGGTCCATCCTGTCCGAAAGGTCGACGAGACCGAGCGCCTCCTCCGGCTCCATCGGATCGGGCGCGATCTCGGTGATGAGCGCCACGTTCTCTCGCGCGGTGAGGCTCGGAATGAGGTTGTAGAACTGGAAGACGAACCCCGCGACATTCCTGCGGAAGAGCGTGAGCTCCCGCTCGCCCGCTCCGGTGAGCTCCTCCTCCCGGTACGAGAGCGTCCCTTCCGTCGGAACGTCCAGACCGCCGAGGATGTTGAGCAACGTGGACTTTCCGCTCCCCGAGGCTCCGAGAAGCACCGCCAGCTCCCCTTCGTAAAGATCGAGATCGACGCCGTCGAGGGCGCGCACCTCGGTCTCCGTCCCCGGATGGTATATCTTCGTGATCCCCCGCGCCCGAAAAAGGGGGGCGGACTCCGCATTCATCGCCATCAACGTTCCTCCTGAAAAACACGCGCTGCACCCCTGCACGCACATAGCGGCGGCGGGAAGTTCCTGCAACGTTATATCCCAATGGGCTGCATCAGTCAAACAGTACCGGAAATTTTCCTCAGAATTCACATCGAACGGTCTGAGGGAAAAGGACGAACCGGGAGCGCCGCTTCTTGGAAAACAGGGTCTTTTCAAGTAGTATATAGAGTGCAAACGAAAGAGAGCAGATGCGGATTCTCCCGGTGCACGAGGCGGTAAGCGAACTGTAATCGAAGCTCCCGGCCGGGATATGGAAAGGATGAAGCACTCTATGGATACGGGACAGTTTGTTGCGCTGATCGACGGTTTTCTGCGGAGTTCCGGCTGGAACACCGTTGCAGCCGGGCGTGCCATCAACGAGGAGATGACAGGACTCCGGATTTTCGAGGCGCCGCTCGCGGGCGTCGCCTCGGCGGATCACCCCGCCTTTCGGGATCTTCGCAGGGAGGGCGTTGTGGGGCCGCACTTCCTTTTGCCCGAGGAGTGGCTTCCCGGCGCGCGCTCCGTGCTCTCGTTCTTTCTCCCGTTCTCGGAGCGGGTGCGCCGCGCGAACCGCGCCGACAGAGACGAGCCGGCCCCCGAGTGGCTGCACGGCAGGATCGAAGGGCAACAGTGCATCGACCGTCTTTCCGCATTCCTTGTCGAGCGTCTTCTGGAAGAAGGATTCGACGCGGTCGCTCCGTCCGTCGACGAACGCTTCCGTTCCTGCACAACGACGAACACGGTGTTTTTGGACGGCGACGGCGCTCCTCTGCCGGTCTCTTTCAGCAGCAACTGGTCGGAGCGACATGTCGCCTACGTCTGCGGACTCGGTTCTTTCGGTCTCTCCAAGGGGCTGATCACGCCGAAAGGCGTCGCGGGAAGATTCGGTAGTGTGATCACCACAGCGTCGATACCTCCGGACAACGTGGTCGCGTCGGCCGTGTATGAAAACTGCACCATGTGCGGCGCGTGCGTTCGAAACTGCCCTGTCGGCGCCATCAGTATCGAAAAGGGAAAGGATCACATGCGCTGCGCGGAGTTTTTAGCTCTGACGAAAGAAAAATATCGCCCGCGATACGGCTGCGGGAAGTGCCAGACCGGCGTCCCGTGCGAGTGCGCGATACCGCCGAGGTAAACCGGCGAATGCCGGGTCAGCGCGCCGTTTTCCGCTTCCGCTCCTCGGTGAACGTCCACCACGCGCGGGGCGCGGAGCCGTTCATGAAGTCGGTCACCGACATGAAGACGTCGATCACGCAAGGGTCCTGACGGACTCCCGTCTTCTTGCACAACTCGTCGTACATCTCGAACGGACAACGCCCGGCTAGATCTTCCGGCTTTTCAACGCCGAGAAGACGAAGATCTCTTTCCGTGGCCGGGCCGACGTTGGGCAGATCGGTCAGCCGCCGGACCGCTTGATTGTTGACTTTTTCAGGGTTCATCTCATACCGCCTTCTGTCCGCGGGCGCATCATGGCCTCCCGCAGACGGTTGAATTCAAGCGCCAACTCCTCTATTTTCCCACACATCGCTTCGATGTCCAGCGCGCGCCCCGCCTTCTCCATCTCGAACGCGACAGCCCGAGCGCGCTCGCCGCACACGTTCGCCGCGCCGCTTTTTATAGAGTGGGCGGAACGCGTCGCGCTTTCGAGATCCCCTTGCGCCAGATAATGCCTCAGCGCATCGATCTCGAGAGAAAACTCCTCCAAAAACTCCTCCGCAACAGAGCAGGCAAGCTCCTCGTCGTCCATCAGACGAGAGATCATCGCCGCTCTATCGAAGACCATCTCAGGCGCACAGGGAACGGCAGGAGGCGATTCGGGCACGTTTCCGCGATGCCCCTCTTCGGGGAGCCATTTCCGCAGTGTATCGGCAAGACTTTCGGCTGTAATCGGCTTGGAAATATACTCATCCATACCCGCCTCAAGACAGCGCTCCTTATCTCCGCGCATGGCGTACGCCGTCATCGCGATAATCGGAAGTCCTTTCCCGGACGGGAGAGAACGTATTCTCCCCGTCGCCTCCAGTCCGTCCATAACGGGCATCTGAACATCCATAAGCACAAGGTTGTAACGAGCGCTTCGAACAGCCTCGACGGCTTCGACGCCGTCCGAAACCGCATCGACATCGGTCAGTCCGAGCTTGCGCAGCATCCCGAGGGCAACGCATCGGTTGGTGGCGTTGTCTTCCACAAGAAGAATGCGCGCCCGGTTCGCTTCAAAGGGCGCCGGCAGACATTCGGAGGAACTGCCGCGAAGAGCGACGACCGCGTCCTCCGAGCATATGCCCAGGAGAGCGGTCGCAACGAACTCTGCGCCCGGGCCGCCGCTCCCTTCATCGGAGTCGGTGAAGAGCGGGCTTTTCACTTCGATCGTCCCGCCCATCATCTCGGCGAGCTGCCGCGAAATGGCCAATCCGAGCCCGCTGCCGCCGAAGCGGCGCGTTATGGAAGGATCGAGCTGGTTGAATTTCTGAAAGAGGGCGCTCTGTCGCCCCTTCGCGACGCCGGCGCCTGTATCGCGAACCGAAAAGCGCAGGAGCACGCTCCCAGCCCGCTTCTCCGCCACCGAAACATGCAGTTCCACGATCCCCTTGTGCGTGAACTTCACCGCGTTGTCGATCAGGTTGTCAAGTATCTGCCGCAGACGCCCGGCATCGCCTCTCAGGTATTGAGGGATATCGGGCGATTTTTCACAGAGAAAGTCGAGTCCTTTCTCGCTTGCTCGCAAAGAAGATGAGATCATAACGCTGTTCAGCAGTCCCGAAAAATCAAAGTCGGCTTCTTCGAATTCGAGTTTGCCGGCCTCAATCTTTGAAAGGTCAAGGATTCCGTTAAGCAGCCGCATAAGAGCATGCGCGCTCGAATGAACGGTGTCGGCCAGAAAACGCTGTTCCCCCGAGAGCCCGGTGTCGAGAAGCAGTTCCGTCATGCCGATCAGGCCGTTCATGGGGGTCCGGATCTCATGGCTCATTTTCGCCAAAAAATCGCTCTTGGCGAGACTGGCTGCCTCCGCACGTCCCGCCATCTCGGTCGCCTTCGCGGTGGCCTCCTCAAGACGCCTGTTCGCCTCGCGCAGCAGGTCTTCGGCATGTTTCCGCTCCGTGATATCTTCGAACGTCGCGTACGCTTGAAAGGGCGTCGTATCGCCGGGAAGAAAGAGAGGGATCGCGCTCACCGATATCCATGTGCATTCGTTCTTTCGTGAGCCGCTCACACCCATAACGAAGTTCTTCACCGGTTCACCGGTCCGCAGCGCAATCATCGCGGGGTGCTCCTGTCCCGGAAGTTCGGAGCCATCCTCCCTTATGGTATGCCAGTGAGGGGCCATGGAAGTTTTCCCCAGCATCTGAGCGAGCGAAAGCCCCAGAATTCGCTCCGCCGCAGGGTTGGCCGAGATAATGCCCCCGTCCCTCCCCTGGTAGACGACTCCCTGCGCCATCGTCTCGAAAAGCCGCCGGTGTTTTTCCTCGCTGGCTCGAAGCGCCTGTTCCGCTCGTTTACGATCAGTAACATCTTGAAGAACACCGGTAACGCGAATAACTCCCCCATCGCTTCCTCTCACAAGTTCAGCTTTGGAAATGACGATTCTGGGAGGGGCCCCGTCGGCGGGGCGGATCTCGAACTCCAGATCGTAAGGCTTCTCCGATTCGATCAGATCGACGAGCGCTTGATGCACCCTCTCCTTCTCGGGAATACACGCCTCGATAGCCTCGATGGAAAGAAGGTTCGACTCCGGCGGCGCCATTCCGTAGATTCGGAAGCCTTCATCGGAACCCCATATCTCTCCGGTCGCCAGGTCGTACTCCCAACTGCCGACGTGCGCGATCCTCTGGGCCATCTTCAGCCGAGCTTCGCTCTCAAGGAGAGCCAGCTCCTCTTTCTTGCGATCCGTGACATCCTGGTTCACGATGATCGCGCCTTGAAGAACACCTTCATCGTTCAATACTGGAGCCGTGGAGTTCAGGATGATCCGCTTTCTGCCGTCGAACGTATCAATTTCAAGAAGTTCGTCGGTGATCGTCGCGCCCTCCCGGACCGTACGAGCAAGCGCCCGGTCGTCCGGGGCAACGGGTTCGCCGGAGGGGAGGCGCCGTGCGCTGAATACCCCGTATTCGGAAGGATCACCCCGGGGGTCGGCGCCCCATATCGCGATTCCCGCAGGATTTCCCCGCAGCAGTCTGCCGTTCGCGTCGGCAAACCACAAACCTATCGGCAGTACCTCGAATACTCTTTGCAGGAGACTCTCGCGCCGACGCAGCTCGTCCTCCACCAACTTACGGTTGGTAATGTCCCGGCTGATACCGATGATGCCGAGGACGGCGCCATCGAAGTCTCTGTACGGCGTTTTCAAGGTGTCGAGAAGCACTCTCCGTCCGTCGGGGTAGGAGATCCACTCCTCATTGCGGCGGAAAGCCGGCGATTGAAGCATCAGGAGGTCGTTCTTCCTGAAGGCGTCGGCCTCTTCCCTGGAATAGAGATCGTAGTCCGTTTTTCCAGGGATCTCTTCCGCAGGGTAACCGACATGCTCGGCAAACGCGGCGTTGCAGCCGATATAGATTCCGTCGATATCTTTGAAAAAAACGATGTCGCCTATGGAATCAAGCAAAGAGGCCAGCAACGCGGCCTTCTGTTCGATTCTCGCACACGGCTCGCACGGAGACTGAGGTACTCGGCATGATTCCGGAGAGTGCTGGGAACACATTGAGGGGATGGCGCCGCCGTCCTTCGACGGAACATGATCCGCCCCGAAAACTGTATTTTCATCTCCACCGTTCTTCGGCTCAGCACATTCTCTCATCGCTCTTCCCCACCTCCGAATCGGGCAAAAACCGGTTCCGTGCTTCTCCATTACTCTCAGAAAACATAAGGAACTCTCTCTTTTCCAAGAATGATACCACACTCTCTTTTCCTCTGCGTTTGTTGGAGCGCCTCCCGGCAGAGTTTATTTGTTTTGTCAGAATTAACGTCTTTTATTTTTCTTTTGTTTAAGTATTGACATTCTTACTCTCCTCCCGCAGAATGTACCAATCTTACCAACCATGAGGAGAGGAGGGAATCAGCTATGGTAGAAATCCGTTCGAGTAGTATGAACGCTTCCTCTCTGTGCCTCCTCCTCGGTTGCCGGTTCCCGCCTGGAACGCCGGCAGCCCGGTAAGCTGCGTAACGGCATTCCAAGGCCGGAACCTCTTTTTAAGGGGTTCCGGCCTTTTTTTTACCTTTGCATTTCACGGATGATTTTGAAAGGAGAGAGTATTATGACCGACGCCCACGTACGGATTTTCGACACCACCCTGAGAGATGGAGAGCAGGCGGCAGGAATCAACCTGAACAAGGAGGAAAAGCTCCAGATCGCCATGCAGCTGGCAAAGATGAAGACGGATATCATCGAAGCAGGGTTCCCCGCCGCCTCCCCCGGCGACTTCGAGGCGGTCAAGCTCATTGCGCAGCAGGTGGACGGGCCGATCATCGCCGGACTCGCACGGACACGACGGGAGGATATCTTCACAGCCGCCGAGGCGGTCAAGTGGTCGAAGAAACCTCGAATCCACACGTTCATCGCCACAAGCCCCATCCACATGGAATTCAAGCTCCAGATGACCCCGGAGCAAGTGCTCGCCGAGGTACGGCAGGCCGTGACGTACGCGCGCAGTCTCGTCGAGGACGTCGAGTTCTCCGCGGAGGACGCAAGCCGCTCGGATCCCGCCTTTCTGGGAGACGTCTTCCGGACGGCGGTCGAATGCGGCGCGACGACGCTCAACATCCCCGACACCGTAGGGTACTCGACCCCGGACGAGTTCGGGGAGTTCGTCCGCGAAGTCATCAACGCCGCAGGAAATCCGGTGGGAGTAATCTGGTCGGTCCACTGCCACAACGACCTCGGCCTCGCGGTGGCGAACTCGCTCGCGGCGGTCAAAGCCGGAGCGAGGCAGGTGGAGTGCACGGTCAACGGACTCGGAGAGCGGGCGGGCAACGCCTCCATGGAGGAGATCGTCATGGGATTGCGCACCCGGAAGGACCGTTTCGGCTGCCAAACCGGCATCGACACGACACGCCTCTGCGCCGTCAGCTCGCAGGTCTCCCGTATGACCGGATTCCCGGTACCTCCGAACAAGGCCATCGTCGGGGCGAACGCCTTCGCGCACGAAGCGGGAATCCATCAACACGGCATGCTGTGCAACAAGGCGACCTATGAGATAATGAATCCCGAGGACGTCGGCGCTCCCGGAAGCCGCCTCGTGCTGGGCAAGCACTCCGGAAAACACGCTTTCAAGCAGCGCGTGGAGGAGATGGGCTTCACTCTCTCCGAAGAGAAGCTGAAAGAAGCCATGGCGCTCTTCAAGACGCTCTGCGACCGGAAGGAAATCGTCACAGCCGACGACCTTGAGGCCATGATCAACAACGAGATCCTCTCGATCGACGAGAGCCGCCGCATCACGCTGAAGAACTTCCTCGTACAGGTCGGCAGCGGGCACGGCAGCGCGACCGTCACTTTAGAGGACGAGAGCCTGGAAAAAACCGACGCGGCTGCGGGCAACGGCCCGGTGGACGCGGCCTACAGAGCTATCAGGCGTATCGTCGGCATCGAGCCGGAGCTGGAGAACTACGCGATCCAGGCCGTAAACGAATCCTCCGACGCCATCGGCGAGGCGAGAGTAACCCTCGACCTCGGCGGCGTCAGGGTGAACGGCAGGGGCGCCAGCACGGACGTCATCGAAGCGAGCATCAAGGCGTACATCGACGGTATCAACCGTCTTTTCGCGGCGCAAGCGCGCATCGCGGGGCAGGAGGCGCAGGCGGCCGAAGAGGCGCGGAAGGCGGTATAGTTTTCCCCGCTCACGCCGCAACACGGCGGCGGGGTTCATCGAATCCAAGACAGCATTGGAAAGGAGTGCGTGTGTACACATGGGAAGAACATTGGCAAGCGCCATCATCGCCGCCCACACAACCGAGCCGGCGAGAGAGGGTGAAATCTGCAAGGTGAACGTCGATTTCGCCTTCGCGAACGACATCACGGCCCCTCCGGCCATCGTCTCCTTCAAGGAGATGGGAGCGGAGAAGGTCTTCGACAGGGAACGGTGCGCGGTGCTCCCCGATCACTTCACGCCGAACAAGGACATAGCCTCCGCGGAACAGACCAAGAAGGGACGAGAGTTCGCCCTCTCGCAGGGGATGCTCTATTGGGAGGTCGGCCGCGTCGGCGTTGAACACGCCTTCCTACCCGAGAAGGGGTACATCCTCCCCGGCGACATCGTCATCGGCGCCGACAGCCACACCTGCACCGGCGGCGCGCTGGGCGCTCTCTCCACGGGCGTGGGCAGCACCGACCTCGCCGCGGTCTGGGCGCTGGGCGAAACGTGGCTGAAGGTCCCCCCCACCATCCGTGTGAACTTTGAAGGGAAGCGTCCCGCATGGGTATCGGGCAAGGACATGATCCTCTCGCTCATCGGCCGCATCGGCGTGCAGGGAGCGCGCTATATGGCCATCGAGTTCGGCGGCGACGGAATCGAAGCGCTTCCGATGGACGACCGCTTCACCATCGCCAACATGGCGATCGAGGCGGGCGGCAAAGCCGGACTCTTCGTGCCCGACGCGAAGATGCTTGCGTACGCGAACGCGCGGGCGGCCCGAAAGTTCTCTCCGGTCTACCCCGACGCGGACGCGGCGTACCTCCGTACCGAAACGTTCGACATGGAGAAGATGCTTCCGGTAGCTGCCATGCCGCACTCTCCCGATAATGTCAAGCCGGTCCGCGAATGCGGCTCCCCGGAGATCCACCAGGTCTTCATCGGCGCGTGCACCAACGGCCGTCTCCGCGACATCGCCGCAGCCGCGAAGATGCTCGAAGGGAAACAGGTGGCGGCCGGAGTGCGCTGCATCGTCATCCCGGCTTCGTACGAGGTCTACAACCAGGCGCTCGACATGGGGTATCTGCGCATCTTCACCGAGGCGGGCGCCGTCGTCTGCACTCCGACGTGCGGCCCCTGTCTGGGCGGACACATGGGCATCCTCGCCGCGGGCGAGCGGTGCGTCTCCACAAGCAACAGGAACTTCGTGGGGCGCATGGGGAGCACGAAGAGCGAACTCATCCTGGCGAGCCCGCTGACGGCTGCGGCCAGCGCCATTACGGGCAGGCTCACGGATCCCCGCGACGTAGCCTCCCCCGACTTCTTCAAGAAACTGGAGGAAGAGTAGCCATGTCCAAGATATTCAAAGGAAACGCGTGGAAGTACGGCGACAATATCGACACCGACGTCATCATCCCGGCCCGTCATCTCGTCACCAGCGACGAAGCGGAACTTGGCAGGCACTGCATGGAGGACATCGACAAGGATTTCGTGAAGAAAGTCTCTTCCGGAGACATGATCGTGGGCGGCGAGAACTTCGGTTGCGGCTCGTCTCGCGAGCACGCGCCCATCGCCATCAAGGGTGCGGGGTGCAGCTGCGTCATCGCGGCCTCGTACGCGCGCATCTTCTTCCGCAACGCCATCAACGTCGGCCTGCCGATCTTCGAGTGCCCGGAGGCCGCGGCCTCCATCGAGACCGGGGACGAGATCGAAGTCGACCCCGGCGCGGGGACCATCGTGAACAAGACAAAGGGGAAGACCTTCACCGTCGCTCCATTCTCCCCTTTCCTGCAGGATCTCATCCAGCAGGGCGGCCTCATTCCCTACGCCCGCAAGGAACTTGCACGGAGGAAGGGCGCATGAGCGGCAAGCAGTACACGATAGCTCGTATCCCCGGCGACGGCATCGGCCCGGAGGTCATCGGCGAGACGTCGAAGATCCTGGAAGCCGCCGGTTCGAAGCACGGCTTCTCCGTCGCGTGGGCGGACTACCCCTTCGGCGCGGACCACTACCTGAAGACGAACGAGATCCTCCCCGCGTCGGCGGTGGACGAGATGGCGCCGATGGACGCGCTGCTGCTGGGAGCGGTCGGCGATCCGCGAGTGAAGCCGGGAATTCTCGAGCGCGGCATTCTGCTGCACCTTCGCTTCCACTTCGACCAGTACGTGAACCTCCGCCCGGCGAAGAGTTACCCGCGGGTTCCCCTACCCATCCAGCCGAAGAAGGGACCTTCGCTGAACACCCTCGTCGTACGCGAGAACACGGAGGACTTCTACGTGGGCATCGGCGGCAAAACTGAAAAGGGGAAGGCCGTGGTCGATCTTGCGACGACGCGAGGGCTCTACTCCATGAACGGGACGCTCGAAGGATCGTTCTCGGACGGCGTGGAGGGCGCGTTCCAGCTCGGCGTGGCCTCCGAACCGGGCGTCCGCCGCGTCGTGGCCTACGCCGCACGCGCCGCGAAAGCCCGAGGCGAAGAGAAGATTACGCTGGCCTCGAAATCGAACGCCCTGCCCCAGATCTACGGCTTCTGGGAGGACGTCGCGAAAGACGAGGCGGCAAAACAGGGCGTCGGACTCTCCATCGTGAACGTGGACGCCATGTGCTACCACCTGGTGAGGACACCCGACCTCTACGGCGTCGTGGTCGCGCCGAACATGTTCGGGGACATCGTCAGCGATCTTCTCGCGGGACTCGCCGGCGGGCTCGGCGTGGCCGCCGGCGCCGACATCGGCGACCGGCTCTCGATGTTCGAGCCGATCCACGGCTCCGCCCCCGACATCGCGGGAACGGGGAAGGCGAACCCCATCGCGGCCATCCTCACCGGCGCGCTCATGCTGGAACATATCGGCGAGCGGGACGCAGCACATGGCGTCGAGAACGCGCTGACGGAGTTCCTGGCCCATGCGGAAACTCGCGACCTCCCCGTGGAGTTCGGCGGCGAAGCAACAACCTCCGCCGTGGGCGAGGCCATCGCAAAACGGGTGTAAAAAGAAGAAAGCGAACGCGCCGCTCTCCGGGAAGCAACGGAGCGCGGCGCGTCATTGCGGCATTTTTCGGTACGTTGAAGCACCCCGCAGCGTCTCTCACCCTTCCGGATCGTTCGGACAGCGGAACCACTCCCAAAGCCGTCGGTCGCAGCTTCCATGAGGCAGTCTCCTCGAAGCTACCCCTTGACCCCCTTCACAATGTTCCGGCACAGCTCGGCGAAGAGCAGCGAGTCGGTATTGTAGGCGACGTAGGCGAACCCCTGCTCGATGCGTGCCTTCGCTTCCTCGACGGAGGAGACGAAGATGCCGGCGGGCTTTCCGGCGCGTTTGGCGACTGCGAGCGCCTTCGCCACGGCCTCGACCATCACGGGATGATAGATCTGCCCGGGAATACCAAACGACTGCGAAAGGTCGTACGGCCCCACGAAGACCACGTCGACGCCCTCCACGGAAGCGATCTCGTCGAGACACTCCAACCCCTGCTTGTTCTCGCAGTGGAGGATCACCATCGTCTCTCGGTTGGCCTCCTCGAAGTACTCCGCCACCCCTTCGACGAATCCGTACCGGGACGAACGGGTGAGGCAGGCGCCTCGCTCCCCCTTCGGAAAGTACTTAGCGAAGCGAACCACGTCCTCCGCCGTCTTCCGGGAATTTACCTGCGGGGCTTGAATTCCGGCTGCGCCCACATCGAGGATGCGGAGAATCGTGGTGGCCTCCGGGTTCGTCACCCGGACGACCGGCGTGATTCCACGGAGCTCGGCGGCGCGGATCATGTGCTGAATGGACTCGGCATCGCCGGGGCCGTGCTCGGTGTCGATGATGCAGAAGTCGAACCCGGCGAGCCCCGCGATTTCGACCAGGTCGGGGCAGTTCAGCGTGATGAACGTGCCGAGCACAACCTCGCCCCGGGCCAGTTTTCTTTTCAGTTCATTGACCATATGGTATCCCTCCGTCAACTACATTCTGCGTTTCCGATACCTATTATACCCTCGAAAAAGGGGCGGAGAAATTTCCCCCGCCCCTGCGTTTCGACAAACTGCTCCGTCACTTTTCGACGATGTGTTTTTTGCCCCGGTACTTTTCCTGCATCACGCTCGGGGGAAGGTACTTCTCCTCTTTCATGCGGACTTCGTCGAGGCGGACAAGCTCCCCGAACTCCTTGAACGTGAAGAGTTTGTCGAGGTAGCCGTCGGAGACTCCCTCGGCGTGAATCCTCTTCATGACGTCGTACATGCCGCGGGCAGCCGAGTAGAGCGTCGAGAGCGCCGGGACGATCAGCTTGAACCCCATGGCCTCGGCCTCCTTCACCGGGACGAGCGGCGTCTTCCCCCCTTCGATGAGGTTGAGCATCAGCGGGACCTTGACCTCCGCGACGACGCGCTCCATCTGCTCCCTGGTCTCCAGGGCCTCGATAAAGACCATGTCCACCCCGACGTCAACCGCCGCTTTCGCTCTTTCAAGCGCGTCCTCGAACCCGGTCACGTGGAGAGCGTCGGTCCGATACATCACGACGAAGTCGGGATCCAGCTCGTCTCTCGCGTCGAGCGCCGCCCGCAGCTTGCCCATCATCTCTTCTTCGGAGATGACCTGCTTTCCTTCCATATGCCCGCAACGCTTCGGGGAGACCTGATCCTCCATGAAGAGACCGGCCGCCCCAGCCCAGAGGTACTCCTGCACCGTCCGGTACGCGTTGACCGCATTGCCGAATCCATGGTCGGAGTCGCCCAAAACGGGAATCCGCACGGCCCGGGCGATCGAGCGAACCTGGGAGGACATCTCCGTCATGTCGAGCAACCCTATGTCCGGCTGTCCGAGATGCACCGCAGCGGTACCGTACCCAGAGTGAAAAACCGCCTCGAAACCGACCATTTCGCAGATGCGCGCGCTCAGCGCGTCGTACACTCCCGGAACGACGAGCGCTCCCGGACGCGCGATCAGGGAACGAAGATGCGTTGTCATTTTCCTCATATGTTCTCCTCCTCCGTTCGGCCATCGCGGCCCGTGGAATACTTTCTCTCCATATCGCGAATATCGTCCAGCCCCATCAGCGCATTGAACTCCGCGAAGGGAATCATGTCCTTGATACAGTCCGCCGTGGTTCCCGCGCGCTTCAGCGTTTCCAAAACGGCGCCGACGGCCTTGGCCGCGGCGTAGAGCGGTCCGACGGGGAAAATGACGATGTCGTACCCGATCTCCTCCAACTCGGAGGTCTTCAAAAAAGGGGTCCGCCCATGCTCCACCATGTTGGCGATCACCGGAACGCCGAAGCTCGACGTAATACGCCGCATCTCCTCCAGCGACTCGGGGGATTCGATGAAGAGGATATCGGCTCCCGCTTCCTCATAGAGCGCTCCCCTCTCGATGGCCTCATCGATGCCGTGCGTCGTCCGCGCGTCCGTCCGCGCCATGACGAGAAAGTCGTCGTCCCTCCGGGCGTCGCAGGCCGCCCTGATCTTGCCCGCCATCTCAGCCGCGGGGATCACTTCTCGTCCCAGCATGTGCCCGCACTTCTTCGGAGCGACCTGATCCTCAAGCTGAATGCAGGCCGCACCGGCCTTCTCATACTCACGGACCGTCCGCGCCGTGTTGACCGCATTGCCGTACCCCGTATCGCCGTCCGCGATGACCGGAACCGAAACCGTCTCGGCGATCGCCGACACTCTCGAAGCCATCTCCGTCAGCGAAAGCAATCCGGTATCGGGCTTTCCCAGCACGCTTGCGGAAAGACCGTACCCCGTTACGTAGACGGCCTCGAACCCGGCGGACTCAACGAGCCGAGCGGAAAGACCGTCATAGGCTCCCGGCGCGACGAGAATCTCCCGCCGCGCCAGGAGCTTGCGAAGCTGCGCTCCTCTTTTCTCCATGATCATCCGTCCGTTACTGCATGATCGACGGCAACCACGTGCTCATCGCCGGGAAGGCGATAACGGCGACCAGGAAGAGCGCCATGATGACGATGAACGGATAGACTCCCTGGATAACCTCCCCCATCCGAATATCCGACCTCAGGCCGTTGATGACGTAGAGGTTCATTCCAACCGGAGGCGTAATCAGCGCCATGGTCATGTTCACGGTAACCACGATGGCATACCAGATCGGGTCGATGCCAAGCGCATGAAGTATCGGCGTCACGAGCGGCATGGTGAGCAGGATGATGGAAACGGTCTCCAGCACGCACCCGAGGATGATCATCAGCACGTTCATCGCGAGGATGAACATCAGCACCGAGAAGTTGTTGCCGATGATGATCTCGGTGAGTATCTGCGGAATCCGCAGCAGCGTCATCACGCGTCCGAAGAGAATGGCGCCGGCGATGATGATCGCCACCATGCACGACGTGGTGACCGAGCGGAGGCAGATCGCCGGAATATCCCGGAAACTCAGCGTCTTGTAGATGAAGAGCGTAATGAAAAGGCTGTAGACGAGTCCTACGGCTGCGGCCTCGGTCGGCGTAAAGGCGCCGGAATAGATGCCTCCGATGATGAGGAAGGGAAGGAAAATGCCCCAGATATTTTTCCTCGTGATCCTGAGACGCTCGCTCCAGGAGGTACGTTCCATGGGGGTAAAGCCGCCCCGCTTGCTCTTATAGACCGCGTACACGATGAAGAGCGCCGTCAGGACGAGACCGGGAACAACGCCCGCGATGAAGAGCTTGCCGACGGACTCCTCCGTGATCGCGCCGTAGAGGATAAGGGGGATGCTCGGCGGAATGAGGATGCCGAGCGTTCCGCCCGCGGCCAGCAGACCGAGGGTGAAGCGCTTGTCGTATCCGCGTTCCGTCATGGCCGGGTAGGCCACCATCCCGATCGTTGCCGCAGTGGCCGCGCCGGAGCCGGTGATGGCGGCGAAGAAGGCACACGCGAGAATCGTGGCGATGGCAAGCCCGCCGGGAAGGTGCCGCACCCACGCGTTCATGACCTCGAAGAGGTCGTCGCCTATACGCCCGTCGAGCAGTATCTGGCTCATCAGGACAAAGAGCGGTATGGCGAGAAGGACGAAACCTTCGAGCGATGTAAATATGGTCGCGCCCACAACCTTCATGGGAAGCTCGAAGAGCCAGATCAGCACAAGCGACGTTCCACCGAGAGAGAAAGCCACCGGAAGCCCCATGAAGAGAATGCCGATGAGCAGCACGACGACGAAGGTAAAGCTCAGCATGTTTTTTCCTCCTCTCCGGCGGCGCCCTTGCCGAAGACTTCTGCGTACCGGTCGGCGATGATGATCGCAAACTGGAATGTCAACAGAGCGAAACCGAGCAGCAGCGCCATCTGCGGAATCCACATCGGCACCCGCAGCGGCGTCGCGGAGACTTTTTCATACCCGATGGAGGTCATAATCATCTCGTACGCCTGCCATGTAACCACAGCGCAGAAGACCATCCCCGCTATGCTGGTGATCATTTCGAGAATCTTCTGCGTCCTCGGAGAGAGGTGTTCGATGACAAGGTCGATACGCACGTGCTTCCCCTTCTGGAGCGTGTAGGCTCCTCCGGCGAGCATGGTCCACATGAAAAGATACACGGCTGTCTCCTGCGCCCAGATGGTGGGGGCCCTGAAGAAATAGCGCATGACGACTTCATAAAACAGAATCAGCCCCATAAGGAGAATGCCCAGACCGCTGATATAGCCCAGGATAAGGTTCCCTTTCTCCACCGCACTGCGAATATGTCGTATCATCAAAACATGCCCCTTTATTCTTGATTTATAGTAAAGAGCGGGAAAGAGAGTCCCTTTCCCGCTCTTCCGAGACAACTACTTCGAGGACTGTTTCTTCCAAAAGCCTAGTCGATCGCCATAACCATATCGATCAGGGTTTTACCTATCTCCCCCGTCTTCTCGGCAAAGGCTTTGCGCACAGGATCCGTAGCCTTGATGAAGAGCGGCCTCTCCTCGGCGCTCAGCACGTGGATCTCCACTCCGGCGGCGCGGATCACCTTTTCGGCTTCGTTTTCCGATGCTTCGATAGCCTGGCGTATCCAGGCCTCGGCGTCAAGTCCCGCCTTCAGGATCACATCTTTCTCATTCTGGGGAAGTTCGTTCCACCAGTCAAGATTGGCCTGCACCACAAACTGTGCCGTGGTGTAGTTCGCCATCGTCATGTACTTCTGCACCTCATGGATTTTGCGGGAGACGGCCGCCGGCATGCCGGTCGTGGCGCCTTCGACGGTGCCTCTCTGCAGCGCCATGTACATCTCGGACGAACTCATGACGGTGGGCGCGGCGCCCAGCGCGCGCAGCGTTTCCGCGTCGCCGCTGCTGAAGGTTCTCATTGTAAGCCCTTTGAAGTCTTCGGGAGACTTCAGGGGACGCTTATTGTTGAAAAACTGAATGTACCCGTAGTCCACCCAGAAGAGGTTTTTAACGCCTTTTTTCTGGAACTCGCCGTCAAGGAGCTTGTCCGCGCCGGATTGGAGGAACTTCTTGGGCGACTCGAAATCCTTGAAGACGAAGGGCATCTCGAAGATGTCCGCTGCGGGAATCATGCCGGACCACTTGTTGACCGGCACCAATCCTGCTTCAACGAGACCGTCCTGAAGCGCCTCCACGATTTCAGTATCCTTGAAGAGCTGGGCCGAATCGAAGATTCGAACCGTGACTTCGCCCCCGGAGTACTCCGCCGCTTTTTCGGCGAAGACGACGAGCCCCTTCGAGATATGATGCGAAGGGGGTAGCTGGTTGGAGAGCTTGATCTCCACCTTGGCGAACGCGGCGGTGCAGAACAGAGAGAGCGCGAGAACCAGAACTGCCGTTGTTGCAACTGACTTTTTGAACATACTTTGAATTCCTCCTTTACCGTAATGTGTTGAAAATTCCCGAACAAAGAACATGCCCCGTATTCAAACGAAGATTACTCTTGTTACCATACGCATCGGCGCGCTGTCAAGATAAATCGCTCCGGAGCGGTATTTTCAAATTACTCCAGCACTCTCAATTCCAACCATCGAAACAGGATTCCTGGTGCGGCATAATATTCTTTCGACATCAACCGATGGCATATCCTCCAGCGCCGCGCCGTTTTTTTACTCTTTGACAACGGTAGAAAGTCCGTTACAATGTTTTGTATGATGAGTAAAAACGACTGGTTCCCCGACAACGAGTGGTTCCCGGGTGACGATTCATCGTCTCCCAAGCGTCCGGTTTTCCGGCTTCCGAAGGTGAACAAAGGTCTCCTGCTGCTTGGAGGCGCCGTTCTCCTCATGATGGTGCTGCTCCCCGCGCTGGCGGAATTTTACACCGACTGGCTGTGGTACGACACTGAGGGGTACGGTTCCATCTTCTTGACCCGCATCTTCGCCAGGCTGCCCCTCTTCGCCGCAGGCTTTCTTCTCTTCGCCTCGGCCATCTGGCTCAACCTGGTCTTCGTCCGGCGGAATCTGCTGGCGTTCCATCCCGAATTCACACCGCTTCTCGCGTCGAAAGCGGCCGGGTGGGCCATCGGAGCCGTCGCGCTCTTTCTGGGAGTTTCCAACGGCGCTGCGGCATCCACAGAGTGGGCGATGGTGCTGCGCTTCTTCAACGCGACGCCGTTCGGCACGGTTGATCCTATTTTCGGCAACGACACGGGATTTTACGTCTTCGCCCTGCCCTTCTGGATGTTTCTCCACACGCGACTGCTGAATATCCTCTTCCTCTGCGCGGTCACAGCCGTCGTCGCCTACGGCGCGATCATCCTGCCGCGTAACCGCGACTTCACGCTGATCACCATACCGCAGAGCGTACGGACGCACCTGACGCTCCTCGCTTCCGCCGGGGCGTTTCTCTGGGGCATAGGGTACCTGCTCGACCGTTACGGCATTCTTTTCTCCCCGCGCGGCGTCACTTTCGGCGCAGGGTACACGGACGTCCACGCGGAGCTCTTCGCGCTGAACGTCCTCGCGGTCATTTCCATCCTCATCGCCGCCGCGCTGCTCGTAAGCCTCTTCCGCAAGATGTGGAAGCTCTCGCTCGGCATGGTGGGGCTGCTCGTCGTCTCCAGCGTCCTTCTGAGAGGCGTCTACCCGGCGATCGTCCAGAAATACTTCGTCGAGCCGAACGAGTTCGAGCGTGAACGCCGTTTTATCGACTACAACATCGCCGCGACGCTCCACGCGTACAATCTGCACGACGTGGAACTCAAGACGATTACGCCCGACGACGCCATCACGTGGCGCGACATCGAGGAGAACCGGGACACCACGGACAATATCCGTTTGTGGGATCACGGCCCGTTGCTGCGAAGCTACAAGCAGCTCCAGGAGATCCGTACCTACTACGACTTCGCGAATGTCGACATCGACCGCTACGCGTTCCCCTCGCCCTCAGGAAAGGGAGAGAACGAATACCGGCAGGTGATGCTCGCGGCGCGTGAGCTGGACATCCACGGCCTGCAGAACCCGACGTGGATCAACACCCGTCTCGAATTCACGCACGGCTACGGCATCGTGATGAACCCGGTGAACGAGGTCGCCGGGAGCGGACTCCCCCGTCTCTGGGTACGCGACCTTCCTCCCAGAAGCGATGTGCATCTTCCCATCACGCACCCGCAGATCTACTACGGTGAAAAACCAAGCTCCTACATCTTCGTACGGACGACCGTGCAGGAGTTCGACTACCCGATGGGCGACTCCAACGTCCGCACGGTGTACGAAGGGAAGGGCGGCGTTCCGATGGGTTCCTTCTTCCGCCGCATTCTCTTCGCACTGAAGTTCGCCGACATGAAGATACTTCTTTCCGACGTCTTTACCGAGGAGAGCCGCGTAAAGTTTCACCAGAACGTCCAGGAACGCCTCATGCGCGTCGCGCCGTTCCTCTACTTCGACAGGGATCCGTACCTTGTCGTCTCGGAAGGACGCCTCGTCTGGATGCAGGACGCCTATACGGCCACGGACAGCTACCCCTACTCGCAGCCTGTCTCGCTCGGACGGGGACAGAACATCAACTACATACGCAACAGCGTAAAAGCCACAGTCGACGCCTTCGACGGTACGATGCGATTCTACGCCGCCGACCCCGACGACCCGGTGCTGACGGCGTGGAGCGGCATCTTCCCCGAGATCTTCAAGCCGTTTACGGAAATGCCGAAGGAGCTGAAAGCACACCTGCGCTACCCGAAAGACCTCTTCAACATCCAGAGCGAGATCTACCGTACCTACCACATGACGGACGCGAACACTTTCTACAACAAAGAGGACGTGTGGGACAGACCCGGAAGCGGCGATTCCGGCGGAACAGCCGCGGAAGCGTACTACGTGAACATGCGCCTCGCAGGAGAGAAACATGCGGAGTTCGCGCTCATTTCCCCCTTCATGCCGGTGAGCAGGAACAATATGATCGCGTGGATGGCGGGCCGCTCGGACGGGGACAATTACGGAGAACTTCTCGTCTATCAGTTCCCGAAACAGAAGCTCATCTACGGCCCCGCGCAGGTCGAAGCGCTGACGAACCAGAACTCGGAGATCTCGGCCCAGCTCTCGCTCTGGAGCCAGCGAGGATCGTCCGTCGTCAGGGGCAACATGACGGTAGTACCGGTGGGGAACGGACTTCTCTACGTCCAGCCGCTCTACCTCCGTGCGGAGAACAGCGAGCTTCCCGAGCTGCGCCGAGTGATCACGTCCACCGGAGGACGGGTGGTCTGGGGAGAAACGCTCGAGGAATCGCTCGTTCGCCTGCTCTCTCCCACAACGTCGGAACTGGAAACATCCTCCCTTGTTCCGGCTGAAACAACGGAGCGGACGGAGTTCTCAGGATCGGAAGCGCTCGCCGAACTGGCGGCCGAAGCGATGACCCGCTGGGACGCCTCTCAGGAGGCGTTGCGGAAGGGCGACTGGGAGGGATACGGCAGGGAGATGGGCGGACTCGAGAATGTACTGCGGGAGATGGTGGAACGAAAGAACGGAGAACAATAATCTCGTCCATATTGTAAAGACAATGCACGCATTCAGACTCTTGAGAGTGCTATAATAATGCGACCTTCCATCGGCCCTTCCTTTGGAAGGTCGCATTTCTTTGAAGGAGAGGGAGGGAACGGGATGTCGCTCTTTATACGACGAAGCGTCGCTGCACTTTTTCTTTTCTCGGCGTCGGTCTTTCTTCTCATCGGAAGAGAAGGGGAAAAAATACGGCCCATGATCGAGAACATGGAGATATTCAGACCGCCGAGCCTCGGGAGTGCCGAAAGCTTCTGGTCGGTCAATCCCGAGATGATCGAACTCTTTCAGAACGCGGGACGGACAGTTCCATCGTCGTTCTCCGACATCACAGGAACCTTCATCGTAGCGGGGCACGTCGCCGCGACGCTCTTCGAGGCGACAGCCGAAAACATACGCAATCTCGCCGCGTTCATCACGGAACAGAACAAGAGTATTCCCATGGAATCCGCGCTGATACAAGCCGCAGCTTTTTGGAAATACTCTATTAAATACGAAGTTCCCCTCGACCTGATCGTAGCAGTAGCGCACACTGAGAGTCATTTCAATCCCGAAGCCCGCAGCGGCGCCGGCGCCGCCGGCGTGATGCAGGTGATGTGGAAGGTGCATTCCGGTCTGCTGCAAGCCAACGGAATTCTCACCGAGGAGGAGCTGCACAACCCCGACTTGGGAATAGCGGCGGGCAGTCTTCTCCTTTCACGCTATCTGCGGACGCACGAAGACCTGCAAACTGCCCTGGGACGTTATTTCGGCGGTCCGGCGTCCGTCTACTGGAAGAAAGTGTCCCGTAACCTCGAAAAACTCCGCAAGGCGAATATCGTCGCACCGAGCGACATCTGAGAGAGCGCAAAGGACGGGAATCCGCGCGTTCATTCCTATCCCTTGACTGCGATCATCCAGATGCCGGCGAGGATCGAACCCATTCCGGCAAGCCTCCAGACGTTCACCTGCTCGGAGAAGACCAGCGTGGAGACAGCGAGGATAAGCAGAAAAACCAACCCCGACATGAACGGGTAGGCTATGGAGAGATCCGTCCTGGTGAGCGCGGCGCTCAGAAAGACGAAAGAGACGCCGAAGCAGCCAACTCCCGCCACGGCCCAAGGATTGAGCACGATAGAGAACACCGCGGAAACGACGCCCCCGTCGAGAAGACTTTTCTGATGCCCGAAGGCGAATTTCATCATCGTGTTCGCCAAGGCGTTGAAGACCGCAGATCCTGCAAGAAGAAACAACGAAAGCCTGTCCATAGAGAGGTATCCACCCTTTCACTTTTTCCCCGTTCCGGTTTTTGACGGGGGATCTGGTCATGTTGCACTCCGAAGAAGTATATACTCTCCCGCGAACTACCACAAATATGGGAACGTCATGTACAATGATATGATTGGATCTTTTTTTGGAAGGATGGTTCGATGAATCTCTCCGAGTCGCGTTCGTTGCGAAAGTATGCGCTCCTTCTTATTCTGGCCTCGTTTCTCCTCTATTTCGGCGGTCTCGGAGGCTACGGTCTTCTGGAACCGGACGAGGGGAGGTACTCCGAGATACCCCGCGAAATGCTTGAGACGGGGGATTTCGTCACTCCCCGGCTGAACTACGTCAAGTACTTCGAAAAGCCCGCGCTCCACTACTGGCTGACCGCAGCGTCCCTCGCCGTCTTCGGCGAGAACGAGTTCGCCGGGCGATTCTGGCCTGCGCTCTTCGCCCTCGGCAGCGTCCTCGCAACGTGGATTCTGGCGCGGCGCCAATACGGTGTACCGGCGGCGTTCTTCTCCTCGCTGATCCTGGCGACCAGCCTGCTCCACTTCGCCATCGGACGAATCAATATCATCGATATGCCGCTCTCCTTCTTTCTGACAACCGCAATAGTCGGTCTCTGGTTCGGAATGGACGAAACGGAGGAGGAAGAATCGGCGAAGACCAGAAGGTACCTTCTGATCTTCTACGCGGGAATGGCGCTCGCCGTCCTCTCGAAAGGACTCGTCGGCATCGTCCTGCCGGGCGGTATCCTCTTCTGGTATATTCTGCTCACCCGCCGCTGGAGTCTTGTCCGCCGGGCGCTCTACATTCCAGGCATCCTCCTTTTCTTCGCGCTTACCGTTCCCTGGTTCGTCGAGGTTTGTCGCAGGAACAGCGACTTCTTCTACTTCTTCTTCATCCAGGAACACTTCCTGCGCTACGCGACGACAATGCACGGAAGGTACGCGCCCATGTGGTTTTTCATCCCCATCCTGATCGTCGGCTTCTTCCCGTGGGCGGGGCTTCTCCCCGGCGCGATCGGCTCGGCGATCCCGCTGCCGCTGCGGACCGCCGGCCGCGAGAAACGGAACGAACTTTTTCTCATTCTCTGGTTCGGCGTGATCTTCGTCTTCTTCTCGATTTCGAGTTCGAAGCTGATCCCGTATATCGTACCCGCCGCGCCGCCGCTCGCGATTCTGATGGGGCGGTATTTCTCCCGCTGCATCGAAGAGGAGGACATCAAGAAGACGGGGCGCTTCCTGTTGTGGAACTCGCTGCTTCTGCTCCCCTTCATCGGCGCGCTGCTCGTCTATCCGTTCTTCAACGACCGGATCGCCGCCGGGCGTCTGCTCCCCTACTCGCTCCCGATCGCAGCAGTCCTGATCCTGTTCGTCTTCTCCGGGTGGCACAGCTTTCTCCGCAGAGATTTCAGGAAGCTCGCCTTCTTCCTCTGCGTGCTCTCTTTCGCGAACATGTTCGCTTTCAGCAGGGTCTTCCTTCTTTACGATTCGCTGCTTACGGCGCGCGAACTCGCCGGAAGAATCGCCGAAATTCGAAACGACGGCGACGTCGTCGCCCAGTTCGCAAACTACGACCAGGGGCTCCCCTTCTACCTGAAACAACGGATCGTGCTGGTCAACTACATGGGAGAACTCGAGTTCGGCGCGCTTCAGGAGACCGATCCCTACTGGTTCATCGACGGCAAGGGGGCTTGCCGACCTGTGGACGGGCGATCGGCGCGTCATCCTGGTCATCAACAGCGAGCACAAGGAGTATGTCGCACAGCAGACGGGGCTTTCTCTCCCGGAACCCTCCGCCAAGACTGCAAAGCGCCTCGTCTTCGTCAACCGCAAGGAGTAACCCGCACCGGCACAGTGCATGGTATCACCCGGGCGGGCGCCCGGGTGCGATTATTTGCTCTTCGGGAGCAACCGACCCGGAAGGAGAAGGGAAAATAACAATGTCCGAAACATGCGTTCTCTCTGTCATCGTACCAGTCTACAACGAGGAGGAGTCCCTCCCTTATCTCTGTCCGAGGCTGCTGAAGACGCTCGACGGGATGGACCGTCCCTACGAGATCATCTTCGTCAACGACGGAAGCAGGGACGCCTCTCTGAAGATGCTGCTCGACTTCCACAAGGCCAATCCGGGGAAGGTCCGCGTCATCGACTTCAACGGCAACTTCGGCCAGCACATGGCGATCATGGCCGGATTCGATCATTCGCGGGGAGACGTCATCGTGACGCTCGACGCCGACCTGCAAAACCCGCCCGAGGAGATACCAAATCTCGTGGCGAAGATCGACGAGGGGCACGACGTCGTGGGAACGATCCGCCAGAACCGCCAGGACCCGAATTTCCGCAAGATGGCCTCGCGCATGGTCAACTCCATCACCAACAAGATCACGGGGCTCCGCCTGAACGACTACGGCTGCATGCTCCGCGCCTACCGGCGCGATATCGTGAATATCATCAATCAAAGCTGCGAGAGCACAACCTTCATTCCAGCGCTGGCGCAGAAGTTCGCCGTCAACCCGGTCGAGATCCCGGTCGGCCATACGGAGCGGGAACACGGCACGTCCAAGTACAGCATCTTTCGCCTCATCCGGCTCAACTTCGACCTGATGACCGGATTCTCCCTCTTTCCTCTTCAGGCGGTGACCATGATCGGTATCGTCGTCTCCGCGCTGAGCTTCGTCTTCGCGATCTACCTGATGCTCCGCAGAATCATCGTCGGCCCCGAAGCGGAAGGCGTCTTCACGCTGCTCAACATCAACTTTTTCCTGATGGGCATCACCATGTCCTGCGTCGGCATCACGGGGGAGTACATCGGACGCATCTACCAAGAGGTGCGCAAGCGCCCCCGCTACGTCATCCGCAGGGAGTGGAACGATGAGTAAGCTTCTTGCCGTCGTCTTCGCCTACAGCGAGGTCGGTCACACGTGCCTGAAGGAGCTGCTGCGTCAGGGAACATCCGTACAGGCAGTCTTCACCCACGAGGACAACCCGGCTGAAACGCTCTGGTTCCCCTCGGTGGCGGCGCTCGCCCGGGAAGCGGGAATCCCCGTCTTCACCCCGGACTCCCTCGGCGACGAGGAGCACGCGCTGCTGCTGTCGCTGCGCCCCGACGTCATTTTCTCCTTCTACTACCGCTCGATGATCGCGGGGCGCTTCCTCTCGATCCCGCAGAAGGGGGCCTTCAACATGCACGGCTCGCTGCTGCCGAAGTACCGTGGGAGAGCCTGCGTCAACTGGGCCGTCCTGAACGGCGAGACAATAACCGGCGCGACGCTCCACCACATGGTCCGCCGTGCCGACGCGGGGGATATCGTCGACCGGGAGGCAGTCCCCATCCTTCCCGATGATACGGCGCTCGACGTCTCACGGAAGGTCGCCGTAGCAGCGGGAATCATCCTGGAGCGCACGCTCCCCGCAATCGCCCTCGGCGCCGCGCCGCGCACTCCGCAGAAAGAGGCGGAGGCGACATACTTCGGCCGCAGGACGCCCGCGGACGGCGTGATCGACTGGCGGGAGAGCGCCGTCCGGATTCACAATCTGGTCCGCGCGGTGACCCGTCCCTTCCCCGGCGCCTTCACCTTTCACCGGGGCAAGAAGTTCTTCATCTGGAAGACGCAAGCCGAGAATCGTCCGTCTTTCGACGCGGCTCCGGGAACGGTGCTCTCGGGCGATCCGCTCCGCGTCGTCACCGGACAGGGCGTTCTTCGTCTCCTCGAATGGCAGTTCAAAGACTCCGGGCACAATCACTGAGCACAGGAGATTTTCTGGGCAAAGAGCCGGAGGGCGAAACACGCCCTTCGTGATATACTCTCGTGGCGACTTTTTTTAAACGAACGAACCATCCCGCAGAACGCGGGGAACACGCAGGGAGGTTTCTCTATGAACATTCTGATTCTCGGGGCCAACGGCTTCATCGGTTCCCATCTCATCAAGGGGATCCTGGAGGACACGGACTGGAAGATCAACGCTTTCGATCTCTCGGGAACAAACCTTGAGCAGTACCGGAACACCACGAACTTTTCCTTCACGCAGGGAGACATCTTCACCGCTGACGAATGGCTGAAAAAGGCCGTCGACACAGCCGACGCCGTCCTGCCTCTCGCGGGCATCGCAAAACCGTCCTACTACCTCAGCAAACCGCTGTGGACCTTCGAACTCGATTTCGAGCAAAACCTCAAGATCGTCCGCATGTGCGTCGCCGCGGATAAAAAGGTGATTTTCCCCTCGACGTCGGAGGTCTACGGTATGAGCACGGACACCGTCCTCGACGAGGAGGAGAGTCCGCTCATCGTCGGGCCGATCAGCAAGATGCGCTGGATCTACAGCTGCGGCAAACAGATGATGGACAGGGTTATCGTCGCCTACGGCCAGGAGAAGGGGCTGCGCTACACGCTCTTCCGCCCGTTCAACTGGATCGGCCCCCGCCTCGACACCTTCAAGGACGCCGAAGAGCGCACCGCCCGCTCCATCACGCAGATGGTCTACGACGTGCTCTCCGGACGAGGCATCACCCTTGTCAACGGGGGAGAGCAGCAGCGGAGCTTCACGCACATCTCCGACGGCGTCGCGGCGCTGCTGGCCATACTCGCCGACGAAAAGGCGAGCAACGGGAAGATCTTCAACATCGGCAACCCGGCGAACAACGCCTCCATCAAAGAATTGGCCCATATCATCATCGACGTGATGAAGGAGATACCCTCCTTCCGAGAGGCCGCCGAAAAAGCGACGGTAACGGTGATGCCCGCCGAGCAGTACTACGGCAACGGCTACGACGACATGAAGAACCGCGTTCCCTCGATTCGGGCCATCGGCGCCGCCCTCGGCTGGAAACCGCGCGTACCGCTCCGCGAGGCCGTGGCGATGACCGTGGCGAGCTATCTTGATTCCGGAGAGGAGCAGTTGCGTGGCTGATACGGTGCTCGTCCTCAAGACGGACGTCGATACGCTGCGAGGCTACCGTGAGGGCGTCCCCCGCCTCCTGGAGCTCTTCCGCGTCAGGAAGATGCGCGCCTCGTTCTTCTTCTCCTTCGGTCCTGATAACTCCGGCAAGGCGATCCGGCGCGTCTTCAAGAAAGGGTTCCTGCAGAAGATGAGGCGTACCAAGGCCGCCTCGGCATACGGGCTCCGCACACTTTTCTACGGGACGCTACTTCCGGCGCCGAAAATAGTGGAGAGCGAACCGAGCGTCTTCATCCGGGCTGTCGAGGAGGGACACGACTGCGGCATCCACAGCTGGGACCACGTCCACTGGCACGACAACCTTTCAAAAATGAGCGAGGAGCAGATACTCGGAGAGTTCCGAAAGGCGATGAAGCTCTTCGAGCGGTACGCCGGAAAAACGGCGAAAAGCTGCGCCGCGCCCGGCTGGCAGGTCACGCCCGCGAGCCTCGTCGTACAGGACGAACTCGGCTTCGATTATTGCAGCGACGTCCGCGGAGGCGGCTATCCTTTCCGTCCGCGCATGGGAGGCAGGACCTTCAAGACGCTCCAGATCCCCACGACGCTCCCCCACACTCGACGAAGTGCTCGGTGAAATTCCGGGGAATCTGATCAACGATCGCTATATGGAACTCCTTCAGCCCGGTCTGAACGTACACACTATCCATGCGGAAATGGAGGGGGGCGGGCAGAGCGCGCTCTTCGAGGATCTGCTGGATCGCTGCGTTCAAAAGGGCGTCGTCTTCAAGACGCTCGACGACATCGCCCTGGAAATTTCGTTGAAGAAACCTCTGTTGCACACGTGCGACGTCGTCGCCGGAGAGATCCCCGGCCGCTGGGGGACGCTCGCCGTCCAACGGTGCGCCAGGGAGGAAACGGCAGAGTAAAAAAGAGGGGGCTCGAAAGCCCCCTCTTTCATATTCAGAACTTATTCCACCGGTACTAACCCTCCGCCCTGAACAACGTCTTCATCGTCCACCTTAAAACGCTCCGAAATACGGCGCAGATCCTCGGCGGTTTCGCTAACCTCCTGAGAGCTGGTCGCGACATTCTCCATAGCCGCGGCGGTCTCTTCCATGGCGGCCGCCATGCTCTGCACGTTGTCGTCCGTGCTCTCCATCACTGTGGCGCTGGCGTTGATCAACGCGATGACCTTATCGGACTTGGCGACTTCCTCGTCGGTCGTCTTGATGATCTTGCGCACATCTTCGATGGAGCTCTCGATCGCACTTTTTATTTTACGAAGCGCATCTCCTGCGCTGTGCGCGACTGAAACACCTTCCATAACCCCTTCCTGGCTCTTCTGCATGGAGGAGACGGCGGAGCGCGTTCCCTCAAGGATTTTGGCAACGAGTTCGGAAACTTCCTGCGCCCCCTTCTGGGACTGTTCGGCAAGCTTCCGAACCTCTTCGGCCACTACGGCGAAACCGCGACCGGCTTCGCCTGCTCGGGCGGCCTCGATAGCCGCGTTCAGAGCGAGCAGGTTCGTCTGGTCGGCAATTCCGGTGATCGTCTCGCCGACAACGCCGATACGCGCCGAGAACGTATCCAGCTGTGAAAGAAAGGCTTCCGTCTCCGAGACAGCTTCCTTCACCGATTCCATCTGCGTTATGGTTTTTTCGACGGTCTCCCCGCCCTGGAGCGCAGCCTCGGCCATCTCCTCCGAGTTCTTATCCGCCCTTGACGCAAGATTTTGCGCTATCTGTATCAAACTACTCATTTCGAGCATCACCATCGAGGCTTCGACAGTGTCTTTTCGCCCGTTCCTCGTCTTCTCCGCAAGGGTCGCATTGCTCTCCGCCATCTCGCTGACCGTGCTCGTCACCTCTTCGGTCGAGGCTGCCGTCTCCTCGGAGAGCGCGGAAAGGGTCACCGCCTTCTCCTTCAAGTCGTGCACCATCTCGCGCTGAACGTGAATCATATCGGCGAGGGCATCCGCCATTCGTCCGATTTCATCCTTCGTCGATATTTTGAAGTCGCTCCTAAGAATCGTGAGATCGCCGCCCTTCGCCCTCTCGGCGAGGCGCTGTACGGTCTGCACGGGCCGAGCGATCGAGTTGCCTATGAGGAGGGAAATGATAGCGAAGGCGATAATGACGAAGGCCACGATGATCACAATGGTCCAAGACAGATCGACTGCCGTCGCCTTGATCTCTCTTTCCAGCACTGTGACGGCGAACGTCCAGCCGGGCGATCCGACGATGGGGGCAAAGAAGACGTACGCAGGAGTCCCGTCGAATCGTTTGTGCAGCTCAAAACCGGTCTCTTTCGCGGTCATCCTTTTCCATACCGTCGTGTACGCCGCGTCCTGGCGCACGTCGAACTTCCCGATATGCTCCTTGTCGCGATGCGCGGCGACGATGCCGTCTCCGTCCACGATCCATCCGAAACCGGTTTCGCCCACTCGCACGGCGTCGACAAGCTCCTGCAGGTTCTGCAAAAGCACCGTCGCGGCGAAGACCCCGGCCGGTTTGCCGTCGGCGCCCGGAAGAACGTACGCAATCACGAAGACGACGTTTCCGGTAATCAGAGAAACTACGGGGTTGGAAATAGTGTACTGCTTCTTTCCCTGCATGAGTTCTTTGAAATAGGGCCTCTGCGAGATATCGGCCGTCGTTCCGCTCGTTCCCCAGACACGCCCGTCCGGACCCGCAATGAAGAGCATCTCGAAAAGGCGGCTGTGCTTTTTCACTTGATCTTCGAGAAAAGTCCCCGCATTCTTCCACTCCAGAGAGCGAACTGAATCCATCTCCGCGAAAGCGCCCGTCAGATTGACCATGTTGTCCAGCCATTCCGAAAGGCCGACGGAACTCGCCTTCGAAATCTGCAACGCCATATCTTCGGTAAGGTCGGTCACCTTGCCGTCGACTCGAGCGTAGAGCGTCACTCCCATGATCGTCATGAATACAATGGTCGCTGCAATAAATGATGCCATGATCTTTGTCCGTATGCTCTTCAACGCCCATCCACCATCCTTTCAGTCATCTCTTATAACACCCTCTCCTTCGCCGCAGGACTCTCGAAGGCGCTTTCAGGACGCCTGTATCGCTCACAACCTCTTCCCGCATTTCAAAATAAATATAGAGCGAGCCGTTATTTTCTGCTAGTATAACCTAAGAAACAAAAGTGGAAAAGCCTCGGACAAGAGAGGAGGCTATTTTTTTAGTTTCGTTCCGAAGGCGAAATAATAGAGAGAAAAAATACCATTCGAGGAGGGAAAAACATGCCAAAAAAACCCTATGCCGTAGCGCTTGCACTCGTACTTCTTTTCGTTGCCCTCTCCGCCAGTGCGGAACAGCCCACCCGCGAGTTCAACGGAAGCTTTGAACCCGCGAACAACGGGGAGCGTCTGCTCTCATTGCTCGTATCGCTGACCGACCCCGAAGCAATAGAGCTCCGCATGGACCAGCAACCGGATAACGACGGCAATGTACGCAACATTTCCATCTTCATACGCGGAGCTTCCATCGGAGGCTTCCGGGTGGAAAAGATCGCGATCGAGTCATCGTTCCTCGAGCTCAACCGCCCGTCGGAGTGGCGGACGGGAGAACGGGACTCGCTCAAGGTCAGAAACGTCCTTCGCAGCAATGTGGAACTCGTCGCGCTCGAAAAGGACATCAACGCGGCGCTGACCTCCTACGCCGGAGGAGACTGGAGGCGCATCTCCGTCGATCTGAAGAAGGGAATAGTCGGCGCGCGCGGAAACTACCGCTCCGGCTCCCTCGACATCCTCGCGGAGGTGTCCACGAAGCTGGAAATACGGCAGGGGAAGCAGATCTGGCTGAAGGATACCGCGATCAAGATCAACCACGACGACCAGACGGACGTCATCCGCAAAGAGCTGGAGAAGATTCAACCCGTCGTCGACATAGGCCAGTTTCCCTTCCCGGTGACGCTTGCCGTGCTCAACGTCGATGAACAGAAGCTTGTTTTCTCGACGAGAACGCTTCCCAAACCGGTCAAAGGGATCTTCTACCGCTACGTTCGCGGCTCCTGAAATCCTCCCTCTTCAGCGCTCTTGAGCATCATCGTGGCGTAACTCCCGCGCGGGAGAAAGAAGTCGACGCGAAGCGCGGTCTTTCCGGGGAAGAGGGCGTCCTCTTCCCTTTTCCATGTCATATTCTCCGGAATCACGGCGCAGGCGCGCGGGAAGGATGAAAAATACGCCTGCTCGACCTCTTTGAGCCGGAATTTCGAGAGACGGACTCCCCGTTCGTAGAACACGGAGGAGAAGACGTCTCCCAAGTCGGAGGGAAGCTGCGGCATATCCGGAGCCGCCGTGTGCATCGGTTCGGAGAGAAGGCGTGAGAGAAGCGCTTCGTCGAGCATACGGTACTGAAGGAGCTCGCCGGTTTTCACCGGCACGGGAAAAAACTCGCCCGGCTGCTTCGAAAGAAAGCGGCAGAGCGTCTCATTCCATAAAAAACTCTGATAGGCCGAGAAGTAGAGCCCCATCTCCTGCGCGGGAATAAGCTTAAGACACGCTCTGTACCCGCCCTCCCCCTTGCGTCGGAGGATGTCGAGCATCTGTTTCAACAGAGGTTCGGGACAGAGCGGCGCCATCTCCTCCCACTTTCCCCAGAGGGCGGCGAGCTGCGCTTTTCTCTTTTTAAGCGGCAGAGGAGCGTCGGGGTGCCGGAAGGAGAAGTACTTCCTGAGGGCCGGTCCGAAACGTCTTTTTACCAGCATCTCGGCGAAAAACTCTCCCTTCTCCCCCACGTTGCCGAAACGTTGGTCGTCGAAGTAGTTGGCGAAGCCGCGTACGGCGATCTGCTCCAGTCGCGACTCGCACGCCCCGGCCTCCACGGCGGTCATGTCGCGGAGCGCAGCGGAGAAACGGTTGCCTTTCAGCACGGACGGCGCCAGGTGCGCCGTGGAGTACCCCGCAAAACGGATGACAACCCCCTTTCCCTTATACGCAAGATCGTACTTCAACGGCACGGAGACGTGCTGGAGCGTGTGCGCGTGCCGGTCTTTCTTCCCTACCGAGCGGATCTCGGCGAGCGGCACGCCGCAGGCCTTCGCCGCTTCCTGAAGTGCGTCGGCGGTGTTCCACCCCTCCTTCTCCAGCAGGAAGACACGGAACGGCGCCTCCTTCTTCGCCGGAGCAAAGTGAAGCACCTCTTCCACACGAAAATCATCGGGAGCCGTCTTGATTCGCATCTGTCCTTCTCCTCAGCAGGCGGGCGCTAGGCCAGCGCACCGCGTGCCGCGACGACGCCGCTCGCCGCGGCCTGTATGATTCCCCTGCTGACGCCCGCCCCGTCGCCGGCCATGAAGAGGTGTTCGATGATTGGCACCTCCAGATTCTTCCGAAGCTCCAGCCGCAACGAGTACAGCTTGATCTCCACCCCGTAGAGCAGCGTATCGTTCTGGTTCACACCCGGCATGATGGAGTTCAGGCCGTCGAGGAATTCCACGACGTCGGTCAGATAGCGGTGCGGCAGCACAAGACTCAAGTCGCCCGGCTGCGCGTTCGCCGTCGGGGTGATCATCCCGCGGTCGATGCGCGACTGCGTCGACCGCCTGCCGTCCCGGAGATCTCCGAGGCGCTGCACCAGAATTCCGCCTCCGGCGAGCATGTTCGCTAATTTTGCGACGTGCGTGGCGTACCCTATGGGGTCGTTGAACGGCTGAGTAAAGTTCTTCGTCACCAGGATGGCGAAGTTTGTGTTTCTGGACTTCACGTTCTTCAGGCTGTGGCCGTTCACGGTGACGAGGTCGTGCGCCTGGTTGTATTCGTAGACGACGAATCCCGACGGATTCATGCAGAAGGTGCGGCAGCGGTCGTCGAAGGTCGGCGTGTTGTACAGACATTTGATCTCATAAAAGTGCCGTGTGAGATCTTCGCAGACGCTGTCGGGAACTTCCACCCGCACGCCGATATCCACCGGCATGGAGGCGATGGGAATATTCAGTCTCGCGACGACGCCCGCCAGCCAGGAAGCGCCCTCCCGTCCCGGGGCGACAATGACACTCCCGCTCCGGAGGACGGTTCCGTCCGCAAGGACGACGCCGCAGGCGCGTCCGTTTTCTATCAGCAAATCCTCGACGAACGTGCCCATCATAATGTCGCACTTCGGTTTCAGCGCCTCATACATATTGTTGAGCACTTCGCGCGAGGCATCCGTGCCGATATGTCGGATCCGCGCAGGCAGAATTTTGATCCCGACGCTGGAGGCCTTCCTGATGGTGTCGCGGACGATGTCGCCCGATGGTTCGTAGGCGTGGTTGTCGGCGCCGTACTGGACGAAGACTTTGTCCACGTGCGCGATCATGTCGAGGAGCGCATCTTCGCCGATGCTCTCCTCGAGGTTGCCGCCGAAGCCTGTCGTGAGGGTGAGCTTCCCGTCGGACGCCGACCCCGCGCCGCCCCACCCCGAGACAATACTGCACGAAGAGCAGTTCAAGCAGGTCTTGCTCGTCCCCTCGACAATCGGGCACTTGCGTTCACGGATCAAGCGCCCCTTGTCGATGATCAGCACCTTTTTTTCCTGCCGCACACACTCCATGGCGGCAAAGATTCCGGCAGGTCCGGACCCCACTATAATGACATCGTACATCATGAGACGCACTTCCTTTCATAGCGTCCTCTGCAACGCTCCCGGACTCGTCGGATGTGGCCGGGTGCGAACCATCTTCCAAAAGAGAAGAGGGCATTATCTCCCGCTTCTGTCATATTTCGACTTTCCTCTGACATTTTTCCGGAGCTTCCTGAGTATTTCAAGATTCCTCGCAAGCTCGTCGGCGTTCCTTTCGCCTGCAAACGACTCGACCTGTATCTTTCCCATCTTCACAAGCAGGTTGATCGCCTTCGTATCTATCCCCAGTTCGTCGGCAAGCTGCTGTATCGAGACTTTCCGGTGTCTGCCCGCCTCCGCGGTGTTGTCCCGCAGATACCCCCATGCGAGCATGTAAATACCCTGCACCTCCTGAGCACACGAAGGACAGAGCGAGACCTGCTTCTCCCCACCCTCGTCGAACCACGCCTTGCCGCAATACTCGCATATTCGCAACGCCATGCGCGTTAGCCTCCCGTCGTTACCGACGCCCCCACATCCACTGCCTCCGATACTTCCTCGATGAAACGCTCCACTCTTTCGGGAGTGTGAATGAACGCGGGATCGCCCAGATCCAGGGTCATGCATCGCGTAGTCGAAAGCCCTATCTCCGAGCGCACGAAATCGAGGAAAGACGAGTATGCATCGTAGAGAGAACGCCAGTACTCCTCGCCCGCCTCTATCTCGTCGGAGCGTCCTCGCATACGGATACGCCGCATTATCTCTTCGAACGGGCAGGAGAGCACGATAATCAGCTTGGGCATGGCCAGATGTTTCAGAAGCGAATCGTACAGCATCAGGTACGTTCCGAACTGGCTGTCCCGGAAATAACCCAGCTTGTAGTAGAGCGTCGCGTAGATCTTGTCGCCGAAGACGCTGCGGTCGAGAATATACTCGTCGGACTCCGACGCGCAGAGATACTGGGCGAACCTCGTCACGAGGAAGTTGAGCTGCATAGGGAAAGCCCAGCGCCGCTCCAGATGAAAACGGCGCAGCAGATCGTACTGATCCCGAAACTCCTCCGGCATAACGCGCAGTCCAAGCCGCTCGGAAAGGAGATTCACCACCGTCGATTTGCCGCTTGCCGTCATGCCCTCAACAATAATCTGCACCCTGCCCATATTCTTCCTCCTCCGGTTGTATCATCCCCGACGTTCCAGACGAAAAAGACGAGACGTCAGGGGACGAAGGGCGCGAGGACAGCTTTGTTTCCTCCCGCTTTTTTTGCTTCGGCGAGCGCGTCCTCCGCTCGATTTACGAATTCATTCATATCCATGCTCCGACGAAACTCCGCGACCCCCATGCTGGAGGAGAGCGTTCTGTCGGGAAGGAACCTGTAGTTGTATATCATGTCGCGTATCGCCTCCGCGATCTGGAAGGCGAGCGGCCCGCTCATGGGCGTCAGCACGGCGAATTCATCCCCGCCCCAGCGCCCGATAAAATCAGTGGGACGGATGCGGCTCTTGACGGCGGCGCAGAAATCTTTGAGGACTCTGTCGCCGGCTTCCCGCCCGAGCGTTTCGTTCAGCGCGCCGAAGCCGTCCACGTCTATCAGAATGAGCGACATGTTCCCCCTGTACCGCATCGCTCGTTCAATCTCCGTATTCAAAATACGTTCGAAGCCGCTACGGCTGGGAATCCCGGAGAGCGTATCCATAGCAGCCTGTTTTCGCTCTTCAGGCTGTTTTTTATTCATACTCTCCCTGAAAACAGAAAGAAGAGCCGCCGCCCCTTCCGTCTCTATTCTCTCGATGGTGACCCGCCCGGGGAAGACCTCGCCGGAGGATGATTTCAGCCGCACCTCGAAATTCTCAACACATGCGGCGTCCTCCAGCTCTTTCATCAGCCGCTCTCTCAGCCCCGCTCCGTTGTAAATGTCCAGTTCTTGCTCTGTGCGCCCCAACACGGAGGTTTCGGCGAATCCCATACGGGAGAGGAACGCGCGATTACAGCGGAGCACGCGTCCCTCCTTCACCGAGGAGATCAACATCATCTCGGGAGAGGAGGAGAAAAGACGCCGGAAGTTGTCCGCATGGACGCGGCACTCCCGCTCGCGCGCACGGGATTCGGTCAGGTCGGTCACTGCGAGCGCAATGACTGAAAAACGGCCTTCGGAGTCATCAACCGGTGAAAAGGAGATCGAGAAGTAGCGGTCGCCCGCCTCCTGTCCCGTCTTCGTACGCTCTCCGTTCCGTGCTCGCTCGGCCGCCACACGGAACGCTTCGACCTGAACATCGGAGGACAGAAGATTTAGGAGAGGTTCCCCTTCAACAGGAAGACGCCCCCAGAGGGGTTCACAGACATGTTCAAACCCCTTCGTCATGAAAATTGGAACGAATTCCTCGTTCAGAAGGCAGAGCAGCGAATCCTCGTTTTGGGCAAGCATGGAGCGAAGCGGCGTGTCCTTCATATCCTCCGTCGGGAGGAGGGAGGAATCGATGAACGATTGCCTATCGGGGAGCTCCGGGAGTTCGAGACCTTCGAAGCGGTCTTCCCGAAATGTCGCGACGCTTTCTTTTTCTTCCGCTTCCGGGGCTTCTTGAATTGCTTCGGATATACGCTCCTGTTCGTCGACGACATCCACATCTTCGCTCGTCGCAACAAGCTCTTCCTCTTTGGGATCGGTAACTGTTTCATGGAAAACAAAGAGAAGACTTGCGCGCCCAGCGTGCAGAATCCTCGCTACGGACGCTCTGGCATGAAAGAGATCGCCGGAAGCCGTCTGCATCTCGACCTCGATATTCTCTACAGAAGCGTTCTCTTCCAGTTCGTTTATACACCACTCCCGTTGCATGGAATCCGCGTACAGGACAACATCCGACTCCGTGCGCCCCAAGAGCGCCGCCTCGGAAAACCCTGTCCGGGAGAGAAATGCGGGAGACCCCCGAAGTATCTTTCCGTCCTCCTCGGAGGCGATCAGCAGCATTTTCCCTGAGGAGGCAAAAAGACGCTGAAAGCTCGCAGCCTCTGCATACCGCTCCCTCTCCAACCGGCAAAGTTCCGTTCTGTCGGTCAACAGCAACGAGATTCCAAGCAGCTCTCCCTCCCTGCTGTAGACGGGAGCGAAAGAGCAGACATACACGGAATCCCCCGCCTCGAAAGTGGTTTCGGCAACTTCTCCTGCTCGCGCTCTCTCGGCCGCGAGGCGAAACGATTCTCCATATTCATCGGAGGGGAGACTCTTTAAAAGCGGTTCATTCTGGTCGGGACTCCTTCCCCAGATGCGAACGGAAACATCTCTGAAGCCCTCGGTCATGAACGACGGGACGTACTCCGTATTCATGGAACAGAAAAGAAGATCCTCCCTTTCCGAGAGCAACACGTCGACCGAGTCGGTCTCCGAGATTTCCTCGCCGCTCTCCGGGAGCTCATACCCCGCCCCCAGGAGAACCGGCGCTCCTTGGTAGATGCCGGGGACGAACGCGCAGTCGATCCTCCGCTCCCGTCCATCCTCCGAACGAACGGCGAAGTCGAGGCGCCCTCCGCGGACGGCGCCGTCGGCGCCGGGCGTGAAGAGGCTCTCCAGCGCCGAGGCATACCCGGACGCTGCATACTCCGAAAGGAGAAACCGGGGACGCTCTCGAAGCGCAAAGCCGAAAAACTCCTCGCCGCGCCTGTTCATAAAGAGAACTCTCCCCTCGGAGAGGATCAGCAGGATGAGGAGAGGGCTGTCGAGCAGCGCAAGATATCGCCGCTCAATGTCGCGCAGAACGGCCTCCTCGCGTTTCCAGCGGGTCAGCTCTTTTTCGAGCCGAAGGGTCTTCTCGCAGTATCCCTCCGGACACGTTCCCGCCCGACGGGCGCCGATCTCTCCGACGTTCCTCTCGCGAACAACTCCCAGACTGTCCTTCATGAAGCTCCATCACTTCCTTCCGTAAACCAGGGGTATACACCAATAGTTACTTGCGTTGAAAGCGGAATTGCCCGCCGGAACACCCCTTGACGTCGCTTATGCAGATGAACCCTCTATTATGGGTGTGTGCGACGATGACAGGCACGTCCTTTCTGCGGCAGATTATCTTCACGATCGTGCGGATACCGTCCCGTCCTCTTCCGTAAAGCACCGTCGCTCCGAAGCCGTCAGCACGGATATTATCGACCATCGCTTTCGTCTCGGCCGTGCGGTCCATGATGAGTTCAAGGAAGACATAGGCGTTCATCAGTTTTTCCTCCAAAAGGGAACCGATGAAATTACCCGTGGAGAAGCCGGCGCAGTAGACCACCATCTGGATCCAGTTCATCTCGCGCCCGCCCCCGATGATGCGCCCCAGGGCGGTAAGATAGACCATGACTTCGACGAAGCCGATCATCGCCGCCAGCGCTCTTCTTCCCCTCACGAGGAAGAGAATCCGCACCGTACCGCAGCTTACGTCGACAATGCGGGCGCAGAAGATGAGAAAAAGTCCGACATAATCCATCAGAGCCCTCCTCCGTACTTGATCACCCGGAGCACCGGCATAAGAATTTTCCCGGCGCCGGTCTTTTCTAAGAGAGGACGAAGAGACTCACTTGGAAGAACGCGCTCCTTCTCTCGCAACACTTCAGTCATTCCAAAACCTCCTTGCTTCCCGGGAAAGACATTGAATTCCTGCCGGGACGTGCGCTTCTTGAGACAACATACCGTTACTATCCTATCATACCTCTCCGGCAGAGTATAATAAACGACAAAAGGACAAAAACGCAATTCTTTCGCGGAAAAAGGAGAGAGCGCTATGAACGGCGAACAGACCATCCCCGAGCTCGAAGAACGGATCGTTTTTCTCACCATGGAGCGACGCGCTGCAATGGAAGCGCTTGAGGTCGCCCTGGACATCAGTTCCTTCACCGCGTCGCTTACCGGCATAGAGTCCGTGGAAGAGATTCTCCGGGAGTCCGCGGAAAAGATTCGCGCGCTCCTGCCGTTCGAGGCGATGGCATTCTTCCTCGCCGACGAGGACGACGACATGGCTCTCGCTCCTGCGTACGCCGACCCGCCGGAAAAAATACACGTCATTGAACAAGAAAAAAAACCGCTTATCGACGACCGCACCGTCGCATGGGCGCTTCGCAGAAAGAAACCGGTCATTGTGGGCGCTCAAGACCGCTCACGCAGAGTCTTCCTCCATGCGCTCGCTTCCGCCTCGCGAGTGCTCGGTCTCTTTATCGGGATTCTCGGGAAGGAAGAAGAAGCAAAACAAACGCCGTCCTACCCCGACTTTCTCTCCATCGTCCTGTCGGCAACATCAGGCGTCATCGGCACGACCCTGCTTCTACGAAAAATCAATATGCTCAATCTCGCACTCCAGGAAAAAGTCCACTTTCTGGAGAAGTCGAAAGAGGAGTTGTCGCTCTATCGCAACAACCTTGAAAAAGAAGTGGCCGCACGGACAAAGGAGCTCGCCAGAACAAACGAGGACCTTCGCCGGGAGATTGTCGAGAGAAAACGAATGGAAGCGGAGATTCGCTACCGCGCATGGCACGATGCGCTCACCGGTCTTGCGAACAGGGAGCTTTTTCACTCTCGCCTGCTCGAAGCCGTCACGAGGGGAGAATCTCTAGCGGTCTTTTTTATGGATCTCGACGGCTTTAAGAACATCAACGATACCCTCGGACACGACAGCGGAGATAGCCTGTTGCAAGAAGCGGCCCGCAGAATAACCAAAGAAATGGGTGAAGAGAGTACGGTAGCACGAATGGGGGGAGACGAATTCACGGTCATCATCTCTTCACCGGCATCGGAGGAACGGCTCGCCGAATACGCCAAAAGGCTTCTGCAGGGCATATCCGAGCCGATCCACCTCGGAGAGACCTCCGTCTCCATCACTGCAAGTATCGGCATCAGCCGCTTTCCGGAGGACGGTCCGACAACGCAGGACCTTATGAGATGCGCTGACATGGCCATGTACAAGGCCAAAGAGCGTGGAAAAAACAGATACTGCTTCTGGTCCGATATTGGGAAATGACGACCTGAACGCCAGTGCAAAAAAAGAGCAGGAGACCGTAGAACATCGGTTCCTGCCCTTTTTTCGATTCACAAGAGATCTGTAAACTACTTCTTTTCTTCTTTGGCTTCTTCTTTCTTCTCTCCCACGATGACAACCTGGTGCTTTTCACGGAGCTTCGCCAGCTGCTCATTGTAGACGCCGGCCTTCTTTTCGTTCAGGAGGGACTCGGAAATCTGCGCCCGCACTTCATCAAGGGAACGTACGGAGGCCTCTTTCTTATCAACAAGCTTGATCAGGTGCAGGCCGAACTGCGTCTTTACAGGTTCGGGGGAGATGTCGCCGACCTTCATCGCGAAAGCTGCGTTGCCGAACTCGGGCACCATCTGCTCCTTCGAGAAGTAGCCCAGGTCGCCTCCCTGCTCCTTTGAAGGGCAGGAAGAGTGTTTCCGCGCAGCATCCTCGAAGGACATTCCCGCGTCGAGATCGGAGCGCACTTTCTTCATTTGGTCCTCGTCGGCGACCAGGATATGGCTCGCGCGGACAGTCTCGGGAACCTTGAAGTTCTCCTTATTCTTCTCGTAGTAAGCGGCGATCTCGTCGTCGGAGACGGCCACGTCCTTCATAATCGCCTCGACTGCGAACTGGCGTGTGACGTCCTTCCGGACTTCGTTCATGGTCTCGACGAACTTGGGATCCTTCTCCACCCCAAGATCAGCCCCGAGCAGGGAGAAAAGCTCCATGTTGACAAGCTCCTCAAGAATCGCGCGGCGCCCCATCTCGTTATCGTACATTGCAGCTCTCTGAGGATCGAGACGGCCGATAATCGCGGCAACGTCCTTCTGCTTGATCTCGGCCGACCCGACTGTAGCGAGCACAGTCTCGGGATCAGGAGCGGCGGCCTTCTCTTCGACGGGGGCGGAAGGCGCTTCCGCCTTGGCAGCCTCGGGCTTCGCCTCGGTCGCAGCCGCAGCCGACGCCAAAAGAACAAGGAGCAGCAGCGATGACACACATACTTTTCTCAAATGACTCATTCAAAAACCTCCCTAAAATGATCCTGCACGGAATTTGGAAAAACGGACAGAGTGTACCATAGAAAAGGGAAAAAGAAACGTACAAAATGCTGAAAACACGAAGCATGCCCTCTGTGCTCAGGGGTTCGCAAGACTCCAGGCCATGACGGCAATCACCCCGGCGCCCACAAAATCGAGAAACCCCTTTACAGGACTGCCCGCCCGGAAGCGATTGATCCCGAGCGGAAGAAGAACGAGCGAACACGTATACAGAATGTACGGCGCAACAGACTGCACAAAATTCGTCATCAAGACCCCTCCTTTAAGCGTCTCAATAATGCATTGCCGGACGGCGAAAGTCAAGCAGGAAGAGCGGTTCCCAGACAAAAAGAGGGTTCCGCTCCTCGTCGAAAACCCGGGGCAGGCTTTCGGGAAGCGGAACCAGTGCGTGGGGAAGTTCATCAACCGAACCGAGAATGCAATTTGTGTATTATTTATTTTGAATCACAAGCCTTAAAAAAGCAAGAGTTTTGTTCATTGATTTTCTTTTTGTTCATTGTGTTTACGAACGCGGAACGAGAGCATATAATTCAATCAAGAGGTGAGGAAAATGGCGAAACGAAGACTACCCGTCAGAGTTCTCGTAGCCGAGGACGATCCGATGGTATGCAGCCTTCATGTGCAAACGATTCAGCAAGTGCGCGGCTTTTCTGTTGCCGGGACCGTCGGCGACGGTATGGAGCTGGTGCGTTTTTTTGAGTCGTCTTCAGCCGATCTCATCGTCATGGATATTTTCATGCCTCGTCTTTCCGGACTCGACGCGCTGAAAAAACTCCGCGCCGATGGAAACGTTTCCGACGTTATACTCGTCTCGGCGGGCAGACAGCCGGAACTGGTCTCGCAGGCAAAACTGCTCGGAGCATTCGACTACATGATCAAACCCTACTCGCTGAAACGCTTCCGGACGTCTCTCGAAGCCTACCTTGAGCATCGGACGAAAATGCCATGGAATACCGAAGAGACGACCCAGGAAGCGTTGGATACGATTTTTGAAACCGCCGCCGCAAATACATCCGGAGGAAGGAGCGAGAGGCTGCCAAAAGGCCTGCAGCCTGGAACGCTCTCGCTTGTAATGAAAGAACTGACCAACGACAAAGGACTTTCTGCCGAAGATATTTGCACCCGCCTTTCTATTTCGCGTTCCACCGCATGGAGATACCTCGACCACCTCTCCAAGACAGGCGCCGTCAGAATCCAGTTCGAATACAACGGCCCCGGAAGGCCGTTGAAACGCTATCTCCTGCGCGAGAGCATCAGATCGGAGTCACTTATATGAAACAGGCCAAACGTCCATCTTTTATGCCGTGGAACGCCCAGTACAGCCGTTGTGCAACTGAGACGCCGCGCCCCTCGTCAACACAAAAAAACGCCTCGGCGGAAGAGAGCGTTTTTTCTGTCGCCGACCTCTGTGCGGAAGTCCTGAAAGCGCTTCATCAACGCATTCGAAAAAGGAAACCCCGCATTACGCTGGACATCGACTCCTCCATCCCCCGCTTGGTGAGAGGAAACGAAACGCAGATAGAGAACATTCTTCACCTTCTTCTCTCGAACGTCATCGCATTGAGTTCGGACACCGCCGTCACACTCTCCGTTGT